>JAXGQH010000001.1:0-1131 GCA_040766545.1 Christensenellaceae bacterium
CTCGTCATTCACCCTGCATATGGGCAAATGGCGCGTAAGTCCGGCTACTGTCAGCGGGTAGGTGTTCATCCGGGTCCCTCCTGAAATGCAAAATCCAAAAGCATTATATCACTTTTGCCGCCCGCGGACAAAACATCGTTTTTGCCGGAGCAATATGAACCTTTGTTTGTTGGATGCCCGGCGCGCGCCAGGCCTGAAACGAGTACTTTTTTAGTATGCGAACCGTTGACAACCGGCGGGGCGTCAACTATCATAAATATATGTGTGCATATTCAAGTATGGAGCCGTAATCATGAGAGATTCCACCGAGCGCTGCAACTGCCGCGCGATGCACAGGGAGACCGTGGCCCGGGCCGGCTCCGTCATGCCTCCCCCGGAGGAGCTGTACGGGCTGTCCAGGACCTTCAAGGTGTTCGGCGACCCGACTCGGATACGGACACTGTGCGCCCTGCTTGAAACCGAGCTTTGCGTGTGCGACATCGCCTGCCTTCCGGACATGACCCAGTCCTCCATCTCGCATCAGCTGAAGATACTGAAACAATTGCGGCCGGTAAAGTGTCGAAGGGATGGGAAAACGGTGTTGTACGCTCTGGACGACGACCACGTGAAAACCATGTTCGACCAGGGCCTCATCCATGTGCAGGAGCACCCGCAAAGCGACGCACCCTGCTGACTGTACAGGTATTTTAAGAATATGGAGCGTAGCCGATGAAAAACGAGAAAAAGAAGCCTTCGAGCAAGGGAAGAAAGATACTGTTCATATCCCTTTTTATTTTGCTGGCCGCCGGGGCGGCGGTGGCCGCCGTCCTCTTCAGCGGAGGGCAGAAGGCGCTTGCGGGGGTGTCCGTAAACGGCATCGACATCTCCGGCATGACCCGCGAACAGGCGCTGGAGGCAACCAAAAGCGTCCCCGAGGAGCTGCTCAACGGCATAACGCTCTCGATCAATTTCGGCGGGGATATCCGGGAGTTCACCGCGTCCCAGCTGGGCATAACCACCGACTACGAGGAAGTCATCGACCAGGCCATAGCCTACGGGAACGCCGGCACGGCCGAGGAGAAAAAGCAGGCCGAGGAGACCGCGAAGAACGAGGGCAAAGATTTTAAGGTAAGCGTCCGCGCGGAAAAGAGC
>JAXGQH010000010.1:0-49124 GCA_040766545.1 Christensenellaceae bacterium
AACGGAGGGATCAGTAAATTTCATCCAGCCAGTCGGGCCGCATATACACCCGGATGGGGAACACTTTTTGAAGCGTCTTCAGTTCTGAAAGCCCTGCCAAATCCTCCCGCACCGCGCTGAATTTCAGCTCCACGCCCGCTTTTTCCGCCACTTCCCGGGCGAGGGCTTCTCCCGCCTCGATGGTTTGAAGGTCGGTGTCCCGGGCCAGGTTGGCGTTGTTCACCACGCCCGTGATGTTGATGCCCGCGCTCTTTTCGATCTCCCGCATGATGTTCATGACCGAGTCGGCGCTGTACTGGAGGGGCCGGGCGGCGTTCACCACAAACAGGAACTCCACCTCATCCCCATGAGCCAGAAACTGGTCTTTTAACATGCCAAGGGCGGCCGCCCCCGTGTTGTCGCCTCCCACGTCGAACACCGCATGGTCGGGCGGGTTGTCAAAGGGAGCGTAAATCTCCCCGGACAGGGAGAACATGTCGATATTTTTGTTGGCGTATCGGGGGCTGATCACCCGCACCCCCGCCTCTTCCAGCAGCGCCCGTTTGCCCGATGAGCGGAAATAGGGGTTCACGATGTCCATGTCCACCAAAACCGTGTTCTCTCCCGCCCGGGCAAACAAGAGCGCCAGATTCAAGGCCAGCTCGGTTTTGCCGCTGCCGTAGTTTCCCGTGATGACCACATACTTTTTAAACGAAACGTCCATCTGTCCGTTACACCTCCGAAAACCGTGCTATAATTTTGGCCGCCGTGTTGAGCCCGTCCGCCGCCGAGGACATGATGCCCCCCGCGTAGCCCGAGCCCTCTCCCGCCGGGTAAAGACCCCGGACGGACGAACACCCCTCTTCTCCCCGAAGGATCCGCAGGGGTGAAGAGGTTCGGGTCTCCGTCCCGATGAGCACGCCCTTTTCCACAAATCCCGGGAGAGCGGCGTCAAATCGGAAGGCGGCCTTTTGAAGATCGGTTTTTACAAAGCCGGGCAGGGCGTCCCCCAGCATGGCGGACTTGCCGTAAGGCAGATAGGAGCTTTTGCAGGAGCCGCTTAGCCGCCCCGCAAGAAAATCCTTGTAGCGCTGGAGAGGCGCGCCGTAGCCTTCCGCCAAATGATACGCCTTTTCTTCCACCTGCCGCTGGAGTTCCACACCGCCGAGAGGGCCGGCGGGCATGTCCTCCGCTCCCACGGACACCACCAGCGCGCTGTTGGAAAACAGCCCGTCCCGCTTATAATAGCTCATGCCGTTCACCGCCGTGCGCCCCGCTTCCGTGGCCGAGCAGATCACCTCTCCCCCCGGGCACATGCAAAAGGAGTAGACACCCCGTCCCCCAAAGTTGGCCTTCAGCACATACTCCGCCGCGCCCAGCTTGGGGTGACCGGCAAAGGCGCCGTATTGCAGCTCGTCTATGAAAGAGCGGGGATGCTCCACCCGCACGCCCATGGCAAAGGGTTTCTTTTCCAGAGTCACGCCCCGCTCCAGCAGCATGGAAAAAGTGTCCCGGGCGCTGTGGCCCACGGCCAGCACGCAGGCGTTGGTGGGGATTTCAAAACGCGCGCCCCCCTGTTCATAGCGGACGGCCAGCAGCTCGCCCTCCCGGATCACCAGGTCGGCAAGCTTTGCCTCATAGAGAAAGTCTCCGCCCAGGCGCAAAATCTCTTCCCGGAGGGAAGCCACGATTTTACGGATATTGTCCGTGCCGAGATGGGGCTTGGCGAGATAGGCGATCTCCTCCGGCGCACCGTTTTCCACGAACAGCCGGAGCACCTCTGTGCAGGCCGGGTCTTTGATGCGGGTGGTGAGCTTGCCGTCTGAAAAAGCCCCCGCTCCCCCTTCCCCAAAGCAGGCGTTGCTCTCTTCGCCAAGTATGCCGCGGCTTTGCAGAAGGGAAAAATCCCCTTCCCGCTCTCCGATTTTTTTGCCCCGCTCCAGCAGGAGGGGACGATAGCCCTCTTTTGCCAGGGCGTACGCGGCGAACAGCCCCGCCGGGCCCGCTCCCACCACCAGCGCCCTTCCTTTCATCTCTTCCCCGCCGTGAGACGGATAGCAAAACGCCTGCTCCTTTTCCTCCTGGAAGCCTTGATCAAGAAGGGCCTGTCCCGCCGAAGCATCCACCTCCGCCGCCACCGAGTATTTGAACAAAAGATCGTTTTTCTTCCGGGCGTCCAGGGATTTCCGTTTCATCAAAAGATTGCGGATTTCCCTCTCAGGTATCCCCAGCTTTCTTGCCGCCGCGCCTTTCAGCGCCTCTTCCTCTTCGTTTAACCGAAGGGGCAGTTCGTTTAATAAAATGTGCATACCGTCTCCAAAAAAAGCAGCCGCTTTTTATCTGTCCCAAAAGCGGCTGTCTAAAAAGCTCTTTCAATCTATTGTGACCGTGACCGTGGTATACTCGATGGCCACCTTGCTGAGGGTGACCCCCGAGATGCTTTCAATCTTCACGGGCAGCACGTAAGTGCCCTTCCGAAGCCCGGCCAAATCCACGTAAGCGATCACGTTTTTCCGCACCACCGACCCGATGCCCGACTGGTTGCCCGTGAGCGTCACGTCGGTATGCGCTTTTGAAAGCTGGACTCTGAGCCCGGCTTCCAGGTTGGTGGCTTCGATTTTGATGTTCTCAAAGGTCTTTTCGCTTTCCTTTTCCCGTATCTGCACGTAGATGGCCACTTTGGTCTCGCCCACGATCTCCACGCCGGCCACGTTTAAAATCTCCCCTTCCAGAAGCACGCTCTTATCCGCGTTTTCCGCTGAAATGGGCTTGATCTGAAGGGCGGTGATCTCGTCTAAAATCTCCTTTTCCCCCACGATCTGGAAGGTTTCGGGGCTGACGGTGATGTTCACCGCCTCGTAGCCGTCTTTGATGTTGGTGATGACGGAAAGCGCCTCTTCCAGGTCGATGCCCACGGTTTTGGCCCGCCGCACATTGAGCTCCACGATCACGGAGGGCACCGAGCCGTTCACCGCCTCGTGCTCCACCTCTTTTCCCTCCGCGTCATAGAGCGTGACAATAAAGCTCGCCTTCACGCTCTCCCGCATATCCTTTGAGGAGATCACCACCACGGCTTCCACCACGTTTTGAATCTTTTCCCTTGCCCCCGAGATCACCACCATGGTTTCGGACAGCACGGGTTCCTCCAGATAATAGCCTTCCGCCGGCCCGCCCGTCACCTCGCAGCGCACGGGCACCGTCCGCTCCACCAGCTCGTCGATATAAACGGTGACGGTGCTCTCGGACATGGAGCGCACCACCGCGCTGGCCACGCTGGCGCTCACCTGTATATCCAGCTTGTATTCCCCCACGTTGTTGATGGAAGAGAGGTCCACCGTGGCTTTGGTGTTGTTATTGTTGATGTTTTTATGATAGTTGATGCCCGCCGAAAAAGTGATGTCCACCAGCTTTTCCAGCTGGCTCCTGTCCACCGTGAGCCCCTTTTCCGTGAGTTCGTTAAGCCCGCTGAAGGACACGGTCACGCCTTTTACCGTGACGGGGCGGGTGGGGTTCTGATCGGCGATCACATAGCTCCACATGAGAAAAGCAAAGAGCAGGGCGGCAAGTTTCAGATACCAGTTGCCCTTTGAAATCTTCCAGATGTACGCGAAAGATTTTTGAAAGGCCCTGCGGATTTTTAAAAATGCCCTTTTCATTCCTGTTCCCCTCTTCCGCTTTCCTTATCCGCGCCGATGCGCTTGCTCATGCGCCGTTTTGCGCCGTATATCTCCTGAAGCACCGAATGGAGCGACCTGATGTCCAGGTATCTGGTCATGGTGCCTTCGTGAGCCAATGAAATCACCCCCGTCTCCTCCGAGACGATGATCACATGGGCGTCCGACAGTTCGGAAATGCCAAGGGCCGCCCGGTGGCGGGTCCCCAGCTCGGAGGGCAGGTTCTTATTGTCGCTCAAAGGCAAAAAGCAGCCCGCCGCCACAATTTTTTCTCCCCTTAAGATCATGGCCCCGTCGTGCATGGGTGCGTTCGGGAAGAATATATTCTCAATCAGCTCGCTGGAAATGCCCGCGTTGATGATTCTGCCGCTTTCAATCACGTCTTTTAAGCCCGTCTTGGCCTCAAACACCATGAGCGCGCCGATTTTTCTTTTGGACATGTTTAAAACCGCCCGCTCGATCTCTTCTATCACTTCCTCATGGTCGGCGGTGCTGTCTCGATTCAGGTTGAGGGCAATATCGAAAATCTTCCCTCTTCCCATGCGCTCCAGCGCCCTGCGGATTTCGGGCTGAAAAATGATGACCACAATCACGACCCCCGCGTCGATAAAAGAGCTCAGGAGCCAGGAGACCGCCGAAAGGCCCACCATTTTGCAGATCTGGGCAAGCACGACAAACACGCCCAGCCCCTTCACCACCTGGGAAGCCCGGGTGCCGCTGGTGAGTTTTAAAAGCCCGTATATGATGGCCGCGACCAGTATGATGTCGATCGCGTCCAGCACAGTAAACCGAAGCGTACTGTTTTTCAGTATCTGTAAAAATTCCGCCACAACACTCTCCGATCATGAGAAATGAACCGTTTATATGACGCAGGCAAACGCGTCCGCTCATCATACATATTTTATCACATTCGGCGCGTTTGTCATCCTTTTGGAGTAAAATTTTCCTTTCCTTCACGTAAAAAGGGCGTTTCCGCCCTTTTTGGCACTGACCCAGTCAGTTAGTTTTCTTTACCTTCCTCACGCAGCCTCTTCAGCTCTTCCTCCAGTTCCTGCAGCTTGAGCGCCTGTATGTTGACAAGTTTGCTGCTCCTCAAAACAGACTCGTCGTCACCCAGAGGTTTTCCTGCGTTGTAGGCCTTCATCGCGGCTTCGTTTAATTCTGCTCTCCCTTTTTCCAGAGCGTCCTCCGCCTCCAGCAGTGCCCTTTGCAGTTCTTCGATTTTAATGCTATGTTTCATAACTCCACCCCCGAGGTTAGTTTTGTTCTCCTCCATACCCATTTTCAAGCTATTCGTTCGCGTATTTTGCAAACGCAATCCTGAGGCAACCGTCTTCTCCCTTTTCGAAGTAAATCCGTTCGTTCACCGTGCCTTTTTCCGCCAGATCGTTGGCCGAAAGATAGATGCTGTCGGCCTGAAGCGCGTATTCGTATAGGGCGTCCACATAGTAGTAGTAGTGCTGGGACACACCGTCGTATACTGCGGTTTTTTTTGTGCTTCCTTCCAGCACAGAGGACACGACTGTGACCGAGACATGGTATGCTCTGTATTCCTCTGCCAGAGTGGCGACCCACTCAGGCGTTATGCCTTCCCACTCCAAAAAGCTTCCGGTGAGATTCTCCTCATAAGCCTTGTAAATGGCTTCCTCGTCCATATCGGCATAGTTGATGAAATACCTGACGTTGATGTATTCCCTTGCGGAGTTGATGATCTGTTGGCGTTCCCCTTCCGTGAGCTCCTCCCGCTCAGAGCTGGGAAGTATTTCCCCCTCTTCAAACTGGTAGGAAAACCCGGCTATCTTATAGTCCCCTTCCTGTTCCGTAAAATATATATTATAGATGAGGGTGTATTCTTTGCCCTCTTCATAATAGGTGTTTTCCGGATCCAAAGGCGAAAAATGGTCGATGGCCACCTCCGCCTCCAGCTTTTGAACCAGATATGCGGCGCCGTCCAGCTCCTGCTCGGCAAAAGAAAGATCCTTCGTGCTTAAAAGACGGCTGATAATTTTTGTGTTTTGTGTGTATTCGACTCCGGCATTATATTCCGTATCTTCCAGGTAATACTCCAAGTAACCGTCCTCGTAATACCTGGTTGCAAACTCCGTCGTGCGCTTGGACGTGAACGTATGATAGTCCACATTCCAGAGCACGTCCATGAGCTCGGAGGCTATCTGATAATATTTATTTTCATTCTCATCTTTTTCGCCGCAGCCGCAGAGCATGAGCGGAAAGATGAGAAAAACGGCTCCAATTTTTTTAAAAAGCATCTGCAGTATAACATCCCGGCCAGAAATATTGTTGAGTTTTAAACGCTTAGCCTATTCCCAGGGAAGCCCCTTGAGACTGAGGTGATTATATCATACCCCATTCTATTTCTATGTCGTTTTAGGGAATTTTTTATTGGCAAAACCATGTATATTTTGGAAATTTTTTTAAATACTATACGTAGGGAGGCGCTTTCATGTTCAATATAGTAATAAAAACAATCATAATCTACACGCTGATCTTCTTCGCCATACGCCTCATGGGCTTAAAGCGTTCGGGGGAGCTCCAGCCCTATGAACTGGTCATCACCCTCATGATCGCAGACATCGTGACCACGCCCATGAACAGCCCCGCCACGCCGCTTTTATATGGCATCGTGCCGGCTTTTACGCTCCTTCTGCTCTATTCCATCATTTCCTTCATCACCCTGAAAAGCAGGCGGCTGCGGGCTTTTATCTGCGGCAAGCCCCATATGCTCATCTGCGACGGCGTGCTGCAGGCGGATGAGCTGAAAAAAGCCAGCTACAACCTGAACGACCTGATGGAGCAGCTGCGCATGTCGGGCACCACGGATATCGCCTCGGTGAAATACGCGGTGCTGGAGACAAACGGGGAGCTTTCCGTGCTGTTAAAGGACTCCTTTTCGCCTCCCACCAAAAACGATTTGAAGCTGAAGGTCAGCGAGTCGCCCTTTTATTCCGCCCTTTCGTGCTGGACGGAAAGTGAACACCTCCAGCCTTATGATGAAAAAATCGACAAGAAGAAGCTCCACGCTTTCATCGCCGCCCTGGGGTACTCGGGCATCAAGGACATTCTGATCCTGAGCCTTTCCGAAACCGGTGCGCTCTTTTTGCAGGACATGACGGGCCGGGTGAAGACCATGGACGTGGAGGCGAAGAAGTTCTATGCTTAAACGGATCATGCTTGCCCTCGTGGTGGGCAGCCTCGCGCTCGCCTGCATATTGCAGAACTCCTATCTCAAGTCCACCATGGAAGACCTGCTCTCTTCCCTCAACCGCGTTCAGGCGGCCTGCGACGCGGGGAATTTTTCCCTGGCGGAAGAAGAGTACTTTCAGATGGATGCGTATTGGGAGGAGCATTCCGACGCTCTTTTTTCCATTCTGGAACACAACGAGATGGACCAGATCCTCTCCGAGTTTAAGAGCCTTGGGGCAAATATCCGCTATGGGGCACGAGAGCTTTTGCCCTCCAACATTTCACGCCTCGCCTATTACCTCGACCACATATCGGATTGGGACAAATTCACTTTTTATAATATCTTTTAGCCGTAGCCAAACCGGGCATTTTGGTATATACTTTATTAAAACAAATTATAAAGTATGAGGTTTCCTATGAGCAGCAAGGCTTTCGACGCCATCGGCATTGAGTCTCCCTGTATCGATTTCGCCCTCAATGTGGATCAGCTCCCCTCACCCAATCTCGGAGCCGAGCTGTTTGATTACAGCTGGCAGGGAGGGGGCAAGCTCTCCACGGGCATGCTGGCCGCGGCCCGCCTCGGCGCCCGATGCGCCCTCATGGGTCCCATCGGGGACGACGTCTTTTCCAGGTCCTGCCTCCGCGATTTTGAGCGCCACGGCGTGATCACGTCCCACCTCAAGGTAAAAGAGGGCACCACCTCCCTTTCGGTGGTGATCAGCGACCATGAGACCCACGGCAGGAGCATCATCCACAAAGCTGGCTCGGCTTCGGAAATCACCGAGGCGGACGTGGATTTTTCCCTCCTGGCTCAGGCCGAATACTTCTATCTTTCCAAATTCACCGACATCAACATCAAAGCCTGCCGGCTGGCCCGGGAGCAGGGCGTGAAGGTCTTTATGGACGCCGACTCCTACCGCCCGGGTATGGAGGAGTTCATCCCTCTCGTGGACGTGTTTGTGGCCTCCGAATTTGTGTACGACGCCCTTTTTGGCGACCGGGACTTTGAGAAAAACTGCCGGAAGACGCGGGACATGGGCCCGAGCATCGCGGTTTACACATTCGGAGAAAAAGGCTGCTGCGGCATGGGCGAAGAGGGATATTTCTTCCTTCCCGCCTACCAGGTGCCCGTGACGGACACGCTCGGCGCGGGAGACGTGTTCCACGGCGCCTTTCTGGCCGGCCTTTTAAGGGGCTGGGGGGCGGAGGAAACGGCCCGCTTTGCCAGCGCCGTGGCCGCCATTAAGTGCACCAGCCCGGGGGGCCGGTCGGGCATCCCCACCTTCGAGGCCGCGCTGCGCTTCATGGAGACGGGCGAACTCCCGGCGAAGGAAAGCCTGGCCCGCCTGGAATTTTATCGAAGGGGCCTGGAAAACATCGGATAGACTCCCTTTTTCCCGTTTTTTCATTTTAGGATCAGCTCAGGCTCTGTTCTTTAAGCTCAGGGCTTGTTCCTGTTGCATCTCGGTCATGTTGGCCCAATACCGCTTGGGCATGTGGGTCATGCGCAGGCGCTTGTTGGTCCGCTCCCGTATGGCCACGCGGGTGTAAAAGCTCCGCCACAGCGCCCGGTACAGCTCCTCGTCTCCGTTTGTTTCGGGCAGGCGGAGGCCGTCCATGCGGGTGAACATGTGCTTGCCGTCTTTATAAAGGAGGGCCAGGCGGTTGGTCTTGTCGTATATGATGAACGCCTCGCCCGCAAAACGCCGGCAGAAATGATCGGCCAGATAGGGAAGCGTGTTGTTTTTCGGCTCGATGGTGGCGCCCAGCACGCCGCCGTAATCGGAAAACCGGAGGAAGCCCGTATACTGGCAGGCTTCGCCGTATAAGTGCCGCACCGCGCTTTGCAGCACTTCCACCCGCCTTTCACCCATCATGTCCGTGGCCTTCCGGCCCGCTTTGAACCCAAAGCGTATGAACAGGAGGATATGCCGCTCCTTGTTCACAAGGCAGGTGTGGAAGCTGTCTTCCACCAGCTTGTATGCGGCGGCGGATATTTTCTTTTTAATCGCCTCCGCCACCCTTTTGGACCGGGACAGCTCAGTGGAGACGTATTTTTTCTCATACAGCAAAAGTTCGGCCGAGTCTTCGGCCAATATGGCCTCGGGGAGTTCGTTCTCATAGAAGCTCTCGTATACGCAGCTCATGAGGCCCTCAAAAGTACCGTCGTAATAATAAACTATATCTGTCCTGATAGACATTTCTGCACATCCTCCATTGTAGGTTCAAACAGCGAAAGCTGCTCCATCCGTCCCTGTCCGCCAAAGAGCACGTCTTTTGACACCAGCGCGCTCAGCACCCGCTCCGTCTCAAACCGCACGCCCATGTCCGCCCTGCCCCGGCAGGTGATGAAGTGCCGCGCCCGTTTGAGGGTGACGCCCAGCCGCCTCAGCCCTTCAAAGTCAAGTGCCTGCGCCTTTCGGGCCCGCAGGATTTTCATGGCGCTCCGTACGCCGATCCCCGGCACCCGGAGGAGCATTTCGTAAGGCGCCCGGTTCACCTCCAGGGGGAACAGCTCCATGTGGTTGAGCGCCCAGTTGCACTTGGGGTCGAGAAAGGGGTTGAAATCCGGGTTTTCCTCGCTCAGTATCTCCTCCGCCTGAAAACCGTAAAACCGGAGCAGCCAGTCCGCCTGATACAGCCTGTGTTCCCTTAAGAGAGGCGGCTTCACGTGGAGGGCGGGCAGGTTGGCTCCCGCCACCACGGGCACATAGGCCGAGTAAAACACCCGTTTTAAGGAATACCTTATAAAGCGCCGAAGACAGCTTCATATGCTGTAATCGCTTTCGGGGGTGGCGCCGATGATGAGCTGGGTGCTCTGGCCGGCGGGCACAAACTTCGGGGGCTTTTGATACTTCACCAGCGCCGCGCTCCCCTCTTCGATGCCTTCCCTGATCTGGCGCATGGGAGCCAGGATGCTCTCCTTTTTCTTTTCGGGGGCCAGCAGCCTGAGGCTCTTTTCCGAAGGAAGCTCGATGTTCACGCTCATCCGGTCGGCCAGCAGGCCGATTTCCCGTATGAGCCTGGGGTCGGCCCCGGGGATGGCCTTGGCGTGGATATAGCCGTTAAAGGCGTATTCCTCCCGGAGAATCCGCAGCACTTCCAGCATGCGTTCGCAGGTATAGTCGGGATTTTTCACCACCGCCGAGCTTAAAAAGAGCCCTTCGATGTAGTTTCGCCTGTAAAAACCGATGGTGAGCTCGGCCAGCTCCCGGGGTGAAAACGCGGCCCGGGGCACGTCGTTTTCCCGCCGGTTGGGGCAATAGCTGCAGTTGTAGGCGCAGACGTTGCTCATGAGCACTTTTAAAAGAGAGATGCACCGGCCGTCGGCGGCAAAGCTGTGGCAGATGCCGGCGGCGCTGGCCGTACCCATGGCGTTTTTCTTTTTACCCCGCTCCACGCCGCTGGAGGTGCAGGCCACGTCGTATTTGGCCGCGTCCGTTAAAATGCCGAGCTTTTGGAATAGGTCCATATAGATTTCCCCTTGGCCGCGCCTATCCCGATGGACAGCGGCAATGTTTTGAGATAAAATAATGAAAGAGGGGCGGTTTCGCCGGGAGCGCTGAGCTTGCTTAGTCCCGGTCTTGAACGAAGCCGCTCTTTTTTTGATTGCTCTTTTATGGTCATCGGCCGGCAAAACCGCCGGTCATTCTTCGGGCTCTTCCTCTTCTTCCCTCTGCCTTTTAAACAAATCGCTTGCGGCCACGGTGGCGCTTTCCACGCTCCTGTCCCCGTATTTTCTCCTTATGGCGTAAAGGGCGCTCTCGAGCTTCTCTCTCTTCTCCCGCTTTTTTGAGGGATAAAAAAAGTTCATCTGCTCTCCCGCCTCTTCGGCGGGCAGTATGCCGATGGCCGTGATGGTCAGCGCCCGCACGGGCTTGCCGGAAAGCGCGAAGTCCTTTGCCAGCTCCAGAGCCGCTTCCCCGATCTCCCCCGCCAGATGGGTGGGGTTGAAAAGCCGGGTTTGCCGGGAGCGGTTTTTCATCTCGCTGTCCTTAACCGAGAGCTGCACGCCCGCGCATTTGAGTCCATAGCTCCTGAGCCGCTCGGCCACCTGTTCGGACAGTTCCCATATCCCGGCTTTCACGTCTTCCTCTTCCGTCAGGTCCCGCCGGAAGGTTCTCCCCTGTCCCACGGATTTGGGCGCTTCGTGAAAATCGGCGGGGCGCACGGGGGAATCGTCCAGCCCGTTGGCCGCCCGCCACATGCTCTCCCCCTGCTTGCCGAACAGCTGCGTCAGAAATTCCTTTTTGCAGCCTGCCAACGCGCCGATGGTGGTGATGCCGCAGTCGGCCAGCTTTTGATTCACCGCCGGCCCCACGAAGATCATGGACAGGGGCGGAAGGGGGAAGACGATGGTTTTATAATTCTCTTTTGAAATGAGGGTGACCGCGTCGGGCTTTTTATAGTCGCTTCCCAGCTTGGCAAACACTTTGTTGAAGGAGACCCCCACGGAAATGGTGAGGCCGATCTCTTGTTTCACCCGTTCCCGTATTTCCTCCGCCACCCCGCGGCCGTCTTTTTTAAAGAGGTGCATGCTGTGGGTCACGTCCAGAAAGGTTTCGTCTATGCCGAAGGGCTCGCACAGGTCGGTGTACTGCTCATAGACGGCGTTCACCCGCCTGGAATAAAACGCGTATTCCCGGTGATGGGGCGGCACAATCAGAAGCTCGGGGCATTTCCGCCTGGCCTGCCAGATGGTTTCGGCCGTGACCACGCCCTGCTTCTTGGCCAGTTCATTTTTGGCCAGTATGATGCCGTGCCGTTCGCTCACGCTCCCCCCGACGGCCATGGGCACATCCTTCAGGGAGGGCTCCATGAGACATTCCACGGAGGCATAAAACGCGTTGCAGTCGCAATGCAGGATCGTGCGCTCCATTTTCTTCTTTACTCCATATCCACGATAGTGAGGATCACCTTGCCGAGGATACGCACATCGTCTTCGGGGGAATAGATCTGAGGCTGATAAACCGGCTTGGAGCTTACGGGGGTGAGCATCAAATAAGCGTCTTTGCGGAACACCTTTTTCACCGTCACTTCCCCGTTCACCATCACGGCGCCGATGTCGCCGTCTTTTAATGTGTCCTGCCGCCGCACGATCACCGTGCTCCCGTCGGGTATGTTGGCCAGATCCATGGAGTCGCCCACCACGTTTAAAGCCAGGCAGTCTCTTCCCAGATTCTTATGGCCGTATTCGATTTTCAGATACCCGGAGAAGTTTTCCGCCGCCTCGATGGGCGCGCCCGCGGCGATGCTCCCCACGATGGGGATGGCCGCGTTTGCCGTTTGCTGCTCCGCCTCGATGTAGCCCGCGGCTTGCATGAGTTCGAAATATTCCACGAAGGCCGAACTCTCCGCGATCCGCTCCAGTATCTCGGGGCTCGGCTTCTGCCCCCGGAGGATTTTGGAAAGATTGCCGGCGCTGATGCCCGCCCGCCGGCAGAATTCGTTTCGGGAGCTCTTGCCGATGGCCTTTTCAATGAGCGCGTTTAATTCCCTGTTTTCCATCATGTCCACCTCTTTATTATCATCCTATCACAACCGTTTCTTTAAAGCAACACTTTTTAGAATAGTTTTTATAAATAATTTCTTAAAGGAAACATTTGGGGCAAAAAAAGACGGCCGGGAGGCCGTCTTCCCCTCAATAGTTGGTCATGGCCAGGTATTCCCGATAGAGCTGCTCGTCGAACTTCAGGGGTTCGGCCAGCGCGTCGTCGATGTCCTGGTCGATGATGGCGTTGTTCCGTATGCCCACCACCCGCCCGCCTTTTCCGTCGGCGGCCAGCTCCACGGCCCGGGCGCCCATCTTCATGGAGAGGACGCGGTCAAAAGCCGAAGGCGCGCCGCCCCGCTGGACGTAGCCGAGCACGATGGACTTCACGTCCCGCCCTGTTTTGGCCTTCATATAGCGGGCAAGAGCGTCGCTGCTCCCCGCCCCTTCGGATATCACGATGATGCTGGTGGCTTTGCCGTGCTTTTCCCGCTCGGCGATGCTCGTGCAGATTTCGTCCACATCAAAGGGCATTTCGGGGAGAATGATGTAATCCGCCTCGCTCCCGATGCCCGCGTACAAAGCCACGTTGCCGCAGTTTCTGCCCATCACCTCCACCACGCCGATGCGGTCGTGGGAGAGCATGGTGTCCCGTATTTTGGCGATTTCGGCGATGGCTGAATTGACGGCGGTGTCAAAGCCGATGGAATAGTCGGTATAGGCCAGGTCGTTGTCGATGGTGCCCGGCAGCCCGATGGTGGGCACGCCCATATAAGTGAGCGCCCGGGCGCCCTTGAAGCTCCCGTCCCCCCCGATGACGATGAGGCCGTCCGCGTCGAAGGCTTTCAAAGTGTCCACCGCTTTTTGCCGGCCGCTCTCGGTGAGCATCTCCATGGAGCGGGCGGTTTTTAAGATGGTGCCGCCCTTGTTCACGATGTATTCCACGGTTTTGGTGCGTATTTCGGCCAGTCTGCCCTCTATGAGCCCCTGATACCCCCTGATGACGCCAAACACGCTGATGCCCATGCTTTTCGCCCGCCGCACGACGGCAAAGATGGTGGCGTTCATGGCGGGGGTGTCTCCGCCGCTTGTGAGTAATGCGATTTTTTTCATTGTGTTACCCGTCTCCAGCTTGAATTTAAAAGCCTTTCAAAGCCATAAGCTCCCGGGTCTCTTCCACTTCGGACTCGAGTACCATGATCTCATAGCTGTTTTGGGCTTCGGTTTTGTTTTTATAGATTGCCCTTTCTTTCGCAAGGATGCCTTCGCTCTCCAGCAAATGCCGGAGCGCATCGGCGGAGCTTTTGCCCTCCGCGATGTATACCACGATCCACATGGCGCACCTCCGTGCTGTTTTTCAGCTTTCGGATAAAATCTTGCCGTACTTCGTCAGGATTTCCGCTTTGCCTTTAATTTTCATGGCGGAGATGTTGTCCGTAAATTGCGCGATGATCACTTCTCCCGCTGTCAACTTTTCCGTGTGCTGAAGCCGGGTTTCGCTGCCCCTCGTCATGCCGATGAGGTTGACCCCGTCTTCCAGCGCTTTAACGACCACAAAATCCGCATTCAGCATGTTGTCTTCCTTCTGCATAAAAACCTCCACAAACAGACAGTTGATTATAGCATATACGGCCTTTCGACACAATAATCACTTCACGCCCACGTTCTCGTTTCCCAGCATTTGCCGGAGAGTCATGAGCAGAGGCTCGCACACGTCCGCCTTCTCCCGAAGCTCGAAGGTCTTGCCCGTCCGCCGCTCCACGATGCGCACGCCGCACCCGCCGCTGTGGGAGCAGAGTTCCTCCTTGATTTGGCCCATGAGGGCGGCCTCCCGCTCCTCGATCCGAAGGTACAGCCTTTTTTCCGCCTTTTTGGGGTAGTATTCCCCCACGTCGTCCACCATCAGCTCGGGAGCTTCCCCTTCGGTGATGATCACCCGGGCGAAGATGGTGCAGATTTCATCCACCGAGAGCTTTTGTTCGTTTTCCGCGTACACCGCCGGGAAAATGAGCACATTGATGCTCCCCGTCAGGTCTTCGAACACCCCGTTGGCCATCCTCTGGCGGCTGCGCCTGGTCATGCGGCTTACAAGCTGGGAGAACATGCCCGACAGCTGCACTTTTTTGCCGTCCATCTCCCCCATGGTTTCGGGGTTTTCGGCCAGCTTGAATATTTTCTTTTAACCGTCCACTTCTCGTTTTGCAGTTCCCGCTCAACTTTGCAGGGTGCCCGAGAGGTAGATGCCGAGCTTCTGCTTTTCAAGCGAGAGCTTTTGCTTTTCCTCGAATTCGGGGATGTCCGGAAGCTCGTACTGCTCCTCCTGCCGGCCGGCCAGGTCGAAGAAGCTCATCTGGCCGCTAGCCGAGCGCCTCTCCTCGTCCTGGGCGTTTTTATAAATCCGCTCGTAAGCGGCCATGAGCTGGGAGCGGCGGGCGCCCGAATAATCAAAGCAGCCCGAAAGGATGAGGGATTCCAGCTGGGACTTGTTCACCGTACCCGCGTTCCGCCGGACGAACTCCTGAAAATCTTTATAAGCGCCCTTTTCGTTCCGTTCCCCGATCATGATGGCAATGGAGTCGCCGATGTTCGTCAGGCCGGACAGCCCGAAGCGGATCTTCCCCTCTTCCACCGAAAAGACTTTTTCGGACTTGTTGATGTCCGGGGGCAGCACCTCGATGCCGATGCCCCGGGCGTAGCGGATGTAGTGGGAGACCTTTTCGGACACGGAGATGAAGCTGTTGATGAGCGCGGTCATGAACTCGGCGGGGTAATGGCGCTTGAGATAAGCCGTCTGGTAGGCCACCACCGCGTAAGCGCAGGCGTGGGACTTGTTGAAGGCATACTGGGCGAAGTCCATCATCTGGTCGAACACTTTGTTCGCCACCTTTTCGCTCACGCCCCGCTTCAGCGCGCCGTCCACGGTATCGCTCCCGTAGATGAACACCTGGCGCTCCTTTTCCATCACGTCCGCCTTCTTTTTGGACATGGCGCGGCGCACCTCGTCGCTTCGGGCAAGGGAATACCCGGCCAGGTCCCGCACCATTTCCATCACCTGCTCCTGGTAGACCATGCAGCCGTAGGTGTCCTTCAGCAGTTTTTCCAGTATGGGATGGTCGTACTTCACCCGCTCGGGGTGGTTTTTCCCTTCGATGTAGTCGGGTATCTTGGCCATGGGGCCGGGGCGGAACAAGGAGATGCCCACCATGATGTCCCCCAGGTTCTCGGGCCGGAGCCGGGTCATGAGGGAGCGCATGCCGTCGCTCTCCAGCTGGAAGATGCCGTCCGTCTCCCCCGAGGACATGAGGCGGTAGACTTCCGGGTCGGCCATATCGAGGGCGTCCATGTCGATGTCTATCCCGTGGTTCTTTTTAATAAAAGCCAGGGTGTCCCGGATGACCGTGAGCGTGCGAAGGCCGAGAAAGTCCATCTTCAACAGACCCAGGTCTTCGATGTTGTGCATGTTATATTGGGTGGTGACGCTCTCGTCTTTTTTGTTGAGGGAGAGGGGGGCGTATTCCGTCACCGGCTCTTTGGAGATGACCACGGCCGCCGCGTGGGTGCCGCTCTGGCGGGGGAGCCCTTCAAGGCGCATGGCCATATTGAGCCATTCCTTGATCTCGGGGTTAGTCTCGTATTCGTTTCGGAGTTCGGGAGACTCCTCCATGGCCTTTTTGATGGTCATTTTCACGGCGAAGGGAATCATCTTGGCCACCCGGTTGGCTTCGGCGATGCTGATGCCCATCACCCGGGCCACGTCCCGCACCACCTGCTTGGCCCCCAGCGTACCGAAGGTGATGAGCTGAGCCACCCGATCCTGCCCGTATTTTTCCGCCACATAGTCGATCACCTCCTGCCGCCGCTCAATGCAGAAGTCGATGTCGATGTCGGGCATGCTCACCCGCTCGGGGTTCAAAAACCGCTCAAAGAGCAGGTTGTATTTCAGAGGGTCGATGTTGGTGATTTTAAGGGCGTAGGCCACCATGCTCCCGGCGGCGCTGCCCCGGCCGGGGCCAACCATGATGCCGTTTTTATGGGAAAAGTCGATGTAGTCCCACACGATGAGAAAATAGTCGGTAAAGCCCATTTTATTGATGGTCTGAAGCTCGTAGCGGAGCCGCTCCTCGTGGGCCGAATAGTCCGCCCCGTACCGCTCGGCCATGCCCAACCGGGCTTTTTCTTCCAGATAGGAGGCGTTGGTATAGCCCGCGGGAACCTCATATGCGGGAAGGTGCAGCTTGCCCAGTTCAATGGTCACATTGCACTTGTCCGCGATTTTTTGGGTGTTTTCAATGGCCTCGGGCACGTTTTGAAAGAGGGCACGCATCTCCTCTTCGCTCTTGATATAGAACTCGTCCGTCTCAAACAAGCCGCCCTCCGAAAGGGTGCGCCCCATCTGGAGGCACATGAGGATATCCTGCGCCCGGGCGTCTTCCTTTTTCACGTAGTGGGAGTCGTTGGTGGCGATGAGCTCAATTTCCAGGTCTTTGGCCAGCTGGATGAGCAGGGGATTCAGCCTCTTCTGCTCAATAAGGGAATGGTCCTGAAGCTCAATGTAAAATCCTCTCCGAACAGCTCTTTGAGCTCCCGGGCAAATATAAGCTTCTTCTTTCCGTCCGGAAAGAGAAACTGGGGAATGTCCCCCGAAAGGCAGGCGGAGGTGCAGATCACCTTCGCAGTAGCGTTTTAAGGTGTTGTAGTCGATCCTCGGTTTATAATAATACCCCTCCACAAAGCCGATGGAGCAGAGCTTCATGAGGTTTTTATAACCCGTGTTGTTTTTGGCGAGAAGCAGCAGATGGGCGTATTCCCGCTGTTTGGCGGTTTTTTCCGTCAGGTCGGTGACGCAATAGGCCTCAAAGCCCAGGATGGGCTTGATGCCTTCGGCTTTGGCGGCAATGTAAAAATCCACCACGCCGTACATGGCGCCGTGATCCGTGACGGCGATGGCCGTCTGCCCCAGCTCTTTGGCGGTTTTCACGATGTCTTTGATCCGGGCCGCGCCGTCTAAAAGGCTGTATTCGCTGTGCACGTGAAGATGGACAAAACTCATGGGTACGCTCCTTTTTTAGATTATACCATACACGGGAGTCAATGTGAACGTATTCAAATATTTGCCAATAAAGAAAAGATAGGAGCTCTGTTCGGCCAATAAAGAAAAGATAGGATATAATAAGCACAGCGGCGCGCCCTGCACGGACGGCGGTGCGGGCTTTGCAATTATGATATCATTATTTTAAGATTTGAAATTGAAGGAGCAGCACATGAAGTATAAACTCATCGCCATCGACATGGACGACACACTCATCACCAGCGATAAAATCATCACCGAGCGGTCCAAAAAGGCGCTTTTAGACGCGGAAGCGGCGGGCGCGTACGTGGTATTGGCCTCGGGTCGCATGGCGGCCAACGTGAAGGAGCTGTATGAACCCCTGGGGCTCAAGTCCCCCTGCATCTGCGGCGGAGGCTCTCAGGTGGTGGATCAGGATTTCAACCTCATCCACACCTGCTACATCCCCTCCGATCTGGCAAAGGAAGTGCTCGCTTACGCAAAGGAGCTGGGCGTGTACGTGCAGATTTTTAACGGCGGGGATTTCCTGTTTCAAAAACACACGGAATTCACGGACGTCTACCAGGGCATCAGCGGCTTAAACCCGGTGGAATTGCCCACGCTGTTTGAACTCACAGAAGTGAACACCCCAAAAGTCCTCATCATTCACGAGGCCGAAAAGATGCCCGCCATACAGGAAAAATTCCAGCAGCGCTTTCCCATGCTGAACATCGGCCGTTCCCGCCCCCACTTTTTGGAGTTCAACAACCCCGAGGGGAACAAGGGGAACGCCTTAAAAGTGCTGGCTGAAAAGCTGGGCCTCGGGCGGGAAGAGCTCATCGCCGTGGGCGACAACCAGATCGACGCCAGCATGATCGAATACGCGGGTCTGGGGGTGGCGGTGGGGAATGCGCTCGATGAAATCAAAGCGATTGCCGATTATGTTTCCGCAGATAATAACCACGAGGGCGTGACCGAAGTGATTGAAAAATTCATATTAGGGAAGTGACCGTTTCATGAAAAGACCCATCAGCATTAAAAAATTTGTGGAGACCCTGGGGCTTCTGCCCATTTATCTCGGGGACCAGAGCACCTTAAACGTCACCTCCAGCGATTTAAACAGGCCGGGGCTTCAGTTGAGCGGGTTCTTTGAGTATTTCTCCGTCCAGAACATCCAGCTTTTCGGCAAAGGCGAGATCGAATACTTAAAAAACCTGCCCGAAGAGGTGTATCAGGAGCGGCTGGAGAAGTTTTTCAGCTATCCCATTCCCTGTGTGCTGATTTCAAGAAACCAAATGCCTTCCGACTCCCTGGTGGAAATCGCCAAGCGGCACAACGTGCCCATCTTCCTCTCCACGCTCGACACCACCAAGCTCTCCATCAGCACTTCCCGCTTTTTAGACAATGAGCTGGCTCCGACCATCGCCCGCCACGGCGGACTCATCGACGTATACGGCGTGGGCGTGTTTTTAACGGGGGAAAGCGGCGTGGGCAAAAGCGAGACCGCCCTTGAGCTGGTGAAGCGGGGCCACCGGATGGTGGCCGACGACGTGGTGGAAATCCGGAAAATTTCGGACACCACGCTGGTGGGACAGGCGCCCGACGTGATCCGCCACCTGATGGAAATACGGGGCATCGGGCTCGTGGACATCTCCATGCTCTACGGCATGGGCGCCGTCATGCAGAGCAAGACCATCACGCTGTGCATGCACCTGGCTCCGGGAGAAGTGAAGGACATCGACCGGCTGGGTCTGGCGACAGAGTATGTGAATCTCCTCGGCATCGACATTCCAAAGATCACCATCCCCGTCCGCCCCGGCCGGAACCTGGCCATCATCATCGAAGTGGCGGCCATGAACTTCCGGCTCAAAAGCATGGGCTTAAACGCTGCCCATACCCTGGATTCCGACCTGTTGAGCATGCTGGGATAAATTCCGGGTTCCTTAAATAGATATAGAGCAAAGGCTTATGGAGGTCCACCGATGAAAAAAGCGTTTGCTCTTTTTTTATGCGCGCTGGCCGTGTTTTTTCTGATCGCCACACCCTCTCTCATCTATAACGGTCTCAAACGGGACGTGTATTACCTGCGGGAAAAACAAAAGGAGGGCCGCTACACAGGAAGCCTCACCATGTGGCACGTGGTTTCCTTCAAAACCGGCGGGGAGACGGGAAGCTCGTATCTTGCCGCCCGCATCCGGGACTTTGAAAAAATAAACCCCTATGTGTTCATCGACCTCACCTCCTTAACCGCCGCGGAGGCGGAGGAAAAGCTCAAGACGGGCGAACTCCCCGACCTTATCTCCTTTCCCCTCGGCTTTCCCATCCACCCGGACGAACTCGCCTCCCTCCCGGCGCTCCAAAACATTCTGCCCGCGTACGCCCGCTCGGGGGGCGGCAAGGCTTACCCTTATATGGCCGACTTTTACACCCTCACCGTAAACGAAGACGCTTTTTTTACAGGGACTATCAGCTCCCCTCTGAAAACACGCTCACGAGGGAGCAGGCCGGCGGCCTCCTGACCGCGGCGAGGAGATTTCCTTTTCCACCACCCCTACATCTCCCCGCCTCCGCTCTTGACATCCGCTCCCCCGAAAAGACCTCCCTGCTGGAAAATTTCCTCGCCCAGGAATCCCCCGTTTTCTTATCCCCTTCCGCCAGAACCACTAAAATCGACTCTTCCAAAATGATGCTCAAAAGTTATTACTGCACCCACTACACGGATATGGTGCAGCTCATGGGCCACACGGTGAGAGAAGACGGGGCCAAAGCCGAGATGTGCCAAGAGTTCTGCGCCTCCCTTCTCACGGAAAAGAGCCAGACCGCCCTGGAAAACCTTGCTATGATGCCCGTCGTGGCCGTAAACGACATCTATTCGGGCGCGCCATTGTATCTGGAAGCCTACAGGCTCCTTTCAAAAAATGCCGCCGTGCCGGAAAGTTTGTTGAATAAAAAACCCGCATAGTGTAAAATTGTAATATGGATATGAAGCTTTTCAGGGAAACGGGCATTGCCGCCCTGGCTTTCGAGCCGATGAGCAAGCATACCTCTTTTTGCACCGGCGGCGGCGGATTTGTTGGTATTCCCGAAAAACGAGGAGGAGATCGCCTCCTGCGTTTCGTATTTTCATCAAACCGGCCTCCCCTGTCTGGTGCTGGGCAACTGCTCCAACGTGGTGGTGTCCGACCTTGGAATCGAAGGCGCCGTACTCCTCCTGGGAAAGGACTTTTCGGAGCTTCGGACGGAGGGAAGCCTGCTCTTTGCAAAGGCGGGCGCCAAGCTCTCCCAGGCGGTGTCTTTCGCCCTTAAAAACGGCCTTACGGGCTTGGAATTCGCGGGGGGCATCCCGGGCACGGTGGGGGGCGGCGTGTATATGAACGCCGGAGCGTACGGGGGGGAGCTTTCGACCTTCGTCGAATCCGTCACCGTCCTAACGGAAGAGGGAAAAATCAAAACATACGACCGGGCGGAGCTCTCTTTTTCCTACCGGCGCAGCCCTTTTATGGATAACAGGGAGATCATCCTCTCCTGCGCCTTTTTACTGGAGCGGGGAGACGCGGAGGCGGCCAGAGAGACCCTGTCCGACCTCAACCGCCGCCGCCGGGAGAAACAGCCGCTGGAATACCCCAGCGCCGGCAGCGTGTTCAAGCGGCCGGAAGGCAATTTCGCGGGAACGCTCATCGAGCGCGCCGGCCTCAAAGGATATTCCGTGGGGGGGGCGCAGGTGTCTCAAAAGCACGCGGGCTTCATCGTGAACACCGGCGGAGCCGCATCGGCGGACATTCTGGCCGTCGTGGCGCATGTGCAGAAGACAGTCAAAGAAAAATTTGGCGTGAAGCTGGAGCCGGAAATCCGGTTTATCGGGCGAGGAGCGTAGATGTATAGACTGATAGCCGATTATCATACCCATACCGTCATGAGCCACGGGAGAAGCACGGCGGAAGAAAACGTGAAAAAAGCCGTTGAACTGGGCCTCCCGGTGCTGGGCGTGGCCGATCATTCCGTGGGCCATCCGGCCTTTGGCATCGAGGACGCGGACGCCTACGTGGCCGAGCTTTCCCGCCTGAAAGAGGCGTACCGGGACAAGCTTCATTTAAGCATCGGCATTGAGCTCAACTTCATCAGCCTTAACGGGCAGGTGGACCTTCCCGAAAGCCAGAAGGATGCCTTCGACCATTTGATCCTGGGCTACCATCAGTTTGTGAAGACGTACGACGGGCCCACCTTCTATTCCTTTTTCATTGAGCGGTACCTGTTCAAGAACAGCGCCAAGCTCAAAAATAAGGCCACGGACATGTACATCGAGGCGCTTTCAGGCGGCGGCATCACTATCCTCGCCCATCCGGGCTACGCCATTCCCATCGACTACCGTGCGGTGGCCGGAGCCTGCGCCCAGTTCGGCACGCTCTTTGAAATTAACAACAAGCACGACGACCTCTTGGCAAAAGACATTGAGACGGCCGCCAAAACGGGCGTCAAGTTCGTGCTTTCCAGCGACGCCCACCGGCTGGAGGCCGTGGGACATGTGGAAAAAGCGCTCCAAAAGGCCCTCGCCGCCGGACTCGGCCCAAAGGAGATCGTGAACATCGAGGAGGTGTCCCCATGAGGTTTACCATCATCACAGGGGTGTCGGGAGCGGGCCGCTCCTCCGCCTTGAAGGCTTTGGAAGACCTGGGCTTTTTCTGCGCGGACAACATTCCCCCCGTGCTCATCCCCGCCTTTGCCAAAACCTGCATCGAAAGCTCCAATCCGCCGGAAAACGTGGCGGTGGTGGCCGACATGCGCATGGGCGCCATGTTCGACTCCATTTACGACGCCATCGAAACCTTAAAAACCATGGACCTGACGCTGGATATCCTTTTCCTCGACGCCAGCGACAAAGTGCTCCTGAGCCGGTTCACCCAGACTCGCCGCCGGCATCCCGTGTCCGGCAGCGGCAACGTGCTCCCCGGCATCCTGGTGGAGCGGGAGAAGCTCCAGCGCATCAAGGATATGGCCAACAACATCATCGACACCAGCACTTACACCGCCCGCAAGCTCACGAGCGTGCTGGCCGCCCGGTACAGCCAGGTGAGCGATCAGCGGCTGCTCATCTCCGTCATCTCCTTTGGCTACAAGAGGGGCGTGCCCATGGACGCGGACTTTGTGTTCGATGTGCGTTTTTTGCCCAACCCTTTTTACATCAAGCGGCTGCAGCAGTACTCCGGCCTCACGAAGGGCGTGAAAGACTACGTCCTCGGCTTTGCCGAATCTGAATTCTTTCTTGACAAAACCATCGAACTCATCGACAAGCTGGCCCCCGCCTACGTGAGCCAGGATAAAAAGCAACTCGTGCTGGCCATCGGCTGCACGGGCGGCATGCACAGAAGCGTGGTCATTGCGGAAGAGATTTTCTCCCGTCTGCAAAAGCTGGGCCACCGGGTCACCATCGAACATCGGGACGTGGAGCTGGAACAGGATGCCGTCAAAAAACTCTGAACGGGGTTCTTTCTCCTATGCCGTGAAGCAGGAGCTGTGTAAAGAATCCGTCAAAAAACCCCACTGCGCCCTGGCCGAGCTGGCGGGCATTCTGCACATGTCCGGGTCGGTGTATTTCGGCGGCGGCCAGGCGGGGTTCAAGCTCGTCACCGAGCACGACGGCATCGTGACCCGGGTGTTTTCCCTGGTAAAAGCCGTCTTCCAAATCGACTGCGAGCTGCTGCAAAGCCAGAGCCAGCTTCAGAAGGAGGCTTACACCGTCCGTTTTGCGCCGCCGGATTTTCAGGGCGCCCTCTCCCGTCTGGCCTTTCAGTTAAAAGAGGGCATCTCCATCGATCCCACGGTTTTTTCCTCCCTTACGGAGCGGGACTGCTGCAAAGCCGCCTATGTGCGGGGGGCTTTTCTCGGGGGCGGCAGCATGAGCGACCCCAGCAAAACCTACCATCTGGAGTTCGTCTCCTCGGGGGAAGCGCCCGCCCGCTTTCTCATATCGGTGCTGGGAGCGTTCGAGATTCCCGCCCGGTGTACTGAACGGAAGGAAAATTTCGTAGTCTATATCAAGGACGCGGAAAGCGTGCTCAACTGCCTGGCCCTCATGGGCGCCCACAGCGGCGTGCTCCAAACGGAGAATATCCGTATCCTAAAGGGCATCCGCAACAATGTGAACCGGCAGGTGAACTGGGAAAACGCCAACATCGACCGGACCATCCGCTCGGCCATGGAGCAGACGGAGCACATCAAAACCATCGAGGCCCGTATGGGGCTTGCGAAACTCTCAAAAAGCCTCCGGGAAGCGGCGGAGCTCCGGTTGAGCTACCCCGAAGCCTCCCTTTCCGAGCTGGCGGCCCTCACCGAAGGGGCGACCCGTTCGGCCATGAACAACCGCTTTCGGAAGCTCGCCGAAATCGCCGAGACATTGAAAATAAGCCGGACATAAAAAAAGGACTTTTGTTTCCCGTATTGAATTAACAATATAGGACAATCAAACAATATAGAAATGCGGAGGGGACTATGCTGTATAAAGAGATGACCATCAACATAGAAAACGGCCTCAAATCCAGGGGCGCGGCTATGTTCGTGCACGTGGCGGGAAAGTTCGACTCTCAGATACTGATCGAAGTGGAGAACAAAAAAATAAACGGCAAAAGCATCATGGGCGTGCTCTCCCTTGGCATCAGCAAAGGAGAGTCGGTGACGGTGGTGGCCAACGGCAAAGACGAAAAAGAAGCCGTGGCCGCCCTTGAAAAGCTGACCTCCACGGGGCGCTTCGAACCCGGCCAGGAAGAATGAGCGCATAAAAAAGCAGAAGGGCTCCTTCTGCTTTTTTATTTGCCCGGTATTGCATAAAATCCGGACTTGTGATAGCATTTTTCTAATAAGTTTAATCCCGCACACGATGATTTTTCTAAAATTTATATAATTCATTCGGAGGTCACATGTACAACGGCAACATCAATGTCACGGATATTTTCGGTTCCATGGTGTTTAACGACAGCGTCATGCGGGAACGCTTGCCCAGGCACATCTACCAGTCCCTGAAAAAGACGATTGAGCTGGGTCAGATGCTGGACGACAATCTGGCCGAAGTGGTGGCCAGCACCATGAAAGACTGGGCGCTTGAAAAAGGGGCCACCCATTTTTCCCACTGGTTCCAGCCGATGACGGGCATGAGCGCCGAAAAGCACAACTCTTTCATCTCCCCCCTTTCGGACGGGCGGGTGATCATGGAGTTTTCGGGGAAAGAGCTGTCCCGGGGCGAGTCGGATGCGTCGAGCTTCCCTTCGGGCGGCCTCCGTGCCACCTTTGAAGCCCGGGGCTACACCGCCTGGGACCCCACCTCCTACGCCTTTATTAAAGACCACACCCTTTGCATCCCCACCATCTTCTGCTCTTACGGCGGCGAGGTTCTCGACAAAAAGACCCCCCTGCTCCGCTCCATGAACGCCCTCAACATTCAGGCGCTCCGCATACTCCGGTTGTTTGGAGACAATGCCACCCATCGGGTGGACCCCACCGTGGGCTGCGAGCAGGAGTATTTCCTCATTCCCAAGGAGCTTTACAAGAGGAGAAAAGACCTGGTGTTCACGGGGCGCACGCTGTTCGGCGCCCGGGCGCCCAAGGGTCAGGAGCTGGACGACCATTATTACGGCCACATCCGGGGCAAAGTCCGCTCCTTTATGAAGGAGCTGGACGTGGAGCTTTGGAAGCTGGGCATCTCGGCCAAAACTGAGCACAACGAAGCCGCCCCCTCCCAGCACGAGCTGGCCCCCATCTTCACCAACTGCAACACCGCCTGCGACCACAATCAGCTCACCATGGAGCTGATGAAAAAAATCGCCCGGGATCAGGATATGGCCTGCCTGCTCCACGCCAAACCTTTTGACGGGGTGAACGGCTCGGGCAAGCACAACAACTGGTCTCTCGCCACGGACGCGGGGGAAAACCTGCTGGAGCCGGGGAAATCCCCCGCCACCAACGCCCGTTTCCTCCTCTTCTTGTGCGCGGTCATCAAGGGGGTGGACGAATACGCCGAACTGCTCCGTTCCACCGTAGCCACGGCGGACAACGACTGCCGCCTTGGAGCCAACGAAGCGCCGCCGGCCATCGTGTCCATGTTCCTCGGCAGCGACCTGGTGGAAGTGCTGGAAGCTCTGGAAAACGACCGGCCCCTGAAAAACACGGCGGGCAGGCTGCTTAAAATCGGCGTTTCCTCTCTTCCCGCCCTGCCCGCAGACACCACCGACCGGAACCGGACGTCTCCCTTCGCCTTCACGGGCAACAAGTTTGAGTTCCGCATGTTAAGCGCGGGCACCTCCATCGCCGAGCCCAACACGGTGCTCAACACCATCGTGGCCGAGCAGCTCCGTCAGTTTGCGGACTTATTGGAAAAAGCCGAGGACTTTAACGGCGAACTCCAGAAGCTCTTGAAGAAGACCTATTCGGCGCATAAGCGGGTGATTTTCGACGGCAACAACTACTCCTCCGAATGGGAGGAAGAAGCCGCAAGAAGGGGCCTTCCCAATCTGAAGCGGGCGGTGGACGCCTACCCCGTGATCACGGAGCAAAAGAACATGGAGCTGATGAAAGCCCATCACATCTTCACCGAAACCGAGATGATAAGCCGTCAGGAAATCGCCATGGAAGACTACGTGAAAAACCTGAATATCCAGGCCCTCACCATGATCAACATGGCCAAGCGGGAGCTCTATCCCGCCGCCCTTTCCTATCAGTCCCGCCTCCTTTCCTCCTATCGAGAGAAAAAAGCCTCCGGGCTGAATCTTTCCTGCGCGGGTGAGGAAAAGGAGCTGGCGCGGGTGAACGGCCTGCTGGAAAACCTCTATGCCTTGATCGAAGAGCTGGGGGGAGAAACGGAAAGCGCCAACGCCCTACCCTCTCTTTTGGAAACAGCCAGGGCGTTCAGCAGCCGGGTATCCGATTGCATGAGCCGCCTGCGGTCTGTGGCCGACGAGCTGGAAGGCGTGGTGAGCGCCGATCTCTGGCCCTGGCCCACTTACTCGGATATGCTCTTTTACATCTAAGGAGGCGCTATGAAGGTTTTGCTTTTAAACGGAAGCCCCCACGAGCAGGGCAGCACATACCGGGCTCTTCAGGAAGCGGCTTCCGCTCTTCAAAATAACGGAATCGAAACAGAAGTTATCCACATTTCCGGCCCCCTCCCCGGCTGCGACGGCTGCGGCGTGTGCCGGGAGACAAATGGCCGCTGCGTGTATGACGACCAGGTGAACGCCTGCCTTGACGCGTCCCGGGAGGCGGACGGCCTCATCGTGGGCGCGCCCGTCCACTACTCGGGCATTGCGGGCACCATGAAATGCTTTTTGGATCGGTTTTTCTACGCCGGTTCGAAAGACTTCCGCTTAAAGCCCGCGGCGGCCGCGGCTGTGCTCCGGCGGTCAGGCGGCGTGGCCACCTTCGACCAGCTGAACCATTACTTCACCATCTGCGGTATGTACGTGGTCTCCTCCTCCTATTGGAACGTGGTCCACGGCAACAACGCCGAGCAGGTGGAGCAGGATTTGGAGGGCATGCAGATCATGCGGGAGCTGGGCAACAACATGGCTTATTTCTTAAAGAAGTTCGCCGTTTCAAAGGATGTGCCGCCCCCGGAAAAAGAGAAGAAAATCGGTATGAACTTTATCAGATAACCGGATCACAAAAAGAAGCGGGTCTCCCGCTTCTTTTTTTAACCCTTTTCATACCGCTTTGTTTCCACGGGCTTTTCCAAGGACGCGAATTCCCGCCTTGCCGCCCGATGCGCGCCCTTTCTTTTCCCTGCCCAAGCGCGGGCTTCCGAAGGGCAAAGCCTCCCGCTCCTTGCCTCTTGGCGCTTCCGGAGCTTTTGGGGCGCCCCCTCCGCCTTTTTGCCCCGCGCCCCGGACTTCAGAAGCACCAAAGCAGCGTATGCTTCCCGCCGCTCATGAACAGCCCCCATGGGTTAAAGCAGCTTCAGGATGTTATAGCCGCAGATGAGGATGATGATCACCATGGTGATCTCCAGGAGCTGCTCACCGGCCTTCGTCCATTGTTTTACGGCCGCGCTCCCGCAAAACCCGCCCGCCACGCCGGCGGCGATCGCGAGGGATAACAAAAGAAAGTCCGCCCCGGCAAAGCTCCCTTTCAGCGCCATCTGCGCCACGCTCGCCGACTGGGACAGGAAGATGATATAAAGCGAGTTGAGGGCGGCCGTTTTGGCATTCATGCCGAATAAAAGGCCGAGAATCATCAGGTTGACCGGCCCGCCCCCGATTCCGAGAAAGGAGGAGAGCGCCCCGAGTCCCAGACCCGCCGCCAGACAGACGAGGAGACTTTTCACATTCCCCCTTTGAAACCGGGCCTGCCAGAGGGAGTAAAGGAGCGTGAACACCGTTAAAAGCAATAAAAGCGCGGCCTGCAAAATGCCCGCGCCCCGCTGCCCCATGCCCTCCTGCACCAGAAAAAAGAGGTGCTTGCCCAGCAAGCCGCCTCCCGCCGCGCCGAGAGCCAGCGCGCCCGTCCGCCTCCAGTCGATCGCCCCCTGTGCCCCGCCCCGGCGGAGAAGCGTTACCAGGCTCATGCCGAGAACCGTGCAGCCCGAAAGCAGGCTGGCCTCCGAAACCGAAAGCCGCCCCGTCATGTCCAGCACGGGCTTGATGGAGGATGCCCCCGCCGATGCCGCATATGGCTCCCGCCGTGCAGGCGAGAAGGCTCACGAGCATACAGATGAAATAAATCATGTCCGCCTCATTCGTTGAAATACCGGTAAAGCTCCCGGGCGGTGGCCACATCCACGCCTTTCACCGCCGCCAGCTGGTCCACGCTGGCGTTTTTGATGGCTGGAGATCGCCGAAGGCGTTTAACAGCACGGCCTTCCGCTTGGGCCCCACGCCCTTGATCCGGTCGAGCTCGGAGGCGATGGTCCGCTTTTCCCGAAGGGAGCGGTGGTAGGTGATGGCAAAGCGGTGCGCTTCGTCCCGTATGGCCGTGATCAGCCCGATCTCGGGGGAGTTTTTGGGCAGCAGGATGGGCTCGCTTTCATGGGGCAGAAAATCTCCTCCTCCCGCTTGGCGAGCCCACGATGTTCATATCCTCAAGACCCAGGGATTCCAGCACGGAAACCGCGCTCGACAGCTGGCCCTTGCCCCCGTCCACCACGATGAGGTCGGGAGAGGCGCCAAAAGCCGTGTTCCTTGTCCCCGCTTTTCATGCCTTCCAGCAGCCGCCGCTCCAGCGTTTCGGCCATGGAGGCGAAATCGTCCGCCCCGGTGACCGTTTTAATGCGGAACCGGCGGTATTCCTTTTTACTCGGCTTGCCGTTTTCAAACACCACCATGGAGGCCACCGTATCCGTGCCCTGGGTGTTGGAAATGTCGTAACATTCGATGCGCTTTAAGTTTTCAATGCCCAGGAGCGCCCCCAGCTTCTGCGCCGCGCCCACGCTCCGGTCATAAGCCCGCTGCTCCGCCTGCTCTTTTCTCCTGATGGCTTCGAAAGCGTTTCTGGCGGCCATGTCCGTGAGTTTCTTCATCTCCCCCCGCTGGGGCTTCAAAAGCTCCACCTTCCGCCCGTTCAGCTCCCGGAGCCATTCTTCCAGCAGCTCCCTGTCCTCGGGCGCTTCGTTCAGATACACCTTTCCAGGCGCGTCCTGCCGATCCATATAATACTGCTTTAAAAAGCCGGCCATCAGCTCGGCCTGATTCTCCGAGTGTTCGGTGTAAAAGCGCCGGGCGCCCATCATTTTGCCCTTGCGCACGAAAAAGGCCTGCACCACGCTGTATTTCTCCCCCGACACCGCCGCGAACACGTCTTTGTCCGAAAGATCGGGGAAGCTGGCTTTCTGCTCAACGGCCAGCTTGTCGAGAATTTTGAGCTTGTCCCGGACGGCGGCGGCTTTCTCGTATTCCAGATTGTCCGACGCCTCTTTCATCTGAGCCGCCAGCCTGTCTCTCACCTTCTTATACTTGCCGGACAAAAACTCGCACACCTCCAGGAGCACTTTGTGATACTCCTCCCGGCTCACCAGCCCGGCGCAGGGGGCGAGGCAGCGGCCCATCTGGTGATTGAGGCAGGGTCGCTCTTTCCGTCCTCCGGCCACGATGTCCTTGCCGCAGCTCCGCACGGGGAAGATCTTATACACCGCGTCCATCACCTGCCGCACGGAATAGGCTTCCAGATAAGGGCCGAAGTACTTGGCGCCGTCCTTGTCCACCCGGCGCACGATCTCCACCGTGGGATAGTCTTTTTTAAAATCCACCCGGACGTAGGGGTAGTGCTTGTCGTCCCGGAGGAGGATGTTGTAATAAGGCTGGTACTGCTTGATGAGGTTGCACTCCAAGATGAGGGCTTCCTTTTCGCTGTCCGTGATGATGTATTCAAAGTCGGCGATTTTAGACACCATGGCCGCCGTCTTGGACTGCTTCTGTGCACCCGCGCCGAAGTACTGGCGCACCCGGTTTTTCAGCACCCGGGCTTTGCCCACGTATATGACGACCCCCTTTTCATCCCGCATCAAATAGACCCCGGGGTCTTCGGGGAGCGTCCTGAGCTTTTCCTGTACTTCGGTATTCAAAAGCTGCATATGCCCTACCCCACCAGATACTTGAACACTTTTGCCGCCATGGGCGCGGCGTATTTGGAGCCGTATCCCGCCCCTTCAAAGATCACCGCCACTGCGTAAGGGTGCTCTTCGTCCAAAAATCCCACAAACCAGGAATGGTTTTTAATGTTCCCCTCTTCGTCGTAATACTCGGCGGTGCCCGTCTTGTCGTACACCGTATATCCGCTGACGGCGGCGGAGGTGCCCGTGCCGCTCACCACCACTTCTTTCATATAGTCTTTCAGCGTGGCGGCGGTGTCCGCGTCCATCACCCTTCGGTAGGTCTCCGGGCTGAACCGGAAGCCGGCGTTGTTGCCCCCGTCCACGCTTTTTAAGAGGAGAGGCTCCATCATGACGCCCTCGTTGGCCACCGCGCCCGCCATCATGGCGGCGTGGAGGGGGGTGATGAGGTCCTTATACTGGCCGATGCCCGCCCAGGCCACGTCTCCCGCGCTGTCTGAAATCTCAAAGCTGCTGGCGTACAGGATGATGTCCTCAAAATTGAAAGTCTTGTTAAAGCCGAACCGATCGGCCTCGGACAGGAGCCGCTCTCCCCCGAGCTTCACCGAAGGTTGGCAAAGTAGGTGTTGCAGGAGTTCTTGAAAGCGTCCTTCAAATTCTGCACCGTGAGCTTTTCACGCAGGTGACCTTCTGGCTCTATGTAGCACTCCCCCGTACATTCATAGGTAGGTCGATGTGTTCTTTGAAGCCGCCGAAACGGTCACGATCTTCATGATGGAGCCGGGGGGGATAGCGGCCCATGGTGCCCCGGTTCACCAGGAAGACTCTTCCAGTTCGTCCGTGTTCACCGTGGCGGGGTCGAGTCAGGATGTTCACGTCCGCCAATATCTCTCCCGTTTGATAGATTAATGACCACCACCGAGCCCCGTCTGCCGTCCATGTTCTTGTAGATATATTTGGAAAGATTGGCGTCGATGGTGAAGATGTCGCTCCCCTCCCCCTGCTCGCCTGAAGAGCTTCCTCAATCCGGTCAAAGATGCTCTTGTTCATGCCGTAAATGTAGTCGGCAAACATGGTCTCCGCGCCCACGGTCTTGCCGTAGTGTCTCCTATGATGTGGGAACAGGCGCGGCGGATGTTCTCTTCCATGTGGTAATAGCGCTTGCCGCCCACCGTAAAGGCCAGCTTGACCCCGTTCCGGTCGTAAATGCTGCCCCCGTCCACGGCGCTGATGGCGTTTTTCAGACGGGGATTGTAAGGCGTGGCCATCCACTTCCGGCCGTATACCAGCACCGAATAGCCCAGATAGCCGATGAGGACGACAAACAGAGCCACGAATATGCTCATGGCCAGCTTCATGTTCCGCCTGAGCTTTTTTATTCATTCGATGCCGCCTCCCATCTCTAAAAGCTCCGCCGTCCCGCCGCCCGTTTTTAATGGATACGGCCTGTATGATAGAGAGCTGGATCACGGAGGAGAGGAAGCTGCCCCCGTAGCTTGATGAAGGAAGGGTGATGCCCGTTAAGGGGATGAGCTTAATGACGCCGCCGATGATGATGAAGCTCTGAAGGGAGAGCATGGCCGTGCAGCCGAACACTAAGAGCGCGTCGTGCCGGCTTTCCGCGTTTAAGGCGATCAAAATGCCCCGGACGATGAACACCAGATAAAAGATGATAATGAAGATGCCAAAAATGATGCCGAACTCCTCGCCGATGACGGTGAAGATATAATCCGTATGGCTGGCCGGAATGACGCCGGGCACGCCCTCCCCCAGCCCCACGCCGAAGAGGCCGCCGCTGGCCAGGGCCATCAGGCCCTGCACGATCTGGTAGCCGTCCGTATCGTAGGTGGACCGGGGGTCTTTCCACACCTGCACCCGTGTGCGCACATGGGAAAAAAGTTTGTAGCTCCCGTACGCTCCCCCGGCAAACACCCCCACCCCGAGGGCGTCCAGAAACACTCTTCCGGTGGCGGTAAAAAACACGATGATGAATGTGCCCGCCAGATGGCAGCCCCGCCCCCAGGTCCGCTCCAAAAGGAGGATCACCACGCACAGGGCGGCATAGAGGATGTACGGCCCCATCTGCCGCACCTTGTCCGATGGAGAGCATATAGGCGGAAACCATGATGAACCACCTTGGCAAACTCGCTCGGCTGAAGGGAGAAAAACGAGATCGATCCAGTTTTTGGCTCCGCCGATGGTCCGGGCCAGCACCAGCGTGCTCCCAAGCAGGAGGACGGTTAAGACCATGAACGCATAATTCCATTTGCCAAAGTCCGGGCTCTGGTGAACACGGTGATGACGGCGAACATAAAGCTCACGCTGATCAAAAGCACGATCAGCTGCTTTAAGGCGTACTGCTGGGAAATGCGGTAAATCACCAATATGCCCGTGGTCCATAAAAACTGGGCGGCCAGAAAAGAAAAACGGTCGATGTGCTTAAAAAGTATGCGCACCAAGGTTAAAAAAAGCAGGTTAAAAGAGCACCAGCCCGCCTCCGGCAAACGCAATATAGTCTATCTCATATTCGATTCGGAAAGCCAGAAGGGAAAATGCCATGAGGCAGAAGAGCATCTCCAGAAACAAAATCGCATTTGTGCTTCTAAGCCTGATTGTCATTTCTCAAAAACACCTTCATGCTGATTGTCCCAAATGTGAGCGTGTCCCCCGTGCGCACGGCGTGCTCCTTCACCACCCGCCTGCCGTTGATGGCGGTCTTGCTCTTCTGATAAGGCCGGAGCACCAGCGCCCCGCCTTTCATATACAGTCGGGCATGGCTTTTCGCCACGCTTTCGTGGTCGATCTCAATGTCCGCGTTCGCCCCGCTCCCCACCACATTGGAGGCGGCGATGCCGATCCGCTTGCCCGCTTCCTCCGGCATGCCTTCCCGTACTTCCAGATACCCCACGTAATGGCGCACTTCTCCGAGAAGGGCCGCCTTTTCCGAATACTCCCTTTTGGAAACCACGATGATGAAAAGCAGGATCAGTGCGCTTAAGAGGAGAAACACATACCGCATGATGAGGGCCAGCGTTCCGTATTCCAGACTCGACATGGCTACACCCTCTTCAGAAACTTTCTGAGCCTTATATAGTAAAGCTGCCCGATCTTGGAATAAAGCCAGTCATACAGGAAAAACACGGGCTGGGCGATCAGAAGAAGCCAGTACCAGGCAAGAGAGGAAAGCCACTCCCCGGCCACAATCTGAAAGCAGACGAAGTAGATGAGCGCCAGTCCGGCGTTGAAATACAAGAGCTTTTGGATCAGCACCTTCCGCTTCTTCCTGCCTTTTTCAAAGTAGTATTTGGCCACGCCGTAGTGCCCGAACAAAAACACATAGGGGAGAACCAGTAAAAAGTTGGGCACCAGCAGGAGGGATAATAAAGAAGCCGCGGCCGCCATCACAAGAGCCAGGCCGGGCTCGTTTTCCGTTAAAAGGGGTATGACGAATAAAGAGCTGATGAAGTAAAGGCTCAGGGTCATGACGGGGAGCACGGAAGTGAGGTAAAGGCAGATGAGGGTCAGCGCGAGAAACATGGCGCCCACGCTCAGCCTGTATGTGTTTCTCGAGATGTCGATCATGGCGTTTCTCCTTTAGCAGCAGCGGTTGCCGCAGCACATGTCCATGCACATGAGCCCGGCGCACAGGTCGCACATGCTGCATTCGTTTGCGCCCGAGCCGGCGTAATACCGGCCAAAAGGCCCGCCAAAACTGTTTACGGAATTGTAGGCCGAGGCGTATTCCCGGTTGCCCGGGTCCATCTGGTAGGCGGTGTAAAAGTTCTGGCGCGCGCCGTCGTACCAGCCCACCCAGCAACAAAATCACCCCTTTTTAAAGTAATACCACTCCGCGTCCCCGCTCCGGTCGCAGCGTTTAAGCGCGTCCGCTCCCGAGAGGTCGCCCGTCTGGATACGGGAACGCACCACGCTGTACTTGGGGCTTCCCGTGGAGGTGTTGTATGTGCCGTATCCATAGGACTGGTCGGCGCCTTTGCCCTGACGGATGCGGGTCACCTCGTCGTAAGCCGCGTTCACTTCCTTGAGCTTTTCCGAGGCCCGCTCCTTTAAGGCGCTGTCCTTGTACCGGTCGGGGTGGTATTTCTTCACCAGATCCCTGTATGCTTTTTTTACTTCCTCATCTGTCGCGCTTGGGCTGACGCCCAACACCTGATACGGATCCATCGATTTTCCTTCTCTCCAGCACCCTTCGGGTCTCTTTTTGCAGCCCGTCGTACATAATGTTGTCTAAAATTTCCCTGTTCCGTTTGATACTGAGCAGGTCGTAAGCCAGCATGGCGCCCCTTAAAGAGCTTAACAGGTTGTATTCCGCGCTGTCAAAAGCCTGCTCCGCCGTCTCAAAGTTTTTAATAAAGGGATTGTAGCTCCCTTTTTTTTGGTCCTTTTCAAAATCCTCGTAAGCGTCCGCGAGATAAATCCACCGCCCGAGGGAATAGCCGAATTGATAGAGCACCTCTTTGTCTTCGGGAAGCCCTGAAAAGACCGCCCCGAGAAGCCCGGCAAAAGCGTGGGCGGCGGCGTCGATGTCCGTTTCCCCTTCCGCCTCCAGCTTTGCCAGCTCTTTGAGGCTCTTTTCAATGCCTTCGGCCAGCTCGGGATACTTCTTTTTGGCCTTTTTGTAGGCCCGGCTGGTGAAGAGGGCGCCCGCCCCGGCGGCGAGGCTCTTGTCGTCCGCCCGCTTATCCCTTAAACTGTTTACGCCCAAAAGCACGTTCACCGCCGCGGCGTAAGCGGCGTGGGCGTTCAGCGCAAAAGCCTTTTTCCGAAAAGGACTTGCCACGCACCGCCCGCTTTTAAACATGACTTCGCTGTCGTCCAGCGAAACCGCCAGCAGATAGAGGAACACGCAGTCGTAATTCAACAGCAGCCGGGCCGGCAGTCCGCTTTTTTTAAGCTCCCGGCAAAGCCCGCAGTAGTAGCTTTTGAAAAGGTTGTAGTCCCCGATGCGCATCAGGGGCTTGTCGATCACCACATACCCGAACACGCCTGTCCTCCCGGATTTTAAAATTATACCATGGAGCAAAGCGAGATGGTATAATCCGCGCATGTGCGTTCGCCCAAGGGGCGAAAATCGCACGCGCAAAAATCAGCCGTATCATGGCCGCCTTGCGGACATTATACCATGATTTTGCCGGTGAAGCCGGCAGGGCGCAGCCCAGGAGCGCAGCGACAAATCATGGTTCCATGTCCCAGCCGATGCGGCATAGCCGGTTTTCGGCTGTGGTTATTATACCATAGAAGCGAAGCGGATATGGTATAATCCGCGCATGTGCGCTTGGCCGCAGGCCAAGAATCGCACGCGCATAAAAATCAGCCGTATAATGGCCGCTTGCGGACATTATACCACAGCGGAGCCAAACTATAAAGAAGCGGCTCCCCACAATTAAAATCAAATTTTGCCTCCCTGTAAAGGGGAAAGATGAAAAGTTTACACTTAGCTAATATTCAGGAAATCTCTCATTGAAAGTTTCATAAAATAATCGTATAATTTTGGTAACCGCAGCCGGCCTGCGGGGAACGGATGGACATCATGAAGGAAAACAGTATCGACACGGCCGCCTTTTTCAACATATCCTACGGTCTCTTCCTGCTGACGGCAAAAGAGGGCGAGCGGGACAACGGCTGCATCATCAACACCGCTTCCCAGCTTTCGGATCATCCCAAACTTTTGTCCGTATCGGTGAATCAAGAGAGCCTCACCCGGGATATGATTGTAAACACGGGCATGTTCAACGTCTCTATCCTTACGGAGGAGACCCCCTTTCAGGTCTTTCGGGACTTTGGCTTTAAAAGCGGCCGGAAGGGGGATAAGTTTCAAGGCGCGGAGGTTCGCCGGTCGGAAAACGGGCTTCTCTATCTCTCCGCGTATTCCAACGCCTTTTTGTCGGCCAGGGTGATCGCCCGCACCGACTACGGAACCCACACCCTCTTTGTGGCCGAGGTCACGGAGGCGGAAGTGCTTTCAAAAAAGCCCTCCGTCACTTACGCTTATTACTTTGAGCACATCAAGCCCAAGTCCAAAACCCGGGACAAAAAAGGCTTTGTGTGCAAAGTCTGCGGGTATATCTACGAGGGCGAGACCCTCCCCCCGGATTATATATGTCCCATATGCAAGCACGGCGCGGATGTTTTTGAGCCCATCGGCTCTAAAAAGGAGGATAAAACCATGATCTATGTATGTCAGGTATGCGGCTATGAGTACGACGAGGCCAAGGGCGAGCCGGATATGGGCATTGCCCCCGGCACCAAGTGGGAAGACGTGCCCGAAGACTTTGCCTGCCCCATCTGCGGCGCGGCAAAAGACATGTTTGAACAAAAATAAGGCGGGAAGGACTGTTTTTTACCCCTCGCCGCCCTTTACGGGGCATCAAAAAAGAGCGGTTTCCCGCTCTTTTTTGATGTCAGATTTTGTGGAAGCTGACCGCCCGCTTGTGGTAGGTGCACACATACTTAAAGCCCAGGTTTTTTAGCAGCTCGTAGGCTTCCTTGAAGCAGTTGGCCACCCGGTACGCCTGGTGGGCGTCCGAGCCGGTGGTGATGATCTCCCCCCCCAGCTCTTTGTAGCGCCTCAAAATATCCGCCGCAGGCTGGGAACCCACGGGCGTGTCCATTTTGCTGGTGTTGATTTCAATGCCCTTGCCTTCTTCGATGACCAGCTTTAAGATTTCATCGATCAGGTCGGGGGCCACGGCGTAGTTGAACGCCCGCTTTTGATAGCCCCCGTGATACCGGGCGACGTAGCCGATGTGCCCGATCACGTCGTACTCTTTAAAAGCGGTAATGCTGTCCAATATCTCCTTTAGATACACCTCATAGATGGTGGAGAAATCCCGGGTGTCGTAAAAATCATGGTAAAAGGGGTCAGAGCCGTCCACGATGTGCTGGGAGCAGATGACAAAGTCAAAGTCGTGATATGTCCGGTAAAATCGCTCGTACTCCCCCACCAGCCCCTTGGCCAGACCCAGCTCAATGCCGAACTTGGCGGGCACCGGGCTTGCCGCCTGAAAGGCACGAAAGCTCCTGATATACTCTTCCATGTCGAGGTCCGCGTCTTCCAGCTTCTGGCCGTAGTGGATGTCCAGATGCTCGGTCATGCAGATTTCTTTGATGCCCCGCTCGCCGGCCGCCCTGGCCAGCGCCAGGAAGGGCTCCTCCCCGTCCATGGAAATGGAGGAGTGCAGATGGTAATCGTACATTTTTTCTCTTTCCTTTCCGAAATGTCCCTGCCTTCTCAATACCCCCGCCCGGCCCGCCCGAAACAGGCTCGCCGGCTTTCAGGCCTAATCTTCGCTTGCAAAAGGCCCTGCCGGCCTTTCTTTTCCGAGAATGTCCAGAACCTCCCCCGCCAGATAAATGGAACCGGCCACCACCAGCATTTTCCCTTCGCTTTGTGCGCGGCTGTGGGCGGCGGCAAAGGCCTCCTTCACGTCTTCGATCACGGTCACGGAGATGGGAAGCCCCGAAAAGAGGCCGGCCAGCTTGTCTCCCTCCGCCGCCCGCTCGTAGTTCAGGCGGCAGACGTACACTTCGGGCTGCTCCCGCTGGGCGATCGTTCTGAAATAGGAGACGTCCTTGTCCTTCATGGAGGCGATGAGAAGCACCTTTTTCCGGCTGGGGAAGTAGCTTTTCAGCGTGTCGTCCAGATAAATGAGGGAATCCACGTTATGGGCGCCGTCTACCAGCACGTCTTTTTCCTTGATATACTCCTGCCGGGCGCTCAGGCGCACCGCCGCCAGCCCTTCTTTCACGCTCTTCTCGTCCACATACACGCCCACGTGGTACAGAGCTTTGGCGGCATTCACGGCGGTGGCCGCGTCGATATACTGCATGCGGCCGATGGCGTTGATTTTAAGATCAGTGTAGCCGAGAAAGTCAAAGCGTCCGTCCTCATGGATATGGATGTCCTCCTGCCGATCTTCACCAGCCGGGCGTTCATCAGGTGGCAAGTGCTCTCCAGGATGTTCATCACGCTTTCTTTTTGGGGCATGGTGATTACATAGCCCGAAGGCCGGACGATCATGGACTTTTCAATGGCGATCCGCTCGATGGTGTCCCCCAGGATGTCCATATGGTCCATGCCGATGGTGGTGATGACGCTTTCGCAGGCTTCCAGCTCGGTGGCCGGGTCTTTCCTGCCCCCGAGCCCCGTCTCCATCACCGCCACCTCCACGTTCTGCTCGGCAAAGTAAACCATGCAGGCGTTGAAGAAAGCCCGAAAGTACCGGGGTCCTTTTTAAAATCCAGCAGGCGATCCAAATCTTCCCTTGAAATGTTCACGCCGTCGATGCTGATCCGCTCGCACTCCTCCTGCACGTGGGGGGACACGAACAAACCACACTTGTAGCCCGCCTTGGAGACAATACTGGCCAAATAGGTGGAGGTGGAGCCTTTGCCCTTGGTCCCCGCCACCTGGATCACTCTCATCATATGTTTCTCCTATGAAAGCCGGCGCATGTCGGCCAGCAGTTTCTCCGTGGCCGCAAGCATCTCCCGGTACTTTTGGAGCTTGCCTCTTTCCTCTTCCACCACGGCCGCCGGGGCTTTTGCCATAAACCGTTCGTTCGCCAGCTTGCCCTCCGCCCGGGCCACTTCGCTTTCAAGGTTTTCCTTTTCCTTTTGCAGCCGGGCGATTTCCTTTTCCACGTCCACCAGCTCGCCCATGGGAATATACACGCTGCCGTAAGAGGTCACCATGGAGGCGGTTCCCTTGACCCCTTCCCCTTCGGGGAGGATTTCCACTTCGCTGGCTCCCGCCAGACGGCCAAGTATTCCTCCACCGCTTTCAGTTCGGCGGTGTTCTTGGTTTTGATGATGAGCTTGGCTTTTGCCCGGGGGCACGTTTAACTCCGCCCGCTTGTTCCGCACGGCCTTGATGATCTCCATCATACCTTCGATCTCCGTCTCTTCGGCGGCAAATTCCAGGCTCTTCTCATATTCCGGCCAGGAGGAGATCATGATGCTCTCCTCTTCGCCCAAGAGCTCCGTGTAAATCTCTTCCGTCACAAAGGGCATGAAGGGATGGAGCAGCTTCAGGGCGTTTTTCAGCACGTGCCGGAGCACGCTTAAAGCCGTCTTCTTCTGCTCGGGGGCGCCTTCATACAGCCGGGACTTGCACATCTCGATGTACCAGTCGCAGTATTCGCTCCAAATGAAGTCGTAAATTTTGCCTGAGGCCAGACCCAGCTCAAAGTGATCCAGATTGTCCGTCGCTTCGGCAATCACCTTGTTCAGACGGGAGAGAATCCATTTGTCCACGCTTTCCAGCTTGAGGGTGGAAATATCCTGTTCCAGAGTCTCCCCTTCCATATTCATGGCGAGGAAACGGGAGGCGTTCCAGATTTTATTGGAGAAGTTGCCCGCCGCCTTCACCTTGGCTTCGTAAAAGCGCATGTCGCTTCCCGGGCTGGTGCCCGAGGCCAGGGAGAAGCGGAGCGCGTCCGCCCCGTACTGCTCCACCACTTCCAAGGGGTCCACGCCGTTCCCGAGAGACTTGGACATCTTCCGCCCCTGGTCGTCCCGTATGATGCCGTGGATGTTCACATAGCGGAAGGGGATGTCGCCCATCACTTCCAGGCCAAAGAAAATCATCCGCGCCACCCAGAAAAAAATGATGTCGTAGCCCGTCATAAGCGCGCTGGTGGGGTAAAAATACTGAAGTTCGGGCGTCTGTTCGGGCCAGCCGAGGGTGGAGAAAGGCCACAGCCCGGAGGAAAACCAGGTGTCCAGCACGTCTTCGTCCTGACGGAGACGGGCGCTCCCGCACTTCTCGCAGGCGGCGGGGTCTTCTTCGCTCACCATCATATGGCCGCAGTCCTCGCAGTAAAACGCGGGGATCCGATGTCCCCACCAGAGCTGGCGGGAAATACACCAGTCTTTGATGTTTTCCATCCAGTTGAAGTAAATTTTGGCGTACCGGTCGGGCACGAACTCCACCCGTCCCTCCCGCACGGCCGCAATGGCCGGCTCGGCCAGGGGCTTCATATCCACAAACCACTGCCGGGACACCATGGGTTCAATGGTGTTGTGGCAGCGGTAGCAGCTTCCCACGTTGTGGGCGTAGTTTTCCACACTCACCAGCTGCCCCGTGGCCTTCAAATCTTCGATGATCTGCTTCCGCGCGGTAAACCGGTCGAGCCCCTGGTACTTGCCCCCGTTTTCGTTGATGGTGGCGTCCTCGTTCATGACGCGGATGGTCTCCAAATTATGCCGCCGCCCCACCTCAAAGTCGTTGGGGTCATGGGCGGGGGTCATTTTCACGGCGCCCGTGCCAAAGTCTTTTTCCACATACTCGTCCGCAATCACGGGAATGGGCCGGTTCATGAGGGGCAGGATGACGTTTTTGCCCACCATCTCTTTGTACCGTTCGTCTCCGGGGTGCACGCACACGGCCGTGTCTCCCAGCATGGTCTCGGGCCGGGTGGTGGCCACGGTGATGCTCCCCGTGCCGTCTTCCAGGTCGTAGCGGATGTTCCAGAGGTAAGAAGCGTCTTCCTCGTACTCCACCTCCGCGTCCGACAGGGCGGTTTTGCAGTCGGGGCACCAGTTGATGATCCGGTCGCCCCGGTAAATGAGTCCTTTGTCATAGAGCTGCACGAACACTTTCCGCACGGCTTTGCTGCACCCTTCGTCCATGGTGAAGCGTTCCCGCGCCCAGTCGCAGGAACTCCCCAGCTTTTTTAACTGCTCCACGATCCGCCCGCCGTATTTGGCCCGCCAGGCCCAGGCCCGTTCCAAAAACGCCTCCCGGCCGATGTCCGCCTTGGTGATGCCTTCCTCGCGCATCTGCTCCACGATCTTCACTTCCGTGGCGATGCTGGCATGGTCGGTGCCCGGCATCCAAAGCGCGTCGTAGCCCTGCATGCGCTTAAAGCGGATGACGGCGTCCTGAATGGTGTTGTCAAGAGCATGACCCAAATGAAGCTGCCCGGTGATGTTTGGAGGCGGCATCATGATGGTGTAGGCTTTTTTCTGTGTTTTCCCGTGAAATAGCCCTTCTTCATCCAGCGCTCGTAAATCTTCTCTTCCACTTCTCTATGGTCGTAAGCCTTTTTAATTTCTTCGCTCATATCCGTACTCCTTTTATATCATTCTGTCCATAAAAAAACCGCCCTTGTCATACAAGGACGGATATTCCGCGGTACCACCTTTTTTCCGCAACAAATGCGGCCACTCTGCCCCACGCTTCAACATGGGCCGTATTTAACGCATACATACGTCTTCCGCTAATCATTCACGGAAGAAGCTCGGAAGCGACCTTCGGGCTTTTCCCCGCCTGCCTTGCACCACCCGGCGGCTCTCTAAAGGGGATTTTCGCCTTACTCTTCTTCGTCTACGCTTTTTTAGGAAACATGAGCCGCCTGTTTCTCACCGCATACTGGAAAAAAGCCAGTATGGACAGCACCAGCGCGGCGTAAGTGAGCCACAGATAATAGGGATGGCACCACTTATATAAAAAACCCGTTCCGATGGCAGCGTTCAGCACCAGGGCGGCGATTTTTCCGAATATGTTTGCCGGCGTGGCAAACCCGTTTTTCAAAACCAGATACCCGCCTGTGAGCATCAAAAATTCCTTGATGAACATGACCACAGGCACGAACACCGGAAAAACGCCCAGCCAGGTGAGCGTGATGATCACCGAAACGGCCATGAGCTTATCCGCCAGCGGATCGAGCCATGTGCCGAGCCTCGTGACCATATTATACTTGCGGGCGATGTATCCGTCAAGAAGGTCCGTGAGGCAGGCTACGATAAAAACCCCCAATGCGAAAAGCATCTGCCCTTCAAGTATGAGATAAATCACGGGAGGCACCATAGAAAGCCTGATGAACGCCAGCGTATTTGGAATGTTGAGATTCTTCTCTTTCAAAAGGCCGAGCCTCCTCTTTTTATTTATTATAAATCCTTTTCATATACTTTGCAAGCACTTTCCCTTTCGTGTACAATGGTCTTATAGTGATATATATAGATGCAGGAGGCCTTTTTATGCTTCATATCGGCGTAGACATCGGCGGAACAAAAACCGCCATCGGCGTTTTTGACGGCGATTTTTCCATGATTTCTTTCTCCTCCTTCCCTTCCCGGCAGGGAGACACGCCCGAACGCATCCTCTCTGTTCTGGCGGAAGAAATTAAAAAGCTCGCCCCCAAAAATGTGGACAAGATCGGCATGGGCATACCGGGCGTGGTGAACCCCAAAACGGGGCGGATCTGCCTTGCCCCCAATTTGAAAATGCTGGAGGACTTTCCCATACGAGATTACCTCCAGGAGCGTTTCCCCCATTCGGACATCCGCCTCGATAACGACGCCAACGCCGCCGCCCTTGCGGAATACACCCTGGGCGCGGGGCAGGGGCACGAGAATATGATCTATTCCACCATCTCGACAGGCATCGGCGGGGGCGTCATCATCGGCGGCAAGCTCCACCGGGGCGCCCACTTCGCCGCGGGGGAGATCGGGCATATGCTCCTCATACCCGGAGGCGAACTCTGTGGCTGCGGCAACCGGGGCTGCGCCGAAGCCTACGCGGGAGGCGCCAACTATCCCGCCCAAATCAAAAAACGGCTGGAGGCGGGAGAAAAGTCCCTCCTCTCAGACTATGAAACCATCAACGGGGAAGCCCTCTCCGCCGCTTACTTTGCGGGAGACAAGCTGGCCGCCGAATTTTTCGACCGCATCACATGGGCTCTCGGCACGCTTTATTTCAACCTCTACCGCGCGCTCGACGTGGATCTGTTCGTATTGGGAGGCGGGCTCACAAACGTGGGCGAGCCGTTGTTCCGCGCAATACGCCGCCACTTTGAAAGCTGGCGGCACGACTATGAGCAGGTTGACTTCCCCGTGGACTTCGTCCCCGCCCGTTTCAAAAGTTCGGAAGTGGGCGTCATCGGCGCGGCGCTGCTGTGAAAGAAAACACGGCGTTCCCCGCCCGCGCGCCCGGCATCATTCCAAAAACAATAAAAAATCTGCGCAAAAAAAGAGCGGCGCTTCCGCCGCTCTTTTTTATACATGTTATTTCTTCTCGCTCATGTCCACGGGAGCGCCCGAGATGCCGTAGTTCACAGGCGCCCAGGCTTTGCCCTTGCCGCCGAACAGCTCGATATAGTAGCCGATCTGCTCCTTGACGCCGGCGATCACAGCGCCCCAGACCATGCCGGCCTTGGAAACGCTCGAAACCTTCTTCACAACGGACTTTGCCAGGTCGGTGTAGATGTTCACTTTGTTGATGCCCATCCGGCAGGCCTTGGCCAGGTTCTCGTCGCCCGTGCCCGAACCGCCGTGGAGCACCAGGGGGAAGTTGTTGGTGGCTTTCTTGATGGCCGCGAGACGGTCGAAGTCGATGTGGGGCTCGCCCACATATTCGCCGTGGGCAGTGCCGACGGCCACGGCCAGCATGTCGATGCCCGTGTCCTGAATGTACTTCATGGCCTGCTCGGGATTGGTGAGGCCCGCGTCCCGGTCGGCGGCGTAGCTCTCGCCCTGGCCCACATGGCCCAGCTCAGCTTCCACGCTCACGCCTGCGGCATGGGCGATCTTCACGATCTCGCTCACCTGCGCCACGTTCTCGGCATAGGGAAGGGACGAACGGTCCACCATGACGGAGGTGAAGCCGGCGGCGATGGCCCGTACGGCATGCTCGTAAGAGAAGCCGTGATCCAGGTTGATGGCCACGGGTACGTTGGACTTTTCAGCCAGCGCCCTGAAGATCTGTCCGGCCAGCATGATGTCCGGGTTGGCGCGGAAGCCCACGTCCAGGATCACCGGCGCTTTCAGCTCTTCCGCGATGGAAATAACGGCTCTCGCGTCGATTTCGCTGCACACGTTGGGAGCGGCCACGCCATAGTTCTCAGCACTGGCCCGGTCAAGGATGTCTTTCATGGTTACTAACATTTAAAAATACCTCTCTTTCCTTTCTAAAAAAAGCCTATATGCAAGGGATTTCCCCCTTGTTATCTTCCTCAACCCCTTCATTATATCAAAGGAAAATGAAACAAACAAGTGCTATTTACACTCCCCGGTGAGCCAGGAGAAGAGCCGGATGAAGGCGGGAAACGCCCGGGTCATATTTTCCGGGTGGAACTGCACGGCCAGCAGTTTTCTCTTTCTGTCTTCCATGGCCTCCATCACCCCGTCTTTTGAAAAAGCCGTGGCCGTAAAACCCTCCGCCAGCTTTTTCACCGCCTGATGGTGGAAAGAATTCGTCCGGACAGAGCTTGCCAAAAAGAGTTCTTCCATCAGGCTTCCCTGTTCAATCCGGATTTCATGGAACTCCTCGCTTCTCTTGTGCATATCCCCCACATGCTGAGCGCTCCCCGGAATTTCAGAGAGTATATCCTGGTAAAGCGTGCCCCCAAGAGCCGCGTTCATCACCTGCATGCCCCGGCAGATGCCAAGGACGGGCTTATTTTTGGCCATCACGGCTTTTAAGAGGGTAAACTCAAAAGCGTCCCGCGCCTCATTCACATAATCGGTTTTTTCATGCCTGCTCTCTCCGTAGAGGGCGGGGTCGATGTCCCCGCCTCCCGTGAGCACCAGCCCGTCGATCATGGAAGCGTAGAGGATGACCTTATTCACGTCCCCCGTCATGGGGAGCACCAGAGGAACGCCGCCCCCAAGGGCCACGGAATCCACATAATCCGCACCCACCTGGCAGACGCCCGTGGGGAAGTCTTCTTTATAAACGCCCGGCAGCCCGATGATTTTTCCCATACTTTCTATGCCCCCGGAAGCTCTTTAGACTCGGCAATGGCCTTTAACAGCGCCACGGCCCCTTCCACGTCTTTCATGTCCGCCGTTTCGGCGGGGGTATGCACATAGCGGGTGGGAATGGAAATGCAGCCCGCCAGCACGCCGCCCCTGGCCACCTGAATGGCGGAGGTGTCCGTTCCGCCCGCCGTCAGCACTTCCCGCTGGAAGGGGATGACGTTGTCGATTGCGCATTTCTCCATGAAATCCCGCACCTGCACGGGCACGATGACGGAGGAGTCCATCATCTTGATGGCCGCGCCTTTTCCGAGAGACACGCTCATTTTAGGCGCTTCGGGGGTGTCCCCCGTGAGGGTCACGTCCATGGCCACGGAAAAGTCGGGCTCAATGGCGTAAGCCGCCGGGCTCGCGCCCCTAAGCCCCACCTCTTCCTGCACCGTGAACACGGCATACACATCGTGGGGACTCTTCATCTCTTTCATGGCTTCGACGACCGCCGCACAGCAGAGCCTGTTGTCGAGCGCGCCGCAGGCAAACCGGCTTCCCATATCCACAAAGGAGGGAGCGTAGACGCAGACGTCCCCCACCCGCACCTTCTCTTCCGCCTCTTCTTTCGTATCGCAGCCGATGTCGATGTACATCTTGGGGAGGGTGGCCACGGCCGAGCTGTCCCGGGTTTTGGGGGTCTCAAAATAAGTGACGCCCCGCGTTCCGTTTTCAAACACCACTTCCCGGGCCACGCTCAGGGCGGGCAGGATGCCGCCCACGTTTGAAATGCGCAAAAAGCCCTTGTCGTCGATGTCCACCACCACAAAGCCGATCTGGTCCATATGGGCGGCAAACATAAGCTTTTTGCCGCTTGTTCCCTTTTTCACGGCGATGAGGTTGCCCAGCGTGTCGTGATACACCTCGTCCGCATAGGGAGCCACATATTTTTTAATGACTTCGCTCACCTGCTCTTCCCGGCCCGAAGGGCCGTAGGCAAAGAGTATGTCCTTTAACATATCTGTAAACATCACTTCAGCACCTCTTCAAATTTTTTAGTGGTCAAAAAAGCGTCCGCCAGCTTGACGGCGTTTTCAAAATCGCTCACCGAAGCCACGCTCACGGGGGAGTGGATATACCGGCAGGGGACGGAAATGCCGCCCGTGATGGCGCCCGCCTTTGCCCGGTGAATCCGGCCCGCGTCCGTGCCCCCCTTTGTGCCCTGCCGCATCTGAAAGGGGATGCCCGCCTCTTTGGCCGTGTCGATAAGGGCGTTGAGCATCTTCTTTTTGGTGATGGTGGCGCCGTCCATAAAGGTGATGGCCGGGCCTTTGCCCACCTTGGTCACATGCTCGTGGCCTTTGGCGTCGGGCATATCGTTGGCGGTGGTGCCTTCAAACACCAGCGCCAGCTCGGGCTCCACGGTATAGGCGGCCACGGTGGCGCCCCTTAGCCCCACCTCCTCCTGCGCCGTGAACACGGCGTACAGGTCGCAGTCGTAGTCCTTTTTCAACAGCTCCAATATAATGGCGCAGCCGATCCGGTCGTCGAGAGCCTTGCCTTTCATCAGCCCGTCGCCAAAGATTCAAACTCCGTGTCGAAGCAGACGAAATCCCCCACGCTCACATATTTGAGCGCGTCCTCCTTGTCTTTGGCGCCGATGTCGATGAACAGCTCCTCATGGGGCAGCTTTTTATCCAGATCCGCCCGTTTTTGGAGGTGGATGGCCTTGGAGCCGATGACGCCCGGCACTTTCCCCTTGCCGATCACCACCCGTTTGGACACCACCACCCGGCTGTCGAGCCCGGCGTTGTCGTAGGCGAGAAGGCCGCTGTCGAGCACCCCCGTCACCCGCATGCCCACCTCGTCCATATGGGCGGCCAGCATAATCCGCCTGCCCTGCCCTTTTTTATGGACGTAAAGGTTGCCCAGATGATCCACCTTCATGTCGCTGGCATAGGGGGCGGCCAGCTCTTTTATAATGGCCCGCACTTCCCCTTCGCTGCCGCTTACGCCGCAGGCGTTGCTCAGTCGTCTAAGCATAGTTGTTCCTCCCAGTCCGGCCCGATGTTTTTGATCATGCCCGCCAGTACCTTGGCGCAGTTTTTGAGGGTATCGAGAGAGAGCGTCTCCACGCTGGTGTGCATATACCGAAGGGGCGGGGAAAGGATGCCCGTGGCCACGCCGCCCCGGGACACCTGCATCTCCCAGGCGTCCGTGCCCGACATGCCCATCATCACTTCGGTTTCGTATCCGATATTCTGCTCCTCCGCCGAGGCTTGCAGCATGGCAAATACCTTTTCATGGATGTTTCCGCCCCGGGTGATGGCCACTTTATCCATCTCAATGGCTTTGAACTGGGGCGCGCCCGGCGTCACCCCGTGGGTCACGTCGATGGCGAGGGCAATGTCCGGCTCCACGCTGTAGGAAGCCACCATGGAGCCCACGCCGCCGATCTCCTCCTGCACGGACGCGCAGAAAATGACCGTGCAGCCGAGCCGGTAGTTTTTCAGCAGATCGAGGCACTCCACCATGGCCGCCACGAGCGCCCGGTCGTCCAGGGTCTTAGAGGTCACAAAGTTATTTTTAAGTTTCATGGGCGGACGGTTCTGGAAGGTGACAAAATCCCCCACCCGCACCAGCTGTTCCGCCTGTTCCTTTTCATAGCCGATGTCTAAAACCAGCTCTTCCAGCTTATAGGCGCCCTCTTCCCCCGTCTGTATGTGGGGAGGCACCGCGCCGATCACCCCTTTTACGGGGCCGTTTTTTCCATAGACCACCGCTTCCGAACCGGGGAGTATCCGGGGGTCCACCCCGCCCACCGCCCGGAGCCGGAGCATGCCGTTTTCCTCCACGGCCGTCACCATCAGGCCGATTTCGTCCATGTGCGCCGCGATGAGAACCACCGGGCTTCCCGTTCCCACCTTCGCGTACACGTTGCCCAGCTTATCCCGCCACACGTCCTGCGTGTATTTGCGGAAACAGTCGCTCACCACCCGGCCGGCGCCCGTTTCGTTTCCCGTCACGCCCTCCGCCGCCGTCAGAGCGCACAGAAGCTCATACATATCCGTCATTGCCGCTCTCCTTTACTGAGATGTTCCAAACGTCAGATTGAGTATAGCATATTTTTTGCGGGAATTCCGTAAATATGTGGGAATCCTATGCATTTTTCTTGCAAAAAGGAATGGCCGCATGTATACTATCTAATAAACATTTTTTTGTTGTCTTGGAGGAAGTCGTCATGAGAAACTATACTGTCGGCGTCATCGGCGCGACCGGCATGGTCGGGCAGCGCTTCGTCTCTTTGCTGGAGGATCACCCCTGGTTTACGCTCACGACGCTGGCCGCGTCGTCCCGTTCCGCGGGTAAGACCTACAAAGAGGCGGTGGGCGCGAGATGGGCCATGCCCGCTCCCCTGCCCGCCGCGTTTTCAAATATCATCGTAAAAGACGCCGTGGCGGATATGAAGGAAATCGCAAAGAGCGTAGACTTCGTATTCTGCGCCGTGGATATGCCTAAAAACGAGATCCGGGCTTTTGAGGAGGCCTATGCCAAGCTGGAATGCCCCGTCATCTCCAACAACTCGGCCCACCGGCACACCCCCGACGTGCCCATGGTCATCCCCGAGGTGAACCCCGAGCATTTGGAAATCATCCCCGCCCAGAGAAAGCGCCTCGGCACCAAAAAGGGCTTTATTGCGGTGAAGTCCAACTGCTCCATTCAGAGCTACGTCCCGGCGCTTCATCCCCTGATGAAGTTCGGCGTGAAGTCGGTATTGGCCTGCACCTACCAGGCCATTTCGGGGGCGGGCAAGACCTTTGAAACCTGGCCGGAGATGGCGGATAACCTCATCCCCTTCATCGGCGGCGAAGAGGAGAAAAGCGAAGTGGAGCCCCTTAAAATCTGGGGGCATATTAAAGGCGAAGAGATTGTGGAAGCCGGCGAGCCGAGTATCACCACCCAGTGCATCCGCGTGCCCGTTTCCGACGGGCATCTGGCAGCGGTGTTCGTGAGCTTTGAGCATAAGCCTTCCATCGAAGAGATCAAAAAGGCCTGGGCGGAGTTCAAAGGCGAGCCCCAGGAGCTTCAGCTCCCTCTGGCGCCCAAGCAGTTCCTCCAATATTTTGAGGAGGAAGACCGGCCCCAGACCAGGCTCGACCGGGACCTGGAAAAGGGCATGGGCGTCTCCATCGGCCGCCTCCGGGAAGATCAGCAGTACGACTACAAGTTCGTCTGCCTCTCCCACAACACCCTGCGGGGCGCGGCGGGGGGCGGCGTGCTCCTGGCCGAGCTGCTGGCCAAGAAGGGCTATTTCGATTGAGTAAAAGAAGCGGGGGGGCGGAAGCTTCCCCGTTTTTCATGGAGGGACACATGAATCATCTGAAACTCGAAAAATCGGGAGACCGGCTTTCCCTCCTGGGCTACGGGTGCCTTCGGTATACGAGAAAAGCGGGCGGGAGCATCGACCAGGAAAAAGCCGAAGCGGAAATGCTGGCGGCT
>JAXGQH010000011.1:0-43431 GCA_040766545.1 Christensenellaceae bacterium
TGAAAGCTTCCTTCAGAAATTTGAGACGCAAAGCGCGGCGCTGGGCGTCTGGGAAGACCGGCCTGAAAGCCTGGACGAAGACCTGGCGAACCGGCGACCCCCCTCCATCGACTTAAACGAAATACTGTCCAACCTCCCCGAAACGGACAGCGAGCTCAAAGAAATGATCAACGGCCTCATTTGAGCCTTGGGGCGGCGGGGCAGAGATTCATAGAAAATTATGAAACCCGCTTCTCTCTTCTTGCAGCGAGGGTGGGGCGGCGTAAAAGCATCGGTTAAAACCGGTGCTTTTTCACACCCGGCGCAAAAGCCCGTGCGGAATCGGGCGGAAAAACCCGGAGGCGTCATGGAAAATTGCTCTTCGGGCAAAAAAATATCCCGCCGGGCGGGATTGTTTGAAAAATACCGCCGCTTTCAGTTGTTCTATAAGTGCAGGGGGTGAATGTTGGAAGTGAGTTCCTTATCCGGGCTCGAAGAAGAGATGGAGGGCGTGATCGGGAAATACGGCGAACAGATCTTCCGCCTGGCCTTTGCGTATCTGAAAGACAGGGCGGGCGCGGAAGACGTGGCCCAGGAGGTCTTTTTGGCTTACATGGAAAAGGCGCCCGGGTTTTTGAGGGAGGAGCAGAAGAAGAGCTGGCTGATGCGGGTGACGGGCAACAAGTGTAAAAATCTGCTGAAGTCGGCCTGGCATCAAAAGACCGTGTTTTTGGAGGAAGAACTGCATGATCTTCCCGAACACTCCGCCGCGCTGTTAAGCGCCGTGCTTTCCCTGGAGGAAAAATACCGCATCCCCATACACCTCTTTTATTACGGAGGCTACTCTCTTCGTGAAATCGCCCGCCTGCTCCGCAGCAATCCGGCCACGGTCGGAACCTGGCTCGCCCGGGGGCGCGCCTTGCTGAAATCCATGATGGGAGATGATTGGAATGAGTAAGAATCAAAACACATATCAAAAGGCAATGGAAGACCTCCGGCCTTCGGAGGGTTTTCAGGAAAGAAGTCTTGCGGCGGTAAAGCATGCCGCTTTAAAGAAGAAGGGAACAATCTACCCGCGCCGCTCGGCTTATTTGGGCGCGGCGCTCATCGCCTGCCTGGTTCTGGCTTTGTTCGGCCTTTCCCGGCTGGGCGTTTTCCTGCCGGGGGCGGGCGGACGGGAGACCACGCCCGCTGCGCCGTCCGGTGAAACCGTATTCATTGCCCGCTTGAATATCAACCCCGGCGTGGAATTCCGGGTGGACGAAAGCGGCATGATCCTGAGCGTGACGGGGACAAACGAAGACGGCGCGGCCCTGATAGCGGGGATGGACTTTACGGGACTGTCCTTTGAAAACGCCACCATACTGGTGGTGAACCGCCTGATTGAGGAAAACTACATCACCGCTTCCATGGTGGCGGAGGATATTCTCCTCTCGGTGAGCGGCGGGGCGGGCGGGGAAGACCTGCTCACGGTCATGTCCTCCGTCATCCGGTCCGCCGCTTCCCAATATGATTTATCCGTGGAGACCAGGGAGAAGGAGGCAAACCAGCTGGAACTGCTGCTGGCAAGCAAGCCCGAGGAGCCTCAGGAAGGGGAGCTTCCGGCGGTGAAGGAAGAGGAGCTGCCCCTTTCCCTCCAGGTGGAATACGACCTCACGGGCCGAAACGCGCCTTATTCCGAAGTGAACGACGTGCGGCTCACATTGGAGAATGGAGAGACCTATCCTTCCTATCAGATACTCACCAGCTACGACCTGGCCGGGGGAAGCGTGAATTTCACCACGTTCTGGTGCACATACGCCCTTATGGAAAAGGGCTATCTCTCAAACGACCTCGCGGGGCAGGCGGTGATTCGGATGCCCGGGGCCACGGCCGAACAGCTGTCCGGGGTGGAGCGGCTCATTTCCCTCATGCTGGAAGACGGCATGCTCCTGCTGAAAGCGGAGATCGCGGACGCCGAGACCATCCGGATATGCCGGGGAGAGGCCCTCGCTTCGGAGGAGACCGGCAGATACACGCTGTCTCAGCTTGTGGACATCATGTATGTAAAGGACAGAGAGGATATATCCGCCCGGCAGAAGGAAATTCTCAAAATCGCTTTTTCCGAAAACGACGGGGAGGATTTTCTCCGGCCGCGGTATTTTGCGGTGGTGCCGAACTTCATAGGCATGACGGAAGAAGAAGCGGCGGCGTTGTGTGAGCGCGTGGGGTTCGTTCCCTCCGTTGTCCGGGAGCCTTTTACGGCTGAAAGCAAACCCGAAGAAGCGGGCCGGGTGATCTTTCAGGATTGCAGTCCGGGGGCACGTGGGAAGTGGGCACGAAGTTTCAGCTGAATATCGGCGCGGCCCATTGAGCGTCCCAAGAGCAAACACCTCAGGACTCCGGTATTCATGGGGAGAAAAAGCATGGCCACGGGTCATCCGGGAAAAGAAGCGGGGGAAAGGAAAGGGACTGCTCTGTTCTCGGGAGATGGATTTTCTCCGGTTCGCACCGGGCTTTCCGGAAGACGGCGAGACGGAAGGAGGGAAAGGCCGTCTGTTAAGCTCTGCATCCGGGGGCAGGGCGAAACTTCCGGCTGATTTTACTTCCCCGGGGGGGATCCGCAGACGCGCATCTTCGCCGCGGCAAGCAAAAAAATCCGATTAATAAAGCAGGAGCGGATGCTCCCCTGCTTTTTGTATGCCTGCTTTGAAAGCACCGTTTCGCCGTTATAGATGTTTATTTCCCGGGAATCGGGGTGAAGGGAGACGAAGGTGTTTCCTGTCTCAGCGTCAGTTCCGTCCCGTCTTCCAGGTAATAGACCGTGATGTCTTCCAGAGTTTCCCGTTCCCAATAGCCGCTTAGATGAACGCCGCCGATGAAGTATTCGGCCTTGCCCGTGCCCCACACCTCCACCATGCGCCGCCCGCCGCCGTCGTTTTGAAGTACATAGGTGTTGGCGTACTGCACGATCAGGTTCTGTACGGAAAATGGGTCTCCTCCGTATTCTTTCCTCCGCTTTCGTCCGGCGTCACGGAGTAAACCATGAAGGGCACGCCGTTTTCATACCGATACAGCCGCCCGTCCGCCGTGTTGTAGCGGAACTCCACATAGACGGGCTTTTTGGTCTGGTAAGGAAGCCCCACGCTGGTGAAAGCCTCTCCCTCATAGGAAATGTTCTTGTCGAATTTCCAAAAATCTCTGTTTTCCGGCTGGAAGTCGTAGAGCTCCCGGTCTATTTTGGTCAGGTCGGAATAGACGTTATTGGGAGAGCTCCGTTCGCTGATGCGCCAGAAGTAAGGATCATACTTGCCTTTTGTTCCGTCCACCCGCACTTTGATGTGGCTTGTGCTGCTGCCGTATATATAGGAGGGCCGATCCTTCTCATTTGGCCCGCCGTAGTGCACAAACAAGCTGTCCCATTCTTTTTGGACATAGATATAATACAGCCGGGTGGAGCGCACGGGGCCCACTTCCACGGGGATATAGTCGTTGAACAGGCAGAAAAACCGGGTGATGGAGGCTTCGGACAGCGCCTCGTAGATGACGTCCGCCTGCAAAAGCCCCGTCTGGGGCCGGGCGTAGCTGGAGTTTTCGATCATCACCCCGATGGGGTGATAAGGCACTTCGGTTTCATAGGTGAGTCCGGTGGTGGGGGATTTGAACCCCGGTTCCTCCTCGGGCTCCGATTCCGAAGGCTCGGGGGAAGAGGGTTCGCCCGTGGACGCCGAGGGAATCAGCGGAAGAGGCGGCTCCTCTTTTTTCCCGCAGGCGGCGCAACTCAAAACGAGGAGTACGGCAATGCTCAAGATGAAAATTTTTCTGAAAAAACGCGTCATAATCGCTCCTTCTCCCGTCATTTTACTTCATTGTAAATTGGGCGCCCGGCGTTGTCAATCGGAATAATCGGGCGGGCGGGCCAATATATATGTACAAATGTCATTTATCGGAGGGACAACAATGGCTGCATATGAAGAAACAGGCGAGGTGAAAAGGATAAGCCGTCCGGCGCATACGGTCAGCATTTACGGCCGCCAGCAAATCAAAATGACGGGCGTGGAGGACATAGACAGTTTCAATGAAAGCGAAGTGATCTTTTTAACTTCCGAAGGCATGATGACCGTGATGGGAAGCGATCTGCACATTGCCAAGCTGGATTTGGCCGAAGGGCTCCTTGTACTGGAAGGCGTGATCCAGGCGCTCGACTATGCGGATCACGAAGAGCTCCGGAGCAAAAAAGGCGGCCTTTTCTCCAAAGTTTTTAAATAAATACCATGCGGGACACATTAAGCCAGCCCTACGTGGCCATGCTTTCCATCTATCTCGGCATTGCCGGAGGATTGCTCTACCACCTGTTCGGACTGCTTAAAAGCGCCTTTCGGACGAAGCTGGCAAAAAATATTTGTGAAATTGTGTATGTGCTGGTGTTCGGGGCACTGTGTTTTGTTGCATACTACCTGTTGCTTGATATGAAACTGAGGCTATACTACCTATGGGGTATCATATTGGGCTTTCTCATTTACGGAGCCGGATACACCGTCTTTTCCTGCTGATTATCGGAGGAATCCGCAAAATCTTCAAGAAACCGCGTTAGGGGCCTATTGACAAGATGTGGTATTTGTATCTATTATGTATGTAACTCATATCACATCCGGGAAGGTAAGCGTATGGACAGGGCGGTGAGCGGAAGACAAGCGATGACGATGGTCGGGCGGCCGGAAAACAAGCGGCCCGCTTCCCTTGTGTCCAAACGCTCTCCCGCGCCGAAAAAAGAAGCGGCCAAAGAGGCCGCTCTAAAAAAAGCCCTCGGCGGACATGCCCACCAGGCGAAACTTGCGATCCGCATTGTGGTGCTGGCGGTGGTTTGCATCTATGCGGCTGTATCCATGATACTCCTCGGCGCCAAATATGCCGCCCAGGAAGAGAAGCTGGAGCTGCTGAAACAGAGAAGAGACGAGCTTCAGTCCGAACTGGCGGTTTTGGCGGAGCAGGAAGAATACATCGGCTCTGCGGAATACATCGAACAGGCGGCCAGGGCCAAGCTGGGCTGGGTCAAACAGGGCGAAATGATCTTTCAAAAAGACGAGTGAATGAAACGGCGGGGTTCCGCCGTTTTTTTATGCAAAAAAGAGGCGCAAAACGATGAAATCCCAGCAATATATAAAATAATCGATACTTCTTCAGCCGCTCTTCCATTGTCCGGTTCCAGCGTCATGCAACGTAAAATCCATATTGACAGAAGAAGAAAAATATGGAAAGATAGAATTGAAAAGTGTTGATCATAAAAGTAAAAGTTTATCGGTCGGGCGGCTGCCCAAAGAACAAGTGACAAAGACAAGGCAAGACAATTAAATCATGTGCGCCGCAAAAATGCGGCGAGGCATACTCAAGGAAAGCGGCAAGAGTCCAGGGGGAAGATGTGAGCAGCGAGACAGCAGCGGGCGATATGCATGACGTTGGTTTTGCGCTGTTTTTTTGTTTGGCGCATATTCCGGCGCCGGAATATGCGGCGCTTGTGACAGAAGAAAAGCCGCGGGAAATAAAGTTCGATTATGATACGGCCTCAGTGAACAAGCTGAAAGCGCCGGGCCTCTGGGCGCAGAGAAATTGGAGCATGGGAGCCAAGAAAAGGAAATGTGCAATAATGTTTTAAACGTACTTTAAATATAAATTCACGCATTGCATAGAGTCATAAATTATTTTGGAGAGAGACTGGGAGGTAAACATGAGAGCGTATCAAAAAAGATTCTTTCCATACTGATTGCGATTATGCTGATCACAAATTGGTTTCCCACAGACAGCGTTTTCGCGGAAGAAGCGGTTCCGGTTATTGAAATCATCATTACGACGGAAAATAACGCGGAAGAAGTTGAAGTGAATGGCTCTTTGCAGATATATGCTGAGGTTTTGCCGAAAGATGCGGTGAACAAGACGATCGTATGGAGTGTTGCGGATGGGATAGAAGGCGCCTCGATCGATGAACACGGACTGCTGACCGGAATAGCCCCGGGAACGATCCTGGTTCAAGCCGCTGCCAATGATGGAAGCGGCGTGTATGAAACGGTGGAAATTGAGGTGACGGCGGCATCTGTTTTGGAGAACGATCAAATCGCCGCGGCTCCTATGTCTATGGACGCCCCCCTTCAGATGGAACTGGCGGAAGGGGATGTCTATCTACCGGATACGAATTTTTTCATTGCGCTAAAGAACCAATATGCCAGTATTTCAGGGGAATGGGTGGACCAGACAATTCCTGCGAGCCATGTGCCTGCCATTACAAGAATTGACGTATGGGAAAAAATATTTCCAGCCTTGAAGGGATAGAAGGGTTTACTGCGCTGCAGAACCTTCAATGCCCGTATAATCAACTGACAACGCTGGACGTGAGCAAGAATACGGCGCTTACCTATCTTGATTGCTCTCATAACCAACTGACTATATTGGATGTGAGTCAAAATACTGCATTAGAAAGTTTGGTTTGCTATTATAATCAACTGACAACGCTGGATGTGAGTAAAAATATTAAATTGACGCTTCTTAGCTGTCGCAAGAATCAACTGACAATGCTGGATGTGAGCAAGAATACACAATTAACCGTTCTTGGTTGCGATAACAATCCGCTTGCCGCATTGGATGTGAGCCAGAACAGAAGGCTCACGGACCTTGACTGCCATTATGCCCAGATAACAACATTGGACGTAAGCCAGAACTTAGCGCTTACTCATCTTATTTGCTCTAGTAATCAGCTAACAGCATTGAATGTGAGATCAAACAGAGCGCTCACCTATCTTACATGCTCTTGGAATCAGATAACCGTATTGGACGTGAGCCAGAATACAAAACTAACCACTCTTAGCTGCACCAGTAACCGGCTGACAACATTTGCTTGGAACGGCGGGGGTCGACGGCGTCTATGCCGCCGCGGCAGATCTGACCGGAGACGGGAAAATGACGATACTGGATCTGGTGCGGGTGCAGAAACACTTGCTTGGCACACAAGCGATTCAGCAATCATAATAAACAAATCAGCGAAGGAGTCTGGATATGAGAAAAAAGAAAGCGGTCACTTTTATCTGTATCTTTTTATTGGCAACCTGTTTTATTCCTATGGTTTCACAGGCGGCAAGCATCGGTGTAAAGGCAAGTAAAAGTACCCTCAAGGTGGGAGAAACGGTATCGGTAACGGTGACGTTCAGCCAGGCGAATATCATGGGAGTGGATGCCAACTTTTCCTATGACGCCAGCGTGCTGGAGTATATCGGCGGAGGCAGCACCAGCGGCGGAGGCGGCAATGGCAAGATTGTAACCTATGGCGATGGGTCGGGCAGCAGTTTAAAAGCAACGATCAGCTTTAAAGCCCTGAAGGAAGGGAGCTCATCGGTTTCGGTATCCAGCAGCCAAATTGCGGATGCGGACGAAAAACTCTACAGTGCCGGCGGCAGCACGAAGATCACCGTGGGGAATGGGTCGCCCCAGCCTTCTTCCAGCAAAGAACCCAGCGCTTCGCCCACCCCCACGCTGTCACCGGCGGAAAAGGGGATTGATGTAACAATAGACGGAAAACCATTGAAATTATGGCGGGCACTGCCAGGAGTGGCGATTCCAGAAGGATTCAGTGCGGGAGAAGGCGGTTATCAGTCTGCGTCGATAGCCGTTGCGGTGGGAGCGGGGGGAAAGCTAAAGCTGGGATATGTGACTGATGAGGAAGGGGAGAACGGCAAGTTTTATGTATTGACCGAGGGCGGCGAAACGCTGTATCCCTATGTATCTGTCGCCGCAAAAGGAAGGTATACGCTGCTTCGGCCGGATAAGGATGCGGCAGTGCCCGAGGGATATGAAGAGACGTCCCTTGCGATCGGAGAACAGAATGTGAAAGCGTGGCAATCCAGAGGGGAAAGCAAAGATGGCATCTATTTGGTGTATGCGATAGACGGCGAGGGTGTGGCGGGATATTATTATTATGATGCCGGGGACGGCAACATGATGCGCTATGAAGGGATTCTGCGAATCATAGAAGCGGCAATGCCTGCGCCGCCTGCTGAAGCGCCGGAAACAGATGAGCCCATCACTACGGATATCGTACCTGACGAGCATAGGGACACGGATGATTGTACTGGCCGTCATATGCGTCATGCTGGCAGGCGCATTGATCGCGGTGCTCAGCAAGAAGAAAAATTATGCAAGATATTGCATATGCTCTCGCGGTCACTGGTATATTCATGTCTTATTTCAGATAAATCCATATCCACTTGTTCCAATATGAAACCTGCCAATATAAAAAAAGGCGCCAAAGAGAAGATAATATTTTGGCGGAATCAGACGTATGTATTGTTATTAGATTTACAAAAGAGAAAGATATAGAAGAAGTGTTCCTCTACATTAGTGATCAGTCTTATTTATTTAGAGAAGACTATGTCGGAGGCTATTATTAGAAGAACGATGCCGTAAAGTGCAAAAAGGAGAAGATATATGTCTTCTCCTTTGTTGAAAAATAGGTTCTCTAATGGCCAGATTGGATCGCTGGTGTTGGAGGTGGGTCTATATTACAGAAGATGCTTATGAAGTACCGATCCTGCCATGGCAAACCCGGCCTGCATAAAGAATCCAATATGGCTGCAATAAACCCACATGGGCCAACTGATGAAAACATAACGCAGCCTTCTTAGTAAAAAAGGCGTGTATTCTACTTTCACATCTCGCGATGTTGAGGTAAAATACACGCCATTGTGCATTGATTATATTCGGTGACCAATGACGCTAGTGAACGCTATACAGCATTTCATCATATGTCGGTACAGGCCAATGCCTTTTCGCGACCAACGTTTCAAGTTCGTCTACAACAAGCCGTAATTCGGTCATGCTGCCGAAGATTTCTTCACGATAGAACCTTGCGAGCTCAAGAATCTCACGATCCTGCTTTGAATCGATGACCGAACTTTCCAGTGCGCTCAGTTTTTTCAGCATACAGCCGGATAACCTGGAAATTTTCTCAAGCAACTGATCCTCCAATGAACAGTCATATTCCCCGCACGCTTTCTTTCGATACAGGAGTTCGGAAAGCTCGTTTTCATAACGCACGCATGCGGGGATGATCTCTTTTCGGATCATGTCCGTCATTGTCAGCGCCTCGATGTGAAGCGTCTTGCAATACTCCTCCATCAAGATCTCATACCGGGAGCGAATTCCGCTTCCAGGAACACATGATGCTTGGTAAACAGCGCGATGCTCTTTGCGCTGATGAATGCGGGTACGGCCTCGACGGTTGTTCTTAGGTTGATAATCCGCGTTTCTTTGCCTCCTGCACTCCACGCGTCGGAATAGTTGTTTCCGTTAAAGATGATTCGCTTGTGGCGATGAATCGTTTCTCTGATCAATTCTGACAGATCGCCGGCAAAATTCTCCGCTTTCTCAAGCCGATCGGCAAATTCACAAAGGGACTCTGCAACGATTGTATTGAGGACTATGTTCGGGCCTGCGATTGAGAAGGTCGATCCAACCATACGGAACTCAAACTTGTTTCCGGTAAAGGCGAAGGGCGAGGTGCGGTTGCGGTCGGTGGTATCCTTTGGAAAGTGCGGCAGCATGGTCACGCCAATTTCCATATCATGCCGTTCATGGTTGTGATACTCCGAACGGGTCTCAAGCGCCCCCAGGATTTCCGTCAACTCATCTCCGAGAAACATGGAGACGATGGCCGGAGGCGCTTCATTTGCGCCCAGGCGATGGTCGTTGCCGGCGCTGGCCACCGAAACGCGGAGCAGGTCCTGATAGTCATCCACCGCCTTGATAACGGCGACCAGGAACAAGAGAAACTGTGCGTTTTCGAAGGGCGTTTCTCCCGGTTCCAGCAGGTTAGAACCCGTATCGGTAGAAAGCGACCAGTTGTTGTGTTTTCCGCTGCCGTTGACGCCGGCAAAGGGTTTTTCGTGGAGCAGACAGGCAAGCCCATGCCTGTCGGCAACGCTTTTCATCATCTCCATCGTTAATTGGTTATGATCCGTCGCGATGTTGGTTGTTGAAAAAATAGGAGCCAGCTCATGCTGTGCGGGAGCCACTTCGTTGTGCTTGGTCTTGGCGTATACGCCAAGCTTCCAGAGCTCCGTCTCCAATTCCTTCATAAAAGCGGAAACTCTCGGCTTGATGCTGCCAAAGTAGTGATCATCCATTTCCTGACCCTTGGGCGGCCTGGCGCCAAACAACGTCCGGCCGGTGTACATCAAATCCGGACGCCGCCGGTACACATCTTTGTCAATCAGAAAATACTCCTGCTCGGGGCCCACGGTGGTGAGCACGCGCCGCACAGCCGTATCTCCAAAGAGGCGGAGGACGCGCATTGCCTGTGTATCGATCGCCTCCATCGAGCGCAGAAGCGGTGTCTTTTTGTCAAGCGCTTCGCCGCTATAAGAACAAAAGGCTGTGGGGATATACAGGGTGCCATCCTTGATAAAGGCATAGGACGACACGTCCCAAACCGTGTAACCTCTGGCTTCGAAGGTGGCGCGCAGACCTCCGGAGGGAAAGCTTGACGCATCCGGCTCTCCCCGGATCAGTTCCTTGCCCGAAAATTCCATGATCACTTTCCCATCCCCCGCAGGAGAGATAAAGCCGTCGTGCTTTTCCGCGGTGATCCCGGTCATGGGCTGGAACCAATGCGTGTAGTGGGTGGCGCCTTTTTCGACGGCCCAATCCTTCATGGCGTTTGCCACGACGTTTGCCACATCCAGCTCAAGATGCGTGCCCTGTACCATGGTCTTTTTTAAGGCCTTATAGGTATCTTTTGGAAGCCTTGCCCGCATGATCCCATCGTTAAAGACCATGCTTCCAAACAGACTTGGAATATCTTTCATCATAGAGCTCTCCATATAATTCCCTCCATTTCACAGTAATTGAATTCCGGCTGCTTTGCAGCCCCGTGTCGTTTGCTGATCCCATACCGATACCTGAACCTCTCCGATATGTGCTTTCTCAAGCAGCAGCATGCAAGTTCTGGATTGTCCGATGCCGCCGCCCATCGTGAGCGGGAGCGCACCGGCAAGCAGCATTTTGTGGAACGGAAGGTCTCGCCGGCTGTCACAGCCCGCCTTTGTCAGCTGCTCATCCAGGGATTTCCTGTCAACGCGAATACCCATCGAGGATACTTCAAAGGCACAGTCCATCACGTCGCTCCAGAAAACAATATCCCCGTTCATCGCCCAGTCGTCATAATCCGGCGCGCGGCCGTCATGCTTGATCCCTGATCGGAGCAGGCCTCCGATTTGCATGATGAAAGCCGTTTTGTGCGCTCTGAGGTATTCATTTTCCCGTTCCTTTGGCGTAAGCTTGGGGTACATATCCTCAAGCGCCTGCGTCGTGACAAAAGATACATCTCTCAATAAAGAACGTTTTAGCTGTGGATACAGAGCGGCAAGCTCTTCCTGTGTGTCGCAGATGGCGCCGACAATCTGCTCAACCGTCGCTTTCAGCGTTTCCATCGTGCGCGTGGATTGATCGATCACTTTTTCCCAGTCCCACTGGTCAACGTAGACGGAGTGGAGGTTATCCATTTCTTCGTCCCGCCTGATGGCGTTCATGTCGGTGTATATGCCTTCCCCAACTGAAAATCCATACCGATGGAGCGCCATCCTTTTCCATTTTGCGAGTGAATGCACAACCTGCGCATTTGAACCGGCTTCCGGTATATCAAATTCGACTGGCCGCTCAACACCGTTGAGATCGTCATTCAAACCGGTTTGCGGTTGGACAAAGAGCGGCGCCGATACTCTTTTCAAATTAAGGGCATGAGATAAATGATCCTCAAATATCCTCTTAATTTTTCCGATCGCTGTTTGTGTTTCATACACCGACAACGCCGATTGGTAGCCTTCCGGGACGAATAGTTTACTCATAGCCGATACCCCTTTCAAACAAAAAATAAAGGCGCTGCGGACAATTTGTCCACAGCGCCTTTGCTGTTTCTATGCGTATTATAAATCCGGTATAAGGGATCTGTCAATAGTGTTTTATAAAAAAATGAATCAAAACAGAAAAAATCCTGCACTATCACCAATGAAAAGGCTGTATTAGTAGGGACAGGCTATTAAAATTGCAACATTTATAAAAATTACCGTCATATTCATATTGACAACTGAGTGACAAGAGAAGTATACTGTGTCTATTGAACAAAGGCGTTCATCAGATTATGCAGACGACTCCATAGCCGTATGGCTTTGCGGGCTGCATGATGTGGTGGACGCCTTTTATATGATTGGGAGGAAGGACAATATGAAAGAGGGGCAGGTGCGGATCCCTTCGGGCTGTGCGATATCCGGGGTGTTTAACAGATCGGGAAAGCGCATGAGCGGCGAGGCCATCATCGACTCTATCTCCGTGATGCATGACCGCTCCAACGGGCTTGGCGGCGGATTTGCGGCATACGGCATCTATCCTGACTATAAGGATTTTTACGCGTTTCATCTTTTTTATGAGACGGCTGCTTCAAAAAAGGAATGTGAAGAGTTTTTGGAACGTCATTTTGACATCATCAATCTCTCCAAAATTCCAACCAGAAAAATGAAAGAAATCACCGATGAGCCGCTTATCTGGCGTTATTTTGTGGCGCCGTTGCCGACGAAGCTTGCGGAAAGCCAGCTGGATGAGCGTGAATTTGTGGCCCGGTGTGTATTTCGCATCAACACAAAGTTCAGCGGGGCGTATATTTTTTCCAGCGGCAAGAACATGGGGGTCTTTAAGGCGGTGGGCTTTCCCGAGGATGTGGGACGGTTCTACAAATTGGAGGAATATGAAGGCTACTGCTTCACGGCACATGGCCGTTATCCCACCAATACGCCGGGCTGGTGGGGCGGGGCCCATCCGTTCGCGCTGCTCGACTATTCCGTCGTCCATAATGGGGAGATTTCTTCCTATGACGCCAACCGCAGAGCGATTGAGATGCACGGGTACAAATGCACGCTGCAGACGGACACCGAAGTCATTACCTACATCGTGGATTATCTGCATCGAAAAATAGGACTGCGTTTTACTGAAATTGCCTCTGTGATCGCCGCCCCATTTTGGCAGACGATTGAGCGGATGGAGCCGGAGAAAAGAAAAGAAGCGGAGTATCTGCGCAATGTGTTTGCCGCGCAGCTGATTACCGGGCCATTTTCCATCCTGGTGGGTTTTGAAGGCGGACTCATGGCGCTCAATGACAGATTGAAGCTCCGCAGTATGGTGGTGGGAGAAAAAGGCGACACGGTTTATATTGCCAGCGAAGAGGCGGCGATCCGTATGATGGAGCAGAATCTGGATACGGTTCGGTCTCCCATGGGCGGAGAGCCTGTATTTGTTCGGTTGATTGGAGGTGAAAATTAATGCCGGTCAACTTCTTATACCCTGATTATGAGGTTGTGAGAAATTATGACAGGTGTATCGCTTGCCGTGTGTGCGAGCGCCAATGCGCCAATGCAGTTCATGAATTTTTGCCCGATTCCGGTCGCATGGTGTGCGATGACGCGAAGTGTGTGAATTGCCACCGCTGCGTCTCCTTATGTCCCACCAGGGCGCTTAAAATCGTTCGCAGCAGCAACACGTACAAAGAGAACGCAAACTGGAGCCAAAAGACCATCAATGAGCTCTATCGGCAAGCCGGAAGCGGCGGCGTATTGCTCTCCAGTATGGGGAACCCTGAAAATTACCCGGTGTATTTTGATAAAATTCTCCTGAATGCGTCGCAGGTGACAAACCCCTCCATCGACCCGCTTCGTGAACCCATGGAGACAAAGGTGTTTTTGGGCGCAAAGCCTCAGGCAATCGAACGGAGCGCGAAGGGCGGGCTGGTTGATAACCGTTCGCCGCATCTTACTTTGTCCATGCCCATCCTATTTTCAGCCATGAGCTATGGCTCCATCAGCTACAACGCCCATGAGAGCCTGGCGAGGGCGGCCGAAGAACTCGACATCTGCTATAACACCGGCGAGGGGGGCTTACACGAAGATTTCTATAAATATGGCAGAAACACGATCGTTCAGGTGGCTTCCGGACGCTTCGGCGTTCACGCCGATTACTTGAACAGCGGCGCGGCGGTTGAAATCAAAATGGGTCAGGGCGCGAAGCCCGGTATCGGCGGGCATCTTCCGGGTACAAAGATTGTGGGAGATATCGCGCGGACGCGGATGATTCCCGAGGGGAGCGACGCCATTTCCCCGGCGCCGCACCATGATATTTATTCCATTGAAGACTTGCGCCAGCTGGTGTTTTCCATTAAGGAAGCGACGAATTACGAAAAGCCCGTTATCGTGAAAATCGCCGCCGTGCACAATGTGGCGGCCATCGCCAGCGGCATTGCCCGAAGCGGCGCCGATATGATTGCGATCGACGGGTTTCGCGGCGGCACGGGCGCGGCGCCCACGCGCATCCGCGACCATGTGGGCATTCCCATCGAGCTGGCGCTGGCCAGCGTGGACCAGCGATTGCGGGATGAAGGGATCCGGGACAACGTATCCCTGATCATCGGCGGCAGCATCCGGTCAAGCGCGGATATTGTGAAAGCCATCGCTTTAGGCGCCGACTGCGTCTATATCGCCACCGCGGCGCTCCTGGCACTCGGCTGCCACCTTTGCAGAAACTGCCACTCGGGCAAATGTAACTGGGGCATCGCAACGCAGGTTCCCGAGCTTGTCAAACGGCTGAATCCGGAAATAGGATATAAGCGGCTGGTCAATCTGCTGACCGCATGGCAGCATGAAATAAAGGAAATGATGGGCGGTATGGGCATCAACTCCATCGAGAGCCTGAAGGGGAACCGCCTGATGCTTCGGGGCGTTGGGCTGAATGAAAAAGAGCTTGAAATACTGGGAATCAAACATGCGGGCGAATAAGGATGATTCTGTGAATGAAATGAGGCGACACCCAATGAAGCGGATCTATGTGAACGAAAGTTGGTGCTTGGGATGCCATCTTTGCGAATACTGCTGCGCCTTCGCGGCAACCGGAGAAAGGGATATGGCCAGGGCGCTGAAGGATGTAAAAATCCGCCCCGGAATTAAGATTGAAGAGCGGGGGAATATCAGCTTTGCGGTTTCCTGCCGCCACTGCGAAGAGCCGCTGTGCGTAAAAAGCTGCATCGCCGGAGCGATCTCCCGGGAGGACGGTGTGATCACCATTGACCGGGAACGGTGCGTCAGCTGCTATACCTGCATTTTGGTTTGTCCTTACGGCGCCGTCTCTTCCTCTGAGGATGGCGCGGTACAGAAATGCGAGCTGTGCATGAAAACCACCCCGGGGATGCCGGCGTGTGTCAGAGGCTGTCCAAACGGCGCGATTGTTTATGAGGAAAGAGGGTGAGCAAATGCGATATGTCATCATCGGCAATTCAGCCGCGGGGATCGGCGCGGTGGAAGCCATTCGAAAGATTGATAAAAAAGGCGGCATTACCGTGATTTCCAGCGAGCCGTATCATACCTATTCCCGGCCGTTGATCTCTTACTACCTGTGCGGCAAAACGACAATGGAAAAGATGAGATATCGCGGCGCGTCCTTTTACGAGGATAATCAAGTTCAGTTTATGCCGGGGAAAACGGCGGTCAAAATCGACCCGCATGAAAAAAAGGTTCATTTATGCGATGGAAGCTGCGTTTCTTATGATAAACTGTTAGTGGCGACCGGATCCTCTCCGTTTGTCCCGCAATTTGATGGGCTTGCGTCCGTTCAGGATGCCTATCCGTTTATGGGGCTGAAGGACGCCGAAGCAATTCATTTGGCGCTGGATATACCGAAGCGCGTTTTGATCATCGGCGCCGGACTGATTGGGCTAAAGTGTGCCGAAGGCATTTACGGCCGTGCGGCGCACATTACGGTGGTTGACCTGGCCCCGCGGATATTATCCAGCATTCTCGATGAAGAGGGCGCGCGGATGGTGCGGCATCATCTGGAAGGCAGAGGGATTGAGTTCAAGCTCGCATGTGGTGTGGAACGTTTTGAGCATCATACCGCTGTTTTCTCAAGTGGCGAGACGATGGAGTTTGATCTGTTGATTCTGGCGGTGGGCGTTCGTCCGAATACCGCGCTGCTAAAAGACATCGCCGCTATCGACAAGGGTATTATCATAGATCACAAGGCGCAGACCTCCATGCCCGGTATCTACGCTGCCGGCGACTGCGCGCAGGCGCTGGACGCTTCCAGCGGACAGAGTAAGATCATGGCTCTTCTCCCAAATGCGTATATGCAGGGAGAGTGTGCGGGAACCAATATGGCGGGTGGAGAAAAAATCTTTGACTCCGCCATTCCGATGAACGCGATCAGCTTTTTTGGATTGCATATCATGACCGCGGGCAACGATACAGGCAGCGAATACCTGCAAACCGGAGAAGGGCGTTATAAGAGGTTGTTTTTCAGTGACAACAGGCTGAACGGCTACATTTTGATCGGCGATGTGGAAAAAGCGGGTATTTATACAAGCCTGGTGAGAGAGCGGACCCCTCTTGATGAAATAGATTTTGAGTTAATCTGTGAAAGACCGGGACTGATGGCTTTTACCAAAGGGGAAAGAGCCGTCAGATTGGGGGAGGCACAATGAATATATCGGCGCGGCATCTTGATTTCAGAGAGCTGAATCAAAAAGTCAGAGGATCCACAGAAGATGTTTGCATCAGCGACTGCTATGGGCAGCGATTTATCGGCAGCGGGCTGAAGGGCAGAAAAATTACGATCCACGGAACGCCCGGCAATGCGCTGGGCGCCTATCTCGATGGCGGCGAAATCCATGTGCATGGAAATGCGCAGGATGCTGTGGGAGATACCATGAACGACGGGAAAGTGATCATTCATGGCAATGCGGGAGATGCGCTTGGCTATGCGATGCGCGGCGGATGCATCTATGTGCGGGGAAATGCCGGCTATCGCACGGGGATTCATATGAAGGAGTACCGGGACAAAAAACCCGTTATCGTTGTTGGCGGCAAGGCGGGAAGCTTTCTTGGCGAATATCTTGCCGGAGGCCTGATTGTGGTTCTGGGCATCGGCTGTGAGAATGTGCCCGTGGGGAATTTCACCGGAACGGGCATGCACGGCGGGAAAATCTTTATCAGAACGGATAAAAATCTGACCGGGCTTCCCCCGCAAGTTACGGCGGAAATCGCGTCCGGTGATCATTTGCGGGAGATTGCGCCTTATATTTCTGATTTTGCAAGGTATTTCGGTATAGATGCGGAGGCGCTTGCAAATGATCGGTTCTATATACTCACGCCCAACGCGAAAAATCCATATAAACAGTTATATACTGTGAATTAGCGGGTGAAACTTTATACGGCATTGCAATTTAACAAAAAGTATTAGAAACAGGAGGCGTTTCATATGAATGGGACTGTTCATGAAGTCTTGGAATTTGTAAAAGAAAACGACGTGCAATTTATCCGGCTTGCTTTTTGTGACCTGTTTGGGACACATAAAAATATTTCGATTATGCCGGATGAACTGCCAAGGACCTTTGAAGAAGGGGTTTTGTTTGACGCACGCGCGGTACGGGGATTTGGCGACGTAAGAAAATCGGATTTGCTGCTCTTTCCCCAGCCGTCCACGTTGACTGTGCTGCCCTGGCGGCCCGGCCCCGGACGTGTTGTCCGATTCTATTGCGACATAAAGAATCCGGACGGCTCGGTTTTTCCCCATGACAGCAGATATATATTGAAACGAACGGTTGCGCGCTGCGAACAGATGGGGTATGTATGTAAAATCGGAGCGGAATGCGAGTTTTATCTCTTCAAAACGGATGAGAATGGCGATCCGATCACAACGCCGCTGGACAGGGGCGGCTATCTTGATATCGCGCCGCTTGATAAAGGTGAAAATATCCGCCGCGAAATCTGCCTGTGCCTGGAAGAAATGGGGATTCAGCCCGAAGCGTCCCATCATGAGCAGGGGCCGGGGCAGAATGAAATTGACTTTAAATTCAGCGACGCGCTTTCCTGCGCGGACAACCTGCTGACCTTCAAGTCTGTCGTAAAGGCGATTGCTGCGCGGGGCGGCCTGTTTGCTTCGTTTATGCCCAAACCAATCACGAAGGCTGCCGGCAGCGGGCTGCATGTGAATCTATCCCTCAGCCAGAACGGGGTGAATATCTTCAAGAATTACCCCAATGAGCATTCCGCCATTTCTGAAAGCTTTATTGCCGGGATTCTTGAGAAAACGCCGGAGATGACGCTGTTTCTGAATCCCCTCGCCAACTCCTATGAACGGCTTGGGCAATTCGAAGCGCCCAGATATGTTTCATGGTCACATCAAAACCGTTCGCAGCTGGTGAGAATCCCCGCGGCAACCGGTGAAAAGGTCCGAATGGAGCTCCGGTCTCCCGATCCGTCCATGAATCCTTACCTTGCGTTTGCGCTGATCCTCGCGGCGGGCCTGGACGGGATTGAGAATGGTACGAAACTGCCCCCGGCGGTTGACGCAGATTTATATTCGGCCTCCGAGGACATCACAGGCACGCTTGCCGTCTTGCCGGAGAGCATGGAGAAAGCGGTGGGGCTTGCGAAAACCAGCTCTTTTGTGAAGGGCGTCCTGGGTGAGACGCTGTTTGAAAAATATCTTGCGGCAAAGGAACAGGAAGTCCATGCATATCATGCCGCCCAAAACAAAGCGGGATTTTATATGGAGCGATATTTTGAGTTGATATAGATTCATTTGCACGGAAAGGCGGTGATGACGATTGGAAAGCGCTCTGATTATTTCGAGAACGGAAAAAAGCACAGCCTTTTTGACCGAAATGCTTTATGCGTCTTTCTATGACCAGATCATCACACTGCCTTCCTGCGGCGAAGCGCGCCGCCTGCTTTTGGAGCGGGATTTTGACCTTGTAGTCATCAACGCGCCGCTGCAAGATGAATCTGGGGAGAGCTTGGCGCGCCAGATTGGGATGAAAGGCGTTGGCCAAGTTATTTTGATTGTCAAAAGCGAGCATTATGAGGAGGTGTCCTCTGTTTGTGAAAATGAGGGAGTGCTTACAGTCGCGAAACCAATCAATCAAACGCTCTTTTGGTCGGTCCTAAAAGTTGCAAAAGCGGCGCAGAACCGGTTGCGCCGGCTGTATACGGAAAACAGCAAGCTGACGAAAAAGATAGAAGATATCCGAATAATTGACCGTGCCAAGTGTATCCTGATTTTTTACATGAAAATGAGTGAACAGGAAGCGCACCGGTATATTGAAAAGCAGGCCATGGATATGCGGCTGACAAAGCGCATGGTTGCGGAAGGGATATTGAAGACCTATGAGGGTTGATAAGAAGTGGGAAGGATACGGTATGCTTGGCAACGATTTTTTGACGCCGCGCCGCCGTGAGCAGAAAGGCGCCGGCATTGCGGCAGGGAGTGATCACGCATGACAAAATATATTTTTATTACGGGCGGCGTTGTTTCCGGGCTGGGTAAAGGAATTACCGCGGCTTCCTTAGGCCGGCTGCTGAAACAGCGGGGATTGAAAGTGGCGGCGCAGAAGCTCGACCCCTATATGAATATCGACCCCGGCACCATGAGTCCTTTCCAGCATGGCGAGGTCTTTGTCACCGATGACGGCGCGGAGACCGATCTGGATCTCGGTCACTACGAGCGATTTATCGATGAAAATCTGACCAAGTTCTCCAATCTGACCTCGGGAAAAGTATACTGGAGCGTGCTCAACCGGGAGCGAACGGGAGGGTATTTGGGCGAAACAGTGCAGGTCATTCCTCATATCACGGAAGAAATCAAATCCTTTATTTACGCGGGCGCGGATGATAAAACCGACATATTGCTCACTGAAATTGGCGGCACAACCGGCGACATTGAGAGCCAGCCGTTTTTGGAGGCCATCCGGCAGATTGCACTTGAAAAAGGTCCGGGCGCATGTTTGTTTATTCATGTGACCCTGGTTCCGTATTTAAAAGGTTCGGGCGAGCATAAGTCAAAGCCGACCCAGCATTCCGTTAAGGAACTGCGCTCCATGGGTATTTCACCCGATCTCATCATCGCCCGTGCGGATGAGCCGATCAGCGAAGACATCAAGGCGAAAATCTCCTTATTCTGCAATGTAAAGCCCGATTGCGTCATCGAGAATCTCACGGTTCCGTTCCTATATGAAGCACCTCTTATGCTGCACGAAAACGGATTGGATCAGGTCGTCTGCCGTGAGCTTGGGCTGGACGCCCCGGTGCCTGATCTGGACGAATGGAGGCAAATGAGCGCAAAGATGCGTTCCGAAAAGACAGGCGTTACGATTGCGATCGTGGGAAAATATGTCCGCCTGCACGACGCGTACCTTTCAATTATAGAAAGCCTCAATCATGCCGGGTTTGAAACCGGCGCCAGGGTGGATATTCGCTGGGTGGACAGTGAAGACGTAACCGATGAAAACGCGCATCAAATCTTCGGCGGCATCCGGGGGATGATTGTGCCCGGAGGATTCGGAAGCAGAGGGATCGAAGGTAAAATTTCCGCCTGCCGGTACGCCCGGGAGAACAATATTCCCTATCTTGGCATATGCCTCGGCATGCAGATCGCGGTGATTGAGTTTGCCCGGCATGTTTGCGGACTCCCGGACGCAAATTCCCGTGAATTCGATGAGAACGCAAAACATCTTGTGATCGATCTCATGCCGGATCAGGAGGATGTCACGCAAAAAGGCGGCACCATGCGGTTAGGCGCGTATGCGTGCTGCGTTGTCCCCCAGACGCTCTTACATAAATTATATGAGACGGAGCAGATCAGCGAGCGCCACCGCCATCGTTTTGAATTCAGCAACGGTTACAGGAGCCGCTGGGCGAAAAAGGGCTTGTCCTATGCGGCATGTCGCCGGACGGACGGCTGGTGGAAGCGGTGGAATTGCCGGAACACCCGTTTTTTGTGGGCGTTCAGTTCCATCCGGAATTTAAGAGCCGACCAAACCGGCCACACCCCCTGTTCGTGGGCTTGGTTCGGGCTGCCCTGGAACAAAAGGAGGTTTAAGTGATGAGAGCAGCGTGGCAAGTCGCGTCCAGTTGTGTTTCAAGGACAGAAAAATACCATAGGATACGGAAGGAGTTATTTTTATGAGAATCAATCAAAACTATCTCAAGCTGCAAGACAGTTATCTGTTTTCAATCATAGCAAAGAAAATCGGGGAATATCAGGCGGCCAATCCCAGGCGGCAAATTATCCGTTTAGGGATCGGCGATGTCACGCTGCCTCTTGCGCCAGCAGTAATCGACGCCATGCAAAAAGCCGTTTTGGAAATGGGCGCCGCCGAGACGTTTCGCGGCTATGGGGAGGAGCAGGGATATGGGTTTTTGCGCTCCGCCGTCTGCGGTTACTATATGAAAAAGGGCGTGGAGCTCCAGGCCGGCGAAGTGTTTATCAGCGACGGAGCCAAGAGCGATCTCGGGAATATTCTGGATATCTTCTCTGCCGAGAATGTCGTATTGGTTCCCGACCCGGTCTACCCCGTTTATGTAGATACCAATGTCATGGCGGGCCGGAAGATACTTTACATGAGTGGGACGATTGAAAACGACTTTTTGCCCATGCCCGACCCTGAAGTACACGCGGACATCATTTATCTGTGTTCCCCGAACAATCCCACCGGAGCGGTTTATACCAAAGACCAGCTGAAAGAATGGGTTGATTACGCATTGGAAAATGACGCGCTTATCCTTTTCGACAGCGCCTACGAGACCTTTGTTCGGGATGAAGCTTTGCCCACAAGCATCTATCAGGTCGAAAACGCAAAAAAGTGTGCGATTGAGTTTTGTTCCTTATCAAAAACTGCCGGGTTCACCGGGACGAGGTGTGGCTATACCATTGTTCCCCATGGGCTTTCTTTTGAGGGGGCGTCCTTAAACAAGCTCTGGCTCCGTCGTCAGACCACAAAATTTAATGGAGTGCCCTATATTGTACAGCGGGGCGCGGAAGCTGTTTTTACCGATATTGGGTTATCACAAATACGCGAAAGCATCGATTACTATATGGAAAACGCACGGCTCATTGCACAAAGGGCTTGATGCTCTGGAATTTGGTATGTTGGAGGAAAGAACTCTCCATATATTTGGATGCAATGTCCAAGCGGCATGTCTTCGTGGAACTATTTTGATCATTTGCTGTCGACGGCTCAGATCGTCGGTACGCCGTGAGCGGGTTTGGTTCAAGAGGCGAGGGATTCTTCAGGCTTACAGCCTTTGGGGACAGAGAAAATGTGCGTCTTGCGATGGAAAGGTTTGGTTAACGGAAGCAACCTAAGCATTGTTCAGACAGCCAGAGCGTAGAAACTCCGCAGTGATGCAAAGGCACACGGCAAATAAGCTGAAGACACATGACCGGAAAGATGCTATCATAGACACAGATCCAAAAATCAAAGCCCGCCATGTAACAGAACTGGGAAAATACGTATGAAAGGGATAAACAAACGATGAGCCTGGCCCAGTCCATCAGGAGCCATAAACTGCGATGGAGCATTGCCACCCTGTTTCTTTTGCTGCTTTTGCTAACCATTCTCAGTATGCTTCTTCCTCTCACAGTCACGTATTATACGGTTTACAGCAGCAATTTGCCCCCGGCGTTTGACGGTTTTAAAATACCGCAGGTTTCAGACCTGCAAAACAGCACGAACAAAGACATTTTAAGACGCGCGCAAGAGATCCGGCCCGATATCATCGTATTCACGGGGGACAATCTATACCATAACCCTTCAGAAGTAACCCTTGCATTTGCCTTTAATCTGGTTCGGGAACTGGCGGAAATAGCGCCGGTATATGCAGTGAGTGGAAATCATGACCTTGGAATCCGGATTTTGAACAGAACCGGCAGTTGCTTGAGGAAGCGGGCGCCGTTCATCTTGAAAATGCCGCGACCGTGATCGAAAAAGACGGGGATACGATTCATCTCATGGGGATCACCGATCCGGACACGTTCGATGCGGAAGAGAGCAAGAGGGTGGTGACTGAATATCTGGCGGAGGTGCAGGCGACGGACGGCTATGACATTTTGCTGTTCCACCGGGCGAATATGCTGGATCTGTTCGACGGCTTAGGATTTGAGCTCATACTAAGCGGCCATAACCACGGCGGCCAGATACGCCTGCCTTTGTTAGGCGGCATCATGACGCCCCAGGGGGAATACTTTTCAAAATACAATGAAGGCATGTACCAATTGGATGAGGCGACCACTGCGGTGATCAGCCGCGGCATTGGAAACACGGTGAGGATTCCGCGGGTCAACAATCCGCCCGAGCTGGTGGTGGTGACGCTGAAAAGAGACGCTTGAGAGGCGGAAGAAAAGCGCAAACGATTATAGCGCGAGCGGTTTTTTTGAGAGCCATATGATGATAAGCTAAAAGCAAATGGAATTCCAAAAAGACCGGAAGAAGGCCGGGCAGGAGAACTGAATTGAACAGAGCGGAAAAGTATCAATGCCCGTGCTGCGGAGCGACGCATGACGGCCTGCCGATTTCAAAGCCCCTCCGCCATAGGGTCAAATAAAAAAAGCCTTTGGAAAAAGGCTTTTTTAAAGGGTTGCGGGGGAAGGATTTGAACCAACGACCTCCGGGTTATGAGCCCGACGAGCTACCAGACTGCTCTACCCCGCGACGTTTATTGCGTGCACAAATTATCTTATCTTATCTTATGAGGTTTGTCAACAGAATAGGCAAATAATTTTTTGCCGCCCTCAAAAACGGTTTTTGAAATATTTTCCCTCTCCTTTGAATACATGATAGTGGAGGGAACTATGCTCATACACGTTTTAAAAGAAAAAGAGACGCTGGAGGATCTGTCCCGCATATATAAAATCCCCATCTGCATGATCATACGGGCAAACATGGAGAAGGCGGAAGAACCCCTGCGGCCCGGGCGGCACGTGCTTATCCCCCCTTACGGCTTTTGCGATTATATGGCGGAAGAGGAAGACGAAGTGTTCCACTATATCCGCTACACCGTGGAGGAGGGAGACACGGTCTTTTCCATTGCCCGGCGATACGGCACGTCCATGCTCCGGCTGCTGGAAAAAAACGAGCTCTGCCGCCCGGAAGAGATCAAGCCGGGACTGGAGCTTCTGATTCCCCGCCCCAAAGAGGGCTATTATATCTATACCGTCAAAGCCGGGCAGGAACTGTTCGACGTGGAAGCGGAGATCGGCATGGACGAAGCCGAGCTGATCCGGCTAAACAAGCTCGCCGGGGACATCTACCCGGGCATGCAGCTCATTGCGCGGGTGCAGCACTGAGGGGGAAAATGCGTCAGGCTCCATGAGCCTTGGCAGGGATTTTGACTGACGGGAAAGTATTTTACAGGGCGTTCCGCTGCCGGGTTTCTGCCGGCACAGGTAATCGGAGATGATGGAGTTTAAACCGGACAGGGTTCTTATACTGCCCTTTTATCTTTCCGCGAGAATGGAAGCGCTTATCCGGTTTTCCCGGGAGTGAAAGACCCCGTCAAAGAGGAGAAAACCGGAATATCCGCCGTATCGCTAAAAACCGAACATAAAAAGAGAACCCGGCATTGCTGCCGGGTTCTCCCTTATAGAGGAAAAATGAAACGGGAAACTTGATTCATCGCACCGCTCGGTGCAAGATGTTTCACTCATAGTATTGCCGCCGAAAATCTTTTTATACACCCTAAAAAAATATTTTTAATAATTTTTTTCGGGCTTTTTAATTTGCACCAGCAGGCCCGCCGCCGTGAACACGATGATGGCGGCAAAGACATAGAACCGATACGCGGTAAAAAAGGCGGCCATGTCGTGAAACAAGTCGGGGAAGAGCCGGGAAGCGATGCCGGACAGGCCTTTGCTGCCCGCCATATAGATGATATACCCGGCGTGGAGGCATAAAAGCGTGGCGCCCCCAAAGGCCGTGGACGCGATGAGGATGACCTTTTTATAGCCGATAGACAAAAGTCCCGCCGCCACCGCCAGCGCGCCGATGATCACAAGGCCAAGGGTATCGAGCGGCTTGACGCCCATTAAGGAGCAGAGCACAAACCCCGCCAGTATGCCAAGACCCGACCCCGCGAGGAACATGGCCGTGCGATAGAGAAAATAGGAGACGCCGGCCACGATGGCGCCGCCAAACACCCCAAGAAGCAGCACCGCCCAGCTTTCCAGGGAGGTTTTCATCATGAGGAGCGTGTAGGCGGCGATGAAACCGGCGATGAAGCCGTATGCCGACAGGAGCGTCCGAATGTGCCTATACCCAAAAAAGCAAAAAGCAAAGGAGAGGAGCACTTGGGCAAGAAAATAAACTGTTCCGACGGATATGAACTGAAGCATGGCGCGTTTCCCCCAAAAGAATTTCTATTAAAATCCATTATAATAAAATCCGGCGATTTCGTAAACAAAATTCCCCAAGCGGCGCATACTATGACCATGAAAAAGAAGCAATTTTTAAAAAATGCCGCCGCGGGCACGGTGATCGGCCTGGTGAACGGGTTTTTCGGCTCGGGCGGAGGCATCATTGCCGTTTCCCTCATGACGAACATGGGCATCGATCAGAAAAAAGCCCACGCGTCGTCCATCCTGATCATCCTTCCCCTCTCGGTCATGAGCGGCGTTATTTACTATTTAAACGGCCATGTGGACCTTTCAAACGGTGCGTGGATGCTGCTGGTGGGGGGCGCGGCGGGGGGATTTTTAGGGGCGGTGCTCTTAAAAAAGCTGAGCGGCAGGTGGGTGGAGATCATCTTTTGCCTGCTCATCATCGCGTCGGGCGTCAGGATGGTATTGTAGTATGGTGTGGTACGGTATTCTGGGGGCGCTGTTCGGCATCATCGGCGGCATGGGCATGGGCGGGGGCATCATCCTCATCCCCGTGCTCACGCTTTTTTTTGGTTTTCCCCAGCAGGAGGCGCAGGCTTTAAACCTTCTCTGCTTTCTGCCCATGGCGGGGTTTGCCCTGTTTTTTCATATTAAAAATAAGCAGGTCGAGTTTAAAACCGCCCTCATACTGGCGCTCTGCGGGCTCATAGGGGCGGCGGCGGGAGCGTATCTGGCGGGGCTTTTGGAAAACGAGCTTTTGAAAAAGCTGTTCGGGGGCTTTCTCATCCTTTTGGGCCTCTATAAAGGCTATCGGCTGATCAAAAGAAAGGAATAGCTTTACAAGCCTTTTCCCATCGCCTAAAATAGACCGGAGGAAGGTGAAAGAAAATGAAAAAACTTTATCTCGCTTCCAAGTCTCCCCGGCGAAGGGAGCTTTTGAAGTTTATCACCCGGGATTTTGAAATCATAGACAGTCCGGTGGACGAGGACATCGACGAGGCCGACCCGGCAGATATGACCATGGCGCTGGCCCTCCGAAAAGCCCGGGGCGCGGCGTTTTCCGGGGAGGGCATCGTGATCGGCGCGGACACCATCGTGTATCACGAGGGTCTGGAGCTGGGAAAGCCGCGGGACGAGGAAGACGCTCGGCGCATGCTCCGCCTGCTTTCGGGAAGGACCCATCAGGTCTACACAGGCGTGGCGCTGTACGAACCCTCCGCGGGAAAAGAGCTGTTGGGCTTTGAGGAAAGCAGCGTGGAGTTTGCGCCCATGACGGAAGAGGACATCGGGGACTATCTGGCGCTTGGGGAATATCGGGACAAGGCGGGCGCTTACGGGGCCCAGGGCTACGGCGCCAGGTATATTAAAGGGATAAAAGGCTGTTTTTAATGTGATGGGACTGCCCGTTCACAGATTATGGCTGATGCTAAAGGAATTTGGAGCATTTTAAGGTAATCCGTCCCTTTGTGTATGCATATATTTATGCAGGACACATGCAGGGGGACACGGCCTTGAAAATGCTTTGGGGTAAGAATCGGCATCGACATGGGGGGGCGCAAAGACGAGGGTGAGTGGCGCGGGACGGAGGTGCTGCTCTCCGAGCCGAGGAGCCTGGTGATCTACGGAAAAGACGGGGGAGGAGCCCCTCGGTACGGGACTGGAAGCCTGGCGCATGCTGACCCGAACGCGGGGAATACCGGTGCTTCTGGCCGGTGAGCAAAGGAAAGTGTTAAACGCGGGGGCGGCGTCGGCGGCTCCTCCGGGGGCTTATGAAAAGGCGCTCCCAAGGAGCGGGATTTTTACATATAAAAGCGCCGTCGTCTGCGTGCCCTGCGGCGTTTCACAGAGGAGAAGGCAGCTCTTTCCCTGGCAGCGCAGGCGTTCCAGATGCATGTTCTGTCTGCCACCCTGGCCGCGCTGTACTGCGAGCAAAGACGTTTTTGAACCCCGGGGCAGGCTTTTGATCGACGCGGGCAAAACGGGGAGCGCCGCGGCCGTGACGCTCACGGGCGCGGCGGCACTCGATTTCCCCTTCGGGGCGGCTCTCGACCGGAGATCGCCGGGTATTCCTTAAAACAAGGGGCGTGCGGATCGGGCTGGCTCTGGCCGAAGCCTGAAGCTGGGGCGGCAGCAGAGGGTGCCCGGCATAGAGGAGCAAAGCTGCGCGCTTCAATACTTTGAGCCTTCTTCCGGGGAGCTGGACGCGCTCTTTGAAAAGGCCCGGGAAAGGGCCTGCGAGGCGGCGGCGGAGGTGATGAGAAGCGTCTCCCCCGATCTTCTTTCGGATATTGCCGAAGAGGGCATATACCTGTTCGGAGGCGGCTCCTTTTTGCCCGGACTTCGGGAAAAGCTGTCCGAGTGCACGGGGCTTCGGGCCGAACGGGTGGAGGATGCGCTCTACGGCGGGGCGCGGGGGGCGTCTTTGCTGGTGGAATATCTGTGAAAGATATTTAAATATTTGTAAAAATAACCGGGCGGACACGGAATATGTGCAATTATGCCGGGGCGTGTGATATAATGGCCTTACGCTAAAAGAGGGGCCGGAACAGCATACGCCCCTTTAGTTTTGGGAAACCTGGAGTTTTCAAGATGAACTTTTGGAAGAATCGTCCTTTGATTATATGCATGACGCTCATCGTCGTTTTGTTTGTGCTGATGCTCACCACCGCCAACACCGATTCCGAGAAGGGCCCGGTGAGCCTGGCGGCCAGGCTGATCGAGCCGGTGCAGGAGCTTTTCTATAACATCACGGAAGGGATCGGTTCCCTCTTTGAAAAGCGGGCCGCCCTCGCCGAGCTGTCCGAGGAGAACAAAAAGTTAAAAGAGCGGGTGGCCGAATTGGAAAGCCAGCTGCAGGACTATTATAACATTTACAATCAAAACGAGCGCTTGAAGGAGATATTGAACTTCATCGATAAGATCGGGGAGCACGAATCCCTCACGGCCAGCGTCATCGGAAAAGCCCCCGGCGCCTGGTTTGACGAGTTCACCATCAACGCCGGGAGCGACGACGGGCTTGCAACCGGCATGATCGTGTACAGCGCCGACGGGCTGGTGGGCCGGATGGTCTATACGGCGGGGAGTTACAGCCGAGTCATCTCCATCGTCCACGAAGACAGCGGCGTGGCCGTGATGATCGAGCGCACCCGGGACAACGGCGTGCTGAAATACGATTCGGCCGCGGGCGTGCTTAAAATCTATTATATGGCGGACGAAGCGGACGTGCTGCCCGGAGACAAGGTGATCACATCGGGGCTGGGGGGCATTTACCCCAAGGGCATCGAGGTGGGCGTGGTGAGCGAGGTGAGCACCAACACCGCCAAGGAAAAAGTGGTGGCGGTGAAAAGCCCGGTGGACTTCGACCATCTGGAAGAAGTGGTGGTCGTGAAATACCTCTTCGAGGAGGTGGATTAGCGTGCGGTACGCGGTATTTCTCCTGGCGACGCTGATCTCCGCGATTTTTTCCTGCGCCGTGTTCCCAAGAGCGCCCATCCTGGGCGTGCAGCCCGATCTGTGCCTGGCTTTTATGCTGAGCATGGTCTTTCTCGAAAAGACGCTGACCCCCGTGTTCTATCTGTCCGCCTCGGGGCTTATGATGGATATATTTTTTTCCCGGGCCTTTGGCTTTTACACGCTTCCTTACCTCATCATAGGGGTTTTGGCCTACCGGTTTATATGGAGCAGGGAAGCGGGGCTTATGGGAACGGCGGCGGTGGGTATGCTGGCCTGGCTGGTGCGGGACATCATCGGCCTTCTCTTCTGCTGGCTCATCGATTACCCGGTGGACATTGCGGGGCGGTATCTCTCCTCCACGCTGCCCGGCATACCCATTGCGGGCCTGTGCACGCTGCTGGCCTTTCTCCTCATGGAAAAGCTGTACAAGAACAACTTCATGTGGCCGGCGGGGTATAAAGCCGAACAGAAGAATACGCTGCTTTAAACGGGGGCAAGAGGATGTTTGAACGGATGAAAATCAAATACCTGTTATACGGCCTGATCCTGCTGGTGACCCCTTGGGGCGCTCCCTTTCATTTCCACTTACATAATCTGGTGGCCCTCGAGGAGAGCTTTATTCCTCCGGCAAAGGGAACGTGAACATGGTGACGGTCACGACCCCCGGCGCCAGGGGTTCCATCTACGACTCCAAGGGCGTTTTGCTGGCCTACGACGTGCTGAGCTACGACGTGCAGTTTTACCGTGACCAGGCCAACAACGCCTCCAGCGACCGGGCTCATTACACCCAGGTGCTCATCAAGACCATTGAAATCATCGAAAAAACGGGGACGTGCTGAAACCTTCCTGCATGGTGAAGAAAGACGAGGAGGGAAATGTATTCAATTTTTTCTCCGACATTGACGAAGCTACCCGGGAAAAGAGGCTCTCCTCCTGGTGCGACAACATGCAGGCGAGAAGACATGACGCTCGCAAGATATGTATTACGAGCTTCGGAACAAATACCGGCATACCCGACGAGGCGGATTACGAGAGCTGGCCTATAAGCTCCTCTCCAGCCTGGGAAGACGTGCAGGAAGTGGCCTACAAGCCTTATATGGCCGTCACCATATCCAAAAACGTGAGTTGGAGACGGTATCCGAGCTGGAGACCAGGTTCAACGAGCTTTTGGGCGTGAGCGTGGCCATCGGCTACACCCGGGAATACCCCAAGAACGCTTCGGCGGCCCACATCGTGGGGTATCTCGGAAAAATGGTGGACAGCAAAGAAATCACTGAAAGAGGTGCGGAGGGCTACACGGAAAACGACCTGGTGGGAAAATCGGGCATCGAAGCCACCATGGAAGCGTACCTTTCGGGGGCTACCAGCTCCAAGCGGGGGAGCAAGCTGGTGGCGCTCAGCCAGAAGGGCAGCATCTTCTCCGAAGTGCTTCTCTCCGAACCGAGGCAGGGGGACAGCGTGGTGCTCACCATCGACATGAGCCTGCAGGCAGTGGCCGAGGAAGCGCTGGAAGAAAACGTGAAGAAGATACAGGTAGAGCAGGTGGCCATGTATCAGGCGGACAGGGACGATTACGACGAGCTTCTGGACATGCGGGGCAAAAAGACCATCAGCTATTCGCAGGCGGGGGCAGCCGTCGTCATGGAAGTGAAGACGGGCAACCTGCTGACTCTGGCCAGCTACCCTTCCTACGACCTGAACCTGTTTACGGGCGGCATTTCCGAAGAGGACTACCAGGCGCTTTTAGACACGCCCGGCTCCCCTCTCTTCAATAACGCCATTTCTTCCACCGCCACCCCCGGCTCCATCTTCAAGATGGCCACGGCCATCGCCGGCCTCATGGAGGGGAAGATCACCGTGCACTCCACCATCACCGACCAGGGGCCTTACGACAAGTATATTACGAGCGACGGCGGCGTGGCCCCCAAGTGCTGGATCACCCCCAATTTCAGTAGGCACGGTACGCAGAACGTGATTATGGCTTTGAAAAACAGCTGCAACTACTTTTTTTACGAAGTGGCCGACAGGCTGGGTATCACGCTCCTGACCGAATGGGCGGGCAATCTGGGGCTTATTTCCAGGACGAATGTGGAGCTCACAAACGAGGCGGTGGGCTGGATCGGCGGGCAGGCGGTGCTGTATGACAGCAGCAAAGGCATCGACCAGCAGAAGACCTATAAGCCCATACTGGTCTATGAAAAACTGAAGTATGACCTCAAAAACTTCGGCGTGACAAGGGGTGTGGAGTATTCCGATGCCAAGCTCTCCCAGGCGGCCCTAAAGCTGGTGAAGCTGGCCGGGCTGGGGAGCTTTGACATCGGTCCGGACATCCGGGCGATCCTGAGCCAGGAGCTGGACATTCCCGAAAACGTGGCCCGGTCCCGGGGCTGGACCACGGTCATCATGGACACCATTCGGGAACTCATCTGGACGGACACCTATACGGTGACTCAGGGCATCGGCGCCACGCCCACGCAGCTCACGCCCATTGCGGTGGCCCGGTATCTTTGCGCCGTGGCCAACGGGGGCAAAGTGTACGACGCCCACATCGTGGACAAGATCGTGGACAGCGGCGGCACGCTGGTGAAAGACATAGAGCCTACGCTGGTGCGGGATCTGGAGCTTCCGGAGGAGTACATCGACGCCATCATGGAAGGCATGGAGCAGGTGGTTTCCCTGGAAGACGGGGGCACGGCAGGCTCGGCCTTCAAGGATTTTGAATACAAGAGCATCCTGGCGGGCAAGACGGGCACGGCCCCCATTTCCAACATCGACATAGAAGACAACGTCTGGCTCTGCCTCGTGGCTCCGAAGAACGACCCGGAAATTGCCGTGGTCATCTTCCTTCCCAACGGTTTCAGCCACTCCAAAGCCTTCGGTACAGCCAAAACCATCATCAAGTATTACTTCGACCAGAAGGAAAAGGCGGATAACGGCGAGACGGGAGAGGTGGACGAGCCGGCGGCGTAACGTCAAAGAAAACGCTCTGCGGCGCGGGATTTCCGCGCCGCTTTTTTATATTGATCGGCATCATTAAAATGGGTCGAGGAAAGTGCGGCGTATCTATATTCGCACTGATTTGGGCAAAATCAAAACTGCAGTCGAGCACAGAATCAAATAAAAGCGAAAAAAAGTGAAAAAGGTCAAAGCACCCGGGAAATAATCGGTAGTAAATGTGATGTAGCTGATCCGATAAGGAAAAAGGCAATATACCAGAATTCCCTTGCCTTTGTTTGGATTCCTATCATTGAACGTTCTCTTTGATATAGCTTCTTATTAAATACAAAAAATGGATTGATAAAATGAATGTATTCGCGTATACTGAAATTAATTAATCCGATTACATGATATTTCCAATATTTTAGATATTTCCATATCCTTTACCTGCTATAAGCACCTAAAAATATAATAGTCTGAGGAGAAAACCCATGGGTAAGAGAAGGATCTTTTCGCGGGTCTGTCTGATGGTGGTCTTGTGTTTTGTATTTACGCTGTGCCAGGCGATCTTGCCAAAGCCGGTGAGAGGCGTGAGCATCGCGCCTCAGGCAGTGAAGCGGCAAGTGCACCCAGCCCGAGCGCTTCTACGGAGACGGAAGAGAGTGAATCGCCCTCAGAAGAGCCTTCCAAAGCAGTCTTGCCCAGTGAGCAACCCATAGAAACAACCGAAAAACCGGATCCGGCAGAAGACAAAAAGGATATAGAGCCGGAGGTTTTGGAAATTCCTGAAACCATAATCGGAAAATACCTGATTCCCATAGACGATGGGGCATATGAAGCGCTTTTGGCGGCTCAACCGAAGCTTGGCAAGGAAGAGCTGGAGGAGGAGCTGAAAAAGTATGTGCATACGATTGCCAACGCAGACGGCACGTTTACAAAGCAAATTTATTTTGAACCGGTTCGGTATCAGGATACAAGCGGCGTATGGCAAGATATAGTAATGAAAGTGCTAAGGAGAAGATAACCGATCTTTTTCTTTGCATAAAAGGCGTGGATGACGGATGAAGCCGAAGAGTTGTGCAAGAGTGGCAAGAGGAAATCTATGAAAAGAATCGTATTATTCATAATGATTGCCGTTACAATTCTTTATGGATTGTCTTCATGTATTGTTAGGGAGCAACCCTCAGAGAGCGGTACGCCTCCTATAACTCCTTCTATGGAGGAATCCGACCCAAGTCTTGAACCGACTTCTACGGAGGAAAGCTATCCGGTTTTTAATCCTGTTACAACTCTAAAACGGACAGGTTTGACTTACCTTTGAAAAATCAGCCAGAAGTATTAAGGCATTGATCCTCCATTTATATATTTAAAGCTGGAGAATAAGCGCTGTCTCTTTAGCAAACGAAAAGCGTCGAAACGTGTGATTTATTCAACAAAAACGGAGTATTGCGGCAGGGAAGGTCCCTGTAAAAAAATTTTCAGGTTGGAAGAGGACTTGGACTGTGACTTTCAGAGTATTGTTGAAAAGACGGCGCTACTGTCTGATTGGGTCACATTGCAAAGTGGGTTTATATTGCAGAAGACAGCGTATGTCGTGTTTTCGGACTCATGGGCGACACAGTTGTTGAAGTGAATATACGGATTCTAGAAAATGACATTCTGGTATTCTGATATGATAAGAAGTGCGGAGGAGATGAAACTCCGTTGTAAAAAACAGTTCGAATGGTGCAAGGATACGGCACGCGTGGCAGGTTATGAAACGCGGAAAATTTGTAAGTATTCAACTTAGGTTTCTTCACGTGGAACAGCACGGAGAGCGTGTGCCTATAACAGCCTGGAAGACGCCCACGGAGACGCGCATTCTACTGAATTCCCACGGAAATAATTTTTGACCCGCCCTGGTACAGACTGGAAATCGGACGAATAGACGGATCTTGATGCAAACCGGCCTGAATATGCGGATTGGGGATACCGGATTTTATATATTCAGGGACGGGACTCGCCATCTCCCTTACGTGGGGAAAATCCGCGCATATTGGCGGTGGGATTGTGTTCAATGACAAAAGGGAATTGATCTATACGGGGCGCGGCTCCAGATACAATAGATATCACTGCATTGGAGTGATTTGGACGAAATTTAAGAGCATGGCCATATGGCTCTTCAATGGCATAATCGTAGGGGGCAGGATACATATTACAGAAGATGCCTATGTGGAGATCTTTTGGATCACCGAAGGTGGATGATTCAGATTTGACATGACGGCGGTGTTCTTGAATATGTATGATTGGTTTCATCGGGAAGATTAAGAAGGGGAAGGTGATTCATTTCCCAAACACCAGCCCCCGGGGAAGACGTCGCCTGCGTTTCGACCTTATAAATTGAACCCTGAGCCGCAAATGATACATGCGCATATCGATGGCGGTCTCCCAGGAAAGGAACAGGCTGAGGTCTCAATAAAAAGTGACAAAAGACGAAAGGAAAGTACTTTGTAAAGGCATTAAGGAAAACTATACCGAAAACAAAGAGATTTTTATTATCGACTGGATTGCGAGATCTAGAGGCCGAAGTCTTTGCCGACCGTGGTGGCGGGGATGCATGGCGACGGAAGACAGGGTCTACGATCAATTGATCCTAACTATATGGCCATCGGAAGGAGTTTTTTTGTAAAAGGAATGCAGGATTGATGCAATTTGGGGAATGTGCTGTGTCTTTGTACTTCTGTGTCATGTGCCCACGGAGAGATCGGCTTCGCCATAAGTCTCCATGACTCCCACTCTGAAGAGCTGTATTCTACATTCCAAGGAGATGTACCAGACCAATTCCATTATCCGGTGTACAAGGATGAAGGTTAGACGTCACGAATGAAGGCCTATCTTGGCGGATAACGGATCTTTGTATATTCAATGGAATGTGCGTTTATACACCTCCAGAAACTGCCGGTCTAAAATCGATGTGAGTGAATGAAACCTATCCGATCGAAAATGTCAGGTATGAGCGCGGGATTATGATACCGTATATAGTGCAAAAGCGCTATTTTTATGTGATTGGGGAGGGCAGGCATAGATATGATCTTTCATACTTATGTATAATCTTTTATAAATGAACTGAAAAAGGAGGAAATTCGGCTATCATGGTACATTGGCGACGTATGGGCATTGATATGGCTGATTGTATGGGTCAGCAATAGAGAAGATCAATCTGTCTTTTGGAAGTGGGGAGAACCTGCGCTTAGACTATAAACATGATCCTTGGCGGAAGATCCTCAGAGTTATTGTTCCGGGGGTCTGTTATGCTCACTTGGAAATTGAACATTTCAAAGTGGGAAGCCATACTTTTCGTTAGTTTTATAAAGCCAACTCGCAGATGGGAAGGTAAAATCACAGAAGGAAGAGGCATCATAGTAGCTTTTTTTAAATCATTGGGAAGGTGGGCGGACGGAGAAACCTCCTTGCCCGCAAAACCCCTCCTTTTACGTTTCCTGTGTATAAACGCCCGAATCCTAAAATATAATGTCATATCCGGACTGTTGTTTTAGGAGGGAAATTATGGAGAAAAACAAGTATTCGAGCTTTACTTCCGTGACAAGGGGAAAAAAGGCCGATCTATGAGAGCAAGTGGGAAACACCCAGGATCAAGGCGAAGGAAAGCGGCATTTCAAGTCGGCTTGCGGGTCTGAAAAACAAAGTGGAGGAAATGCCCGAAAGCTATAAAAAGCTGTTGGTGCGGACGGCCGTCTGCGCCATACTCGTGCTGGGCATCTGGGGCATCCGCAACCTGGCTACGACGTGACCAACCGGATTTCCGACGGCATTGTGAAAGCCACGGCCGATGAGCCCGCCGCCACCGACGACGACGAGGATCTGGGCAAGCTCAAGTTTGTGAGCGGAGAAGAGGTGCAAGCCACGGAGGGATACAGCCTGCCCGTTACGGGGGAAGTGGTGGAGTCTTTCTCGGACACGGAAAAAGACGTGAAGATTAAGAGCGAGCAGGCCGCCAAGGTGAACGCCATCCTGTCGGGCGTGGTGGTGAAGACCACGGAGGACAGCGTGGTGATCGAAAACGAAAACGGCACCGTCACCACCTACACCGGGCTGGTTCCGGGCGTGGTGGCGGGAGACAAGGTGAAAAACTCCGACTCCATCGGCACGCTGGAAGGGGAGATACTCTGCCTGGAGACGGTGAGCGGCATCGGCTATATCGATTCTCTCGACGCTTCCGAACTGAATTCCGCCCTCGATCATATTGAGTCTTAGCTTTTTAAGGGGCAGGCTCAGGGTGAGCGTGCTTTTCCTGCCCGCCCTGCTACTGCTTGTCCTGTTCAAAGGCGCGGGCGGCACGGCCGCGTTTTTCCTTGCGCTTTTGGTGCACGAAGCGGCGCACCTTTTAATGGCGGCCGCTCTGTCCCTTCGGGTGGAGGGGATGGAACTGCTGCCCTTTGGGTGCGAGGCAAAGGTGTCGGGCATGCTGTATGTGAGCGCGGAAAAGGAATTTTTAGTGGCGGCGGCAGGGCCGGTGGCCAGCCTTGCCCTTTCCGCCGTGCTCATGCAGATGGAGCGGACTGCTTTTTGGGAGGAAACCTACCTCCTTTCCACCGGTCTCGCGGCGGTTAACCTGCTGCCCGTCCTGCCTCTCGATGGGGGGCGTATGCTCTACGCCATCATCGTAAGGGGATTTGGGCCTGTAAAGGCAGTGAAGGCGGCGGGCCTGAGCGGCATCACCGCCTCTCTTCTGCTTCTCGGCCTGTTCACCTGGCTTTGCGTGAAGGGGCTGGTCAACTATTCTTTACCCCTCCTCATGGGCTTTGTGTTGTTCTCTTCCGTGAGCTGGCTCTTTGAGGCAAAAACCCTGTCCCTCGAGCAAAGGGTTAAAAAAAGGAGCGCGTTTTTGAAAGAAAAAATCCTGGAGGTGCACGCCCTTGCGGCGTATCAGCAGTGCAGCGCCGGTCAGGCGCTTATGCGGATGAATCCCAAAAAATATAATGTGGTGTATGTGATTGACGAGGACATGGACCTGATTTGCAGCCTGGGAGAGGGAAAAATACAAAAACTCGCCCTTGAGAAAGGGAGCGGAGAGCCGGTGAAAAACGCCATTTGGGGGCGGAGGCGGAATTGACCGGGAAAGATTAAGATGATATAATTTTTCATTGGACAAGAAATCACGCCATGGCGGCAGCCGGAGGAAGCATTGATCGATCTGAAAAAACTTGACCGCGCCCTGGCCGGTGTGGAAAAACCCGGCAGGTACACGGGCGGCGAGATGGGAGCCGCAAAAGCGGATAAGCCTTTTGACATATGGTTTTTACTGGCCTTCCCCGACGTGTACGAAGTGGGCATGTCTCACCTGGGAAGCGCCATATTATACAGCCTTTTAAACGGCCGGGCGGATACGCTGGCCGAGCGGGCTTACGCGCCTTTCCCCGACATGCAGGCTCAGATGGAAAAGCAGGGCATCCCCCTGTATTCTCTTGAAAGCTATGAGGAAGCCGCTCATTTTCACATCATCGGCTTTAACCTCTCTTATGAGATGTGCTACACCAACGTGCTTTTGATGTTGAGGCTGGCCGGACTGGCGCTGTTTGCAAAAGACAGGAAAGAGGCGGATCCCCTTGTCATTGCCGGGGGCACCTGCGTGTATAACCCCGAGCCGGTGGCGGATTTTTTCGACCTGTTTGTGATCGGGGAAGCGGAGGAGGTTTTAAACGAGCTCCTGGACCTGTACCGCGTCCATCAGAAAAAAGGGTTTCATAAAAAAGGGTTTTTGCGGGAAGCCGCCCGTATCGAAGGCATTTACGTCCCTTCCCTGGCGGAGGCGGACTATCATGCGGACGGCACGGTTAAAGGTTTCAGAGGCGAAAACCTGCCCGTGAAAAAGCGGTATATACGGGATTTTGACAAAGCGCACTATCCCCCCGCGCCCATTGTGCCAAACATCAGTATTGTGCACGACCGGGTGGTGCTGGAGATTTTCCGGGGCTGCACCCGGGGCTGCCGCTTCTGCCAGGCGGGGTTTTTATACCGGCCCGTCCGGGAGAGGCGGGTGGACACGCTCTTAAAACAGGCGGAAGCCGCGGTGGGCGCCACGGGGTACGACGAGCTGTCTTTATCCTCTTTAAGCTCGGGAGACTATTCGGGGATCGAGGAGCTTTCCCGCTCCCTGTTTGACGCTTTTCTAAACAGGCGGGTGAGCCTGTCCCTTCCCTCCCTTCGGGTGGACTCCTTTCAAAAGGAGTACGCCAGCCGGATGCAGGATATGAAAAAGAGCGGGTTTCCCTTCGCCCCTGAGGCGGGAACCCAGCGGCTTCGAAACGTGATCAATAAAAACGTGACGGAGGAAGATATCCTCCGGGGCGTGGGATATGCTTTTGAAAGCGGAGCCACCACCGTGAAGCTCTACTTCATGATCGGGCTGCCCGAAGAGACTTTTGAGGATTTGGACGGCATTGCGGAGGTGGTGCATAAAATCCGCGCCGCTTTCTATGAACTGCCGAAAGAAAAGCGGACGGGCGGCCTGAAGATCAATGTGAGCGCCGCGTCCTTTGTGCCCAAGCCGTTCACGCCTTTCCAGTGGTATCCCCAGGACACCATGGACACGCTCAAAAAAAAGCAGGAATATTTGAGGCAAAAGCTCAGCATAAAAGGCGTAAAATATAACTGGCACGACGTGCGGCTGAGTTTTCTGGAGGCGGTGTTCGCCAAAGGAGACAGGCGGCTTTCGGGGGTGCTGGCCCGGGCCTTTGAAAAGGGCGCCCAGTTCGACAGCTGGCAGGATCATTTTAAATACGATGCTTTTATGGAAGCGTTTATGGAAGAGGGGATCGACCCCGCTTTTTACGCCAACCGGGCCATCGGCCCGGGCGAGACGCTCCCCTGGGACCTGATCGACCCGCTGGTGGACAAGGAGTATCTGTTAAAAGAGCTGGAGCGGGCAAAAGAAGCGTCCGCCACCCCCGACTGCCGGGAGGGCTGCCTGGGCTGCGGGCGTTTTGGGAGTGATTGTAATTTATGAGAATCGGCGTAAAATACAGCCGGACAGGCTTTTCAAAATACATCTCCCATCTGGACATGCTGCGGCTCGTCATACGCTCGGTGAGAAGGGCGGGGCTGCCCGCCAAGTATTCCGGGGGCTTCAACCCCCACATGGTTCTCTCCTTCGCTTCTCCGCTGGCGGTGGGCGTGGAAAGTCTCGGGGATTATTTTGAATTTCAGACGACCGACCCCATGGATTTGAACGAAGCCCTCCGCTCATTGAAAAAGAGCATGCCGGAGGGTATGGACGCGCTTTACATGGGAGAGATCCCCGAGGGAACGGGCAAGCTCATGGCTTTGACGGAGCAGGCGGAATACCTCTTGAAGTGCGGAGGGGAGTTTCAGGACTGGCTCAGGGGCATACTGAGCCTTGAGCGGTACGCCGCCCTGAAAGAGCGGAAGGGAAAAACAAAAGAAGTGGACATCCGAAGCCTGATTTTAGGCCACCGATTTTGCCAAGAGGGAATAGAACTCTTTCTTGCCCACTCGGCCAAAGCCACGCTTTCGCCCCTGCTGTTGGCGGAAGAAGCCAAACGGGCTTTGGGACGGGAATTGGAAACGGAAATCATTCGTAAAGATTTATATACATTTGTGGAAGGGAAGCTCTCGCCTCTGGAAGCCCTTTTTCCGGGGGGAGCGGGAGCAGGCGCAACATGAAAAGAGAGATTATTTCGGACGTCAATCAGCACGAAGTGCGGGTCGCCCTGCTGGAAGACGGCGAACTGGTGGAAATACAGGTGGAGCTCCGGGGCAGCGAGCGATTGGTGGGCAACATCTATAAAGGCCGGGTGGCCAATGTGCTCCCGGGCATGCAGGCGGCCTTTGTGGACATCGGCATGGATAAAAACGCCTTTTTATACGCCGGGGACATACTGGCCGACAAGTCTGACTTTGACTTTGACAGCGAAGCCGTGAACGTGGAAGGCGAGCTGAAAGAGACGAGCATCGCCAACATGGTGAAGCGGGGTCAGGAGATCATGATCCAGGTGTTAAAGCAGCCGGGCGGCACAAAAGGCGCCCGGGTCACCACCCATATCACCCTGCCCGGACGCATGATGGTTTTAATGCCCACGGTGGATCATGTGGGCGTGTCCCGAAAAATCGAAGACGAGACCGAGCGGGAGCGCTTGAAGGCCATCATGGCGGGCATCAAGCCGGAGGGCATGGGTGTGATCGTGCGGACGGCGGCGGTGGGCTGCACGGAAGAAGAGCTGAAAAGCGAAGCGGACTTTCTGGCGCGCCTTTGGCAGCGGGTGCTGAAGCGGGCCGATCTGGTGTCCGCGCCCCGGCTCATCCACGCGGAGGAGTCTTTGCTGTTCCGAACAGTGCGGGATATGTTCACTGCCGACGTGGACCGGTTTGTGATCAACGACAGGGAGTATTACGAAAAGGTTCTGACGGTGGTGGAAATCACGCTCCCCGGTCTGGTGCACCGGGTGGAGCTGAGCCGGAACAAGTGCATTTTCGACGATTACGGCATAGAGAGCAAAATCGAAAAGGCCTTTAACCGGAAGGTCTGGCTGGACAACGGCTCTTACCTCATCATCGACGAGACCGAAGCCCTCACGGTGATCGACGTGAACACGGGCAAATACATCGGAGAAGACGATCTCCGCCAGACCATTTTAAACGCCAACATCGAAGCGGCCCACGCCATCGCCGAGCAGTTAAGGCTCCGGGACATCGGGGGCATCGTGGTTATCGACTTCATCGATATGGATACCAGCGAGCACGAAGACATCGTGGTCCGGGAGCTGGAGGAGGCCCTTAAAAAAGACCGGACCAAGACCAACGTCATCGGTTTCACGGGGCTCGGGCTGGTGGAGATGACCCGGAAAAAAGTGCGCCTTCGCCTGTCCACGCTCCTTCAGACGGGCTGCCCCGACTGCGGCGGCAGCGGGCGGATATTCTCCCCCGCGGCCATGGCCATGCGGGTGCGGCGGGAAACGGAGCGCTTTATGCGGGACAATCCGGCGGACAAATACCTGGTGGAAGTCTCCCCCGAGACGGTGGAATACATTGAGGAGTGCAACGCCCGGGGCGTGCATGTGATGAACGCCCACGAAGGCCGCACGTTTTATTTGAGCCCCAACAAGCGCATGCCCCGCCAGCAGTGCCGGGTGTTTGCGCTCACGGACACGGCGCTGGGCGACGGCATGATCAAAGACGCCCGGATATTCAGCTGAAAACACGCAAATTGCCACTTGCAAAGCGGTTTTTGCCGTGGTATAATAGCAAAAGAATAATGCTCTTGGCTTGAAGAGTGGGGTTGCCCCACTCTTTGATTTTATGAGAGGAAGTCGGAGGTGCGGATTTGTCCAAAAAAGTGGAGCAGCTTGTGGCCGAACTGGTGAAAGACCAGATTGCGGGCCTGGGATATGAGCTGGTGGACGTGGAGTTTGACAAAAAAAAAGGCCGGGACAGCGAACTCATCCTCTACATCGACAAAGAGGGGGGCGTGAACCTGGACGACTGCGAGAAGGTGAGCACGGCCGTTGATCCCCTGATCGACCGGCTGGACCCTGTGGAGGGGAGCTACATTCTCTCCGTCTCTTCCCCGGGCGTCGACCGGCCCTACAAATCCGACAGGGACTTTGAGAAGAATATCGGCAAAAAAGTGGAGGTCAGGCTGTACGAAAAGCTGCAGGGGAAGAAGGAAATCGTGGCTCTGCTGCTGGAAAAAAAGGCCGACTTTGTGGTATTGGAAGAAAAAAAACTGGGGCGGATGGAACTGCCCCTGGAAAAAATCGCGCTCATCAGAACGCATATCGAATTTTAAGGAGTTATACAATGAATTCTGAATTCATGACGGCTCTTGAGGAGCTGGAAAGAGAAAAAGGCATCGACAAGGAAGTGCTCCTCGACGCCATCAAGACTGCGCTCATCTCCGCCTACAAGCGGAATTTCGGCATCACTCAGAATGCCCGGGTCACCATCAACGAAGAGACGGGGGAGATCAAAGTCTTCGCCGAACGGAGCGTGGTGGAAGAGGTGTTTGACGACACCTTTGAAGTGAGCCTGGAGGAAGCCAGGAAAATAAACGAAGCCTACGAAGTGGGTGATATCATTGAAAACGAGGTCACGCCCGCGTCCTTTGGCCGGATCGCCGCCCAGACCGCCAAACAGGTGGTGGTGCAGCGCATCCGGGAAGCGGAACGGGGCATTATATACGAGCAGTTCAGCGAAAAGGAAAACGAGCTTTTGACGGGCATTGTGCTCCGTCAGGAGCGGGGGAACTACTACCTGGAGCTGGGAAAAGCCGAAGGCATCCTTCCCGCAAAGGAGACCATACCGGGGGAACGGTACGACACCAACATGCGCATCAAAGTATATGTGCTGGAAGTGAAAGACACCACCAAAGGCCCCCAGATCATCACCTCCCGCTCCCATCCCGGCCTCATCAAGCGGCTGTTCGAGCTGGAAGTGTCCGAGATCGCCCAGAATACCGTGGTCATTAAAAGCATCGCAAGGGAAGCGGGGCGGCGGAGCAAGATCGCCGTGTACGCTGAAGACCCCAACGTGGACGCGGTGGGTTCCTGCGTGGGTGCAAGAGGCGGCCGGATCAGCAAAGTGGTGGACGAACTGAATGGGGAGCGGATCGACGTGATCCCCTGGAGCAAGGAGCCGGCGGAGTTTATCGCCAACGCCCTGCGCACCGCGCAGGTTCTCATGTCCCGCGTGAACGAAGACGAAAAAGTGGCGGAAGTGATCGTGCCCGACAATCAGCTGTCTCTCGCCATCGGCAAGGAAGGGCAGAACGCCCGCCTGGCGGCCAAACTCACGGGCTTTAAAATCGACATCAAGTGCCAGTCTCAGGTGGTGGGCGATTTGTTCGACATCGCGGGAGAAGATTACGCCGAAGACGACGAGGACGACTACATAGACGAGGACGAGTACGCCGAAGACGGCGAAGGCGAATACGCTGAAGACGACGAAGAGGCCGAAGACGCCGAGGACGAAGAAGAGGCGGAGTACGCCGATTCGGAAGAGGAAGAGGGCGCCGAAGGCGAAGAAGAGCCGGAGGATGAAGGGGCGGAAGCCGTCGAGCCGGAGGAAGAACCCCTGGACGAAAAGACAGAAGAAGCGGAAGAAGCGGAATAACGAGGTATAAATGCCAAAAAAGATACCGGTGCGCATGTGCGTCGCCTGCCGGACGGGCAGGCCCAAAAAGGAGCTTCTCCGGGTGGTGCGCGGCAAAGAAAACGCGCTTTCCATCGACCAGACCGGCAAGGCGCCGGGGAGAGGGGCGTATATCTGCCCTTCCGTGGAGTGTCTGGAAAAAGCGTGGAAGAGCAGGGCGCTTGCCCGCGCTCTTGATTGCGAAGTCACGGAAGAAGTCTTTAAAGAGCTGAAAAGGGTGATACTCAGGCGTGAAATCACAGGATAAGATGTTTTCCCTGCTGGGGTTGGCAAGGCGGGCGGGGGCCTGCGTGAGCGGGTTTACCGCCGTGGAAAAGTGCCTGCGGGCCAAAAAGGCAAAGGCGGTGCTGGCCGACGCGTCCCTCTCCGCTGACAGCATGAAAAAGCTGAAAAAGCTGTGCGAAGGGGCGGGGCAGGAGCTGCTCCTCACCTATCCCCCGGGGGAGCTGGCGCGAAGAATCGGAAAAGGCGGGGCAATGACCGCCTGCGTCACGCAGGAAACCTTTGCTTTACGCATAAAAGAGTTATATACTATAAGCGCAGATAACACGGAGGTGTGACGCTTGAGCAAACTGAATGTATTGGAACTGAATAAAAACGCCAGAGCCCGGGTCTCGGAGGTTTTGGCGGAGGCGGAAAAAGTAAGCGACGAAGCCAAAGGCTTTATGAAAAAGCTGAAGGAATTGGAACCTG
>JAXGQH010000012.1:0-41111 GCA_040766545.1 Christensenellaceae bacterium
GTCATCGGGAAGCTCAAAATCAAGCGGAACGAGGTCATACAGGGTTCGGGGGTGGGCGTGGACTGCGCGGTTTTAAACCTGGGCGGCGACTACTGCACCATCTCCACCGACCCCATTACCGCCGCGGACAAGGGGGCGGGCAAGCTGGCCGTGCACATTTCGGCCAACGACATCGCCGCTTCGGGTGCGGAGCCTTTTGCCCTGCTGGTCACTATACTGGTGCCCCCGGACCATACGCTTCAAAAGCTGGCCGTCATCATGGAGGACATTGCCTCCGAAGCCGAAAAAATGAACATGGATATTGTGGGCGGGCACACCGAGGTGACAAACGCAGTGAACAAGCCCGTGGTTTCCGTGACCGCGCTTGGGAAAACCCGGCGGATCTTGCAGCATACGGACATCCGCCCGGGGGATCAGCTCATCCTCACAAAGGAGTGCGGCATCGAGGGCGCACTCGTGATCTGTTCGGACTACCCGGAAAAGTGCGCCGCTGTTCTTGACGAAGAGGACAAATCGCTCCTCTCCCGCATGGAAGGCATGCTGAGCGTAGTGGAAGAGGCGAAAATCGCTTCGGAAGCGGGCGCCATCGCCATGCACGACATCACGGAAGGGGGCGTGCTGGGCGCGGCCTATGAGATGGCGGAGGCGGCCGGGCTGGGGCTGAGTCTGAACGTCAAGGGCATTCCTGTGAACAAGGTATGCCAAAAGGTCTGCCGGCAGTTTGGGCTCAATCCTTACCGGCTCATTTCCAGCGGCAGCATGCTCATCGCCGCCCGGGGGGAAACGGTGCTTTCCGCATTGAAAGCGGCGGGTATTGAGGCCAATGCGATCGGCATTTTTACGGAGAAGGGGATCAAGGACGAGGAAGGGAAGAGCATAGAGGCGCCCTCCCAGGACGAGCTCTTCAAATTGAGGTGATGAAATGGACAACAGCATCAGGACCCAAATGCTCGACAAGTATAAGGCGGAATACTGTGAACTCCTCCTGTCCACCGGCCGGAAGAACATCGAGGCCCTGGTGAACTGGCTGGAAAAGGACACGGACTTTTTCACCGCCCCCGCCAGCACCAAGACCCACGGCGCCTACGAGGGAGGGCTTTTGATCCATAGCCTTTCGGTGTACCGGATCCTTTTAAACTTCACCAAAAATTTGGAAAAGGCGGATAAAAACGCGGTCATCATCTCCGCGCTGCTCCACGACCTGTGCAAAGTGAATTTCTATGTGAAAACCGTGCGGAACGTGAAAATGCCGGGAGAACGGCGCTGGGAAGAGGTGGAAGTCTACGCCATTGAAGACACCCTGCCTCTGGGTCACGGGGAAAAATCCGTGTATATGGCCATGAAATACATCGACCTCACGGAAGAAGAGGCCATGGCCATCCGCTGGCACATGGGCGGATACGACGACGCCGCCCGCTCCTACGTGGGAGGCATGGCTCAGGCGAGCGCGTACCGGATGTACCCCCTGGCGGCCGCCCTGTCCATTGCGGACATGTACGACACCTATATCATCGACAACAAGGTTTGAGAAGATGAGTTTATATACCCGGGGTATCCCCGGGTATTTTTGTTTTCCGGCGGGAAATTTTTTGGCGGGGCGGGATTTTCAGGGACGGGCTGTGCTATAATAAATAAGGCAAAACAAATGAACAATTCGAGGTGCGGCATGGAACAAGAACAGGCTCTTTTGGAACTGAAGGAATTGCAGAAAAAGATGCACGCGTATAACCACGCGATGGCTCTTCTCGGCGTGGACGCGGCCACCGCCGCTCCCTCTGACTCCCAGGAGGGACGGGAGCTGACTCTCGGCGTGCTCTCTCAGGCGAGCTACGATCTGTTTGTCAACCCGAAAACGGAGGAGCTTCTTGACGGCTTAAAGGAAAAAGAGCTTCCCCATCTGGAAAAGCGGCAGGTGGAGGAGCTGATCAGGGAATACGAAAAGATCAGCAAAGTTCCCAAAGATGAATACGTGCGCCACGCCATGCTCTTAAGCACCTCCGAGCACGTGTGGCACGAAGCCAAGGAGAAAAATGATTTTCCCCTGTTCGCTCCTTACCTGGAAAAGGTGATTGCCTCCACCGTCAAAATAGCCGGGTATTACAATAAGGACAAGGACCCCTACGACGTGCTCCTCGACCTGTACGAGCCCGGCCTCACACAGCAAAGGCGGACGAGTTTTTGCGCCCCGCCTCCGGGAGAGGGTCGTGCCCCTGTTAAAGAAAGTCATGGAAAAGCCCCCGGTGGAAGACGGGTTTGACAGGCGGCTTCCCGTATATAAACAGAGGAGCTTTCGGCCGTCCTCATGCATACGCTCACCATCGATCCCCGCCCATTGCGTTTTAAGCGAGACGGAGCACCCCTTCACCAACGCCTTCAACAAAAAGGATGTGCGGGTGACGACCAAATATATTAAAGAGAGCTTTGTAAACTCCATGTTTTCGGTGATCCACGAAGGCGGACACGCCCTCTATGAGCTGTACAGCGGAGACGAGCTTGAATATACAAGCGTGGCGGGCGGCGTATCCATGGGGATACACGAGAGCCAGTCCCGGTTTTTCGAGAACATCATCGGCCGGAGCAGGGAGTTCACCGCCTTCATACTGCCAAAGATCAGGGAACTCTTCCCCGCCCTTAAAGAGGTGACGGAGGAGGACTTTTACCGGGCCATCAACAAAGCGGAGCCTTCCCTCACATCCCGGATCGACGCGGACGAGCTCACCTATCCCCTCCACATCTTGGTGCGCTATGAGATTGAAAAAGAAGCTGATCAAAGGGGAAATTTCCGTCCGGGAGCTTCCCAAGGTGTGGGAAGAGATGTTGAAAAAGAGTATCTCGGAATCGGCGTGCCTTCCGACCGGGAAGGGAGTGCTCCAGGACACTCACTGGGGGAGCGGCCTCATCGGCTATTTCCCGTCCTACGCCATCAGCACCGCCTATTCCGCCCAGATGCTCGGCGCCTTAAGCCGCGATCTTTCGGTGAAAGAGCTGGCCCGGAAGGGGGATTTGAAGCCCATTGTGGACTGGCTGGCTAAGAGGGTGTACAGGTACGGCAAGATCCTCACCACAGGAGGAACTCCTTCAAAACTGCTGCAAAAGAGGCGTTTGACCCGGTTTATTACATGGATTACCTTGAGGAAAAATTTAAAGACATATACGGAATATAGGCCAAAGCGATGAAACGAGGAACAAAGATGGCTGTTGCTGCTGGCGGTGGGAGTTTTCTCCCTTCTCAGCCAGCCCCAAAATTAATTTTCCCTCCATGTGCCAAACATACTGCCCTGCGCCGTGGGGAGCATATCGGTAAAGAGCGAGGCGGAGTTCCCCCCGCTGTACGGCAAGGTCATTTTCCTGGACCGGAGCCACGGGTTCAGTTCCGGACGCGGGCGGCTCCTATAAAAGGCTTTTTGGAGCACAAATACAATCTGATGCTGGCCAAAACGGTGCAGCGGGACTTGCAGGAGCTGGGAGCCACAGTCATACTGACCCGATCGGGAGCGGGGGACGTGAACAATCTTGCCCGCATGTCCATGGTGAATCTCTACGCTCTTGAAGCGGTGAAAGAAAAGTATCAGGCGCTTTTGAACAAGGAGGGGGAGGGCGAGCGCGCCGCGTTTTACGGCGAGCACATACGGGAAATCGGCCTGCTTCAAGAGGTGATGCGCCTGGTCATTGAGCGGCCGGAGTTTTGCACCGTCTACTACAACGCCCCCTACGATTACACCTACACCCGCGCCATACATCCCGACCTGAAGCGGATATTCGAGTATGAGGACGACCCCCTGGTCTACGAGAACATGCTCTTCCTCTCCCTGCACAGCAACGCCACAGGCGATCCGGTGGACGAGGGGATGAACGGCACCATCACCTATTACCTGGACAACAACTGGTATGGCTCCAAGGCGTATTACCGGGACTATGCCTGCGTGAGGCAGAATCGGTTCTTTGCCCATGTGCTGGCGGAAAAAGTGTCGGCGGCGGGGGATTTTACCAACCTCGGGGAGGCGGTGAACGACTTTTTCATGGTGCGGGAGACCAACATCCCGGCGGTGCTGCTGGAGGTGGCCTACCACACGAACGATCTGGACAGGCAAAAGCTCATGTCCGAAGCCTACCGGGATAAAATATCCGGGGGTATTGCGGACTCCGTGCTGGAATACTTTTCGTATATCGGACAGCAAAAAACAGCGCTCGGCGTATAGGAACGGGCGCCGATAAAAGGCTTGCCGGAGCGGAAAAGACGGTTGACAAAGAGAACAGCCCGTGCTAAATTGGTAAAAATATGATTGAAAGGTAAAGCTCCCATGAGACCCATGTTTTTTTTCGCAAGAAACAATCAGCAGGAACAATCCGCCCGGATGCAAAAAAGGCGGCTTTTTCTGTTGTACGCGTGAAGAGAGTTGAGTGCATGCGGCACGGTTGAAAGCCCCGGCGAGGCGTTCAACCGTGTTTTTTATTTAGGAGGCGCAAAGATGAAATCCATCGACAAAGAGGTGCTGGCCGGATACGATGCGGGCATTGAAAAAGACAGGCTGCATAAGGATTTGGGGCTGATTGAGTTTGCCCGCACAAAAGAAATTCTGCGGGAGACCCTTCCGCCCGCGCCCGCCGTCATTTATGACATTGGCGGAGGCTACGGGGAGTACGCCTATTTTCTCACCGAATTGGGTTATGAGGTCTATCTTTACGATCTTTCGAAAAAAAACATTGAACTGTCCCAAAAAATGGGCCGGGAACTGGGCGTTTCGCTGAAAGCGGCGGAAGTGGCCGACGCGCGCAACATCCGCCGCCCCGACAATTCCGCAGACGCGGTTCTTTATTCCTGGGCGAATCATGAGCCCCAATATGAAAAGTTGAAGCTGAAGGAAATCGGCTATGTGCTTTCAAAAGACTACTGGGGCAGAGGGCTTATGCCCGAAGCCGTACGGCGGGTGATTGCTTTTTGTTTTGAGGAACAGGGACTGGACGCCCTGACCGTCGGACATTTTTCTAAAAACAGTCAATCCCGGCGGGTGATTGAAAAGTGCGGTTTTTCCTTTGTTCGGGAAGGTACGTTTTATTCCAAACCGATGGACCGGTCTTTTGAGGACCGGAAATACATTCTGTACAAATCTCCCGTATAAGGGCAGGCTCTTTCAGGCAATAAAAGCGGGGAAGCGAATGCTTCCCCGCTTTTTAACACGTTGTTTTCAGACTGCCGTAAAATCAAGTTCCCGCTTCCTTCAAGAGGGCTTCCTTTTTCTCCCGGCCAAATACCTTCTCATACTCCAAAAGCGCTTCTCCGGCTATTTTTTCGCCCTTTACCAGCCCAAGTTCCAGGTGGAACGTCCGCCTCATGGCGGACAGCACATGGGCGGTGTGGTAAAGAAAGTCTCTGGTGCGGGAGGCGCTTTTGGACAACACCTCTTTTTCCAGCGCTCCCACGTCTTCCACTCGGGTAAAGCCCACGTCTCCCCAGTTGAAGTCGCAAGCGTCTCCATGGGAGAGAAGTTGGGAGAGCTTCGGCCTGAGTTCAGGGTTGAAGCCTTTCACCAGGTTTTCATCCACATAGCTGCAGTAAAGCGCCCCGTACTTTTCCAAATGATACTTCTTCCAGGTCTCGTTCCAGCCGCACACCAGCGTCTGGTGGTGATAGGGGCGGACGTGCACCAGCCTCCCTTTGGACCAGCCCTTGGTATCCACCCATTCCTTGTAAAGAAAGTAATTCCGGAAGGTGAGCTCTTTTCCGTCCGCCAGCGCCCGCTTGGCCATCCGAAGGCCCCGCTCCCGGGCGTAGAGCACCGTACCCTTTACGGCCGCTTCATTTCCCGGCGCGCCGCAAAGCTCCTCGGCGTTTTTAGCCAGCAGGGCGTATAAAAGGGCATGGTCGTTGATATAAAATTCGCTTCTCACATCCTTCATCATGGGCTCCTTCAGGGCAGAATCGGGAGGGGGTTCATAGGCTCTACATAGGTGTTCATCATGCTGTCCATATAAGTAAAATACTCCTCTTTCGTGAGGGCGGGCTCAAAGCTCTCCGCAATGGCTTTGGCCTTGCTTCCGCCGTTTTTTAGCATGTTATAGGCGGAAAGAGCGAAGATTTTGGCGGTGACCACATAGGCCAGGTATTCGTCCTCAATGTTCAGCATGGGGGTGTGGACGGAACCCGAATAGCCCCCGGTGTTGAACTGCAAAAAGGCTTTCAGGGAGGAGAGATCGCCGTAGTCCGTGGAACCGGCGTTGTGATAGCCCTTTTCGTGGAGGGTGATCTCATACTCGTCCTTGAACAGGTTGAGCACCTCCAAAAGCGCGCTGGAATCCTTGGCGGGCACCAGAGGGAGATAGCCCGTTTCGGTTTTGATCTCCACTTCGCAGCCCGTGGCGATGGCCGCCGCCCGAAGCGCCCGGTCCACCTTCATGCTGGCGTCTTTTATGGCAGGTATATTGTTGGCGCGGACGGAATATTCCGAGGTGACTTCCGCCGCGATGATGTTGGCGGCCTCTCCGCCGTGGGTGATGAAGCTGTGGACGCGCACCGAGTCCTTATCCTTGAAGCTCTCCCGCTGTACGTCGACGGCGTGCATGGCCAGCGCCTGAGCGGCCAGGGCGTCGATGCCCTTATGGGGAGAGCCGGCCGCGTGAGCCGCCCGGCCCCGGAAGGCGACGTGCTTGGTGACAAAGCCGTTGTTCGTGCCGTTTTCAAGGGCGATTTCCACGTGCGTGTCCGCGTGGTGGCCGATGACCAGGTCGATGTCGTCGAGCGCGCCGATGCGGATCATCTCGCATTTGCCGCCGCTGTATTTGATGAGCCCCTTGCCGATGAGGTCGGCTTTGGTCTCGGCGGAGGCGTACTCTTCCGCGGGAACGCCGAAAAAGACCACGTTGCCGTCTAAGGCGGCTTTAATCTCCGGGTCATTCAAGGCCAGGGCCGCGCCCACGACGCCCGTGATCTGGGCGTTGTGCCCGCAGCAGTGGGAAGCGCCCGTAGCCGGGTTGGCGTCCTTATGGGCGGGGATGGGCAGCCCGTCGAACTCGCCCATAAGGGCCACCGTGGGGCCTTCCGCCTCCTGGCCCTTTAAATAGCCTTTTACGCCCGTGACCGCCAGCTTTTCCTGGAAGGAAGAGACGCCCGCGGCTTTCAAGGCTTCTGTGAACTTCCGGGAGGTCTCGTATTCCCGGTACCCCAGTTCCGCGCTGCGCCAGATATCCCTGCCAAATGCGATGATCTCATCCTTTTTGGAATCAATAATGTCGCAGATCTTTTGTTCGATGTGGTCCATAGCTCTTCTCCTTTTTTATGCTTACGCTTATAGACAGTATATTATCTGTAAAAAAGCAAGTCAACGGTTGAGGCGGAGGAAATGCAAAAACCGGCGGTTTCAGCCGAGTAAAGCGGGGAAGAAAAAAACGGCCGAGGCGGCGTCATCCCCGCTAAAACGGCTTTTCCTCTTAAAAAGCGTCTCCGTAAAACCCCTTTGGGAGAGCCGGCTTTCTTTGGGGGAAACTCTTGAAAAGGGCGGGGCGAGGGGAAAAACGGCCCGGCAGGCCGCCATTTTATTGCATAAATTTCATACGCAGGAATATCTATTTAGCAGGCATTAAATAATACAGGCTAAGGAGTTCACTATGCAAAAAGAAAGAAGCGTAGCTCCAAGAAGGAGGAGCGAAAAAAAGGAGAAGCCGAGCTACCTGAGGAAAGCCTTCAAGGGTGGCATCGTGGGGCTGATCGTAACCATCATATGCGTTTTGATATTTGCCATATTGGTGAAGCAGTTTAAATTTTCAGACGGCGTGATCTCCGCCGCCAATCAGGTGATCAAGGTGCTTTCCATCCTGATCGCCGCGTATCTGGCAGCCTGCAACGCCACGGAAAAGAAAGTGCTGGCGGGTGCGCTGGCGGGCGTCATATTTGTGGTGCTCGGTTACCTCACCTTCTCCCTCATTGAAAGCCAGTTCGGCAAGTTCTCCCTCCTGGTGGCGGACATCGCCATGGGCGCGGTGATCGGCATGCTGGCGGGTATGATCGTCGCCAAGCTCTTTACCAACAAAAAAGCGGCAAAGTCGAAAAAGTAGTTTTAAAATTCTTTTATTCCATATACTTACCTTATGGATGAAAGTCAGACGCTCGAACTTTACAAAAAAGGCTCAAGAAGAGCATTGAAACAGGAAAATATTTTATGTGCGGCCTCCAGCGCGCCTGCAGGAAGAAGGATGTGCTTCGACCTGTCAAGGACGCTCAACGTGTACCGAGGAAGCATGAAAAAGCCATCACCCGCTCCAGGGTGGTGGATGAAAAAGGCCCATACAGTTAAGCGGGAGGGAAAGGCGCAAAGTTGATTTTTTTGGTCTGCAACAAGACATTTTTTCGGCGCTTCCAGCGTGACGCTGGCGCTCTTGGCGTACAAATGTTTTGAGTTCATGGGCAAGTATCTGGCGGGGTATGAAGAACTTCATCAACGCCTCGGACGAAGGTGAAGCTCTTCTGCAAAAGGCTCATGGACCGGCAGGAAAACGAACGGCAGGTTTATAAAAAATATCTGAATTAGCGGGGCTTCAATATGTAAAGCGTGGGGAACAGCCCGCCGGCGGAAAAGTTGGCTTTCCCTTTTAACTCGTAATCCTTCTCTACAGATTGGCCAGCAGCTTCTTATCGTTTGTGAATAAAAAGGCAGTGCCGCCGGGGGCGGGATGCCCCCTCAGGTTTTGCAGGAACTCCGAATAAAGCTTTCGATTGGCGCCGTGGCTTGCCACCCGAAGCCCAAAGGGCAGGTTGGAGATGACTTCATCATACTGCTCCTTAAAGGGCGTGAGGGCGTTTTTCACAAACAGGCTCATATCAAGACCCGCGTTCTTCTTGTTGAGCTTGGCGGCTTTGATGGCCAGGGGCGAGATGTCCGTGCCCGTGAGGGTACGATGGAGCAGGCGCCCCGCTCAAACATGGTGCCGCTGCCGCAGAAGGGATCGAGCACCCGGGCGGCGGGGGACAAATCGCATAAAATACACGCAGGAGGCGGCGACCGCCGGATGAATGGAGGCGGCGACCGCCTCTTTTTTATAGTCAAAGCGCCCGTCTGTGCGGGGAGCCGGGAAAAGGACGAAGTGGTTCTTCTGATAAGTGCACAGGCAGACGAGCTCAAAATCATAATCCGAGGGGGAGTTTTGAAGGGGCGAACCCGCAAGGAGGGAGAGGAGGCTTTTCGCACCTCGGATCGAAGCTCCTGCGTAACCTCTTCTCCCCACACGTCCAGTCGGTAGCGAAGGGAGAGGGTGCCGTACAGGTTTTCCACGGCAGTCAGCAGCTTCTTCCTGTCCGTCGAAAAATCCGGCGAGGAGGAGACGAGCAGCCCGGCGCTGTAAAACGTCCGAGCCTGATAGAGAGCCAAAAAATCGGTCACGCCGCTCGCCAGAGTCAGATTGTCTCTGGTGCTGAGGGCTTTGGCCGAAAAGCCCAGGAAGAGAGCTCTGAGCGGTAATCCGGGCGTTGGGACAGAGGAAGAACTTCCCCCCGGGGTTTTCAAAGGCACGGGGAGCGCCGCTTCGCTTTTCCCCGAAAAGGAGGCGAGAGGAGCGCAGAAGAGCCTCCTGTTGGGCGCGGATGTTCTTGTCGGAGGAGTCGGGCACGGCAGTGTGACGGAGCGCCTCCAGCGCTGGGGGGAAGTTTTTGGCGTTCCCGAGCGCCAGCAGAATGGGGAAGGCTTCACAAAGTCTGTGTTTTCCGCCCGCAGCGCGGAGACGAGGGCGAGGAGGAATAAAGGTCCGCGTCCAGCCGGCCCAAGAAGCTCAGCCAGGTTTTGCGCACCTTGGCGTCGGGGAAGAAAAGGGGCAGGAGCTCGTCCTTTTTAATGGCAAAAAGCCGCCGGATATTTTCCCCCGCCTCACGGTTTTGGGAGAGGTCGGAGAGCGAGCGGAGTATGAGCCGAAGCGTTTCGGCATCCTGACCCGCGGCCAGGGCGTTCACGGCCCGGGAGAGTTCGGCGCCGTTTGCCAGGGGCAGGGAGAGCCCTCCCTGCGCGCCTTTGGGGACAGAAGAGCGGCCGACCGCATGGCCGAAAGAATCACTCATGGCGGTTCTCCAATGTGTCCACGATGACCTGCACCACTTTTTCCGCACCGTTTGCCACGTCGCTGTTTTCATGGTGATTTTAAGGGCGTCCGCGTCCCGCTCCAGCTCATATATGGCGTAAAGAAGCGCTTGCTCCGGGTTCAAATCCTCCTGAAGGAGCATTTTGGAATAGCCCATTTTTCAAAGTGCTTGGCGTTTAAGATCTGTAGTCGCCCCGGCCCGGCCTCAAGAGGAAGGGGGATGAGAAGCGCGGGTATGCAAAGAGTCAGTATTTCAAAGATGGTGTTGGCGCCCGCCCTGGAAATCATGAGGTCGGTGGCGGCAAACACGTCGGGCAGTTCCTTTGAAACGAATTCCAGCTGCCGATAACCCTCCATGCCTTCCAGCGCAGGGTTGATCTTCTCCTTGCCCCGGATGTGGCAGACGTCGAACTTTATGAGGAGTTCCTCTAAAACCTTTTCCACCGCCATGTTGACGGCCAATGCCCCGAGGCTCCCTCCCATGATGAGGAGCACGGGCTTTTCCCCCGAAAAATCCAGGAACCGCAGTCCTTTTTCCCGGCTGCCCAGCGCCAGCTCTTTACGCACGGGCGAGCCGGTGAGCACCGCCTTTTTGCCCACTTCCAGAACTGTAGCCTCAAAGGAGCAGCAGACGCGCTTGGCCTTTGGGATGGACAGCCGGTTGGCGAGGCCGGAAGAATAATCGGACTCGTGGATGACGATGGGGATTTTCAGCTTGTGGGCGGCGAAGACCACGGGTACGCTCACATAGCCGCCTTTGGAAAATAAAAGGTCGGGCTTGATCTGTTTCAATATTTTTTTGGATTGGGCGTAGCCCTTGAGTATTCTGAAAGGATCGCTGAAATTTTTAAAGCTGAAGTACCGCCGGAGCTTTCCCGAGCTTATCCCATAATAGGACAGGTCGGCGATCCCGGGAATCAATTCTTTCTCGATGCCGTCTTTGGAACCTATGTAACTCAAAGCGTAGCCTTTTTGCCGGAGAAGGGGGATGATGGCGATATTCGGGTTCACATGGCCGGCCGTTCCGCCGCCTGTGAGAACGATTTTCTTTTCCATAAGGATAGTTAACCTCTGCTTTTGATATAGCGCCCTCTATAATATCATATATTCAAAAAAACATAAAGCTGTTCCTTAAAAATAGTGTTGACAAATACGGGCGCTTTGCATATAATAATTCTAATTTAATATGTAAATGTGTGGAAGAGGAGTAGTAGCGTTTTACAAGGCTCTTAAGCGAGCGCCGGTTTGGTGGAAGGGCGCAGAGCGCTAAAATGTGAACTCGCCTCAGAGCAGTCAAACTGAATGATTAGGTTTGAACGGAGACCCGACCGAAACAACGGGTGCGGCATGTTGGTGCCGAACAGAGCTGGCGGGGTAGAATACCCGTAAGCAGAGTGGTAACGCGGAAGGATAGGCTTTCGTCTCTGTAGGGAGACGGAAGCTTTTTTTATACAAAAAAGGGAGAGAACAAGGAGAGAAAAGATGATAGAAATAACGGTAGGTCAGATGGTTGAGATGCAGGCAGAGCGGTTTCCCGATTATGACGGCCTTGTGGCTCCCCTTAGAGGCGTCCGGTACACAAATCGGGAGTTCAACCAGGTGTGCGACAAAGTGGCCAAAGGCTTTCTTGCCATGGGCATCAAGGCGGGAGACCATGTGGCCGTCTGGTGCTACAACTACCCCGAATGGCTGATGGCCCAGGTGGCCGCCGCCAAAATCGGCGCGGTGCTGGTGACCGTGAACACCAACTATAAGAAGTTTGAGCTGGAGTACCTGCTGCGTCAGTCGGACAGCAACACCCTCATTTTGATGACGGGCACAAAGGACTCGGATTACCTGGAGCACATCTACGCCCTCTGCCCCGAGCTGTATCACGCAAAGCCGGGAGAGCTGGTGTCCGAGCAGCTGCCCGTGCTGAAAAACGTCATTTTCCTGGACGAGGGGAACCAGCCGGGCATGTTCCACTGGAGCGATTTGTATCAGATGGGCGAAAGCGTGAGCGAAGAGGCGTATCAGCGGGTGAAGTCCCAGGTGCGCATACACGATGTGGTGAACATGCAGTATACCTCGGGCACCACCGGCTTCCCCAAGGGCGTGATGCTCACCCACCACAACCTCTTAAACAACGGCAAGAGCATCGGCGACTGCATGAAGTGCACGGAAAACGACCGGCTGCTCATCCACGTGCCGCTCTTCCACTGTTTTGGCGCGGTGCTGGGCTTTATGGCCTGTATCACCCACGCCACCACCATTGTGCTGGTGGATAAGTTTAACCCCGTAGAGTCCTTGAAAGTGGCGGAGATGGAAAAGTGCACGGCCATGCACGGCGTGCCCACCATGTTTATCTCCATGCTGAACGTGGAAAACCTGAAGAGCTATAACCTGTCGAGCCTGCGCACGGGCATCATGGCCGGCTCGCCCTGCCCCATTGAAATCATGAAGCGGGCCATCAGCGAGATGGGCATGAAAGATATCGTCATCACCTACGGCCTCACCGAGGCCTCTCCCGCCATCACCATGACCAGGACGGACGACCCGGTGGAGATCCGGGTGAACACCGTCGGGCGGGCAATACCCGACGTGGAAGTGAAAGTCGTGGACCCCGAAACGGGCGCGGAAGTGCCAAACGGCGTGCCGGGAGAGCTCATGTCAAGGGGATACAACACCATGAAGGGCTATTACAACATGCCCGAAGCCACGCGCCAGGCCATTGAGCCGGACGGCTGGCTCCACACGGGAGACATCGGCACGCGGGACGAGGAGGGGTATTTCAAAATCACCGGCCGGCTGAAGGACATGATCATCCGGGGTGGCGAGAATATTTATCCGCGGGAAATCGAAGAATATCTCTATACCCATCCGTCTGTGGACGACGTGCAGGTGGTGGGCGTGCCCGACGAGAAATACGGCGAAGAAGTGCTGGCCTGCGTGATCTTAAAGCCGGGCGCAGCCGCCCAGGAACAGGAACTGGTGGAATACGTGACAAAAGGGCTTTCCCGGTTCAAGGCGCCCAAATACGTGCGCTTTGTGGACTCCTTCCCCATGACGGCCAGCGGCAAAATACAGAAGTTCAAAATACGGGAATGGGCCGTGGAGGCGCTGAACCTCCAGAAGCAGGCAAAAATTGAAACGGCTTAAAGTATAAACCTCCGGGTTTTGGCTAAAATAGTACCGTGTACACATTACACGGTATTATTTTATTAAAAAATAAGGAGGCCGTATGAAAAAGAAGATAACCATCGTACTTGTCGTGCTGATGATCCTCTGCTGCCTGGCGGGCTGCAGGGACAACAGAACACCCTCAGGCACCGTTTCGCCTTCTCCGACCGGCGGCACGAACACCGTCTCGCCGTCCCCCACCGGGACAAACACCGGAGAACCCACGGGCTCGCCTACGGATTCAGTGATGCCCGAACTGGTACCGAGCGACACCAACAAGCAGTAAAAAAATCAGTCAATAGATGAGCGCATACCGGCACACGGTGCGCTCTTTATTTTTGCCGCTGTCCGGAAAGAGTGCGGCGGGGCGGGAGCGCTTTGCGCGACGAGCCTCTTTCCAAAATGAAAAAGCCGCGGATTCCCGCGGCTTTTATTTTTACAGCTTACAGCATCTCGATGAGCGCGTCCACAGTGGGCATATCCATGATGTTTTTGCCGTAATGAGCGTGTATCACCCTGCCGTCCTGATCCAGAATGAAGAGGGCGGGGAGCTGCTGCTCGTTCCCCTCGTATTTCCCGTGGCTGAAGCCTTGGGCCCGCGCCGCGTCGCCCTTTTTCTTGAGGGCGTCCATCACCGCCGGATTGGCGGCGTCCACCAGCGCGTCCATAGACTCTGCAGGCAATATTTCGAGGGTTTTATAGATGTTCATATCCGTGTCGCAGATGATGTCGAAGGGAGCTGGGCAGTCTTTCAGTTCTTCCCGCACAATGGCGGGGTCGCTTTGCAGCACCACGGCCACCTTGGCGTTTTTGGCCGCGATTTTATCATAACGCTCGGTCAACAGGTGTATGTCGTAGCGGCACACCGTGCAGCCGATATACCGGATGACCCAGAGCACGGTCTTTCCGCTGTGGAGCAGACCGGAAATGGTTTTGTTCTTTTCCATTGCCGTATTGAAGGTGAAATCAGGAAATTTCTCGCCGACGCTTATTCTTCCCATATGAGGAGGAACCTCCGTTTTTTTAATATGATCATACGGCAAGGAAGGGTATGTGTCAACCAGTCGGATACTTTACTTTTGGCAGAAAATCGGTTAAAATATGAATGAAATTTAACTAAAATGCATTATGAGGGCGGTATGAATAAAAAGTGATTTTAAGCGCGGACAGTACCTGCGACCTGACCCAAGAGTTGAGAGACAGGTATCAGGTGAACTTATATCCGTACCACATCATATTGGACGGCAAGATTATCTCGACAATGTGAGCATCACGTCCGACCGGATATTTCAGGCTTTCCACGAGAAAAAAATTCTGCCCAAAACTTCGGCCGTGAACGTGTATGAATATGTGAGCTACTTTCAGCCCTGGGTGGAAGAGGGGTACGATGTGGTGCATCTTTGCCTTGGGGGAGCGCTGTCCGTGGCCCAGAAAAACTGTTTCACCGCGGCGGAGCAGCTGGGAAGCGTGTATGCCGTGGACTCCTGCAACCTCTCCTCGGGCATGGGACTCCTGGTGTTAAAAGCGGGGGAGATGATCAGGGAAGGGCGTTCGGCCGCCGAGATCAAAGCCGAGCTGGACGTTTTAAAAGGCAAGGTGCACGCCAGCTTCATCCTGGACACGCTGAAATTCATGTACGCGGGCGGGCGGTGTTCGGGCGTCGCGGCTTTTTCCGCCAATATGCTGAACATCAAGCCCTGCATTGAGGTGAACAACGCCGACGGCTCCATGGGCGTGGGCAAGAAGTACCGGGGCAGCCTGGAAAAGGTGCTGGTGCGCTACACCCTCGACAAGCTGGCCCAATACCCCGATCCGGACCTGGAAAATATTTTCGTCACTTATTCCTCTTTTGACGATCATTCTTATGTGGATATGGTGAAGGACGCCGTCAAAAGCGCGGCTTCTTTCAGGAACATCTACGAGTCCCGGGCCAGCTGCACCATCGCGTCCCACTGCGGGCCGAACTGCCTTGGCATATTGTTCATGACCAAATAGACGCGCAAAATAAAAACGCTGCCTCGGCAGCGTTTTTTTATGCCGTGCTTTAGTCGTCCCATTTTTTGATGAGGGCGTTCACTTCGTCCGCAAATCTGGCGGCAGACTTATTGGCCAGACCCTGATTTTTCCGGATGAGGGAGAGGAGCCGTTCCCCCGAGCGGAGCAAAGCCTCGAAAGCGGGAGAAACGCGTTTTGGGGCGGCGGCTTTCTTTTCGGGAAGCTCGCCCGGCTTCACCACCAGATTGGCGGCCAGATCGAACTCCTCCTTCAGAAAGGGAGCGGAGGCGGAGAAGCCTTTTTCCTCCCGTATGGCCGCGGCGAAAGAGTCGGCCACGCTGTCTTCCGCGTGGACGACAAACACGCTTACGGGCTCATAGGAGAGGCAGGAGAGCCACTTTAAAAGCTCGTTTTTATCCGCGTGGGCGCTGATGCCCTCCATGTTGATGATGGAGGACTTCACCTCAATTTCGTCGCCGAACAGCTTCACCTTTTCCGCTCCTTCCAGCAGGGCTCTTCCCAGCGTGCCGTATGCCTGATAGCCCGAGAAGACCACGGCACATTCGGGCCGCCACAGGTTATGCTTCAGGTGGTGCCGGATGCGCCCGGCTTCGCACATGCCGCTGGCGGACAAGATGACTTTGGGCGTCTTATCGAAGTTGATGAGCTTGGACTCGTCGCTGGTGAGGGACACTTTTAGTCCCGAAAAGGAGAGGGGATTGACGCCCGCTTTAATGAGGGCCATGGCTTCCTCGTCGTAGTAGCCGTATGTGTGCTTGCTGAATACCTGCGTGGCTTCAATGGCGAGAGGGCTATCCACATAGACGGGGAAATCCCCGTGCCCCTTCACCAGATTCCGTTCTTTGATCTGTCTGATAAAATAGAGTATTTCCTGCGTTCTTCCCACGGCAAAGGCGGGCATCACCACGTTTCCGCCCTGATCGAATGTGCGCTCGAATATTTCGGCCAGCAGCTTTGCGTAGTCGGCCCGCTTGTTGTGCAAGCGGTCGCCGTATGTGCCTTCGATGAGTACGTAGTCCGCGCCGCCGGGGCAGACGGGATCGTTGATGAGGGGCTGATCGAGGCTCCCGATGTCCCCGGAAAAGAGTATTTTCCGGCTGACGCCCTCTTCGCTCACCTCCACCAGGATGGAAGAGGAGCCGAGTATATGCCCCGCGTCGATATAGACGGCGGTGATGCCTTCGGCCACCTGAACTTTTTCTCCGTAAGAGACGGATTTGAAGAGGGAAAGGGCGCCGAGAGCGTCTTTTGTGGTGTAAAGGGGTTCCACCTGATAGGAACCCGCCCGCTGGGCTTTGCGGTTTTTCCACTCGGCTTCCGTTTCCTGTATGTGGGCGCTGTCCAAAAGCATGATGTTGCACAGCTGGTGGGTGGCGCCGGTGGCGAATATATTGCCGTTAAAGCCATTTTTATAAAGGTAGGGCAAAACGCCCGAATGGTCGATGTGGGCGTGGGTCAGGAGCACGGCGAAGACCTCCGAAAGGTCAAAATCCAGGGCGGGCGTGTCTGTGTCCGCGCCTGGCGCATGCCGCAGTCGATGAGTATTTTTTTGCCGCAGGCCTCGAGAAGGTAGCAGCTGCCCGTGACCTCGCGGGCCGCACCTAAAAATGTGAGTTTCATCCATACACCTCGCTTAATCGTTTGCTTTTAAGGAATCGGCCATCTTGATTTTCCGGAGCTTTGTGGACATGAGAAGGGCGATGAGGGAGGAAAAGATGAGCGTTGCCCCGCCGGAAAAAAGATAGCTCAAAAGGGATATATTCCGGCCGAACATGATGTAGGTGTCCTCCACGGCGCGTATGATGTAGCCGTGGAGCAGCGTTCCCAGCGCCAGCCCCAGCAGCATGCCGAGTATGTTCAAAACCGCATTTCCCGGAAGATATAAGCGGCCAATTCCCCTTGATGATACCCCAAAACCTTCAGGGTTGCAAGCTCCCTCTGCCTCTCCTCCAGGTTAATGTTGATGAGGTTATAGAGCACGATCACGGCCAGGGCGCCGGCGGCGATGATGAGCACCACCACGATGAAATTCATGCTGCTGAGTATGTTCTCATAGGTGGCTTTGGTCTCGGTCACATAGGAGACGGTATTCACCGCCTTGCTGTTCAAAAGAAGGGAGACCGCCCCGCCGAGGGACTCGCCGTCCGGGAAGTCGTAATCCACCAGATAGGCGTTTGGGACGGAATGGTCGCCGAAAGCGGCGGAGCAGGCGTCGGAAGTCATGTAGACGTAAGAATCCACGTAGTTTTCCGTCACCGCGCCCAATAGAAACGTCCCGGTTTCCCCCTGGTCGTCGGTGATGGAGAAGGAATCCCCCGGCTTTAAATCAAGGGTGATGGCCAGCATTTCCGTCATCACCACCTGCTTTTCCCGAAGGCTTACGGGTTCTCCCGTCTTCCTGTCCCGAAGGGATATGAATTGTTCGAGGGCGCCCGGGTCTTTCACGGACAGCACTTTTAACTCATACTCCTCTCTTCCCTCCGTGCTGCCCTCAAATACGGACACTTCCATGCTGCCTTTGACGGACTCGTTTTGCAGGAATCCCTTTAATAGCCTGTTTTCCGGATTGTAAGCGTCGAGCCAGATCTCCATATCGTACCGCACGATCTCCCGGAACTGGGTGCCCGCGATGTCCCCGAGGGAATCCCGTATGCCAAAGCCCGCCAGCATGAGGGCGGTGCAGCCCGCCACGCCGATGACCGTCATAAACAAGTGCTTTTTATACCGGAGGATGTTCCGCGCCGTGGCTTTATAGGAAAAGGAAAGCCGGGACCATAAGAAGCCCATGCGCTCCAGGAAAATGCGCTTGCCCGCTTTGGGGGCTTTGGGCTGCATGAGAAGGGAGGGCTTATCCTTTAAAGCGTAGTAGCAGGCGCTGAGCGTGGTGAGGGTGGTGGCCGCAAGCACCACGGTGGACACGATGAGCATAAACTCCCAGCTGAAATAGGTGGTGAGGGAGGGGAGGTGAAAACTCGAAGCGTAGACGTTCCAGACGACGGTGGGGATCAGCTGAAAGCCGAAAACCACTCCCGCAACGCTCCCGAGGAGCCCCGCCGAGCCGCAGTAGATCACGTATTTGGCGGCGATGGCCGCGGGGGTGTATCCGAGGGCTTTGAGCGTGCCGATCTGGGTGCGCTCCTGCTCCACCATGCGGGTCATGGTGGTGATGGTCACAAGGGCGGTCACCAGCAGGAAGAAGGGAGGAAAGATGTCCGTGACGGCGTCCACCTTTTCCACGTTCCGGCTGAAGCTCACTAGGCTCACGTTGGAGTTCCGGTCCAGCACATACCATTTGGGGAGGGAGATATCGGCAATTTCCAGGCCGGCCTGGTCGATTTCCGCCTGAGCCTGCTGAAAAGCCTCCTCGGCCTCCTCTTTTTTGTCCCGATAGTCGTCTTCCGCCCGCTCCAGCGCTTTGGAGGAAGCGGCGAGCTTGCCTTCCGCCGAGGCGATTTCCGCTTCACCCTGTTCCAGAGTCAGAAGCTGCCGGGAAAACTCCGCTTTGCCCGCCGCTTCTCCCGCCCCGATCTGTTCCCGTTGAAGGTCGAGATAGGCTTTCTGCTCCTGAAGGGCGGCAAGCTGACCGTTATAATGCCCGAGGTTTTCGTAATAGTCCGCCACCCGGGCGGCTTCGTCAGAAGTGAGGGCGCCGCCCCCGGCGGCCTTCTCTTCCAATATCCCAACCTCTTCGGCCTCTTTATCCAGCACGTCCGCTTTATACCGCTCAAGGGAAGACTGCTGCTCCTCAACGGAATCGTATGCCAGCGTGACCGCCTGGTACTGGCTCGATATGTTCTCCAAAAAAGAGGCGTAAGCCAGGTCGTACGCGTTTCTTGCCTCTAAAATATCGCTTTTTGCCAGCGCGAATTCATCTTTTGCCGACTGGAGCTTGCGCCTGTTTTCCCCGATCTTCTCCTCCGCCTCCAAAAACTCCTGTTCGGCCTTTGCCCGCTCCTCGTTCAGCGTCTCCTGCGCCTCCTGTATGCCGGCCACGGCTTCACCCAATACTTCCGTATACCGCCGGACGGAGCGGACTTTTCCAAGGGAAGAGAGCTTTTCCGCCGCCGCCTCGGTTTTCTCCTCGTATTCTTCCGAAAAAGAGGAGAGCGTGCTTCCAAAGGACAGGCGGATATAGGCGTCCGTGTAAGCCGTCAGGGAATAGGCCAAACCGTCCGCATAGAGTATGGCGCTGAGCCCGCCCTGGCCGATGGCCGTCGTCTCCCGCTCATTGGAGAGATAAAACGGGTTGGAGACGATGCCCACCACGGTGTATTCAGTCACGGCAAAAACGTCTTCCGGCGAGCCCGTTCCCGCCTCGGAGGAAGAGACGGTGAGCACATCCCCGAGATCCAGCTCGGAAAGATAGTTTCCCGCCTGTTCCGCCAGACATTCCCCGGGGCTTCTTGGCATGCGCCCCCGCAGCAGGCTGAAAGTGTTCACTGAAGGTTCCGACCCCTGGCACAAGCCCGGGAGGCCGTAAATCCGGGCGGTGAGGCCGCCGATGGGGGAGGAGAGGGTTGCGTCCGTCACATAGGCGGGCATGACCGTCTCCACGGACTCCATGCTTCTGATATGGGCAACGTCTTCCTCCGTGAGCCCGTAGGTGGTTTTAATGAAGATGTCCGCCAGGTTGCTTTTTTATAATAGGCGTCCATGGAGTTTTGCATATCGGGCACGGCGGCGGTGAGCCCGCATAAAAAGCCCGCGCTTAAAGCCACGATGGCGAATATGGCGATGAACCGGGTAAAGCTGGCTTTCACTTCCCGCCCGATGTGTTTCACATATGTCCGGCGCATGGTCACCATTCGATCCTTTCGATGGGGGCGGGGGAGGGGTTGGAAATGATTCTGGAAACGGTTCCGTTGCCAAAATGGATCACTTTATCCGCCATGGCCGTCAAAGCCTGGTTGTGGGTCACGAGGATCACCGTCTTTTGAAAGGAGCGGCAGCAGTCGTGGAGGAGTTGGAGCACGCTTTTGCCCGTCTTGTAGTCGAGCGCGCCCGTGGGCTCGTCGCAAAGGAGGATTTTGGGGTTTTTGGCGATGGCCCGGGCGATGGCCACCCGCTGCTGCTCCCCGCCCGAAAGCTGGGAGGGGAAGTTATAAAGCCGATTCCCGAGCCCCACCTGGCCCAGCACCTCCTCCGCGTCCAGATGCTTGGGGCATATTTCCGAGGCCAGCTCCACGTTTTCAAGAGCCGTCAGGTTCTGCACCAGATTGTAGAACTGAAACACAAAGCCCACGTCGTAGCGCCGGTAGTCCGTGAGCGCCCGGTCGGCGAGGCCGGAGATCATCTGGTCGTCCACATGGATTTCTCCCTGCTCGCAGGAGTCCATGCCCCCGAGCATGTTGAGCGCCGTGGTTTTGCCCGCGCCGCTCGGTCCCACGATGACGCAGAACTCCCCCCGGTCGATCTCAAAGGAGGCGTTTTCCACGGCTTTGATGGTGAACTCCCCCGTTTTATAGTATTTGGACACATCGCTGAATTGCACATAGCTGCTCATCATTTTTTTCTCCTGCCGCTGTTTTTTTCCGCCACATCCACGCAGAGGTTGACGAGCCGGGTCAATTCCGCCAGGTTTTCTTCCCCCAGCTGCTCCGTCAGGCGCTGCACATATTGGAGAGCGTCCCGACGTTTCCGCTCGTAAAAGGCATTGCCCGCCTCCGTGAGGCGCACGATCACCCGCCGTCCGTCTTTTTGGGACCCCTCGGTTTCAATCAGGCCTTTTTGCTGAAGAGACGCAAGGGAAGAAGTGATGCGGGAGCGGGAGACGTGAAGCGCGTCGCTCAGCGTCGCCGGGTACACTTCCTCCTCCTGATGGTTGCAGAGATAGGTGAGTATGCGGAAGGTGCCCTTCCAAAAGTCGCTTAACAGGTTGAGCTCTTCCATTTGGTATGCCCGGCCGAGGGCCTCGGCAAATTCTTCAAATATACCGGCATGGTTCATGTCTGCACCTCGATATAAAATAGTATACGGTATTAATTATATTGCCTTTCTCCTCCGATGCAATGAACAAGATGTAAACGACCGATGAATTTACGTGAACTTTTGCTTGACAAATCGCTTATAATATAAGAGCATTTTCATATGGAAAAAAGCTGGAAGAATTTCTGAAACTGATCGGGTGCGCAAAACATATGGTCTTTTTGGGAGGCGCCGGGGTGTCCACGGGAAGCGGAATACCCGATTTCAGGAGCGCCGGGGGGCTGTACCGGGGCGGTTCAAAGTATCCGCCCGAAGAGATCCTTTCCCACGATTTTTTATGAGCGCCCCGAGGTGTTTTTTGAGTTCTATAAGCGAAACATGATACACGCTTCCGCAAAGCCCAATATCGTCCATCAAAAGCTGGCGGCGCTGGAGCGGGCGGGAAAGCTCGAGGCGGTGGTCACGCAGAACATAGACGGTCTTCACCAAGAGGCCGGCTCTAAGACTGTATATGAGCTCCACGGCTCGGTGTACCGGAATTTCTGCGTCCGGTGCGGCAAACGGTACGACCTTGCGTACATTCTCGCCCGGGCGGGCGTGCCCCGCTGCTCCTGCGGCGGAATGGTGAAGGCCGGACGTGGTGCTCTATGGGGAGCGGCTGGATGAGGAGGTTCTTGAAAAGAGCGTCGCGGCCATCCGCGACTCCGACCTTCTGATCGTGGGCGGCACGTCTTTAAACGTCTATCCCGCCGCGGGTATGGCGGGCTACGCCCGGGGCAAAATCGTCCTTATCAATATGGAACCCACGCCCCTGGACGCCCGGGCGGACGTAACGCTGCATCAGGACTTGTGCGGCGTGTTTTCGGAGATTGGCATATGAAATTTCTCCTCTGTCCCGACTCTTTTAAAGGAAGCCTCACGGCCGTAGAGGCCGCGGAGGCCATGCAAGAGGGCATATCGGCCGTTTTCCCCGAAGCCGAAACAACAATCCTTCCATTGCCGACGGCGGGAGGGCACCCTTGAGGTGATCGCGGGCGTTCTGCCCGGCTTTCGGGTATCCCTCGTCGTTCCCGGTCCCTACGGCAGCCCCGTGCGGGCCGAATACTTCCTTTCGGAAGACACCGCCTTTATCGAATTGGCTCAGGCTTCGGGGCTTACGCTGGTAAAAAGCGTGGCCATGAATCCCATGATCGCGTCCACTTACGGCACAGGGCTTCTGATTTGGGACGCCCTTCAAAGGGCGTGCGCTCCGTCTATGTGACCCTTGGGGGAAGCGCCACCAACGACGGCGGAGCGGGCATCGCAAAGGCGCTCGGCATCCGCATACTGGACAGGCTGGGGCGGGAAACAGAGCCGACCTGCCGGGGCCTTCGGGAGGCGGTTGAAATCGGCGCGGCTGATTTTTGCAGGCTGGCGGCGGGGGTTACGTTCACCTTCGCCTGCGACGTAAAGAATAAAGCCTGGGGGGAGTTTGGCGCGTCCCGGGTGTTCGGGCCCCAGAAGGGGGCGGATGAAGCCATGGTCAAAGAGATGGACGCCATATTGGCGGATTACTGCCGCCTGTTGAAGAAATATTCGGGAAAAGACGTGGGCGAGCTGGAGGGAAGCGGGGCCGCGGGCGGCGCCGCGCTCCCTCTTCTGGCCTTTGGGAACTGCCGGATCATACCCGGCATCGGCATGGCGCTTGATCTGGTGGGTTTTGACGAAGCCGTGAAAGGCGCGGCGGCGGTCTATACCGGAGAAGGAAAGGTGGACGCCCAGACGGGCTTCGGAAAGGCCGTGAGCGGCGTATACGAGAGGGCTCGGCGGGCGGGCGCGCCCGTGCACGTGTTCGCGGGCAGGGTGGAAGAAGGAATCCGGGAGGGCGAAGGGCTTTATTACCATTCCATCAGCCTCCCAGAAAAGACGCTTCAATACAATATGGATCACGCGTACCAAAACCTGAAGGCCGCCTGCGAACAGGTGACGGAGAAAATTTTAAAGGACGGGAAAGTATGATAATTAAAACCGCGCTCATTACGGGCGCTTCCCGGGGCATCGGCGCCGCGGCGGCGCTGGAATTTGCCGAAAGAGGCTGGAACGTGGCCATCGGGTATAAGGATTCGGAAGAAGCCGCCCGGGAGCTGGCAAAGCGCATCGGAAAAAACGCCTTTCCCATCAGGGCGGACGTGGGTTCGGACGAAGAGGCGGAGGTCATGGTGGCCGCCGCGTACGGGCATTTCGGCCGGCTGGACGCAGTGGTGAACAACGCCGGGTCGCCTGCCGGGGGCTCTTTCAGGATTACACCATGGAGCAATACAAGGCACTCTTTGATGTGAACTTTTTCGGGCCTGCCGGGTGATCCGGGCGGCTCTTCCCTATCTCCTCAGGCAAAAGAGCGGCGGCATCGTGAACGTCTCCTCCGTTTGGGGGAGAACGGGCGCGTCCTGCGAAGTGATGTATTCCGCGTCCAAAGCCGCTCTCATCGGGCTTACCAAAGCCCTCGCAAAGGAGCTGGCTCCCTCGGGCATCCGGGTGAACTGCGCGGCGCCCGGCGTGATCGACACGGATATGAACAAGGGCTTTTCCCCGGAAGAGGTGGCCGCTCTCCAAGGGGAGATTCCTCTCGGGAGGCTGGGAAGCCCAAAAGAAGCGGCAAAGCTCATTTACTTCCTGGCCGCCGAAGCCCCTTATATGACCGGGCAGGTGGTGGGCGTGGACGGCGGGCTGTATATATAAACTGAATGGTCGTTTTTGCGTGAAAATATGGAAATTCTGATTGTAAACAACATCAAAAAGACCTACGGGGTGGACTGCGTGTTAGAAGACGTGTCTTTCGCCGTGGAAAAAGGGGATAAGGTGGGGGTTCTCGGCGTAAACGGCGCGGGCAAAACCACCCTCTTTCAGATTATCCTGGGGGAAATCCGGCCGGACGAGGGGAGCGTGGTGAAGCAAAAGGGCGCGCAAATCTCCTATATGCCCCAGCAGGTGGATTACGTGTCCGAACGGACGGCCATGGAAGACGTCTTAACCGTCTTTCAAAGTTTGCGGGAGATGGAGAAACGGCTCGACCAGTATCAGGAGCAGATGAAGACCGACCACTCGGAAGAGTTGATTGAGAAATACACCGCCCTTAACGAGCGGTATATGAGCGAAGGCGGCCTCACCTATAAGGGCATCGCCGAATCAACGCTCATTGGCCTTGGAATTTCCAAAACCGAGCTGAACCTCCCCTTAAAAGCCCTGAGCGGCGGGCAGAGGACGCGGGTGCTGCTGGCCCGGCTCATACTGGAAAACCCCGACATCCTCCTGCTTGACGAGCCCACCAACCATCTGGACATCGAGGCCATCGAGTGGCTGGAAAACTTTCTCCTCACTTATAAAGGCACCGTGCTCGCCATCTCCCACGACCGGTATTTCCTGTATAAATTCACGAACAAAACGCTGGAAATACAAAACCACGGCCTCAAGAGTTATAAGGGCAACTATACCGCTTTTATGGCTAAAAAAGCCGAAGACCGGATGGTGGCCGAGCGGGAGTATAAAAAGCTCACCCGGGAGCTCAAGCGGATCGAGGGCATCATCGCCGAACAGCGGCTCTGGAACACCGAGCGGGCCCACATTACCGCCAACAGCAAGCAGAAAATGGCCGACCGGATCGCAAAGCGCATCATCGAGCCGGAAAAGGCTCCCCGGCACATCCGCTTCCGCCTTAAAGCGGAAGGCCGCTCGGGAAACGACGTGCTGACTGCGGAGGGCATGAAGAAGAGCTTTGACGATACGCTTTTGTTTCAGAACGTGGACATCGACGTGAAGTGGCGGGAACGGGTCTTCCTTCTCGGTAAAAACGGTATCGGCAAGACCACTTTTTTTCGCATCCTCACGGGAGAGCTGGAGGCGGACGAAGGAGAGGTGGTGTTCGGCGCGAAAGTGAAGCCGGGCTACTATTCCCAGACGCAAGACAACCTTCTGCCGGATAAAACGGTGGAGGAGACGGTATACGAACAGACCGAGCTGGAAAATCTGGTGGACGTGCGGACGGTGCTCGGGAGTTTCCTCTTCCGGGGCGATGATGTGGATAAAAAAGTGGGCGTGCTGTCGGGCGGGGAAAAGGCGCGGATCAACCTGGCCATACTGATGGTGTCCGGCTGCAATTTCCTCCTGCTGGACGAACCCACAAACCATCTTGACATCCCTTCCCGGGAAGTGCTGGAAGAGGCGCTTTTGAACTACGAAGGCACGCTGTTCATCATTTCCCACGACCGATACTTCATACAAAAACTGGCCACCCGGATATACGAACTGGATCGGGAGGGGGCAACCCCTTTTCCGGGCGGCTACGATTTTTATCTGGAAGAGCGGAATAAGAAGCGTTTTTTTGAAGAGGAAGGGGAGCGGGACAGGAAGAAGAACGGCGGCTTTCGGACTATCAGCGGAAAAAGAACGAGGAATCCGAAAAGAGGCAGCTTTTATCCAAAATCAACCGGACGGAGGAAAGGATCGGCAAGCTGGAAGCGGAGACAGAGGAATTAAACCGCCGGCTTCTGAGCGACGAGGTGGCGACGGACTATGAAAAAGCCCTTCAGGTAGCCGCCCTTTTAAGTGAGAAGCAGGAGGAGCTTGGGCAATTATACGAAGATTGGGAAGAGTTGTTGCAAAAAAGGACGGAAGATTAAGAAACCTTTTGGCAGAACATCTTGAAAAGTTCGTGTTTATGGTGTAAAATCAGATATATCCTGGCGGAGGACCCGTTTAATGCTGAAAGATTACCAAAAGATATGCGAAATACTGAAGTATGATTTTAAAAATCCGAAACTTTTGGAGCAGGCCCTCACACATTGTTCAAAAGAAGCGGGGTACAGTTACGAGTGTCTTGAATTTTTGGGGGATTCCGTACTGGGGTTTCTGGTGAGCGCGTATCTATACCACACCTACCCAAACGCTAACGAGGGGACGCTCACTTCCTTCCGCATGCATCTGGTGCGGGAAGAGTATCTGGCTTCCTGGGCGCGGAAAAAGGGTCTCGGGAATTTTATCGTGCTGGGCAAAGGGGAGGAGAACTCGAGCGGACGGGAGAAGAACTCCATCCTCTGCGACATCACCGAATCCATCATCGGGGCCGTCTATCTGGACGGGGGCATCGGCGAGGCGGGAAAAGCTGGTGATGCGCATCATCTCCTCCAAATGCGTGAGCGCGCCGGATACGGACGCCAAGACCGCCCTTCAGATATTCATCCAAAAGGACCCGAAGAACGTTTTTTCCTACGAGGTCTATAAAAGCGAAGGCCCGCCCCACGACACCACCTTTTTCGTCCACGCCATCTTAAACGGAGAGGTGATTGCGGACGGAGCGGGCAAGTCTAAGAAAAGCGCCGAGCAGGAAGCGGCCAAAACAGCCCTTTTGATGTTAAGGGAACGGTATAAAACTGAAAAGCAATCAATTTATATAAAGTGAGGTTTAATATGCTGGATTTTCCAAATGTGAAACGCGTAGACCCTGAAATTTACGAAGCGATGCAAAAAGAGGAGAGGCGGCAGGAGTCCAATCTGGAGCTGATCGCGTCTGAAAACATCGTTTCGGGCGGTCATGGAAGCCATGGGCTCCCATCTCACCAACAAATATGCAGAGGGCTATCCCGGCAAGCGCTACTACGGCGGCTGCGAATTTGTGGACATCGTGGAAACGCTGGCCATCGAGCGGGCCAAGGCGCTCTTTGGCGCGGAGCACGCCAACGTGCAGCCCCACTCGGCGCCCAGGCCAACATCGCCGTGTACTTCGCCCTGCTGGAACCGGGGGACACCTCATCGTGGGCATGAACCTTTCAGGGTGGGCACCTGACCCATGGCAGCCCGGTGAACATTTCGGGGAAATACTATAAAGTGGTGCCCTACGGCGTTTCCGAAAAAGACGAAATGATCGACTATGAAGAGCTGGAGCGCATCGTGAAAGAGGCCAAGCCCAAGCTGGTGGTGGCCGGGGCCAGCGCGTATCCGAGGAAAATCGACTTTGAGCGGATGGCAAAGATCGCCCATGAAAACGGAGCGTATCTCATGGTAGACATGGCCCACATCGCCGGCCTGATCGCCGCGGGGCTCCATCAGAACCCCGTGCCTTATGCGGACATCGTCACCACCACCACCCACAAGACCCTCCGCGGGCCGCGGGGCGGCATGATCCTCTGCAAAAAGAAGTTCGCCAAGCAGATCGACAAGGCCATTTTCCCGGGCACCCAGGGCGGCCCGTTGATGCACATCATCGCCGCGAAGGCGGTCTGCTTCAAGGAAGCGGCAGGCGAGGAGTTTAAAGCCTATCAGGAGCAGATCGTGAAAAACGCAGGGGCGCTTTCCCGGCAGCTCATGAAAAACGGTCTGCGCCTCGTTTCGGGCGGCACGGATAACCACTTGATGTTGGTAGACGTCTATGCAAAAGGCATCACGGGCAAGGAGGCGGAGGCGCTTCTCGATCGAGCGCACATCACGGTGAACAAGAACACCATTCCTCTGGAAACCCTGAGCCCCTTTATCACCAGTGGCATCCGGATCGGCACGCCCGCCGTCACTTCAAGAGGCTTCAAAGAGGCGGAATGTGAGCTGATGGCCGACCTCATTTCCAGGATCGTCTATGAAAAAGAAGCGGCGGTGGAGGAAGTGGGCGAGCAGGTGAAAAAGCTCTGCGCGGCTTATCCGCTGTACTGATCCGCTTAAAAAAGGTCAAAAGGCCGGAGGCGCTTTTCCGGCCTTTTTTCCTAAAACAATCTTGACTTTTCCCTGGTCAGTGGATATAATAAAGTTCGTCAGCAAAAATTTGCGATCGTGGCGGAACTGGCAGACGCGCACGTTTGAGGGGCGTGTGGGAGACCATATGGGTTCAAGTCCCATCGATCGCACCAAAAAAAGGCATCCGTTTCTTTTGAGGAACGGGTGTCTTTTTCTTTTATGGAAAAGCGTGGTACTGTATGGGTGTAAGTTGCATCATTCCAATATAAAGCGGGGTGACTGGAAGGACGATTGAGAGCGCCCGGCAAAAAACCTAGCTCGCAGGGACAGCGCCCGCGCTTTTCAAACCGGAGGGTTTCGCCCCATGCGGTGGAGACGCGGGAAAGCGACCATTGCTTTCAAAAGGCAGCGCAAGTTCGAGTTTTATTACTCGGGCCAGATGTCGAAAGATGTCGCATCCTGTAAGCGAATCAACATCCTTTGTTTTGTGTGGTAAAATCAATAAAACTCGATCATTAATATAATTCGCAAATTGCTAAGTTCAGACTTGTTTCGTGTTATTTTTTAAATGAGAGGATAAAGAATTGGATTTCAGAACAATATTCGACACGATTCCAGAACAATTTGATCGGTGGAGGCCGCGTTATTGTGATGAACTTTTTCAGACCTTATTCAATACGCGAAACTTAATTCCAGTAAAGCCGTTCTTGAAGTCGGCCCGGGTACAGGCCAGGCGACCGAACCTGTTTTAAAAACCAACTGCTCATATACGGCGATTGAATTAAGCGATGTTTTTACGGCATTTATGAATGATAAGTTCGGCGTCTATCAAAACTTTCAAGTTGTTAACGCCGACTTTGAAACTTATGACTTTCAACACAATCACTTTGACTTGGTGTTCTCTGCCGCGGCTTTTCAATGGATACCGGAGAAAATCGGATACCAAAAAGCGTACGATATACTAAAAAGCGGTGGCGCATTTGCAATGTTTATGATGCGCCCCGATATTCAACCCGGAGGAGGGTATACGGAAGAGTCTTTATATACCAAAATACAGGAAGTGTATGCCGAGTTTTTCCACCCGGAAACAAAATACACATGCGTTTTAAACTATGATGCACGTGATCAATATGGTTTTGTCGACTTGGAACGCCGTGAATACCGCAAGACAAGAGAATATAACGCGGATGACTATGTCTCTTTGATCGGCACTCACAGCGATCATATTGCGCTAAAAGAACCATACAAATCAAAATTTTATGACGGCATCAGAAAAGTCATTTTAGATTTCGGCAATAAAATAACGCTTTACGATATGATCACGATGTATTTAGCAAGAAAACCTTAAAATGCTGCATCATATTGATCATTGACAATGCGGATACTTCCGCAAAAAAGCCCGCAAGCGCGGGCTTTTTTGTTTCCAGCTATTTCGCCGGAGAGGCAGGCAGGCCTGCCATATAACGGTACGCCGATTGATGCAGTCGTGGCACACCTTTTTTAACAGGAAATCCTTCGCCAAAGCGGCATTTCACCGGATGTCATACACGCTGCGCGCGCTGACCCGGCCGGGATTTCCCCGCAGCACGCGGATACGGCGCTCGCCCGCGTCCATGTCGAAGTAATTGTCTTCGAGCAGGGCGTCGCCCTCGCACACGACCTCCACCGAGCGGGCATAGGCGCCGGCCTTTACGATGATCTCGCCGTCCGCCGCGGCTGCTTCAAGCTGCGGGTCCAGGAACCGGAAATGCTTGGGCGGGCAGAACAACACGCTGCCCGAGCTCAAAATCGCGCCGTTTTGCTCGAGCGCGTAGCTGAAATAGCAGCCGTACGTATCTTCGGAAGAAAAGTCCTGCTCGTCGAGCCACAGGGCGCTTAAGGGGGGAACGGAAACGGCAAAGGAACCTTCGCGCAGCACGCTTGCGTCCGGACGGCGGAGCGACCAAAGGACGCGGCCCTCAAACGGCGAAAGCGTTTCGTTGCTCACGTTCAGGCGCACGCTCTTTTTTAAGATAAAGGGCTCCGCGTTGAGGTTGGTGTTCTGGGAAAGCACGCCCTCCTCATGGCAGGAAAGCAGCACAGGCGCAAAGAAGCGCTTGGCGTAGTAGTGCAGCGCCTTCCAGCGGCCGAAGTAATCGATGGACGACCAGCTCGCCACCGGCCAGCAGTCGTTGAGCTGCCAGATGACCGCGCCCATGCAGCGGCCGCGATTGCGCCGCCAATGCTCCACGCCATATTGCATGGCCTGCGCCTGCAAAAGCTGCGAGGCGTAGGTGAGCGTATCGAGCTCCCGGGGATACAGGTACATCTGAGCCAGATAGCCCACGATCTTGCCGTTTGCGGAAGCGTTGCGCTGGTGCTTTTCCATCACATAAGAGAACACGTTGCGGTCTTCGGGCAGGGTGAAAGCCTCGATCGTCTTCATACAGGGGAAAGACTGGAACCCAAACTCCGAAACATAGCGGAACAGGTGGTTGCGGTAATCGGTAAAGGGCAGGCCGCCATGCCACACCTGCCAGTAGTGCACGCCGCCCGGTCGGAGGCGTTGGGTTCGTCGAAGCTGCCTCCCGACGAAGGGCTTGCCGGCCAATAAAACGTGTCCGGGTCCTCGCGCTTCAGTATGCCCGGGAAGATGTATTCGTACATTTTTATATAATCGGCCTTCTGGCGGGGGGAGGACACCCACTGTCCTTCGGAAACGAACATCTCCATTTCGTTGTTGCCGCACCAGAGCGCCAGCGAGGCATGATGCCGCAAACGCCGCACATTGTCGGTGATCTCCCCGCGGATGCTCTGTTCAAAGGAATCGGTCAGGTTGTAGACCGCGCAGGCAAACATGAAATCCTGCCAGACTAAAAGCCCCAGCTCGTCGCAGATATCGTAAAAGAAATCGTCCGGGTAGTATCCGCCGCCCCATACGCGTATGGTGTTGAAGTGCGCGGCGGCGGCGTCCGGGAGTGTGCGCGTGCGCTCGGGGTTGACGCGGGAAAGGAGGTTGTCTTCGGGGATGTAATCGGCGCCCATGGCGAACACGTCCACACCGTTTACGCGATGGCAAAAGCTCTCGCCCCACTCATCTTTTTCGATATGGACGGTGAGGGTGCGCAGACCCACGCGCCTTTCCCATACGTCGGTCACCCGGCCGCCCTCCCAAAGCTCCGCGCGTACGGTATACAGGGGCTGCTCCCCAGGCCGTTCGGCCACCAAAGACGGGGATTTTCAATAAAGAGCTCTGCACCGGCGCCCGTTGCGGCGCTTACGGCGCCGTCGGGTGCGGTCACAAAAACGCGCACGTCAAAAACCGCGCCCGCATATTGCTCTACGGTGGAGCAAACGCTCAGGCGTACTGCGCCGTTTTCATGCTAAGTTGGCGTACGTGCACGGAGGCCAGGCGCGCGTTTTCCACGCCCACAAGGGCAATATCGCGCCAAATGCCCATGTCCGGCAGGCGCGGACCCCAATCCCACCCAAACATGCAATGCGCCTTGCGCAGCAGGGGAAAGCCTTCCATCGCGTCGGACGAACCGTCCGTACGGGAGAGCTTGTACGCCTCGCGCACAAAACGGGTGGGGGAGGAGAATTCAATTTCAATACGGTTTTCGCCCGCGTTGAGCAGGGGTTTCACATCCCATTCCCAAATGCGGTGCATGTTGTCCGCCTGACCCACGGAGCGGCCGTTGATGGACACTTCGGCAAGCGTATCAAGCCCGTCGCAGCGCAAAAACACGCGTGCGCAGGCAAGGAGCTCTGCGGAAACCGAAAAACTGCGGGCGTAGATATAGTCGTTTTCCATGAGCGCAAGCGCGGATATCTCGTTGTCGCGCCAGAACGGGTCGTCTATGCAGCCCGCGCTTAAAGATCGGCGTAGACCGAACCGGGGACCCGCGCTTCGATGCGCTCCTCCGTGCCTTTTTGGCGCAAAGTCCACGCGCCGTTGAGCGTTTGCCGTACCATAAGAGATTACCTCCTGTTTTGCCCGCGGGACAGTATGGGCGATGTTTTTTTACTTGTGTCTGCATCAAAAAGCGGCGTACCTTAAAAAAGATGCAATCAGATTAGATGAGAAAAATGATGCTTTTACGCACTGCTTCCTTGCGCCGGAACTCCTCTGTCGGGCCGGCGGGAAAACCTGTTTCAGCTAAATGATATCTTCATACTAAGTGCGAACCGGGGCATTGTCAACTGCTTGAAGGTAAAAAAGCCCAAAGAGCTTGCACGCTCCATGACATTATACTTCCGTACCAATATAAAAATCCGCCCGCAGGCAAGCCTCGGGCGGATTTTTGTCGACGCTGCCGCATAAAGTCCTGATTGATCCCCGTTTGCCAGGGCCTTTCTTGACCGAGCCGGCTACTCCCAGTGCGCCCGGTTGTTTTTCTGTCGGCTGCGCATGGGGAGAAGAATAATCTCTTTCCCAAGAGCGAGCGGCTTCAGCTTTCGCGGGAAGAATCCCCCCTCTCTATTACCGCCGGATGGGGAGCACGTCCATTTCCCAAAAAAACCCACATCCGGGTTGTCAGCGTTTTGTTGGTGATGGTAAGGGAGCCTCAAAATAGAGTCACTTCGCAAGAGAACTACCACCCAGATAAGCGACAAGTCCTTCCGCAGCCATTTTACCTCTGGTAAAAATTTGGACAGACGACGCCGATGAATACATCCTGGTATTCCCACATGGCATTGTAATTTTTCAGTAAAAATATGTCTCCATAGCCGATGAGGAGGATACTATGCTCGGTTTAAAAGATCATTTTGTGATCGCCAGCAACGTTTTGCCGGTTCTTACAAAAATAACGAAATCGCCATCAACGGCCTGGAATCCGATCTTCTATAAAGGCCTGTACTGTTCCAGAGTATTTTGATGAAGCCCCAAATGGCCCCAATTGGTTTCATGCCGTAGGCCCCAAGGTAGTCCTCGGGGGGGTGGAGCCCAACCATAAAAGCGGTCATTGAGCGCTTCTATCAGTAGCAAATAAATGCATTTTCACCTACATTTTCACTTGCATTTGGCTACTTTTCTGAGACATTCAGTTTGTCTGCATCGAATACAAACACAGGTGTTTCGGCATCTTTTGTCCAAGAACGGGATCGATTTTTTCCGTATTCTCTGAAAATACCAGGATGCCGTCTGGACAAGAATAAGAAAGAAAGAATATGGTCTGTGCATCCCGTTGCCTCATCGGTGTCAAGATGAACAGATCCGTCTCCCGCATGGCGGTATAGGTCTTTTCGGTAAAGATATAATCCCTGCTATACCCGATGATCAGGATATGCGTCCGCTAAAATCTATTGTCTTTACCATATCAATATCATCAGCAGCCAATCCTCGGTTTTGTAAGATGACTAAGTCGTTATCCCCCCCCGCGAGAGCTTGTCGGCAGTTTCCCATAAAGAAAGGCCAATATTAGTCTCAAGATCAAGCTCAAATTCACTGGTTGAGGCGGAAAACCAAGGATCGGTAGATGAACCGTTCGTCAGGCCGCCAGCCTGGGTAGTCATAGCCCACAATGGAGCTCCAATCCAATGACCGGCGGGGCGGTTCTTCTATGATCATATAGAAGCCTTTTTTCACCATGTGATCGCTGGCCAATTTGACTGCCTGTACGGTGCCTTCGTCGCCTATCGAAGCCGTATGAAAAAGATGTAACTTGCTACTGAGTCATTAAGGACTACAACCATTGCTTTTGGGTTTCAAATGCATTTAAGGGCAAAGGCCCTTCAGAAACAAGAATACCGCCTGGAGTTTCTGCAAGTAGAGTAGCCATAAGTGAGGTGTAAGTGCCCCCAGCCGCCTCATAGATAGTTAGCAAATTCTGTCATCTTGAGGCCACATTCATTCCCTTTATGAGAAGAGAATTAAACGGGACATCCATATTTTGCAACACTATCCGAATGTCGTGAGAAACCTCGGGTCGAGTTTCTGATGGCATGGCAGTAGGAATATTTTCTCCCACACAGCCTGCGAGAAAGAGCAGGGCAAGGAACAGATATGGAAAAGTTAATGTTGATTTTTTCTTTTGCATACATGCGCCCGGTTGTTTTTCTGTCGGCTTATGCGCATGAGGGAGAAGAATAATCTCTTTCCCAAGAGCGAGCGGCTTCAGCTTTCTATGCGGGAAAAATCCCCGCCCCTCTATTTACCGCCGGATGGGGAGCACATCCATTTCCCTTAAAAAAACCTGCACATCCGGGTTGTCGAGCGTTTTGTTGGTGATGGTAAAGAAGGGAGCCTCAAAATAGGGAGTCACTTCTTCAAGAGAACTGCCATCCAGATAAGCGACAAGTCCTTCCGCAGCCATTTTACCCATCTGGTAAAAATTTGGACAAATCACACCGAAAAATATGTTCGGGTGCTCCTGCATAGCTTGATATGTTTTTTCGGTTAAAATATAGTCCACACCATAACCAATGATGAACATATTGTACTTCAGCTGAATGCCCTTTGTTGTTTCCACTGTTTTTAATAATAGTTGTTCCGATCTTACAAAAATAACGACATCCTCACCTGCAAGATTCGAAGTAATATCCTGTAAAAAGGCGCTATACTGTTCCTGTGTATTTTGGGAAAGATAGAAAACGTCTTCTCCATCACCCCAGGCCGGAATTAAGCCGTGGATTCCGAAGTTATCATAAAATCGAAGAGAACCAGGATCAGAGTTAAAACTAGGAGGGTTATTATCCACAAGAAAATAGAAGCCATTTCCCTCTATATTCCCACTGGCTAAATTGACAGCCTGTTCTGCCATAATGGAATTATCCATTATGGCAGAACACAGGATATGCCAAGATGTATCTTCAGGCGTTATCGTTTTGAGAAAGGGAACATGCCGGCGAAAATCTTGTGAAAGAATCAAGGCACCATCCAGATTTTCAGGAGAGAAGATGGAAAGAAAATCTAACTCGGATCCTCCTTCTTCATAATTGACGGTTAGTTCAATTCGGCGATGTGTTTTAGCGACTTCGGAAATACCTTTCAGGAAAAGTGCATCGGGCAAAATATCTGCATCCCGCAAGCCGATTCCCAGTTTATAAGAAACCAAAGGAGATGTCTCGGATGGCGTAGCGGTGGGCAGAGTTTCTCCCGTGCAGCCTGCGAAAAGGAGCAGGACTAAAAGCATGCACAGAAATTGAAATTTTTGTTTCTCCATACAATACCTACTTAGTAGTTGTTAATTGCATAATAAATAACATCACTGTTATATCCACCAACCCATGATACACTTGAGGGGTTTGTTGCTCCGCTTGTATTAGGAACCACCCTGGAAGGATTCCCACCTCTTTTCTCTGCCCACTCTCCTGTGTTTGTCTGATACCAGAAATGGTAGTCAAGAATCAATTCAGGGGGGTAGTCTTCAGACTAGACACGTTTAACGCGAAATGCAATCCGATATTCAGTGGATTTGCCGTTGGAGAGCTGGTATACCTTCATATCCGCGTTGCGCATGTCGACAATTTCTCCCACGCGGCAGACGTCGGGATCGCCCGTGGAAAAATAATCATCGCCCACCGGCGCCGGTTCGGCCCAGGCGAGAATGGGGTGAAAGAAATGGAAAAACAAAGAGAGAGGACCAAAAAAACGAAAAAGAATTTTTTCCGTCGGTTTAAATACATGATTGATTCTCCTTTTATTTAGCGAAGAGAGTAACGGCTAACCGCAACGATCAACCTCCTTTGTTATTAAATAAAGGGATAATTGTCTAATAAAAAATGATATCGAAAAGAAAAAATGCAAATAATTACATCACCATACTGCCATAAAAAGGATAGAAAGTCAATGCGGCAAGGCGGGGGCAGAAGAAAAAAGCCGCGTTTGGATGCAGCTTTTCAGTGTGCACAATATAAAAGGAAAAGGACGCGGAAGAAGAATCGGGTTTTTGCAGCATGTTTGCCTCCCGCGCTTCTGGCCGGATTCGGAATTCATCCAATAGGCGGGTTATGATATGGGTAATGATGAAATCGGGAAAGAAATTTCACCGCGAAAACCACGCGCCGCCTGCGCCTTCGGCATCAAAGAGCGAAATGATTATTTATTCCGCTCCTATCCGAACAAAGCGCTATTTTACGACGGCATAAGGCCAGCTCTGTATGCCGCCCAGGTCGTAGACCCGCGGTGTAGCCAGGCCGAGGAGCGTTTCCGCGGCGATAGGCTGCGGCGGCCGCTGCGGCAGTAGATGATGATGGTGGCGTCCTTGTCGGCCGGGAGGCCGGCGGAATCGGCGGTGATGGCATCGTAAGGCAAGAGCACCGCGCCTTCAATATGGCCCTCGTCGTACTCCTCCTGCGTGCGCACGTCCAGCAGCACCACGTTTGCCTCGCCGATCAGTTCCTTGGCTTCCTCGGGGGAAATCTCTTCGAAACCCGCGCTTTCTGTTTCCGTGTCGGCGGAGGAGGGGATTTGTTCGGCGCCCTTATTTGGCGCGCATCCGGCAAATGCGAACAGGGCGGCCAGCGCCAGGGCGGCGCATGTCGTCGTTTTTTCATCAGTTGTTTCTCCTTCATGGAAGTTGTAAAGGGCGGAACGCCTTTTCTTGTTCTCTATCATATCATAGCGCGGCAGAAAAGGAGTGCTCAAACGACTGGGTAGTGAGAGCAGCGGGAAAAGCCGGATAGGACATTTTTTGCGAATGACAAATCGAGCAAAGAGAATGTTGCCCCGGTCTGCAGGTTGTTTTATCTGTTTGTTTTCCCCTTCTTTTTTGTGAAATGGATATTGACAATGGGGGATAAATACTTTATTATGAGAAAGCACGCGGGGGTATAGCTCAGCTGGGAGAGCGCTTGAATGGCATTCAAGAGGTCAGCGGTTCGATCCCGCTTATCTCCACCAAAAAAACCGCATAACAATGCGGTTTTTTATTTTTTGTATTTTTCTTCCGGTTTCTTCGCCGGTTCCTGTAGCTTACGCCTCGGGTTTTTCAATACCCAGTTCGCTTTTGATGCCCTCCAGCTTTTCGCCGCATTTTTTGATGATCTCCATGGCTTCGTTATAGAGGGCGATCATCTCGTCAAAACCCGGCCTTTCATTTTCCATGATGCCCATGATCTTTTCCAGCCGTTCAAAGCTCTCGTCAAATTTAAATTCCTGGCTCATACGATACCTCGCTTATATGATTTCCGCCGTCTTTTCTCCGTCGGAGAATTTGATCACCACACGGTCCCCGGCCTTCAGTTCCCCGGCCTGGGACACCGCTCGTCCATCCTTTATCACCCGGGCGTACCCCCCGAGGAGCATCCGGCTTTCGTCGAACTTTTCCAGACGGGAGCCAAACTCCCTGAGCTTTCCTTCCCGCGCCCCGATGAGGAGCGCCACGCGGGCTTTCATCCGCGCCTTTGCCGTCTCAAGGAAATGTGCGCGGCTTTGGGCTTCAAAACGGGCCACCTGACCGATCATATACCCATATTTTTTCAGGCGCTCTTCCATGGAAGAAACCCGGCCGCTCAGAAGTTTTTCAAACTTGTCCTGCAGGCTCGACAAATACAGCAGCAGCTCAAACTTATCCGGCACCGCCAGCTCGGCCGCCACGGAAGGGGTGGGCGCCCGCAAATCGGCCGCAAAATCCGCAATGGTGAAGTCCGTCTCGTGGCCGATTCCCGTGATGACGGGGGTTTTGCAGGCGTAGATGGCCCGAGCCATCCCTTCGTCGTTAAACACGCTCAAATCTTCGGCGGAGCCGCCGCCCCGGGCCAGTATGATCGTGTCAAACTCTCCGGAATCCGCGGCTCTGATTGCCTGTATGATGTCCGCCGGGGCGGAAACGCCCTGCACGTTCACGGGAAAAAGCTGGAACCTGGCGGGAGGATACCGGCGGAGGAGCACGCTCATCAAATCCTGCACGGCTGCGCCGGTGGGGGAGGAGATGAGGGCGATCCGCTCCGGGTATTTGGGGATGGGCTTTTTATGAGCCTGATCGAACAGCCCTTCCTTTGCCAGTTTTTCCTTTAACAGTTCAAACTGGGTGTGAGCCAGCCCCACGCCCGCTTCATACAAATGCTGCACGTAGATCTGCACCGTGCCCGTGCGCTCATAATAGGAAACATCGCCCACAGCCATGACCTTCATGCCGTTCTCCGGCCGGAAGCGCAAAGACAGCTGATACCCCTTGAACATCACCGCCTTGATGGCGGCGTCGCTGTCTTTTAACGTAAAATAAATATGGCCGGAGGAATGGAAAGACAGGCCGGAGATTTCCCCCTCCACGCAGAGCATGCGGAAGGTGTCCTTTGAAAAAATGGATTCCTTTATAAAGCTGTTCAGCTGTGTGACGGTCAGCGCCTGTGTGAGGTTCTGCATAGTTATAGTGTAACGATTGGAAGAGGCAAAGTCAAACACAAGCGAAAATTTTATGCATCGAAAAATCCATTTTGTGCTATAATGGAAAAGTCGTGAAAGAAACGGCTTGATTACCGGTTACCACGGCGTTTATGCGCCGTATATTTTATAGTTGCTGCAAGGAAGGCGTATGGATACATATAGAAAAATCGATTTTCACGCGCATATTTTCCCCGCGAAAATACGCGAGAAGGCGGTTCGTGCCATCAGCGAGTTTTATGGCATACCCATGGGCAGGGACGGCGGCCCGACTGACCTCATCAAAAGCGGGAGCACCATCGGCGTGGAAACATACGTGGTGCACTCCGTGGCCACCGCCCCAAGACAGGTGTCCCACGTGAACGACTTTATCGCGGAGGAGACAAAAAAGCACAAGGAGTTCATCGGCTTTGCCACCCTCCATCCCTTTATGGAAGATATGGAAGAAGAAGTGGAGCGGGTGATCAGCCTGGGCTTTCGGGGCGTCAAGCTGCACCCGGACTTTCAGGAGTTTTACACGGACGACGACAAGGCGGCCGGCATGTACCGGCGGATCGGGGGGCGGGTGCCCATCCTGATCCATGTGGGAGACGAGCGCAGGAAGTTCTCCGAGCCAGTTCGGCTCCGCAGGATGATGGAGCGCTTTCCCGACCAGGTTTTCATCGGCGCACACTTTGGCGGGTACAGCGTCTGGGGCGAGGCGGAAAAGTATCTCATCGGCCAGAACCTTTATATCGACACCTGCAGCTCGCTGTTTAAGCTGGACAAGGAGAAGGCCGTCGAGCTCATCCGCAGGCACGGCCCGGACAAGGTGCTGTTTGGCACGGACTACCCCATGTGGGACCACGAAGGCGAGCTCAGACGCTTCATGGCGCTTCCCCTCACGGATGAGGAGCGAGAGAAAATTTTTTATAAAAACGCGGCAAAACTGCTTGGCCTTTAAACAAAACTTACCAGAATTTTTGCCCTGTTTCGGCAGATAATAGGATTGAGGCGTAAATGAGCAGGTTGCCAGCTGGAGAGCGGTATCGGTTTGAAGGCTGGCCTGTGATATTCGGGCCGGCCGCATGTAATGCGAGAGTGTTGTAAACGATGTGATAGATGTAATAGATATGACGTTGCCAGACACTGATGACCGCAAATGCACGAGCTTGTCTATTTGCCTTAAGAGCTTCGAGTAATCGGGGCTCTTTTTTTTGCGCGCCCGGTATGATACAATGATAAAAAATCATTTGCGGTGTGAAATATGATCATTGTGGAATCATCCTTTGGATACAAAGCATATAAGGCCTTTTTTGTGCGGGACTCCCTCCGGTTCAATTTGCGGACGGGCGTGCTCTTATTCATCGCCCTTTTATCCCTCGGCCTGTCGGCTTATTTTTTTGTCCGGGAAGAGAGCCAAAAGGCTCTGTTATTCCTGCTGTCGGCAGGGGCCGTGCCGCTCATTTTTTTATACGGGCGGGGAAAGCAGTTTTTGAAGACGGTGCGGGAGTCGGGGCTGCGGGAAAAATCCGCCAGAATACGCTATGAGATCAACAAGGATCGGATACTCGTCATCAACCGCACCACGGGCGTGCAGCGCACATTCAAATGGGCGGAAGCAAAGCGCCTGCTGGAGACAAAAGAGTATTGGATCATCTATATGGAGAATGATACGGTCATGACGTTTGCCAAATCGGACATACTGGAGGGAGAGCCGGGCAAGCTGGCCGAATTTTACAAAAACGCCCGGGCGGGCAGCAAGAAGAAGAAAAAGAGCAAGGGCGCGTCCCTTCGGATCGGATAAGAGCGTATGGATTGGAACTGCGTAAAACTGGAACTGGCGCCTGAACACATGGAGGTGCTCTGCGCTCTTCTAGCACGGGAGGGCATATTGGAATTTGCCGTCTCCGACCCGGAGGAGCTTCGGGCGTTTATGGACACCTCCGTTTATTACGACTATGTGGACGAGCAGCTGCTGCATACGACCAATACGGTGGTGGACATTTATCTGGAAAAAAACCAGGCGGGCTATGAGAAGCGGCGGGGGGTGCTGCGCATACTTGAAGAGTTAAAAGCCCAAGGCATCAAGGTTTTTCTCGACGTCACGGGCGTCAAAGACGAAGACTGGATGAACAACTGGAAAAAGTATTTCAAGCCCATCCCCGTGGGTAAAAAACTTATGATCAAGCCCTCCTGGGAAGAGCTTCCGGAAGCGGATGGGAGGCGCGTGCTGGAAATAGACCCTTCTTCCAGCTTTGGCACGGGTACCCACGAGACCACCCGGCTGTGCCTTGAGGCGCTGGAAGAGGTGATTCATGAAGGGTGTGAGATGCTCGATATGGGCTGCGGCAGCGGCATACTGAGCGTGGCCGCGCTTCTTCTCGGTGCAAAAAATGCCACGGCTGTGGACATCGAGGAAGAGGCTATCCGGGTCACAAAAGAGAACATGGAGAGGAACGGCCTGGAGGATTCCCGCTACCGCGTTCTCAAAGGCAACGTGCTGGAAGAGGAAGCCGCCCGGGATTTCATATCCGACCGGACATACGCCGTCATTGCGGCCAACATCGTGGCCGCCGTGGTGATGCGCATGCGCCCGCTGTTCAGCGGGCTTCTGCAAAAAGAAGGCACATTGATCCTCTCGGGCATTATACGGGAGCGGGCGGAGGAAGTGAAGAACGAATATCTTTCCAACGGGTTTCAAGTGATCAGCGAAAAGACAGAAGGGGAATGGGCCGCCCTTGTTTTGAGGAGAAACGCATGAGGGCCGCCTATTACACCCTCGGCTGCAAAGTGAACCAGTACGAGACCGAAGCTATGACCGAACTCATGGAGGCGGCCGGGTATGAGACGGTGGATTTTTCCGAGCAGGCTGATTTTTACGTCATCAACACCTGCACCGTCACTTCGGTGGCGGATAAAAAGTCCCGGCAGATGATCCATCGGGCCGCCGTTCGGGGGGCGCATGTGT
>JAXGQH010000013.1:0-39225 GCA_040766545.1 Christensenellaceae bacterium
CCGCCTGCTGGAAAACCCCGTGGCCATACTGGGGGATGAAAAAGGCAGCGTGACGGGCATCAAAAACATTAAAATGGAGCTGGGCGAGCCGGACGCGTCGGGAAGACGCCGCCCCGTGGAAATCCCGGGAAGCGAATATGAAATCCCGGTGGATGCGGTGGTGGTGGCCATCGGCCAGAGCCCCAACCCGCTCATCAAACGCTCCACCGCCGCCCTTGAGACCAACCGGCACGGCGGCATCGTGGCCGACGAGGAGACGGGCGCCACCAGTCTCCAAGGGGTGTACGCGGGCGGCGACGCGGTGACGGGAGCGGCCACCGTCATACTCGCCATGGGCGCGGGCAAAAAAGCCGCCGCGGCCATCGACGCGTATCTCAAAAAGTAACATACAAAAGGCGCGCCCTCCTTTTGGAGGGCGTATTTTTTTCGGCGGGCAAGGGATTTTGACCGGCGCTCGGGGAAAGACTAAAGGAATCTGGACAGACGGGTCCGATGCTGATATGATGGGTAATATGGAAAATAATGAACGAATTTTAGAGCTTTTGGAGCGGAACTATCAGGGCGCGCAATCCGCGCTTCACTTTCAGAATGCCTATGAGCTGCTGACCGCCACCATCCTGGCCGCCCAGTGCACGGACGTGCGGGTGAACATGGTGACAAAAGACCTGTTTAAAAAATATCCCGACGCGTTGTCCCTGGCGGAGGCGCACCACTGGCTCATCCACCACGGCCGGGAAGTCTGCCACGCGAGAAAGCCGGATTGCGAAAACTGCGTATTGTCCGGTTTATGCCCCTGGCTGGCGGAAAAGGAGAAAGCATGATTGTCGACAGAGTGAAGATATGGATAAAAGCAGGCGACGGCGGCAACGGCCACGTGAGCTTTCACCGGGAGAAATTCCTCCCCACCGGCGGGCCGGACGGGGGCAACGGGGGCAAAGGCGGCGATGTGATCTTTGAAGCCGCCGAAGACATGCGCACCCTCCTCGCCTTCCGGTATAAACGGAAATATCAGGCCGAAGACGGCAAGGACGGCGGCCTTAACAACCGTACGGGCGCGGGCGGCGGAGACATCGTCATCAGAGTGCCCGTGGGCACGGTGGTCGTCGACCCGGAAACGGGCAGGGTGGCGGCGGACATGCAAAAGGGTCAAAAACGGGTGATCTTAAAGGGCGGACGGGGGGGAAGGGGCAACGCCACTTTTGCCACTTCCACCCGGCGGGCGCCCCGTTTTGCCACGCCGGGCATGAAGGCCAAGCCGCGGGAAGTGGTGCTGGAGCTAAAGTCCATTGCGGACGCGGGTCTGGTGGGCTACCCGAGCGTGGGCAAGTCCACGCTCTTGTCCGTGGTTTCGGCGGCCAAGCCCAAGATCGCGGAATACCATTTCACCACCTTAAGCCCCAATCTCGGGGTGGTGAGCGCGGCGGCGGGAAGCTTCGTGCTGGCCGACATCCCCGGCCTTATTGAAGGCGCGAGCCAGGGCGCGGGTCTGGGCTATGATTTTTTGCGCCACATTGAGCGGACGCGGCTCATCATCCATCTGGTGGACGCTTCGGGCATGGAGGGGCGGGATCCGGTGGAGGATTACCATAAAATAAGAGCCGAACTTGCGGCATACAGCCCCGAGCTGGCGGCCAAGCCGGAGATGGTGGTGGCGGCCAAGATGGACCTTTCGGGCGCGGAAGTGGGTCTGGAAATGCTGGAAAAAGAGCTGAACGTGAAGGTATATCCCATTTCGGCGGTCACGAGGAAGGGCACAAGGGAGCTGATGGAGGCGGTGTCCTCCGCCCTTTTATCCATCCCCATTCCCGAGTCCCTGGCCGAAGAAGGGGTGATCGAAGAGTGGGAAGCCCTCGATTCCGAGCTGAGCTTTGAGGTCGTTCGGGGAGAAGACGGGATGCTGGAAGCAAACGGCAGCCTGATTGAAAATATATTTGGCAAGATCGACCCGGCCGACCCGGATTCCATGCGCCACTTTGAAAAGCTCCTGGGGGACACGGGCATCCTGGCCGCGCTCCGGGAAGCGGGGGCGAAGGACGGGGAACAGGTCCGCCTGAACGGCGAGATATTTGACTTTATTGATTAGGAGAACAGATGGATACCAAACAGAGAGCAAAATTAAGGTCTATGGCCAATACGCTGGAGCCCATCGTGTATGTGGGAAAAGAAGGGGTGAGCGAGGCGGTGCTGGCCGAGGCCGATACGGCCCTGGAAGCCCATGAGCTCATCAAAGGGAGCGTGGGCAAGGGCCTGGATTTAGACGCAAGGGAGACGCTTCAGGAGCTTTGCTTAAAACTGGAGGCCGAGCCGGTGCAGGTGATCGGCCGGAAATTTGTGCTGTACAGGCGCTCCAAGAAGAAGCCGGTTATTGAGCTTTAGAGCGGCGGGGAAGGGTATGGCTTAACAAAGCCAGCAGCAGGCAGACGCCGGCAGCCACCGGGTAAATGGCTCCAAAGCCGAAGAAGGCGTACCACCCGAGGAAAAACACCGCGCAGAGAAGATAGGCCCGGGTCTTTTTAGGCGAGAGGAAAGAAATCCTTTCGCCCTTTATTTTCCGGTCTTCTATCTCCGCCCGGAGGGCTTTTTGAAGCTCTTCGTCCACGGGGAGGAACAGGTCTTCTTTTAAGAACTCCTCCCGGTCGAGAAGCGTTACCTCCGTGCCCATCCGCTTGGTCATGGCGCTGGCTTCGCTCATGTATTTGGCGGCGGAGAGGGCCACGATTTTTTCCGCCCCCAGCTGTATGGCTTTTCTCTGAAGCACTAAAAACTGCTGAACGCCCACCGGGTTTTCCGGATGGTTTTTAAAAGCGTAGCAGAAGGTTTTGGTGGCGGGGAAAAACAGTCCACCCAGGCTTTTCACGTATTCTTCCGAGCCCATGTGCCGGACAAAAATCTCCGAAGAGATGTGGGAGAAGGTTTCGGGAGAAGAAAAGGCCAGCTTTTCCAGCCGGCAGTTGTTTTCAATCCGCAGGAGCTCCTTGGCCACAAACTTTTCGAACTTGTACCTTTTATAGGCGAAGTATAAAAACAGCGCGCAGAAAAAGACGGTGGCCGCCAGTATGAGCGCCTGCACCAGCCGGATTTTAAAGCTCCAGAAAAGGCAAAAGATCAGAAGAAAGCATATGATAGAAAAGAAGAGGGAATCGAGAACCCGGGCGAACGTGTTCCGGCCTCCCGACTGCATGCATTTAAAATACCGCTTTTCTTTTACGTCCAATTCCATTTTGAATACCTGCTTTTTATGGTATAATCAGCATAGCCAAAACCGGCATAACGGGTTTGCGCCGCTTCGCGGCGTGTAAGCCCTGTGGGCCTGCAGCTATGATGTATTAGCCGCAAGCGGCTATTATAAAGTTCCATGCGCGTGTGTTCTTGCCCCGCAGGGCAAACGTACATGCGCGGATGATACCCTTCTCTTGCACGGTATCATCTCTCAAAAAGATTATTGACGGCAGGACGTATTTTGATACTATATTTTAGTTTGTGGGGAAATGTTTTATGTCATTGGAAAAAGAGGAGAACCGGAAAATCGGCATACTGGGCGGCACCTTTGACCCGCCCCATCTCGGGCATCTCTACCTCTGCGAAAAAGCGCGCGAGGAGTTTAAGCTGGATGAAATTTGGCTCCTCCCCTCGGGCACGCCGCCCCACAAGCGTAACTTTGCCGACAAAGACGAGCGCAAAGCCATGCTGGAGCTTTTATGCGAAGGCCGCCCCTACCTGTCTGTCTGCGCCATCGAGCTGGAGCGGGAGGGCTACACCTATACGGTGGACACTTTAAATGAATTAAGGCGCATGTTGCATGAAAATGACCGGATGTATTATATCATCGGCACGGACACCCTCTTCCAGCTGGAAACATGGAAAGACCATGAAAACGTGCTGCGGCAGACGGAATTCATCTGCGTGAAGCGCCCGGGAGATGATATGCGGCTGGTGAAAGAAAAGATCGATGCGTTCGCCCGCCTCTACGGCAAGAGGATTTATCTGTCCAGACACACAGGACCGGACATCTCCTCCACCGCCATCCGGGAGGCGGCCCGGAGGAAGGAGCCGGTTGCGGGCATGCTTCCAAAGAATATAGAGACGTATATGGAGCGGCACAATGTATATGGATTTTAAAAGTTACCTGCGGGAAAACCTGTCGGAAGAGCGGTATCTTCACTCCCTTGGAACGCAGAAGGCGGCGGTAGAGCTGGCGGAGCGCTTTTCGGGAGACGTGGAAAAAGCCGCCTTTGCGGGGCTGGTGCACGACATCGCAAAGGAGCTCCCAAAAGCGCGGCTGTACGAGCTGGCGGAAGTCTACGGCCTTCAGCTGGACGAGGTGGAAAAAGCCTCCCCCGGCCTCCTCCACGGCCCGGTGGGCGCGGAGATTCTGCGCCATGAATACGGCGTGGCGGACGAGGAAATCCTTCTTTCCATTAAAAACCACACCACCGGGGCGGCAAATATGTCCAAATTGGAAAAAATTATTTATTTAGCCGATTTAATAGAGGAAAAACCGGGAGTTTGATGGAATGATTCTATTAAGGGAGTATGCAATGAAGAGCCTTGACCAGGCCATCGTCTTCGCCATGAAGTGCTCCATCAAGCATCTCCTGAAAAAAGAGATTTTGATACACAAAAGCACCGTGGAAGCGTATAATTATTTAATCATGGAAAAGGAGAATGGATATTGAGCAGACATTTTGATGAAAACGCATTGTTGATCGCAAAGACGCTGGATTCCAAAAAGGGGGAAGACATCGTCCTGCTGGACGTGTCGGGCGCCACCATCCTGGCGGACAATTTTGTGATATGCAGCGGCAACTCGCCCATCCAGGTGAAGACGCTGGCGGACGAGGTGGAAAAAGTCATGGCCCAGCGGGGCATCTTAAAGCTCCGGACGGAGGGCTACACCGAAGGCAGATGGATCGTGGTGGACTTCGGGGACATCCTGGTGCATGTGTTCCATAAAGAAGAGAGGCGGTTCTACGATATCGAACGCCTCTGGAAGAGCGGGGACAACTTTATGAATTACGAAGGGACGCCCGCGCCCGCCTAAAACTCCGCGGTTTCAATGAAACGGGCGATCTCTTCTCCCGCTTCGCCAAGACCCGCCTGCCGCACGCTCCCCGCCAGCTCCTCGGGGCTGAAGCGCGCGCCTTTCAGGGCGGATGCCAGTTTTTCCGAAAGCTCTGTGTCAAGGGCGTCGGTGTATACGTTTAAGTCGGTTATCCTGCCGCTTTTTAGCGTGAGGTACAGTTCCACGCCTCCAAACGAAAAGCGGTTTTCTATTTGCGCGTCGAATCTGGGCGCGGCCCCGAGCCGCCAGTCCCAGGAAGCGTGCTTCAAAAACAGGGGCTGCAGCTCGGCCTCGGCCGGCGCGGCTTCTGAAAAAGCTCCGTATTCCGCTTCATACACCCGGGTCAGCATGTCCGCCAGCCTGCGCACGGTCAAGTCGGACATGAACTCGGTCAGGTTGCACACCCGGGAGCGGACCGAATCGATGCCCTTGGAGAGTATTTTGGCAGGGGAAACGGTGAGATAGTCCTTTAAGCGGGAAAGGTCGGAGGAGACGAGAAGGGTGCCGTGGTGAAGCTCCGCGCTTTTGCGCTTGCAAAAGGCGTTGCCCGAAAATTTCTTTCCCTCCACCGTCATATCGTTCCGGCCGGTGTATTCGGCGGGGATGCCCAGCTCGTTCAGGGTCTTTAATATGAGGCCCTTCTGGCGCTCCAGGTCATAGCGGTTCTTTCCGCCGATGAAGGAAAAGTTCAGGTTGCCCCCGTCGTGAAACACGGCGCCGCCCCCCGAAATCCGGCGGGCGAGGATCACCCCGTCCTGCCGCATCCGGGCCACGTCACATTCTTTCCAGGCGTTCTGGTTTTTGCCCACGATGACCGCGTCCGTGTTGATATAAAACATCAGGAGCATGTCCTCGTCGCCCAGGCGTTCAATGAAGTATTCGTCGAGGGCCATATTCTTGTCGGCCTCGGAATAGGGGGAGAAGTAGAAATAGTTCATTGTCTTTTGATGACCTCCTCTGCGCAGGAAAGGGCGGCTTCCATCGCCTCGCCTGAAAGATGATTGTCCTGCGGCGTTTTAATGTTGTTCATAAAATACCCAAAAAAAGTTCTCGTAAGCGCAGCTGATGGCGAACTTTTTTTGTTTTAATATGGATCGCTCCTCGGGCTTTCCCTCTTCTCCGAGCGAAGTGCAAAGGAGTTTGTTTCCTGCCGACGAGTTCGATTTCCAGCACCGGCGTGTTCGGATACGCTCTTTTTAAGGCGTGAAGACTCAGGTCAAAGAACTCCCCCTTGTCCGCCAGGGCAAAAGCATACTTCCGGGGCGCGGTTTTGGAAAGCAGGTGGAGAACCATCAAAGAGGCAGGTTATTATCATTCACCCGGTTGGAAGTACTCACCCAGGTAAAGAAAACCAGCAGGGGCAGAAAAAGCGCGAGGGAAAACAAAAGGCTGAGCCCCGCTGCCCGGGCGATCATGCGGCAGAACAAAAAGAGCACGCCCGGCACGAGCAGAGAATATCTTCATGCCCGTGTTGGTGAAGTATTTCGGGCGTAAGGGAAAACGCATGCGGGGCGTGTCGTAGCGGCAGGCGACGATCAGCCGGCAGCGCCGGGGGTCCCCAAAGAAAAGAGTCCGGAAGCTTCGACCTAAAAAGCGGTGTTCTTCCAAAAAGGGCGCGCCCCAAAAGCCCCCGGGGGCAAAGGATAAAAAAGCCTCTTTTTCCTTACGGGTGCAGCGGCTGCCGTATTTTTTAAAGAGCGTTTCGGAAAAAGCGTCCATGTGCCCCATTATACTGGTTCTTGTTCCGCTTTTCAATCATTACCACATTTCGTAGTGAAAAAAGGCTTTTATTTGGACAAGAGATGTGATAGAATAAACACTGTATCCTTAAGAAGGGGAGTGTGCCGATTGAAGCGTGTGTTTTTCAGAATCATCGTGGCCTTTTTGGCTTTTGCGCTGGTGTTTTCTTTCGTATATTCCGTGCTGGCCGCGCCTTCTTTTTCCCTTGACGGTTCCAAGGTCGCCCATGTGCTGCTGATCGACGCGGAAACGGGCAAAGTGCTGGTGGAAAAAGAGGCGGACGCCCAGGTTTCCCCTGCCAGCACCGTGAAGATCATGACGGCCATATTGGCGGTGGAGCGCCTGGAGCTCAACGCGGAGATCACCGTGCCCGCCGAGGCCCGCACGGGCGGCACCGTCATGGGCGTGGAGCCGGGAGACGTGGTGACGGCGGAAAGCCTGCTTTACGGCACGCTTATGAGTTCGGGAAACGATGCGGCGGTGGCTCTCGCCTTTGCCATGGCCGATACCATCGAGGGCTTTGCGGTTCTGATGAACGAAAAGGCCGCGGAGATCGGCATGGCTCATTCCCATTTTGAAACCGCCTCCGGTCTCGATTCCCAAAACGATTACGTCACGCTGCGGGATATGGCCATTTTAACCCGCTACGCCCTGCAATACGACATTCTTCGGACCATTGCAAAGACCACAACATACGATTGTACCACTGTGGACAAAACTAAGACATTTCATCTGGAGGCGACCAACCGGCTTTTATTCACTCCCGCGTCCACGGGGAGCCAGCAGACGGTATCCTACGAGTACGAATACGCCACGGGCTTTAAAACAGGCTATACCACCAAGGCCAAGGGCTGCCTGGTGGCCACGGCCGAAAAAGACGGACGCACGCTGATCGCCCTGCTTTTCGGAGACGCCTCTTCGGGACAGTGGGAGCGCTACGAGCTGGCCGCCGACCTCTTTGATTTCGGCTTTCAAAAGTATCAGAACGTGCCCCTCACGGATTTTTCCTCCGAAGAGCTGTATGTGGAAGTGATCGGCGGGGCGGTGGTGGACGGGAAAGCCGAGAAGATGAAGTGCGTGCCCGTTTCCAAGACCGGCTCCAGGTATATCACCGTTCCAAGCGATATGAACCTTTCGGACGTGGAGTATGCGGTGAGTCCCAATAAATACATCATCGCCCCCGTGGCGCAGGGGCAGGCGGTGGGGACGGTGGAGCTGAAAGTGGATGGGGAAGTGATTTTTTCGGGCAACCTCATTGCGGAAAGCGGCATGATGACCGCCGAGGAATATGAAAAGCTGGTGGAGGGGGGCGTGCAGGTCGACCCCATTGAGCTGAACGACAACTTAAAAGCGGTCATTAAAAAATACCTCTGGATCTGGCTGCTGGTGCCCATTGCCATCATCGCCTTTTTGTCCCTGCGGGCGTATAAAGCGGGCAAGCGCAAGCGCAGCAAGTATGAACGGCTTTCGGGAAGAACCCCCAATTCTCAGCGTTTCATGGCCGGCGCGGCCCAGGGCACGGGCTCCAAGCTCCTGCCGCCTAAAAACAGCGGAAGCTATACCCGAGGCAGAAAAGTGCCCGAGACGCGCACCATCTCCGCTTCCGCCGCCCGGCGGAGCCAGGGAAGGCATCATTAAAAAGATGAAATAAAAAAGGAGCCGAAGCTCCTTTTTTTATTTCAGTTCAGCAGGCTTTTGATGGGGACGGCCACGGCCGTGAGGGAGCAGGCCCGGCTCCCTTCATAGTCCACGGAGAGTTCGATCCGAACTGTTTCGTCCGCCATGGAAAAGCGCATGGAAAGCGTGTTGCCGCCGTAGTAAGCGGCGGGATACTTAAGCTCTCCGCCGATCAGAAGATACCCCTCCGCCGAGAGGGAGATAACCTTCCCGTCCGCCACCACCCGGTTTGGCTCCACCGTCAGCTCGTCGGCATAGGCGATCTCATTTTGCACCGCCCCCGCCACGTTTGTGATGAGCATTTCCGCGTCAATGGCGTTTGAAAGACGGCGGTAAGAATTGAACAAGGGGGCCAGTATGATGGAAGCGGCCAGGGAGAAGATGCTTAAAAGCGCCAGCGCCACCACCTGTTCAATGAGCGTCACGCCGCTTTTATATTGTTTAATCCGCCGGTGCAAAATCATAGAATGTCCCTTCCCGGTGAATGTCCAGGTTGATGTCGATGTTCCTGCCCGAAACGGATATGCGGAGTCTCCCCACCGTGCCGCTCACTTTTTGGGCTTCTCCCGCTTCAATGGCCGAGGCGTCGTCCTGCAGCGCCTGGAGCTTTTCAAGAGAGGTGTTTTTGATCCGGATGGCCGTGTTCAGCATCATGGTCACCGCCAGTATGGCGATGGAAAGCACCAAAAAGCTCACCACGGTCTCAATCAGGCTCTCCCCCGACTTATTTGTTTTTATTTTTGCGAAACGTCTGAATTTTCCCACTGTCCGTTCCACCTCCATACCGAACTTTCATACCTGCCGAACCCGGAAAACCCGTAGGATGCCGACAGGGCGTATTGCACTTTAAAGTATTCCGTCACAAAATAAATTTTGCAGCTCTCTATGTGAAAATAGCACTGGGCGGCCCGGCCGCCGTTGTCCCGGGCGATCACCTGCAGGCTCCCTTTCACGTGTATGTCCGCGTTTTTATAAACAGGGCCGTTGGTCACGCCCGGAAGGGTCAGAGAGAGGGTGGGGGAGAGGTGAAAATCCAGCGTCTTTTCGTCTGCGCTTCCGAGCTGGCTGAAGGCTTCGTCAAATATCAGGGCCTCAAGGGAGCCTCCCTTTAAGGAGTCGTCCAGGGTGTCTAAAAGCGCCCGGGCGTAGTAATAGCACTGCAGCTCTTGTTCCCGGGAGACGATGCCCGCCGAAGAGGAGTAAGCCGCCGGCAGCAGAGCCGAGCCCACCAGCACGAACACCATCATGAGCACCACCGTGAGCACCATGGAGGCGCCGCTTTTATTTGTCTTCAATCTGTTCATGGCCTCACCTGCTCACTGAGTTTGACGTATACGCGTCGCTTCCGTTGTAGGTGAAGCTGGCGTAGAATGATCCGGCCCGCAGACCGTTGTTGCCCGAACCCGGGAACGTGAGGAGGATGACGTATTCGTCATACCCCGCCCGGGAAGAAGTGGCCTTCTGGTAGAAGGGGAACCGTTTGGCCCCCGTGTCAAAGGACAGCCACTCGTCTTCGTCGTCAATGGCCTCCGCCTGATCGTCCGTCACCATTGCGCCGTTGATGTCGGCGGGCCGGGCGCGGATGACCTGGGGCTGGCCGCTGGTATAAACGAGCCGCAGGCTGGAGGCGGTGACGTTGATATCCTTGGGGAGGAAGAACCGGAGCGTGATGTGGCCGCTGGCGTTCTTCTCCAGGAAGATCTGCTGCTCGGGAACGGTGTTGCTCGCGGCATAGGGCGTGGCGCCCGGGTTGCCCGAAGTATTGTAGTCATAGAGCTGCCCCACGCAGGTGGATGAGTTGTTCGGGAGCTCAAAGTGCGGCAGCACCGAGCCGGAGGTGGGCCAGTCCAGGTTGAGATAGAAGGTATAGGGATAGCCCGCCTGGTATTCGGGGCTGCTCACGGCATTGGATGTGGCGTAGAGCGTGCCCTGGGCAGTCGTCAGGCTGTAAGGCGAACGGGTCAGGGTCTGCTTGTTGGCCGCGGTGATCCGCACCGTGATCCGGCCGCTGTTGGTTAAAAGCACCAGATCGGTTGAAGCATCCTTGAAGAGGAAGTAGACACGCATGGTGCCGTCCGCCTGCTCCACGATGTAGACGCGCCCCCGTTCGGGGATGTACTCCGTCACCGCCAGGTAAGGCGTGCGGTGGAAGTTTTTGCCGAGCGTGCAGTTGGCGTTGTTCACGCTGGCCGAGGGATAGTTATAGGAAAACAGCCCGCCCACCGAAGTGAGCGTGCCAAAGAAGTGGACAAAAGGGTGGACGAGCCGGCTCCCGTGAGCCCGGAAATGTCCGCGGGCGTACCCCCCGCCGAAGTGCGGCATTTGGAGGAGGTGTTCAGAGTGTTGTAGAGGAACTTGCAGTTGGTGACTGTTCCCGAGCACACCCCAAAGGCTCCGCCATAGGCGTCCGCGCCCCCGTAGGAGACGCTGTAACAGTTGGTCACGCTGCCCGCCGTGTGGCTCCCCACCAGCCCGCCCGATACGGCGGCGCTGTGCACCACGGAAGCAAATTCTCCCGCGGCGCTGGCGGTGGTGTTCACCAGGGCGGTGTTGTAGCACTCAGAGATCGTGCCCGTGTTGAGGGCGGAAAGACCGCCCGAATAGAGCTTGCCCCGAACGCTTCCGGCGTTGTAAGAGAGCGTCACCGAACCGGCGTTGCTCCCCGTGAGGCCGCCCGCCCGGCCGGTGTTGGAGGTCACGAGGGCGGCGTTGACCGAGTAGCTCACGGTGCCGCCGCTCCTGTTTTCCCCCACGATGCCCCCCGAAAGCACGCCGTTCGTCTCATAAGCGTCGTTTCTGGAGGCGGCGGGGTAAGAGTAAGCAAGGAGGCTGGAGCCGAAGTAGGGGCTCCCCACCAGACGGCCGGCGGCCGACGCCGTTCCGTTCTCGCAGTAGCTCACCGTGCCGGTGTTGACGGCGGCGATGCCCCCGGAAGTGCCGTTCCCCGTGATGTTCACGCCCGTAAAGCATTTCCGCACGGTGCCTGTGTTGGTGATGGCCACGCCCCCGCAGGTCTCCCCGGCGATCCGCCCAGATACGCTGCAATATTCGATCACGCCCCGGTTGGTCACGGCGAGATAAGCGGCATTGCCGCCGTTCACATAGTAATTGCTCTTCTGGGCGGCGGGAGCGGCCTGATAGCTCGCCTCATAGGCCGTGGTATAAGAAAGGGTCAGATAGGTGAGGGAACCGCCCGTCTCCACGCTTTCAAACAGTGCCGCATTGGTTTTATTGATCGAAAGGTCGTACAGCGCGTAGGTTTTGGTTCCCGAACGGCCGGTGCAGCTCCCTGAAAAACCGGCGGGGATGGGAGTGAAGGACAGATACTGCCGGAAGGGATTATAAATATAGATGTCCTTTTCCTGCCGATAGGAGGAAGTGAGGGAAAAGCGCATGTTGCTCAAATGGCGCACGCTGGTGAGAAGGTAGACGTCGTTTGCGTCTTGGCCGGCAAAGTGGGTGTGGGCCACTTTGGAAGCGGCGGACTGAACATGCCCGTAGCAGGACACGGAAAACTCCGCGACGATGTTTCCCATGGCCAGGGAGGGGAAGGATTCGCCGATTGTGAGTCCGGGATAGAGGGAGTCGAGCACCACCACCAGCACCTGCCTGCCCGAGGAGTTGGTCTCGGTGTACATGGCGAATTTCCGCTCGCCCACGGTGAAGGGGCTGTTGAGTGCGGCCTGAAGGCTCCCTTTGTTCATCACGGCCTGGAGGGACAGCCCGCCCGGCCGGTCGTCTCCGTAGATAAGCAGGGACTCTTCCGCCCCGTTCTGCCCCCGAAGCACCAGGCGGTAGACGTAGCTGTCCCGAAGCGTCTCCGGCAGGGTGCATTCCGCCGTGAGAAGGCCGTAGTTCAGCCCCAGGTTGATGTTGTTTCCCTTTTCAGCTCCGTCGTAGTCGGCGATCAGCACCGAAATATCCCCGATTTCGGGGGATTCTTCAGGCTCGCCCGTAAAATCCGCGCCGTAGTAGCCCACTCCGGCGTTTTGGAGGCTCTCTTCCGTCCGGTTGGAGACGTTGTATTCCCCGCCCCCGTAGCCCATGTAGGAAAGGGAGTCGGTGTAAAACACCGAGAGCACGTTGTAGGTCTTCACGTTGTATTCAATGAGGATGGTGGCGGACAAAAGCTCGGGAGACAGCCGGTCCTTCAAAAGGGCGTACAGAAGGTTGCTCTCTTTGCCGGGCGCGTCTTTGGAAAGGGAAAGATAGGCGATGTTCCCGTTGTTGCCCAGCTCGTTTTGCCCCAGGGCGGGGGTGATTCCCGAAAGGGAAACGAGGCCGTCTCCCCCCGGGCTCGCAAGCCCGCTTTGGGAGAGGGAGTCAAGCGCGTCCTGGGCGGCCATGTAGACGGTGCGGGCGTGGCTGTTCCGCACCGTCTGCTCGCTGTGTTCCAGATAGGCGGTAAAAGAAGGCACGGCAATGAGCGCCAGCACGGCAATGATGACCAATACCGTGATCACTTCAATGAGCGTGAAGCCTTTTCTGTTTTTTCCCGTTTCGTTCACCATGTTCCTCCTGCGTCCGGCGCGCCGCCTCTTTCCCCGGAGACGGAACCCTTTGTAAAAAGGGAGCCTCGGCGCATCTGAAAGCCGCTCTGCTTCCAAAAGAAAGCGGCGGATCGTTTATGCTTTTAAATACTGCCGGAGGTCGGCTTTGTTGAAGGAGACGCTTTCGGCGGTGGCCTCGGCGATGAGGCCCCGCTTCACCAGGGACGCCAGATTCCCGTTTAAAGTGTGCATGCCCTCCCGCGCCCCCGACTGCATGACGCTCTCCAGCTGGTAGCATTTGTTTTCCCGTATGAGGTTGGAAACCGCGTCCGTGCCCACGAGTATCTCTGTGGCCACCACCCGCCCGTTCCCCGATGCCGCGGGCAGAAGCTGCTGGGTGATGACGCTTCTCAGGATGGCCGCCAGCTGACCCCGCATCTGGCTCTGTCCTTGGGCGGGGCAGGTGTCCACAATCCGGTCGATGGTGTGGGCCGCGCCCACGGTGTGGAGCGTGGACAGCACCAGATGCCCTGTCTCCGCCGCCGTGATGGCGATGGAGATGGTCTCGTAGTCCCGCATCTCCCCCACGAAAATCACGTCCGGGTCTTCCCGAAGCGCCGAGCGGAGGGCGGAGGCGAAGGAATAGGCGTCGTCGCCCACCTCCCGCTGGTGCACCATGGAGCGGTTTTGGGGAAGCACGTATTCCACCGGGTTCTCAATGGTCACGACGTGGCAGGAGCGGGTCTTGGAGATGTAGTTGATCATGGAGGCGATGGTGGTGGACTTGCCGCTGCCCGTGGGTCCCGTCACCAGTATAAGCCCCCGGGGCTCTTCCGCCAGCTGGGCCACCACCTCCGGAAGACCCAGCTCGGAGAAGCTGGGGATCCGTTCGGCCAGCAGCCGGATGGCCGCGGCGTAACCCTGGCGGTACTTGTAGATGTTCACCCGGCAGCGGGCGGCCTGCGCGCTTTCGTAGGATAAGTCGTAGTCGGCATACCCGGCGTAGGGCTTCTTTCCCCCGATGAGGGATTCGAAGATGCCCCGGGCTTCCCCGTCCGTCAGGGAGAAGGGGAGCGTCACAAGCGTCCCGTTCAGCCGCCCGATAACGGGGAGACCCTCGGAAATGTGCACGTCCGAACAGCCAAGAGAGCGGGCATAACCTAAAATTTTATCGATCATCCGTTACTCCGTGTAGAAGCTCACTTTGTAGAACTCTTCCATGCCGGTGGTGCCCGCGGCCACCATATCGGCGGACGCGTCCCTCAGCGTGCGGAAGTTCTGTGTCTTCCTGACATAATCTTCGATTTCCTCAATGGGCGCGCCCGAGGTGATCATGCCCCTCATAGTCTTGTCAATCAGCGCCACTTCATGCACCGCCGCCCGTCCCCGGTATCCCGTGTTGTTGCATAAATTGCAGCCGCCCGGCTCGTAAACGTAGGGGATGTCCCGCCCGAGAGCCAGCTTTTCCTCTTCCGTGGTCTCCCGGCGGACGCGGCAGTGGGGGCAGAGCTTTCTCATGAGCCGCTGAGCCACCAGCCCCACCACCGAGTTGGCGATGAGATAGGAGGGGACCCCCATGTCCCGCAGACGGACGATGGAGGAGAGGGAGTCGTTCGTGTGCAGGGTGGACAGCACCAGATGCCCCGTGATGGCCGCCCGTATGGCCACGGAGGCCGTCTCGCTGTCCCGGGTCTCGCCCACCATGATGACGTCCGGGTCCTGCCGCAAAAGAGAGCGCAGCCCGCTTTCAAATGTGAGCCCCGACACGTTGTTCACCTGCATCTGGTTCACCCTTGGGATGTTCCGCTCCACCGGGTCTTCAATGGTGGAGACGTTCACATTCTTGGCCGCCACCTGTTCCAGCACCATATAGAGCGTGGTGGTTTTGCCCGAACCCGTGGGGCCCGTGATGTACACGATGCCGTGGGGGGAAGAGACGATGCGGCTGAACTTTTTATAATCCTCCTCGCCCATGCCGTAAGTCTCGGCGTGGTCGATGGGCGCGTTCATAAACAAAAAGCGGATCACCGCTTTTTCCCCGTATACCGTGGGAATGACGGATACGCGGGCGTTGATCTCAATGCCCTCCACCATGGTTTTGAAGTGGCCGTCCTGGGGGAGCCGCCGCTCGGCGATGTCCATGTTGGAGATGATCTTGACCCGGGCGATGAGCGCCGGATGGAGAGAGGGCACGAGGGCCACATGATCCACGATCACCCCGTCGAGCCGGAGGCGGATGGCCGTATGCTCGCCAAAAGGCTCTATATGCAGGTCGCTGGCGTTGTTGTTGTAGCTGTGGATCAAAAGGCTGTTCAGCACCTGCACGGCCGGGACTTCCGTACCCGCGTCTTCGTCAAAAGCCGTGGAGCCCGCTTCGGGCGTCTGAGCCCGGGCGGAAATGTTCGCCTGCCGGGCCACCAGCCGGGTTTCGATCTGGGCGTAATACGTCTCGATGGCCCGCGCGATCTTTTCCTGCTCTTCCAGCAGTATTTCGATCTGCATCTGGGTGATCTGGCGGATGTCCTCGATGGCGTAGAAATTCAAAGGGTCGTGGAGCACAATCACCAGCACGTTTCCCTTGATTTTTACGGCGAGAAGATTATAGGTGCGGGCCAGGGAAGCGGGGATCATTTCCACCGCCGCCAGGTCCACGCCGTAACTCGTGAGGTCGATGAGGGGAGAGCCCGTCCGCTTGGAAAGCGCCTCCAGTATCTGGCGCTCGGTGGCGTACCCAAGACCCATGAGGATGCTCCCCAGCCGCCGGTCGGGCATCTTTTTCTGCTCGGCCAGGGCGCGCTCCAGCTGCTCCTCCGTGATGTAGCCGTATTCTCTTAAAACTTCGCCCACGCGCAAATTTTTCACCATACCCGTTTCCTTTCGGCCTTACCTGGCGGAGGGGAGAAGCGTTTTGTCGTAGGAATACACTTCCACGTTGAAGCTCAAAGAGGCCTGGGCGCTTCCGGGCGAACCCTGAAGGGAGAGGGAAGCGATTTTTAAAGCAGGGTCGGCCTTGATGGCGTCCAGCAGAACCAGCACGTCGCTCATATTTCCGTAAGCCGCAATGGACACCGTCTGCACAAAAACCTCGGAGAGGTCGGTATAATCCGCTCGTTTGTCAATGGACAAAGAGACGGGCGTCACGTGGTTTTGAAAGAGCAGTCCGGTCAGGTGCGCGTCCAGCTCGTCGTTCGTCATGGGGGCGTAGTAGTCCTTCACGAGTTTTAAAAGCCCGTCGTACTGTTCGGCCGCCTCATCCGACATCTGCTCTTTGACGGAAACGGTGCGCTCCATGATGGTCTTCTGGGTGGACTCCAGGGCTATCTCCTCGGCGTAGGCGGAAGAGGCGTTCCCCGCCGGTATGATCAGGAGATAGGCCATGCCGGCCAGTATGCCCACAAAAAGCATGACATAGATTAAAACCTTTTCCCGCTTTGTCAGTGTGTACATGTCCGTCTCCTTATTGATTTAAGAGCACACATTCAATGGTGCAGTGATAATACCCGTCCACGGCGCTGGAGTAGCCGTTATAGTTCACGTCGCTGAACAGCCCCGTGTCCCGAAGCTGCTGCACCAGCTCGGGTATGGAGAGCTGGGAGGAAGCGCTGGCCTTGAACACCAGCGTGGAGTTCTCGGCGGTGTATGCGTAGGAAGTCACGGTGAGCTTGTCTCCCATGCGGCTTAACAGCGCGGCGATAAGCTCGCCCCCGATCTCGGCGGAATGGGAAGCCGCCTCCTGCTTGGTGGTGAGGGCAGACAGGTAGTCGGCCAGCTGGGTGCGTATTTCAATCACGGAGAGGGCCTCGGCATATTCGGCCAGTACAGCCGGGTCGTGGGTATAGGCTTTGAGCGCGTTTAACTCGGCTTCTTTTTGGAGTTTGCCTGCGTTCACCAGCAAATAAACCAGGAGCAGCACGAGCGCCAGCGCGCCAAGAGGGAGGTATGCGAGCGCCCGCCTGACGGCCGGGTTCTTCTCTTTCCGGCCGGATTTTCTTCTGGCCGCCAGGTTGATGTCCCGCCCCGCGGCGAAGAGGGACCCAAGGGCGTAGAGGTATTCCTCCATATGCCGCTCGCCCCCCATGAGCTCCGAAAGCGCCAGAGGGGAAACGGGCAGGGAGAGAGCCTCCCGAAGAGACGCCATGAGCTCTTCTCCGCCCCCCACCAGCAGCAGATCCTGCACTTCCGCCCTGTTTTTCTCGGCGTAGGCAAACTGTATCATGGAGGAAGCCAGGCTCAAAAGCTCGGTGGCATAGGCCTCCATGCCCGGCTCGGCAAAGAGCCGCACCCGGTTGGAAAGCCGGAACTCCCCGTTCACGTAGAGGGAGGCGTTGGCGTACACCCCGTCGATCACAATGAGCACGAAAGTCTTTCCCGTCAGTTCCCGGCAGGCGCGGAGGAGCTTGATCTCGCTGTTCACCATGGTGTTGATGCGGGAGACCTTCATGCCGAGGGAGGAGAACAGGGTTAGATAGCTGTCGATCACGTCGCTTTTAAGGGCGGTCAGGAGCACGGAGGAAGAGGATTTGTCCTTTTTCAGCACGGCGTAGTCATACACCAGCTCCTCCCCTTCTTCCAGCAGTCCGATCTCGTTTTCCACCACCCGTATCTGCCGCTTGTCCGGCAGGGCGGGGAGCTGGGCCCGCTTGGAATAGATGAGGCTGCTCCCAAGGGTCAGGGTGACGCTCTTAAAGGAAATCTCCGGGTGGGCGTCCCTCAGCGCCGTGAGGGCGTTTTTCAGAATGCCCTCGTCGGTGATGACGCCGTTTAACACCGCGCCTTTGATGTTGAGGGTGGCGGCGTAAGAAAAACGTACGCCCCGGCTCCCCGCTTCTCCCGCCACGACCTGCAGCTCATTATTTGAAATGTAAATGGACGTATTCAAATTCGTACTCCTTTATTTATAGCCCGCTCCCGATGGTGCTGTATAACGTGGTGAGGGGCATCATGACGGAAATCATAATCGAACCGATGACAAGGGCGAGTACCACGATCATGACGGGTTCGATGAGGGAAGTGAGCTTCTCCGTGGCCATGGACAGCTCGTAGTCGTAGGATTCGGCCATGGAGGAGAGCATGGAGTCGAGCTTGCCCGTCTCCTCGCCGATGACGATGCAGGAGGCGAGCTTTTTGTCGAATCCGTCTATTTTGGAAACCGCTTCAGACAGGGATTCTCCCGAGCGGATATTGGTCATGAGCGTGTCGAACTGAGACTCGATGTACGCGTTTCCGATGGTGCCCCGGGCGTTCCGAAGGGCGTTCATGATGGAAAGGCCGCTGGTGTAAAGGGAGGCCAGCGTCCGGGCGAACCGGGCCGTGCAGATGATTTTCACGAACTTGCCCGCCACGGGCATCCGAAGCTTCATCTTGTTCATGAATATGCGTACGGGCTTCATGGAAACGAGCAGCTTGATGAGAAGCAGGAACCCCAGCAGGAAAATGAGCACGGCCTGCCAGTGGGTCCGCAGCCCCTCGCTCAGGCTCAGCATAAACCGGGTGATGCCGGGAAGGGTGGCGTTCATGGTTTCAAATATGGCAAAAAACCGGGGCAACACGGCCAGGAATATGATGAGTAGCACGGCCACCGTCACCACCAGAAGGATGATGGGATAGGTCATGGCCGAGCGCACTTTGCGGGCGATTTTATAGGATTTGTCGTAATGGTCGGCCATTTTGAGGGCGGTCGTGTCCAGATTGCCCCCCGCTTCCCCCGCCCGGAACATGTTGGTGAGAAGGGCGGGAAAAGCCCGCCCCTGCCGCTCCATGGCTTCAGACAGGGAATAGCCCTTTTGCAGGGATTTATAAAGCTCGGCATATACCTTTTTCTGCCGCTCGGGAATGTCCCGCTCGCTCATGATCACAAAGGCGCGTATGAGGGGCACGCCCGCCTGTATGAGGGTGCCCAGCTCCCTGCAGAAATCCGCAAGCTGCCGGGGCTTGATCCGCTGGCCGGGGGAGACCTCCGAAACTTCCTCAAAGGATATGAGGAAAAGCTGGTTTTCTCTTAATTTGCCGCGCAGATCCTCTTCGTTTTCCGCAAAGATCTGTCCGCGGACGACCCTGCCCGAAAGGTTGGAAGAACGGTACTTGTATTCCGGCATATGTTCTCCTATCTCAAAAGAGTGATAAATAAAGCTCGATGATCCGGCTTCCAAAGAGCAGCGCGGCCGCCGCCCCGCATAAAAACGGCCCGAAGGCGAAATGATCCTTCCTCGTTTTACGCTTTTTGACGAGAAGCGTGATGGCGTATATCCCGCCGAAAAACAGCGCGACAAAACCGGCGAACAGCGCGTTTTTCCAGCCGAGCAAAAAACCGGCGACAAACATGAGCTTGATGTCGCCGCCGCCGAAACTGTCGTGTATGATAAAATTCATAAGAAACATCGGAAGGCTGATGGCAAAAGCCCCGATGATGCGGTCAATGATCAAGGGTTCCGAAAACACAAAGGGCGCGGCCGCGGCGGGCAGGAGAAGGGATAAAATAAGGCCGTTTGGGATTTCGAGGGTTTGAAAGTCGATGATGGCAATGGGGATCAGGATGGCGATGGCGGCAAAAGCCGTCAGCGCCTGAAGGGAAAAGCTGAAGACAAGGACGCATAAAAGGGCGGCAACTCCGCCAAGAAGCTCCACCAGAGGGTATACCGGGGAGATTTTTTCTTTGCAGTACCGGCAGCGCCCCTTTAAAAAGAGGTAGCTCAAGAGGGGCACAAGGTCGCCCGCGGAAAGCCTGTGTTGGCAGTTTGGGCAGAAGGAGCGGCCCTTTGCGGGGGAAAGGCCTTTGGGCAGCCGATAGATGAGGACGTTAAGGAAGCTCCCCACACAGAGCCCCACCAAGAACGCGTAAATTGAAGCCGCCGCAAAAATCCATCCCATGCTATCCCGCCCGTGTATAAAAATCGGGTGGTTTTGACTGCGCAAAACCACCCCAAAACGCTCAGTAATCGCTTGCACAATTCAGTGCTTTGCCTATGACGTTTGTTCGAATCGCTTTGTTGTTATGCAACCGTATAATCGGTTCCATTGTAGGTTATAACAAAGCCGCCGGTAGAAGTGATGGTAAAGGCGGTAACGCGGCCGCCGGTGACGATGACAGAATCCTCGGTGGGGGTCACGGCAATGCCCGAAAGGGTCACGGCTGCGGTCACATGGCTGTCCTCCATGGGGGCTGCGTCAGCGGTGCTCTTATAGTCGGTATAGTTCTCGGACGCAATAGTCTGAGCGGCCAGCAGGAAGGTTCTTGCCTCCACAACGGCGGTCTTCTTCTCGGCCTTTTCAATCCAGCCAATCATGGACGGAACGAGTATGGCGGCGAGTATCGCGAGTATGACGAGTACGACGATGACTTCAACAAGCGTGAAGCCCTTTTTGTTCTTTCTCAAATTCATATCGATAATCTCCTTGGTATTTTGGATCAGAGCGAATTCATTACATGTCACCCCATAATTTAGGTTGATTCTATAACAGCAGAAGGCAAAAATCAAGTAGCTGGGAAGATTTTTTTGGATTTTTAGCGATATAAAGGGAAAATTCCAAAATTTTGCCGCCATCGGAAGCAGTGCGGAGGGAAAAGGTTACGCATTTGCTTCCTCTTTTATATCTTCTTTGGTCTCCTCCCCGGGCTTTTTCCAGAGCAAAAAGTATATTCTGAACAGAACGGCGAGGGAAAGAAGGGCAGCCAGACACTCAGACGCCACAAAGGAAATCCATACGCCGTCGAGTCCGAAGGCGAGGGGGAGAAGCAGGAGCGCCCCGCCCGGGAAGGCGAAGGTGCGGAGCACGGAGAGGGCGAGGGAATAGGAGGGTCGGTCGAGAGCGGAGAAGAACATGCCGCTCATGAAGGTGAACCACAAGAACAGATAGGAAAAGGCGCATATCTTCACGGCCCGCACGCCCAGCGCCGCCAGAGACACATCTCCCGCCTGGCAGAAGATGGACACGATCGCCCCGCCCCCCAGCTCCAGCGCGGCGAATATGCCCCCGGCCAGCAGCGCGCTCACCAGGAGCAGGCGCTTTCCGATGTCCGCCACCCGGTCGAGGCGCTTTGCCCCGTAGTTGTAGCCCAGCGCAGGCCGAAGAGCCATAGACATGCCGTTTAAAAGGATGCGGGCGAAGGCGTCCACATAGTTTTTGATGGACAGGGCGGATATGGCCACGGTGCCCCCCAGCCTGATGACGGCGGCGTTGGTGAACATGCCCATGAAGGAAGCGGCCAGATTGGCAAAAAAGGTGGGGAGGCCGCCCGCCAGGATGCGCTTAAGCATCATAAAGCTCAGGCGGGGGCGGGTCAGTTTCAGCACGAGTTTTCCCCGGAGAAGAGGGATGAAGCAGAGGATGCTCCCAAGGGCAAAGCAGCCGCTGAACACGGCGGAGGAGGCGATAAGCCCCAGCTTCAGATGCCCCACCAGCAGCCAGGCGAGAAAGATGTTTACAAAGCACACGCACAAATTGGCGATCATGCTGTACTTCACTTTGCCGCAGATGCGTAAAAAATCGTCCGCCCCAAAGAAGATCATGGAAATCGGGGCGAGCAGGCCAAAAACTTTCAGATAGTCCGCGGCCAGCAGCACCACAGACTCTTCCGCCCCCATGAGGCGGAGGATGCCTTCCCCGAAGAAAAAGTAGATACAGCCCAATAAAAAGGAAAGGACCTCGATCATGATGCAGGCGGAGGTGAATATCTCCCTGGCCTTCCCATCGTCTTTCCGCCCGAGATGAAGGGAGATCTGCAAAGAAGCGCCGGACGCAATGAGGTCGGCCAGCGCCATGGATATCATGGCAAAAGGCATGGACAGGCTGATGGCGGCCAGCGCCTCCTGCCCCATGCTTTGACCCACGTTGATGCCTTCCCATACATTCGCGACGCCCCATACCAGGCTGCTTAAAATGCTCGGGAGGATGGCTCTCCAAAACAGCCTGCCCACCGGAAGGGTTTCATATTGTCTCGTATCTTTCATTTTTTACCTCTTCAAGCAGTCTATTCCTTCAAGCGGCTTGAATGTCAAGGGGAATGTGATAAAATAACGATTGAGAGCGAAAAGGAGAGAAACAATGGAAAAATACACGATCAACGAGCTTTCGGAAATGCTCGGGGTCAACAAGCCCACGCTCCGCTTCTGGGAAAGCCAGGGGCTCTTCGCCGCCGAGCGGAACGAAAAGAACAATTACCGGGAGTATACGGGGCGGCACATCTCCGAAATCATCGACATTCTGCTGTACCGGAATCTGGGCGTGCCCGTGAGCGAGCTGAAAGGCCTGAAGAACATGGGGGAAGAGGCGATCCGCGCCCTTCTCAACCGCTCGGAAAAAGAACTGTCAAGGGAGATGGAGCGGCTTGTAAGCATGAAAAAAAGCCTGGGCGTGCGAAAAGAGTGCTTTTATATACTGGACGAACTGCAAGAAGCGGGCATGCGCTCTTCCGCCCCTCCCTTTTCCTATGTGTATGAAAACAAATACTACCCGGGCATGTACGGGGACTTCGCGTCCCGGGCCCACGAGCTGGCGATGATCCTTTCGGAAGGGAGCAAGGAACCCGTTTACGGAAGCGTTTCCTATACAAAAAGAAAGAGAGGCTCTCCCGTCTGGGAAAAAGAAGAAGGCGTGGAATATATGGAAGTTTTAATGGCCTCCCTGGAGGAAAATCCCATGGAAAACAACCTTTCCCCCCAGCTGGACGCGCTCCGAAAAGCCGGGTACGCGCCCGGCAAGGCGGTGTGCCGGCTTTTATGCACGTTTACGGAGGCGGGAAAGCGGTACGACTACCATCAGGCCTGGGTGGAAGTGGGCTCAAAGTAAAAGCCCAGCTTATGAAGGCCGGCCGCGGCGAAATAGGCTGCCAGAATGGACAGTATGTCCTTTAATAGATAGGGGAGGCTCACCAGCGCCGCGCTTTCAAAGAAGCCCCGGTGGGTCAGGAGAGAAAACTGAACCGCGCCCATCATATGGCAGCAAAGCAGCCCGAGCAGGGAAAAGGCAATGCGGGCGGCGGGATTTCTGCCCGCCCCGGCCAGCGCGGCCATGGGTAGAAAGCCGATGATGAAGCCCCCGGTCAAGCCAAAAAGCGCACCCACGCCCCCGGAAAAGCCCGAGAACACCGGAAGCCCCGCCGCGCCCAGCGCGATGTAGACCCCTACGGCCGCCGCGCCCCATTTGCTGCCGAGAAACAGGGCGGTCAAGGCCACGGAAAAGGTCTGGAGGGTCACGGGCACGCCCGTCGCGAGAGGGATGCTGATCTGGGAGCAGACGGCGGTCAGAGCCGCAAAAAAGGCGGCGTATATGAGCGCTTTGGTTTTTTTCATTCCGCCATCCTCACGCTCACTTCCCCCGAGGAGAAAAACCGGGTCTCCCCGTCTATGAGCACCATGAGGCGGGCGTGGTCGTCGATCCCCAGCACCAGCCCTTCCTCCCGCTCCGCGCCCTGAAGGACGGCCACCCGCTTGCCGATGACCATGGAACGCTCTTTATACTGCCGCAGATAGTCCCTTTCCGGCAACCTGGAATAGTAGCGGTAAAAGCTGTTCAGTATGGAGGCGATGAGGGCGTTTCGAAACTCCCCCGCGTCTTTTTCAAACAGGGAGTCGGCAATGCCCGCCAGCTCTTTCGGAAAGCCCCCTTCGGGCGGGAGCACGTTCACGCCGATGCCTAAAACCGCGTAGGAAAGCCGGCCGGTTTCCAGGTCGGAAGAGCCTTCCGTCAATATGCCGGACACTTTTCTGCCGCCCACGAATATGTCGTTCACCCACTTGATCTCGGCTTTTTTCCCGGAAACGGCCTCGATCCCCTCGGCCACGGCCACGGCGGCGGCGGTGGTGATGTGGAGGGCGTCGCTCCCAAGGAGGGTCGGGCGGAGGAGGATGCTCATGTACACCCCCGTGCCCCCGGGGGAGAAAAAGCTCCTGCCCCGCCGGCCCTTGCCTTCCGTCTGGGCGGAGGCCACGATCACAAGCCCCTCTTTTTCCCCGTTTTCCGCCGCCTCTTTGCAGAGCGTGTTGGTAGAGGAGAGGGTTTCGTATATTTTAAAGCGGTAAAAATCGTTGTTCAGGGCTTTTCGGATGCCCGGCTCGGAGAGTCGGCTGCTCCCGCTCACGTAGACGTAGCCTTTATTCGTGGCCCCGTCGATCTGGTAGCCGTCCTTCCTTAGGGCGTTCACCGCTTTCCAGACGGCGTTCCGGCTGAGGTTCAATTCGGCCGCCACGGCCTGTCCCGAAACGGCGGCGCCCTGCTTTTTTTCCAGTATTCTGAAAACCTGCATCTTTGTGCTTTCCATGATTCCTCCGGTGTCTGATATGAATGATAACGTCAACCAATATTATAGCTCAGGTGACAATCATTGTAAAGAGAAAAGCCTGATTTCGGCAGACTTTTGAACCGCCTCCCGGAGAATGCTCTGGTTCCATGTCCAACCCCGGCCAAAAGAGGCGGGAAGGGCGGTTTTCCGATATTCGCACCTCCTCCCGGGGCGTAAGGCCGCGGGCGCGCCGCAGTCCGGACAAACAGTCTTAAAAAGTTCTTTATGCCATTTTTTATTGAAAGTTCATATAAAAAAGGGTATATATGGTATATACTATTGATTACTGACTGAAAAAAGGAAGCGAAATGAACAAACACACAGGGAAATCCATCGCTTTAGGCGCCGTCATTGCCGCACTTTACGCCGGACTCACGTTGGCCTTTCTCCCCATCGGTTTCGGAGCGGTTCAGCTCCGGGTGAGCGAAGCGCTCACGGTGCTGCCCTATTACAGAAAGGAAGCCATTCCCGGACTGTTCGTGGGCTGCATCGTGGCCAATCTGGTGGGTGGAAATGGCATATACGACGTGGTGTTTGGCAGTATCGCCACACTCCTTGCGGCATATATTACAAGTATAGTCAAAAAAAAGGCGCTGGCTCCTTTGCCGCCGGTGGTTTTGAACGGCCTTATCGTGGGTCCCATGCTCCATTTCCTGCTGAAGCTCCCCCTGTGGAGCACGGTGCTGGGCGTGGCGCTTGGGGAAGCGGTCTCCTGCTATGTGCTGGGGAGCCTGCTCATGGCGGCGATTGAAAAGTATGGTTTGTTCCGCGAAAATGAACGGAGGTAGCTATGAGGATTTGCGTTTACGGCTCGGCAAGCACCGAGCTTGACCAGGTATATACGGACACGGTATACGAACTGGGCGTGAAAATGGCCAAGGAAGGCATCGGCATGGTGTACGGCGGCGGCGCCCAGGGCGTAATGGGCGCGGCGGCCCAGGGCATGTACGACAACGGGGGAGACATCATCGGCGTGAGCCCCGAGTTTTTCGACGTGGACGGCGTGCTCTTTAAGCACTGCACCAGGTTCATCTATACCAAGGATATGCGGGAGCGGAAAAAGACTATGGAGGACCTGGCGGACGCGTTCATCGTGGCGCCCGGCGGCTTCGGCACGCTGGAGGAGTTTTTTGAAATCCTCACCGCCAAGCAGCTGGAGCGGCACAACAAGGCCATCGTCGTGCTGAACACCGCGGGGTATTACGATACGCTCCTCGACTTTATTTCCATTGCCATGGATCAGAACTTCATAAAGGAAGCCTGCAAAAAGCTCTATTATGTGTGCGGCAATGTGGACGAGGCCCTTTCCTATATTAAAAGTTACGAACCCCACGCCATCGGCATTAAAAAGCTAAGGGATGTGGGGAGCAACACGTCGGACAGTTTTACGTATGACAGTTTCAAACGATAAAGGGGTAATGCGATATGGCGCTTAAAAGGACGGACGTGGCGGAACAGTACAAGTGGGACCTTTCGAGTATTTATCCCAGTAAAGAGGACTGGGAGGCGGATTATCAAAAGCTTTTAGGGGAGCTTCCCAAGCTCTCGGCCTTAAAAGAGAGCCTCACCTCTTCCGCCTCCGCCCTGGCGGCGGGATTGGACGAGATTTATTCCGCCATGCATAGAGTGGAAAAACTTTTTGTATATGCCCGCATGGGAAAAGATGAAAACAACGCGGGCGCCGTCTTCCAGGAGCTGGCTCAGCGGGCCCAGGGCGTCTCCGTCAAGCTCTCGGCGGCCGTCTCCTATATGGAACCCCTCATCCTCTCCATGGACGAGGAGATGCTCCGGGCGTATATGAAAGAGGAGCGGTTAAAACAATACCGCTTCATGCTGGAAAACCTCCTTCGGGGCAAGGCCCACGTGCGAAACGAGGAGGAGGAGTACATCTTGTCTCTCGCCGGCTCCTTTGCCGGCGGCGCCCAGGATATTTTCACCATGCTGGAAAACGCCGACCTGAAATTCGGCAGCTTCGAGCACGGGGGAAAGACCTATGAGCTCACCCACGCCACCTACGCCGAACTCATCCAAAGCCCCGACCGGGAACTTCGGAAAAAGGCGTTTTTTCAATATTACGCCGCCTTTCAGAGCCACATCAACACCATCGCGGCCTCTTACGCCACGTCGGTGAAAAAAGACGTGTTCTTTTCCAAGGTGCGGAAGTTCGCTTCCGCCCGGGAGATGGAGCTCTTCCCGGACGACGTGCCCGAAGAGGTGTACGACTCCCTCATCGCCTCCGTTCATAAAAACCTCCCCGTGATGCACGAATACGTGGCGCTCCGGAAAAAAGTTCTGGGGGTGGAGGAGCTTCAGATGTACGATGTGTACGCGCCCCTTGTGCCCGAGATGGACGCCAAATTCACTTACGAAGAGGCTCGGGAAAAAGTGCTGGCCGCCCTTTCCGTGCTGGGGCAAGACTATGCGGACACGCTGAAAGAGGCCTTCTCCTCCCGCTGGATCGATGTTTTCGAGACTGAAGCCAAAACTTCGGGGGCGTATTCCTGGGGCGTGTACGGCACGCACCCCTATGTGCTCTTAAACCACCGGGAAGACCTGGACAGCGTGTTCACCCTGGCGCACGAGCTGGGGCACGCCATGCACAGCTATTATTCCGACGGCGCCCAGCCCTACGTGACCGCCCAGTACCCCATCTTCCTGGCCGAAATCGCCTCCACGGTGAACGAGATCATCCTGACAAAGCATCTTCTCGCCACCGTGACGGATGAAAAGCTGAAAAAATACGTGCTCAACCACTACATCGAGCAGTTCAAGGGCACCGTCATCCGGCAGACCATGTTCGCCGAGTTTGAAAAAATCGCCCATGAGATGGCGGAAAAAGACGAAGCCCTCACGGTGGAAGCCCTTTCCAAAGCCTATGGAGCGCTCAACAAGCGCTACTTCGGTCCGGATATGGGGGAGGATCAAACAATCTCCATCGAGTGGGCGCGGATTCCCCATTTCTATAACGCTTTTTACGTGTACAAATACGCCACCGGCTTTTCCTGCGCCTCGGCCATCGTGTCCAAACTGTCCGAACCTGGCTTTAAAGAGAAGTATCGGAACTTCCTGCGGGCAGGAGGGAGCGACCATCCCATCGCCATCTTAAAAGAGCTGGGCATCGGCGTGGGGGAGGCGGTGGACCTCTGCATGAAAGAATTGGGCCGGGCATTAAAGGAGTTCAAGGCGCTCGTATAGAATATATATGCAAGAAACAAGGAGGACGCGGGTATGAAACTATGTTTTTCCACACTGGGCTGCCCCGAGCTGGGTTTTCGGGATATGCTCAGCATCGCAAAGGATTTGGGATACGACGGGGTCGAAATGCGGGGCCTCTTAAACGTCATCGAAGCGCCGGATATGCGGGAGTTTTCCCATGAAAACATAGAGGAGACGCTCCGCGTTTTAAAGCGCATGGGGCTGCAAATCCCCATATTGACCACGGCCTGCTATGTGAGCAAAGAGGATATCTGGCCCGAAACCTTCGACATGGCCAAACGCTACATCGACCTGGCGGCCAGGCTGGGCTCCCGGGGCATCCGCTTTTTGGGAGACGTGGCCGTAGGCCCCACCCTGCCTGTGGACGACGCGCTTGTCGTCTCCCATATGCAGGAAATCTGCGACTATGCGGAAGGCACGGGGGTGTACGCCCTTCTGGAAACAAACGGCGCTTACGCCGATTCCAAGCGGCTGAAAAGCCTGCTCGGCCGGATCGGCCGCGCCAACGTGGGCGTGGTGTGGGACATCAATCACCCTTACCAGTTTTTCGGCGAGTCCGCCGAAGAGACCTTTTCGAACCTTGGAAGCTATGTGAAGCACGTCCACTTGAAAGACTCCAAAAAGACCGAACAGGGCCTCGCCTATCAGATGATGGGCTACGGGGAACTGCCCATTAAAAAGTGCGTGGAGCTTTTAAAGGGGAGCGGGTACGACGGGTACTATTCCCTCGAATGGGTGAAGCGGTGGAACACCAGCCTGGAAGAGCCGGGCGTGGCCTTCGCCGTGTATATGAACTATATGAGCAAGCTGAAATAAGAGAAACAAAAAAGCGCCCGGAAGGGCGCTTTTACTTTTAAAAGGATAATACGCCGAGATGCTCCAGCAGCACTTTGATGCCCATCAGAATGAGGATCACGCCGCCCGCCATCTCGGCTTTGGACTTATACTTCGCCCCGAAGGTGCCGCCCAGCTTGACGCCCAGCATGGACAGAATAAACGTGGTGACACCGATGAGGCAGACCGCGCTCCAGATGGGCGTCTGAAGCGCCCCAAAGGAGATGCCCACGGCCAGGGCGTCGATGCTGGTGGCGACGGCCAGGAGCAGCATGGTTTTGCAGTCCATGGAGCAGTCGGGTTCCTCGTCTTTCCGGGTGGATTCGATGATCATGTTTGCGCCGATGCCCACCAGGAGAACGCAGGCGATCCAATGGTCGAAGTTCACAATGGCTTCGGCAAACGCCCCGTATAGAAAATACCCGATGAGGGGCATGGCCGCCTGGAAAAACCCGAAGTAAAGCCCGGCCGTGAGCATATGTTTTAAGCTCACCTGCCGCATACTGAGACCCTTTGAAACGCTTACGGCAAAGGCGTCCATGGAAAGCCCGATTGCGATTAAAAAAAGCTCTACAAACGCCATAGCTTATACGTTGAAACGGAAAACCACCACGTCTCCGTCTTCAAACACATAGTCCTTTCCTTCCTGGCGAACCAGTCCTTTTTCTTTGGCGGCGGCCATATCCCCGCCCACTTCTTTTAGCTTGTCAAAGGCCACCACTTCCGCCCGTATGAAGCCCCGCTCAAAGTCCGAATGGATTTTGCCCGCGGCCTGGGGCGCTTTGGTGCCTTTTTTAATCGTCCAGGCCCGCACTTCCTTGGGCCCGGCGGTTAAAAAGCTGATGAGCCCCAGCAGCTTGTAGGATTTGCGGATGAGCTGGTCGAGCCCGGCTTCTTTGATGCTGAGCTCCTCCATAAACAGCGCTTTTTCTTCGGGGGGAAGCTCAGACAGTTCCTCCTCCACCTTTACGCTTAACACCATAAGCTCGGCGTTTTCGTCTTTGATGCGCTCCTTGAACTGCTTTAACAGAGGGATGCTGTCCTCGTCTTCCCCCAGCATATCCTCCGCGATGTTGGCCACATAGAGCACGGGCTTATCCGTCAGCAGGTAGAGGTCTTTCAACTCTTCCCGCTCTTCTTCCGAAAGTTCCGCGCTCCGGGCGGGTTTGCCCGCTTCCAGCGCGGCGGCGATCTTTTCCAGGGCGGAAACCTCCAGGCGCACGTGGGCGTCTCCCGATTTCAGCATTTTGGACGCGCGGGTAAGCCGCTTTTCCAGCGTTTCCATGTCCGCGAAAATCAGCTCGAAATTGATGGTCTCCATGTCCCGCACGGGATCGATGCTCCCGTCCACATGCACCACGTTGGGGTCGGAAAAACAGCGGACCACGTGGAGGATGGCGTCCACCTCCCGGATATGGGAAAGGAACTTGTTCCCGAGGCCCTCCCCTTTGCTCGCCCCTTTCACAAGGCCGGCGATGTCCACCAGCTCAATGGCGGCGGGGGTGAATTTTTCGGGGTGATGGATGGAAGAAAGATAGTCAAGCCGCGCGTCGGGCACGCTCACCATGCCTACGTTCGGCTCAATCGTGCAAAAGGGATAGTTCTCACTCGCGGCGCCCGCCCGGGTGATGGCGTTAAAAAGCGTGCTCTTGCCCACGTTGGGCATGCCCACGACACCAAGTTTCATACAGGTATGTTCTCCAAAAAGCATAATAAAATAACGAAACAACTCATTATATAATATTTGAGTGTCAGGCGCAAGACGAACGCCCGCTTTCCATATGAGGCGGCTTGTGGTAGAATAAGGGCAGATTTTTTGGGAGGGTATGCAATGAGCGTATTGGAAGCGATCATACTGGGGCTCACCCAGGGATTTACCGAGTTCCTGCCCGTCTCTTCAAGCGGGCATCTGGTGCTGCTGCAGAAGGCTTTTCGGATAGAAGGGGACCTTTTATTTTTCGACACCATGCTCCATCTGGCCACGCTCATGGCGGTCGTCTGCGTGCTCTATAAAGAGGTGCTGGCCATTTTAAAACGGCCCTTTGGCAAAACCACCTGGCTTCTCGTGATCGCCACGCTCCCCATCGTGATTTTGACCGTGCTCATCAAAGACTTTGTGGAAGAGAGCTTTGAAGGCGCGTTTTTGGGCTGGGGGTTTTTAATCACCGGCCTGCTCCTCACCGTCTCGGAACTCATTTACGCAAACCGCAAGGCCAGAAAAACGGAGGCGGGGTATTCGGACGCGCTCGGCATGGGGCTCATGCAGGCCGTGGCCGTCTTCCCGGGCATCTCCCGCTCGGGTTCCGCCCTCGCGGGGGCGCTCGCCTTTGGGATGGAGCGGGAAAAAGGGGCGAAATTCTCCTTTCTCATGAGCATCCCCGTCATCCTGGGTTCGGTGGCTCTTCAGGGCTATGAGATGCTAAGCGGGAGCGCGGGAGAAATATATATTCTCCCCACGGTCGTCGGCATGATCTTCGCGGGGGTATCCGGCTACTTTGCCGCCAGCTTGATGCTCCGGCTGGTGAAGAACAGGCGGCTTTACGGCTTCGCCCTCTACACCGCGGTGTTGGGCGCGCTGATCCTGCTCGACCAGCTGGCGTTCCACCTGATTTTCTGAGGAGGGCTATGGGTATCTGTTACATCGCCGGAGCGGGCGGCATGAGCGAAGGCTTTTGCCCCGGGCCGGAGGATCTCGTCATCGCGGCGGACGCGGGCTACCTGAATTTAAAAAAGTTCGGCATTGCGCCCCATCTGGTCGCCGGAGATTTCGATTCTCTCGGATGTGTGCCGCCGGGGGAGAATGTAGAGGTTCACCCCGCCATGAAGGACGATACGGACATGCTTTTAGCCGTGAAAGCGGGGTTTGCAAGGGGCTGCCGGGAGTTCCGCCTGTACGGCGGGCTGGGCGGCCGGCTCGACCATACGCTGGCCAACCTCCAGACTCTTTGCTATATCCTGAACCGGGGCGGAAGAGGAACGCTCGTCGGCCCTCCCCACGCCGCGCTCCTTCGGGACGGAACCCTGCGCTTTGAAGGAGGGGAGGGGCGACTGTCCGTCTTTGCCTTTGGGGGAAGCGCGAAGGGCGTATCCTTAAAAGGGTTGCTGTACCCTTTGACGGACGCGCTTTTGACCGTGGACTTTCCCATCGGGGTGAGCAACGAGTTTTTGGGCGGTCCGGCCAGTGTGAGCGTGGAAAGCGGCACGCTCCTGCTGGTGTGGGAAAAGGGCGGCATTCAATGGAAATAAAAAAACCGGCGCATCCGTTCGCCGGTTTTTTTATTTGTCCGTCAGCTTTCCAGGCACATCCTCATGGCGTTTTCGTATTCCTCCAGCCGGGCGATCCGCTCCATGCGGGAAAGGCTTACAAACTCTCCGCACACGTTTTCCAGAGCTTCCAGCTTCTTTTTCGCAGACAGGAGCTCCCCGCCGGACATCACGTCGTTTAACGCAAAGAGCAGCCGCTCGCCGCTTTTGCCGAGAGCGGACAGATTGGTAAGGAGGAGAGAGAGCGCGCTTTCCATGTCCTGCCGCCGGTAGGGGCGTTTTTTCAGCATGAGGCCGGGCGCAACCTGGCCGTCCCGGGAAAGCCTGTCGATGAGCTCTTTCACATAGTCCGGGTCGCTTCGGAGCACGCTTCTGTACTTGTTCTGGTATCGGAGCATTTTTTTCTTGTCTCCGTCTCCCAGCTCGTAAGCGATGCGCCGCACGGATTTTCCTTCCGACTGACCGGACAGCATGGTGCACATGAGCTTTTCCACTTCGTCCTTGGAGAAGGGCGTGAAAGAGAGCTTGGCGCCTTCCTCGTCTTTCAACCGCATATAGTAGAAATTGCGGATGCTGTTGGGCTTGCGCCCCGTGGCCTCGGCCACCTTTTCAAATACGTTTTTAAGGGGATAGCCTTGCTCTTCGGCAAATTCCGCCTCGGAAAAAAGGAGCTTGATCTCCTGTTCGCTCCAGCCCTTTCCGCCTATCCTTTGAAAAGCATTTTTAAGCTTGTAGTCCATCATGAGAATGTTCCTTTCAAATTGGATAATGAATACAAAACTATTATGAACATGTTTTCTTAGAATTAATCTCCGGGTACTTTATAATTATTTACAAAATCCTTCTATTATTATTATTTTTTGCGGGAAGGCATATAATCTAGCATGAATGAAGTGCTGCTTTTAAAAATAGAGGCGGCCGTACCCTCGGCGGTCTTCCTAAACGGAAACGCCTGCGGCGTCGCGGGGGAAAAGCCCGTCTATATCCACGTCCCCAAAAAAAGCCTCACTCTTTCCTTTTCGCCCCTAGGGGGGCGAGAGGGGAGGCTGTATCTGCCCTTCTCCCGGGTGGTGGAATTTCAGGACGACGCCTGCCGCATCATAGAGGACGACGGACGTATACGCCTCTGTTTTTTGGGAGACGTTTTGAAAGTGGAGGCTTTTCCGCCTTTTCTCTATGCCCCCGCCCTTCCCTGCACGGCGGCGCTTTTGAATTTTTCCCTGCAAAACAGGCGCTACCGGGCAGAAGTGGTGATGGACGGCGGGCTATTCCTGCTCCTCACGGATCAGGAAGACAACATCCCTTTCGCTCTCCCGCTCCCCGAAAGTTTCGAGTCCGCGCGGCTTTTTCTGCGGCGCATGGGGGAAACGCCCTATCTGCTGGCCGAAGGGAAAGAGAGCCTGGCCTGCGTCAATCTGAACAGGTTTTCCCTGGAATTTTTGTGCGAAGAGGCCGGCTACCGGTTTTCCGAATCGGGGCTGGAACTTTTGCTGAATTCGGGAGACCCTTACGGAAAGAGGCTGGTGCGAAGCTATGCGCCGGAAAACGAAGGACTTTCTCCCGAGGGGGAAAAGTATGAACAGTGCGAAGAAGCCCTGCCAAAGAGCGAGGAGAACACTCTGCGCGCTTTTCTGGCCGCCCTGCGCTTTGAGGCGTGGGAAACCGCCCGTTCTTACCTCGCGCCCGGACTTCAAAGCGCCCTGTTGGGAGACGCGCTCGGAGAGTTCTTCGGAGAGGTGGCCCGGGTGCTGCCCGACGGGGAGGAGAGCGCCTACATTTGCCGCAAAGTGGCCGAACACATTTTCGCCGGGAGCAAATACGCCTTCAGCTTTGAAAACGGGTTCATCGGAAACATCTCCGAGCTCTGAAATTTGCCCATGAAGAGGCTTCTCGCGGTTTACAGAAGGGGGTGGGCGTGGTATGATAAAATACAAACAAAATGGAGAACGGCGGTATTCAATGGATTACAAAAAGCAACTTGCCGAATTATCTCGGCAACAAAACCGGCAGGACGGACATGGATTTTGGCGCGCTGTTGGAACGCCCCCCCGAGCTTTCTCTCGGGGATTTCGCGCTGCCCTGCTTTCAGCTGTCAAAAGTGTTCCGCAAAGCGCCGGGCGCCATCGCCCTGGAACTGAAAGAGAACTTTTCAAGCCTTCCCGGATTTTGGAAGGTGTGAAGCAACGGGCGGGTATCTCAATTTCTTTTTGAAAAAATTCCCTTTATTGCAAGAAACGCTGGAAACCATTCTGGAAGCCCCTGCCGACTATGGCAGGAGCGGCGTGGGCGAAGGGCGGAACGTGGTCATCGACTACTCTTCCATCAACATCGCCAAGCCCTTCCACATCGGGCACCTCTCCACCACCGCCATCGGCAGCTCCCTTTATAAAATATACCCTTAACTTCCTCGGCTATCATTCCGTGGGCGTCAATCACCTGGGAGACTGGGGCACCCAGTTCGGCAAGCTGATCGTGGCTTACAAGCTCTGGGGCAACAAGGAGGAGATCGAGAAGAACTCCATACGCGCCATGCTGGACATATACGTCCGCTTCCACAAAGAGGCGAAGGACAAGCCCGAGCTGGAAAACGAAGCCCGCGCCTGGTTCAAAAAGATCGAAGACGGGGACGAAGAGGCCCTTTCCATTTTCAACTGGTTTAAAGAGCTCACCATCAAAGAGGTGGACAAGGTATACGATCTTCTCGGCGTGAAGTTCGACTCTTACGCCGGAGAGAGCTTTTATAACGACAAAATGCAGAGCGTGATCGACGAACTGGAGCAAAAGGGCCTGCTCGCAGACGACAAGGGCGCCAAAGTGGTGAAGCTGGAGGAATACGGCATGAACCCCTGCCTGATCCTAAAGTCCGGACAGGGCCACCTCGCCACCCCGGGACCTGGCGGCGGCTTTTTACCGCAAAGAACCCTACGATTTTTATAAATGCCTGTACGTGGTGGCCTATCAGCAGACGCTCCACTTCAAGCAGTGGTTCAAAAGTGGTGGAGCTGATGGGTTACGACTGAGCGAAAGACCTGGGTACGTGGCCTTTGGCATGGTGTCCGCCGACGGAGGCACCGCTTTCCTGAAAAAGGCAAGGTCATCTTCCTGGAGACATACTAAAATCCGTCATTCAGCGGGCGGGGAGATCATCGCGGAGAAAAACCCCGATCTGGAAAATAAGAGGAGACCGCCCACGGGACATCGGGGTGGGCGCCCGCTTTTTATACAGCACCCTCTCTCGGAGGATTAAAGACATCGTGTTTGATCCCGAGCGCATACTATTGAATTTCGACGGGAGACCGGCCCCTATGTGCAGTACACCACGCCCCGGGCCTGCTCGCTTCTAAAAAAGGCGGGGGAGGTTTCGGCCGAGCCGGATTTTCGCTCTCTGGCGCGCAGGCCTATGAAGTGGCGAAAAAGCTCTCCCCTGTTCCCCGAAACCGTGATGAAGGCGGCGGAAAAGTATGAGCCGTATCTCATCACGGTACGTCACCGAGCTGGCTCAGCTGTTTAACCGGTTTTACTACGACGTGCGGGTCATCGACGAAGACGAGGGGGGCACCGCCGCCGGAGTTCTGCTCACAAAGGCGGCCGCGGGCGTGATCAAGTCGGCCCTGGCGCTTCTTGGCATCAACGCCCCCGAACGTATGTGAAGGCGGGCGGCTTGCCGCAAAATAGTGATTCATGTTCCGGAGTTTTAACCATGCTGGACATTAAAAAAATCAGGGAAAACCCGGAAGAGACGGCGCGGCTGCTGTCCCTTCGGGGACCCAAATTTGATTTTACCTCGCTCCTTGAAAAAGACGCCGGGCGCCGGACGCTGAACGCCCGGTCCGAAAGCCTGAAAGCCATGCGGAACGCGGTTTCCAAGGACATTCCCGGCTTAGAAAGAGGGCAAGGATGTGGCCGCCCTCCTCCCTTGAAATGAAGGAAGTGGGGGAGAAAATCAAGGCGCTGGACGAGGAATACTTCTCTTGACGACGCCATTGCGCGGAGATGCTTTCCCTCCCAAACATCACCCATTCTTCCACCCCCATCGGAAAAGACGCGGAAGACAACGTGGAAGTGCGCCGGTTTTTGGAGCCCAGGGCTTTTTCCTTTGCGCCCAAGGCCCATTGGGACATCGGCACTTCTCTTGATATCCTGGACTTTGAAGCCGCCGCCTCGGTGACGGGAGCCCGGTTCACCTTTTATAAGGGTCTCGGCTCCAGGCTGGAGCGGAGCATTGCGAATTTCATGCTGAACACCCACACGGCGGGCGGCAAGTACGCCGAGGTGATGCCGCCCTATATCGTGCACGAGCGCTCCATGTACGGCACGGGCCAGTTCCCCAAGTTTGTGGGGGACTCCTTTAAGCTGGAGGATTCGGACTATTATCTCATCCCCACGGCCGAAGTGCCCGTGACCAACATGCACCGGGGGAAAATTTTGGACGGCGCCCAGCTCCCCCTCCGCTACACGGCTTACAGCGCCTGCTTTCGGAGCGAAGCGGGAAGCGCGGGGCGGGACACCCGGGGCGTCATCAGAAACCACCAGTTTTCCAAAGTGGAGCTGGTGAAGTTCGCCCGCCCCGAACAGTCTTACGAAGAGTTGGAAGCCCTCACAAACGATGCGGAAAAAATCCTCCGGCTCTTAAAACTCCCCTACCGGGTCATCGCCCTCTGCACGGGAGACATCGGCTTTTGCGCCGCCAAGTGCTACGACATCGAAGTCTGGATGCCCAGCTATAACCGGTATGTGGAAATCTCCTCCTGCTCCAACGACGAAGACTTCCAGGCGAGAAGGGCGAACATACGCTATAAAGACGAAGAGGGCAAGCTGAACTTTGTCCACACCTTAAACGGAAGCGGCCTGGCGGTGGGGCGGACGCTGGCGGCCGTTCTGGAAAACTACCAGAACGAGGACGGAAGCGTCGCCGTGCCCGAGGTCCTTGTCCCCTACATGGGAACAGACCTGATAAAATAGCCGAATTGTAAACAAATCCCCTCAAATGTGAGGGGATTTTTAATTTAGCTTAAACAATCCTCCGCCCGTCTTGAATAGGATAGTACACAGGGTTTATGATTTAAAAAAAGGAGGGCAGAAACATGAGAAAAGTGTACCTGGTAACCGGCGCCCTCGGGCATCTTGGGAACACCATTGTGAACAGCCTGCTGCAAGAAAAGCGATGCGGGGTTCGATCTTTCCGGCTCGCCTGTGCGGCCGGAATTTGAGAAGGGATTTTGAGCTTCTTTACGGAGACATCACGGATGAAGAGTCGGTCAGGGCGTTTTTCCGTCCCTCGGCGGAGGAGGAGCGGATCGTCATCCACGGCGGGGATCGTGTCCATTGCGTCCAAATACGATCAGCTGGTTCAGGACGTGAACGTGGGAGGCACGCTCAATATATTAAAGCTCTGCAAGGAGACGGGAGCAAGTAAACTCGTCTACATCAGCTCCGTACACGCCCTGCCCGAAGGGAAAAAGGGGAAGCGTGATCCGAAATTTCCGAGTTTTCCCCGGAAAAAGTGCACAGGCTGTACGCCAAGAGCAAAGAAAGCCGAAGCCGCCGCCGTGCTGAAAGCGGCAAAAGAGGGGCTAAACGCCAGCGTGCTCCATCCTTCGGGCATCATCGGACCCTTCGACTACGGCCGCGGGCACATGACCCAGCTGGTGGTCGACTATATGAACGGTTCCCTCACCGCCTGCGTCAGGGGAGGTTACGACTTTGTGGATGTGCGGGACGTGGCAGAGGCGGCCATCGCCTGTTCGGAAGCCGGACGGCCGGGAGAATGTTACATCGCCTCCAACCGGTATGCAAGCGTGAGCGAGAAGCTTTTTAAACACGCTCCATCTGGTGACGGGGCGGAAAAAATTGAAGACGGTGCTCCCCATGTGGTTTGCAAAACTCACCGCGCCCTTGGCGGAAGGCTGCACTATAAGCTGTTAAAGCAGACGCCCCTGTACACGTCCTATTCCCTGTATACCCTAAAGAGCAACGCCCTCTTCTCCCATGAAAAGGCGAGCGGGGAGCTTTCTTATTCCTCGCCCTTTAAAGGATACGCTGAAAGACACGGCGGATTGGCTCCTGGCTCAGGGGTGCGTGTGGGAAGCGGGAAAGAAAAAGGCGGTTGCAAAAAGCTATAAACAGGCGACCGCGCAAAACTGAAGAAAAAACCGCCTTTCGGGCGGTTTTTTTAATTTGCAAATGCCCACCCGGGCGGATATAATAAAAGAAACGCTCCATGAGGGGCTCCCCTGTGGAAAAGAACAAAACCAATGAAAGGAGAGAACGCCCATGGTGACATTTCTCGTTTGTATGGCGGCTGCGGCGCTCTTTTTCTTTTTTAAGTGGCAAAACAGTATGCTGGTGGTGAACAGCTTCGATTTTGAAGGGGAAAAGGTGCCTCCGGGATTCGACGGGTACAAAATCGTGCAGATTTCCGACCTGCACAACGCCTCTTTCGGGGAAGACCAGTCCCGCCTGATAGACAAGATCGCCGCTTTAAAGCCCGAGATCATTCTGGTGACGGGCGACCTCATCGACAGCCGCCGCACCCGCCGGGAAGAGGCGGAGTCCGCCCTCACGTTCATTCAAAAAGCCGTCGCCCTGGCTCCCGTCTATTACAGCCCCGGGAACCACGAGTCCCGGATCGATTATCTGGATGAGCTGATCGCAGAAATCAAAAAGCGGGGAGCCGTTCCCCTGATGGACGAGAGCATCCCGCTGTTCCGGGGCGGCTCCCGGATCGCCCTCATCGGCGCGCAGGATTATTCCTTCTGGCATATCAAAGGCAAAAAAGCCCTTTCCAAGGCCATCTTCGCCGGCAATCTGGAAGTGCTGACCGAGGAGGCGGGCGGGGACTTTCAAATCCTCCTTTCCCATCGCCCCGAATACTTCGGGCTTTATCAGGAGGCGGGGGTGGATCTGGTGTTTTCCGGGCACGCCCACGGCGGCCAGTGGCGGCTCCCTCTTTTGGGCGGGCTGTACGGCGGCCCCGAGCAGGGCTTTTTCCCGAAATACACCACCGGACTGTACAGGCTGAAGGGCTGCGCCATGGCCGTGAGCAGGGGGCTGGGAAACAGTATTTTTCCCGCCCGGTTGTTCAACTTCCCCGAAGTGGTGTGCGTCACGTTGAGGCGTAAAAGATGAGCGGATTCATACACATAGAAACAGAGCGGCTGATTTTAAGGGATCACCGCATGGCCGACCTCCCTTCCCACCATCTGCTGTTTTCCGACGAAGAGGTGATGGAATACCTCCCCGAAATCAGGACGGGAACTCTCTTTGAATCCTATGAAAACCTGAAACAGTCGGTGGAAGAGATCGGCTCTTCCGGCCGCAGGCTGTATTTTCTCCGCATGGAGAAAAAGAACGGCGACCATGTGGGGGAGATGGGATACACCATCCTTTCCGAGTGTCCCGCGGGCAAGACCGCCGGGCTTGGGTATTTCCTGAATAAACGCTATTGGGGGAGGGGATACGCCGTCGAAGCGGCGCTTGCTCTTCTGGACTACGCCTTTGCCCACGGGGTATACCGGCTGGTGACGGGCTGCAACAAAAACAACGCCGGCTCGGAGCGGGTGATGGTGAAATGCGGCTTTCGGAAAGAGGCGGAGTTTAAGGATTTTGGCTGGAAAGACGGGGCGCTTTACGATCGGGTGGAGTACGCCCTTTTGAAAAGCGAA
>JAXGQH010000014.1:0-35771 GCA_040766545.1 Christensenellaceae bacterium
AGGAGATGGTCTCCTTCGACGGCACGTATTTAAACGTATGCCACAGGGCCGTGGGCTCGATGCGCTACAAGGTGACCCTTCGGACAGAGGGCGGCCACTCTTTTGGGAATTTTGGAAATCAAAACGCCATATATATGATGGCGAATATGATTCAAACGCTGTACGCCATGAAGCCGCCCGCCTACGGGGAGAGCAAGACCACTTACAACGTGGGCATGATGGAAGGGGGAACGTCCGTCAACTCCATTGCGGAAGAAGCCCATATGCTCTATGAATACCGCTCGGACGACGCCCGGTGCTTAAAGGAGATGGGGGAGAAATTTGAGGCGGTGATCGCCGCCTACAAAACCCTCTGCCGGGATGTGAGCGTGGAAGTGCTGGGGGAACGGCCCTGCGGAGGCACGGTGGATGAAAAAGCCCACGAGGCTTTAAAGAACAGAGCCGCCGCGGCCATTGCCAAGGTCTACGGGGAGGCGCCTTCCTTTTCCTCCGGCTCCACGGACTGCAACCTCCCCCTGTCTCTCGGGGTGCCCGCCATCTGCTTTGGGGCGTATATCGGCAAAGGCGCCCACACCCGGGGGGAATACATCGAGCTGCAAAGCCTGGCGCCCGGTTTTCAGATTATTCTCGACTTTATAAACGGCTATTACGAATGAAGTTTCAAAAGACAAACGCCCTTCGCATACTGGACGGCATGGGCATTTCTTACAGAATATACGAGTACCCCCACGGGGAGGAAGTTCTCTCCGGGACGGAGGTGGCCGTTCTCATCGGGAAGCGCCCGGAAGAAGTGTATAAAACGCTGGTGACCACTTCGGTTAAAGGGAAATACTATGTGTTTGTGATTCCCTCAGATGCCGAGCTGGACCTGAAAAAAGCGGCGAAAGCGGCGGGAGAAAAGTCCGTGGCCATGGTCAAAGCGGCGGAGCTTTTCCCCTTGACGGGCTACGTCCGGGGCGGCTGCACGGCCATCGGCATGAAAAAGGCCTTTCCCTGCTATGTGGATGAAAGCGTCGCTTCCCTGGAAAAAATCGTGGTGAGCGCGGGCAGGATCGGCATGCAGATGGATCTTTTGAAGGAAGATTACCTCCTGGCCGCCCGGGCCGGGACTATGGAACTGAAGGTTTGAGGACAATATATGAGCATCATTACCACCCCTCGCCTGGTGCTGCGGCCCTGGCGGGAAATCGACTATATGGATATGTACGACTACGCCAAGAGCCCGCTGGTGGGTCCGAACGCGGGCTGGTTCCCCCACCGTTCCCCCGAGGAGAGCAGGCAGGCCGTGCGGAACATACTCCGGAACAGCCGGTGCGACACCTGGGCCATCACCTTAAAGGAGACGGAAAAACCCATCGGGAGCATCGGCTTAAACAGGCGTTCCCCGTGCCCCGGCGCATCGGCCTCGACCAGCGGGAGATCGGCTATGTGCTCAATCCAAAATATTGGGGACAGGGCTTTATGCCCGAGGCCGTTCATGCTATAATGGACCATGCGTTTTTGAATATGGGGGTGGATGTGCTCTGGTGCGCCCATTATGACTTTAACGCCAATTCCAAACGGGTGATTGAAAAGTGCGGTTTCCAGTTCCAGTTCGGCCGGTATGAAATCCGCTACCAGATGGACGGGAAACGGCTCTGGTCGCTGTTTTACAGCCTCAGCAGGAAGGAATACCTGAAGCGCCCGGACGTGGAAGAAAAGCAGGCCTATGCGCCGAAATTCAATATAGAGGGAGTATGATATGTGGCTGTTGTTTTCTGTTTTGACCGTGCTGTTGTGGGGCACCTCGGACGTGGTGTTCAAGAGCGTCTCAAAGGGGCGTTCGGAGGCCACCCTTCTGGCCTATAACGGCATCATTTTGGGGCTTGTGTCCATCGGGTACTGGATCATCGGGGGGTACAGCTTTCAGCTGTCCGCCCTTTACAAGTACCTCCCCATCGCGGCAGTCTACATCACCTCCATGTTTTGCTATTACCGGGCGCTGACGTTTTTAAAACTCTCCATCGCGTCCCCCATCGCCAACTCCTCCTGCATGATCACAAGCCTCATGGCCGCTCTCATACTGGGACAGGTTGTGGACGCGTTAAAATGGGCGGCCATTGCGGCCATTGTGATTTCCATCGTCCTCATATCCGTATTCACCGCGAGAAATGAGGAAGAGGGGCAGGAGAAGAAAAAGGCCAGCCTCAGGGGCATTTTCTGGGCGCTTTTATACTTCCTGCTGGACGGCGTGGGTTCCTTTTTAGACGACTACGCCCTGGAAGCGACCCTCTCCGAGTCGGACGTGCTCATCTCTTACGGCCTCATCTATATGCTCATCGGCTTCATTGCCCTCGCCGTGGCCATCCGGCAGAAGTCCCTCATCAAGGACTACAAGATCGTGCTGGGCGGGCTGGTGGAGACGGCCGGGCAGTTTACGTACATCTACGCTTTCGCCTTTGGGGATTCGGTCATCGCGTCGCCCTTCATCGCCTCCTTTTCGGCGGTGTCCGTGCTTTTGTCCCGGATATTCTTAAAAGAGAAGCTCAACTGGAAGATTTACGCGCTCATTGCCCTCATCATCGCGTCCATGGCTGTTTTGTCTTACTGAACCGCGGTTATATAATGAACAAATAAACCGTAAAAGAGGGGAAAAATATGAAAGTGAGTCAGCTGGAAACGCCCGCGCTGGTGCTGGACATCGAGGCTTTTGAGGAAAACCTCCGGGTCATGGGGGAAATTCTGGCGGGCACGAATCTGAAGATGCGGCCCCACTACAAGTCCAACAAATGCATCGAGGTGGTAAAGCGGCAGCTGGCCGCCGGGGCAAAGGGCATCACCTGCGCCAAGCTGTCTGAAGCGGAAGACCTGGCGGCGGCGGGGGTGGGGGACATCCTGATCGCGAACCAGATCGTGCAGCCCTCCAAAATCGCCCGCCTCGCCCATCTGGCCAAAGGCTCTAAAATCACCGTGTGCGTGGACAGCGAGAAGAACATCAAAGACATCGCCGCCGCGGCCAAAAGCGCCGGGAGCACCATCTATTGCTATGTGGAATACGACGTGGGCATGAACCGGTGCGGCGTGTTCAGCTTTGAGGAGGCCTGCGCCCTCGCAAGGCTGATTGAGGAGAGCGAAAACCTGGTTTTTGCCGGCATACAGGCTTACGCCGGTCAGGTGGCGCACAGCAGCGCCAAAAGAAGGGAAGAGCAGGTGGAGGCCAACCAGAAGACGCTGGCCGCGCTTCTCGACTATCTGAACATGCGGGGCTATCCGGCGGGAGAGCTCAGCGGCGGGAGCACGGGCACGGCGGCTTTAAAAGCCAAGGCCGGGATATACACCGAGCTTCAGGCGGGGAGTTTTGTGTTTATGGACACTTCCTACGGCGCGCTGGATCTGCCCTTTCAAAACGCGCTTTTTGTCATGAGCACCGTCATCAGCAAAAACGCCCACTCCGTCATCATGGACGCGGGACTCAAGACCCTGGGGTCGGATCAGAGCCCCGCCCGGGTGATGGAATACCCTGAAAAGGAGATCAAAATGAGCGAGGAGCACATTGCCATCTCCTCTGAAGGAGTGGAGGCAGAAGCGGGGGATATGGTGACGGTCATCCCCGGGCACTGTTGCACCACGGTCAACCTGTATGATAAAATGTATGTCAGGAAAGGCGAAGACATCATAGACCGCTGGGTCATCACCAGCAGGGGAAAGTCTATTTAAAGCGGAAGGAAACCATCGTTTTGTCGGAATACATCATCAACATCATAGAGAACTACGGCCTCATCGCCATCTTTTTGGTCATCATGCTGGAATACGCCTGTTTTCCCGTGCCGAGCGAACTGGTGCTGCCCCTGTCGGGGGCGGTGGCGGCTCAGGGGGAATTCGCCTTTTTGGCTGTGCTGGCCTTGAGCCTGGCGGCGGGAATTCTTGGCTCCTACATCTGCTACTTCATCGGCAGGCTGGGGGGCGTTCCCCTGGTGAACAAGATTTCCAATCGTTTCCCCAGCGTCGGCAGAAGCATCAAGTCGGCCACGCTGAAGTTTGAGAAGTATTCCCGCCTGGCGGTTATGCTGTTCCGTCTGGTGCCCCTGTGCAGGACGTATATCTCCTTCGCGGCGGGAATATCCAAGCAGAATGTGACGGTGTTCACGCTGTTTTCCGCCATCGGCATCACGGTCTGGAACACCATCTTAATCGGCTTCGGCTATGTGCTGTCCGCCAACTGGCAGGTGGTGATGGTCTATTACGACAAGTATAAGCTCGTTATGCTGGCGCTGGCGGCGCTCCTTGTGGGGCTGTATATTTTCCTGAAAGTGCTGGCGGGCCGCAAGGAAAAGCAGGCGGCGGAGGCTTACGACCGGGTCCACGGCAGAAAAGAAAAATAACCCGGGATCAAAACTAAAAAAACGGCCCGGCGGGTTTTTTGCCGGGCTTTTTCATAAGCGGATATGAAGGGAGAGGCGGATATGAAAGTGGAAATACGCAAGTGGCGGATGGAGGACGCGGCCGACCTGGCCGCCGCCATGAACAATCAAAAGGTGCAGGACAATCTGCGGGACGGGATTCCCTATCCTTATACGGAGGAGGACGCCCGATCGTTCATCGGTTCCGCGCTGAAAGAAGAGGAGGGGCGGTATTTATGGGCCATTGCGGCGGACGGCAGGGCCGTCGGGAGCATTGGCATTTACCGGAAGGAGAACATCCACAGCCGCACCGCCGAAGCGGGTTACTATCTGGCCGAGCCCTGGTGGGGCAAGGAGATCGGCACGGCCGCCCTGAAAGAGGCCTGCGCCCATATTTTCCAAAATACCGACATCCTGCGGATTTTCGCCGAGCCTTTTTCGGACAACGCCGCTTCCTGCCGCATACTGGAGAAGGCCGGTTTTACGCTGGAGGGGACGCTTAAAAGCAACGCCGTGAAAAACGGCCGGGTGCGGGATATGAAGATGTACGCTCTGGTGCGGGAAGAGCCGGAAAAAACCCTTTAAACAGGCATTTTTAAGCGGCGGAGGGGGGGGTGTATAGAGGGCTGTATATGCAATTGTAAAATTTAACAAAGTATGAATTTTTCCTTGCGAAATTATGTCCGGACATGCTACAATATAACTGCTTTTGTTAATAGCCACATAAATTTCCACTATTAGAAAAAGGAGAGATTAGTCGTTATGTTTAAACTGAAAGAAAACGGCACGAAGGTTTCCACAGAAATTATAGCCGGCCTAACCACGTTCTTTGCCATGGCCTATATCATTTTTGTGAACCCCAGCATCCTTTCCGGAACGGGCATGGAGTGGGGCGCGGTGTTCCTCGCCACCATTTTTCCTCCGCCATCGGAACGCTGGTGCTCGCTCTTGTCGCAAACGTACCGTACGCGGCGGCTCCCGGCATGGGGCTTAACTCCATCTTCCTGAACCTGGTGATTCTGAGCGGCTTCGCATGGCAGGAAGCTCTGGCCATGGTTTTCATCTGCGGCATCATCAACGTCATCATCACCGTCACCAAACTTAGAAAATCCATCATCAAATCCATACCCGAAGGTCTGCAGAACGCCATCGGCGGCGGCATCGGCGTGTTCATTGCCTACATCGGCCTTAAGAACGCCGGCCTTGTGGTCTTCAGCAACGGTCAGCAGTTCCTGCCGGCTTTGAACTCCCCCGGCGTGCTCCTCGCCATCATCGGCCTGGTTCTGACCGTGATCCTCATGGTCTTGAAAGTGAAAGGCGCGCTCTTCATCGGCATCATTGCCACCACCATCATCGGCATCCCCATGGGCGTTGTGGACGTCTCCTCCGTGAACATCAGCTTTGACGCCATCGGGACAAACTTCAAGGCCCTCGGCGGCACATTCGGCGCCCTCTTCGGAAACCCGGGCATCCAGTCCCTCTTCTCGGACGCTTCCCGGATACCCTTTGTGCTGGCCACCATCTTCAGCCTGAGCATTGCCGATACCTTTGACACGGTCGGCACATTCATCGGCACGGGCAGGCAGACGGGCATATTCGACGCGGAAGACGAGAAAGCGCTGGAAAGCGGCTCGGGCTTCAAGTCCAAGATGGATCGGGCCCTCTTCGCCGACTCCACCGCTACCTCCATCGGCGCCGTGCTCGGCACCTCCAACGCCACCACCTATATTGACAGCGCGGCAGGCATCAGCGTGGGCGGCAAGACGGGCCTCACCAGCGTGGTGGTCGCCATCTGCATGCTGCTCGCCATCGTCCTCTCCCCCGTGGCCGGACTGGTTCCCGCTTCGGCGACGGCTCCCGCTCTCATCATCGTGGGCGTGCTCATGGCCTCCTCCTTTGCGGAAGTCAACTGGAAAGAGTTTGAAGAGGCGCTTCCCTGCTTCCTCGCCGGCGTGCTCATGGCCTTCTTCGGCGGCATCACCGAAGGCATCGCCATCGCCTTTATCTTCTACACGCTCATCAAGGTCGTCCGCGGCAAATTCAAGGAAGTGCATCCCATCATGTATGTGGCGACTGCGCTCTTCATCCTGAACTACGTCATCACGGCCATTGGCTGATCTGAACAAACAAGGACAGGCCGGAGGCAGCTCCGGCCTGTTTGTTTTTAAGGCGGGTATGCGTGGTATATAGAAAAAAGACTGTTTTGCACCGGGGTTTACGATGACTGATCAAAAGAAGAAAAAAATACTTCCTTCCATTGGATTTTTAATGGCGGCCATGATTTGGGGCAGCTCCTTTTTCATCATGAAAGGCGCGGTGACCGAGCTTCCCCCGAATATGCTTATGGCGGCCCGGCTTTCCGTGTCTTTTGTGCTCCTGTCCCTCTTCTCCTATAAGAGCTACCGGAACTTCGACCGGAAGCATCTGGCGGTGGGGGTATTCATCGGCGTGATCATCACAATCGCCGCCTGCTTTCAAAACTACGGTCTCATGGACACGACGCCGGGGAAAAACGCCTTTTTAACGGCGGTTTACTGCGTGATCGTGCCCTTCATTTACTGGATCACCGACCGGAAACTGCCGGACAAATACAGCTTTTCCGCCGCCTTTATCTGTATCGTGGGCATCGGGCTTATTTCCCTCGACAGCAATTTATCCATCCGCACGGGCGACCTGTTGACGCTCTGCTGCGGCGTGTTTTACGCCCTTCAGATCGTGGCCCTCTCCAAGTTCAGCCACAATAAGGACATGATGCTCCTGACGCTCATCGAGTTTGCCACCAGCGCCCTACTCCTTTGGAGCCTCGGCCTGATTACGGGGGAGTCTCTGAAAGGGTTCAGACCGGGCAATCTCTTTCCCGTGCTGTATCTCTCCGTCTTTCCCACGCTGGTGGCGACGCTGCTGCAAAACGTGGGGCAGAAGTATGTCAGCGACCCCACCGCAGCTGCGGTGCTCCTGAGCCTGGAGTCGGTTTTCGGGGTGCTGTTCTCCGTGATTTTTTATGGGGAGGAGCTGAACATTCAAATACTCATCGGCTTCCTACTGGTGTTTGCGGCGGTGATCACGTCGGAAACCAAGCTCGCTTTTTTAAAAAGGAAAAAAGGGCCCGACCTCCTCTAAGAGGAGGCTCTTTTTTTAAGGGGGCGGGCGTGGTATAATCTATTTCATAGGACAGTTCGAGCCCGGTCCGCATCGGAGCCGCTTGCGAGGCAAGACCCGCCCGGGATTGCGGCCGAGTCTATCTTGAGAATGAAATAAAGCAAAGGAGCGTGTATATGCAAAACGTCACAAAGGGCCTGGAGCCAAAAGCCGTACTTTCTTTTTTTGAGGAAATCAGCGCCATTCCCCGGGGCTCGAAAAACGAAAAGGGGATTGCGGATTATCTGGTGAAGTTTGCAAAGGACAGGGGCCTCTTCTGCGTGCGGGACGAAGTGCACAACGTCTTTATCCGAAAGCAGGCCAGCGCGGGCGCCGAGCATAAGCCGGGGCTGCTCATGCAGGGGCACACGGACATCGTCTGCGAGAAAAACGCGGACGTGGCGCACGACTTCCTCACTGACCCCATTCAAATGTACATGGACGGCGACTGGTTAAAAGCAAAAGGCACCACGCTGGGCGCAGACAACGGCACTGCCGTGGCGTTCATGCTGGCGGCTCTTGACGACGACGCGCTGCCGCATCCCACTCTCGAATGTCTTTTTACCGTACAGGAAGAGCTGGGGCTCGACGGAGCGAAGGTCTTCGACGCTTCGGTCGTCACCGCGCGAAAGCTCATCAACCTGGACTGCGGCCCCGAAGGGGAGACCACCCTTTGCTGCGCGGGGGGCATGGTGGTGCGCTTAAAAAAGGAGATGTCCGAGATTCCCTTTAAAGGGACGGCCTTAAAAGTCTCGGTCACCGGCCTGGCCGGGGGACACAGCGGCGGCGAGATTCACAGGTATCTGGGCAACGCGAACAAGATTATGGCCCGGCTTTTAAATGCGGTAAAAGGCGTCTCTCTTATGGATATAGACGGCGGGAGCAAGGACAACGCCATTCCACGGGAATGCTTCGCCCATATTTCCGTGCCTTTGGAAGAAGAGGCGCGGACGGCCATTGCGGACATGGCCGTCAAGATCAAAGGGGAGCTGGGGGAGCGGGATGAGAACTTCAAGGTGACGGCGGAAAAAGCCGCCGCCCCGGAAAAGATGTTCTGCCCGAACTGCACAAAGGCGCTCCTGTCCATGATGTGCGTGGCTCCAAACGGCGTCATCCAGATGAGCCACAACTTTGAAAACACGGTGGAGGCTTCCTCCAATATGGGCGTTATTAAAACCGCAGGTAATGTGGTGACGGTGACGTTTTCTCCCCGGTCGGCTATCGAGAGCATCAACGACGAGACGGAAGACAGGCTGTACAAGCTGGGAGAAGCCTTCGGCTTTTCCTGCGAAACGACCGCCCGCTATCCCGGCTGGACTTTTGACAAAGAGTCGCCCCTTCGGGACCTGTATGTCAAGACCTACAAGGAGCTTACGGGAAAAGACGCGATCATGAAATCCACCCACGGCGGCCTGGAGCTGGGCATCTTCAAGAGCAAGCTGAAGGATCTGGACATCATCGCCATCGGCCCTCTGGCCAAAGGCGCCCACAGCCCGGACGAAAAGCTCAATATTCCCTCTCTCAACAGAACCTGGGAGCTTTTGAAGGTCATGATGGCCAAAATGGCCTGAAGACGGACTTCCCCTTTAGGGAGCTGCCATCAAAAAGATTGCCCGCGCATAAGCGCGGGCTTTTATTTGTGACGCCATAAAACACTATGATTCTCCCGGTGCGTACTGTCAGGCTTTGGCCACGATTTCCTGGTAATCTTCGTAGGCCCGCTTGCCGGCGGCCAGGATGGACACGGGTCGGTCGTAGCGGATGGGCTGGTAATCGAGCGTGGTGATCACCCCGCCCGCTTCCTCCAATATGAGGGACGCGGCGGTATAGTCCCAGGGACAGAGCACCAGCTCAAAGAAGAGTCCCAGGCGGGCGCAGGCCACATAGCAGATGTCAAGGGCCGCCGAGCCTGTGCGCCGGAGGTCCTGGCAGTGGGGGAAAAGCAGTTTCAGCATGCGGAAGGTGGGTTCGGAAAGGGCGGAACGGTGGTAAGGGGAGGTGCCAAAGCCCACCATGGTCTGGTGATGGGATCGGCAGAAGCCCGGATGTGGCACGCCGTTTAAGTATGCGCCGCCTTGCCTTCGGCTGTGAAGCCCGTATAGGGTTATATACCACGCCGCGCCAGCATCGCGCCGCCTTTAACAGCCCCACGCAGATACGCGCTCTGCATGAAACCGTGCACACAAAGTTGGTGGTGCCGTCGATGGGGTCAATCACAAAGGTATGCTGCCTTGATGTCCGGCGTTTCCTCCATGCTCCTCCTCGCCGATGAATTGGGCTCCGGAACCAGCTCGACAGCCGGGAAACAGGTATTGCTGCACGCCACGTCGTACTTGGTGACGATGTTATAATCCCCGCTCTTTTTCGCTTTGCTTATGCTCGATGTTCGTGGCAGCGGTCATGATTTTACCCGCTTCTTTCACAATGTCCGCAATGCCTTGAAGAAATCTCATGGTTTTTACCTCACAGTATTTTAAGATAGCAAAAGAAGGGGACAAAGTCAAGAAAGGCGGGGGAAATAAAGCGCCGGGGGCGGGGCAAAAACAGAGCCGCGGGAACTAAGAACTCTAAAGAGGCATTCCGGCCGCTTATGAGAAGGCTTTCCATTTTGAAAAAGAAAAAGCGGGGTTGCCCCGCTTTTAGACGGTAAAATTGCTCCGCCGTCAAATGAACTTTCCCGCCGTTTTTCTCAGATGCCGCCGAAGCTCATATCGGCGGGTTCTTCCTCAATGAGGGAGCGGTCGTGCGCCTGTTTTCATGAATGTAATGGTCATCTCATATCTGTATGGCCGCCGATGCCTGCATTTTTGCTAAAGTGGCCACGGCGTTGGTAAACTGGCGTACTGTCCGGCCGCATATCGCTGGCGAGAGCGAAGAGGTACGCGCCGTGGTATAATGTCTCCCCGCGCCCACCGTGTCCACCACGTCCACGTGATAGCCCGGGGCGAAGTAGCCCCCGTCCCATTTCACGGCCGAACCCTTGTCGCCGCTGCGAACACCGCCACGGAAGGGCCGAGCCAGCGCACTTTTTCCAGGTTTTCCCCGTACTTTGAGGCGTCTTCCGACTACGAAGAGGGCTTTATAATAGAATTCCGAGCCGATGAACACGTCGATCTTGGGAAGCATGGCCTGGGGTGGCGTCCGAATACCCGTCTCCGTCAAAAGCCACGATGCCGCCCGCCTCATGGATGATGTCCGCCAGATGGAAACTCCTGTCCGGCTGCTCCAGATGGAGAATATCGTGGAAGCGACAAAAGCCTCATCGATGTCCGCGATGGTGTATTTCCTGGACGTGGAGGGGCGGCTTAGTCGTTCCTCCCTGGTCACTTTGTCGGACAGCACCACGGAAAAGCGTTAAGGTTGTTCCCGTCTTTAACCAGACGGGAGACGTCGCTGCAATAGCCGAAGTCCCGGATGAGGAATTCGCCGAAGCTGTCCGCTCCGATGACGCCCGTCATGGCGCCTTGCCCCCGAGCTGCCCGAGAGCGGCCAGAGCCGTAGACACTTTGCCGCCGCCCTGCCAGCTGGTCTGCTTATGAACGCGCTCCCTGTCCTTGCTGGTGGGGAGGTGGGGAGGTTTACTAAAAAGTCCATAAAAGGTGTTCCGAACGCCACTACGCTTTTCATATTGAGATGCCTCTTTTGCATATTACTGATGCTTTGCTCCCGGAGGATGGGCGAACATGATCCGCATACCCTGGTCGGACACGAGGGTGGCTACGTCCATGCCCGCGGGCACGAACAGCTCATCGCCTTTTTTGAGAACAAATTCACCTTCATTATATACCATCTTGCCTTCGCCTTCAATCACGATTCCGATCTGCAAAAAGCCGGTGGTGCGGAAGGGCGCGCTGCCTCTGACGCTGATTTCCAGGCAGCTGAAGTAGTCCGTCTGGCCTTCCGATAAGCACTTTTTCCGTGCCCCAGCCACCTTTCAGACGGGCGGGTCCACTTTCCAGCGGCGCAGGTTTTCCTCATATAGGTGCAGCCGTCGTAGATGCCGGCGCGCCCAGCAGGCGCTCGTCGTACTTTTTCCTCTCTTCGGTCAGCCCTGCAGCGCCGGGCGCCCACGGTGATGTCCGAAGGTTCTCGGGTAGCACCTCCACCACGAAGCAGCCTGCGCCGATGGCAGCCCCGCCCACAAAGTATACGTCTCCGATTCCAACGGGAATCTGTGGCAGCAGTTTTCCATGGCGTGGATGTCGCCCTTTATAATAAAGATCAGAAAAATTTCTTTGCAGGTGTCATCCTTAAAGCCGAGATATAGGGCGGCTCGGGCACGTTCCGCCCGATGACGATCCAGGACTTTGGCTTTCCATAGTCGCTCGGCGTTCCTTTGCGTACGCCCGGGTGGGGAGACCGAGCCCCAGCTGATACTGGGCGTCTAAAAGCTCGGCCACGCCCGTGTTGCCGAAATTTCATGTGGCGTCCCCGCTGATATGGGCGGGGTCTTCGGCAATGGCCTGAAACAGGTATGGCCGCGCTCGCCGTCGGGCAGGTCCACTGGGCGCGGCCGTCGTAGGGGTCGCCCTTTTCAGCCGCGTTCGACACGCTGGTCACCGAACCGGATCCAGGCTTCGGGGGCGGCCGTCTTCCGCGGGCTCCACGCCCCCTGAACGGTCGATCTCTCTGCCGCCGGGATAGCGGACGATTGCCCGGTACAAGGCGCCAGGCATTTTGTAAAGCTGCATAGCATACCTCCAATGGATGAAATCGATTACATTTTGTCATTATACCATAACAGCCCTTAAACTTCAACGGCAAAAACCGCGGGGCAGGGTCCTGCTGCCGCGGGGAAGATGTCATTTGATGAGGCCCCGGGAAAGTATGTCGGAAATCTCTAAATGCAGTCGGGCGGGGAAAAATCCGGCCTGAGCTGGCGCGTGAGCGTATAGGCGTACGTGAAGAACACGCACCGATGGCCGCAAGGTGGGGGTCGGTTTACGGGACGAGGTTCAGCATCTGCCCGTCTTTCAGCGCCGGCGATGATCTCGATCACCCGTTTTTATGCGCCTGCACTTTTTCATAGAGGTCTCCTCCACGCCCGTATCGTTTAAACAGTGGAGAGCTTGGGATAAGACAAAAACATGTCCGCCAGGGTTTTCACAATCCCAAAAGCCGCTTCCCGGCCGCTTTGGGCGAGGAGTGCGTTTTCCATTTTAAAGCAGATATAGTCGATGCCGCTTTGAATGACCGAAAGGAACAGCTCTTCCTTATTCCGGTAGTGATAATAGACGCTCCCTTTGGCGACACTCCGCTTTTTTGGCGATGTCGTCCACGCTGGCTCCGTGATAGCCGTATTCTCAAAAAGAGCTCAATGGTGCGTTGATTTTGCTTTTGACGCCGAGGCTTCCATCAGCCGACCACCACCTTTTCTTCCCGAGGCTTTTTCCCCTCCGGGGGCGGCGGCGGTGAACTGCACGTCCGCATGGAAACCCTGTCCCCCGTAAGGGACGGTTTGCCTACGGAAAACTCATTGTCCGAAATCTTTTTGGAACTGCTCCCTGATGCCCGCGAGAGGCACGTACAGTTCGATGTATTCCACCGGTTTGCCGCACTTTGCATGACGGCTTTTAGCGTGAGGTTTTTTCCGCTCTGAACGGCGCCGAGGCCTTCAATGCTCATGTCGCAGGCAATCCATCCGGCTTATTTTTTCTCTTTATTATAATGACCGGTCAGTATGGGTCAACTGTAAGCGAAGAAAACCTTCTGGCTGCTTCATCGTTCGTAGCTTTCGCAGAAGCAAAGCGTGCCGCCGTCCGGAGAATCCGGGTTCGGAAATATGCACGAAATTCTTGCTGCATGCGCAGTTGTTGTTGAACCGGCATTCCGTGGCCGAACAGCCGATGGCGTTTGAATAGAACTCCGTGTTGGCCTGGCTTAAATTGAGGGCGTCGGCGAAGGTATGCCGATGGACGATGGTCTGGCCTTCGCTGGCGATGTCCCTTAAAGAGAATTCAAATGGGCGTAGGTGTTGCAGAAAGGCGCGTTGAAGGTATTGCCCACATAGGTATCCACGTCGATCACGCCGCTTAAGCACTCGCCTTGTCGGTTATGGGCGCAGGACGAGGCCCCGCAGTAAATTTTCCTGATCAAAAGATGCTCACCTTTTTAACAAACAAGCACATACTGTCGCTTCTGTTTTTCGACTTCTGCGGCGCTGCGCGGGGAGCGCAGGCATCACTTTGATGGAATTGAGCGTGCAGTAATGATCGGCCGATATACCGACAGCTGACGGAGATCTGATCACCTGATTTTTCATGTTCAGCATCTTTTTGCTATTAGTTTCCAGCAGAGTTTTTTTGCTTATGTGATAAAAAAATGGCAACCTATTAAACTTTTCGAAAAAAATGATGCAGTATACTGATTGGTGGGCGTGTCGTTTGCGGAAAAAGCCCGCGGACTTTATTATTTTTTATAGAGGAATAAACGGATGCTGAATGCTGTGCAGATTGTGCTGACGCTGCTGATTCCCGATGGCCGCGGGCTATTTTTTATCAGCTACGGGATATATCAACGACAGGCGAGATTCACCTCCCAGCTTGTGCTGTGTGGGCGTTCCCGCCTCGGCTCTTGACAATATGCAAGAACCACTTTACGAGGACATGCTGCTGGACGCGGGCCAGCCATCTTCGCCCTGCTACCTGGCATATTCGTGTCTTTTCTTGCGGGTATGGCTTTTTGCCGGCTCTTTCGGGTAAAAGGAAGGGCGGTGGGCATTTTCTGCAACATGTTTGCCTTTTCCAACACCATCTTCATCGGCCTGCCCGTCTCCTGCGGCGCTTTTTGGCGAAGCAGTGCCACCCTCACGCGCTCTTTATTACATGGGGAGCACTTTTTGGGTCTGACCATCGGCATATACGCCCTTCAAAAGGACGGCGAAACGGGAAAAAGCACAAGATCCTGTCCTTTTCTACGCTGGAAAAACCCTTTCTCCCGGTCTGGTGGGCTTTGGGGCGGGCCCTGCTGGCAAGCGCAGCTGCCCATGTTTGCCTTAAAGGCATGCAAATACCTGGGGAATCCTCAGCACGCCTCTTGCCTCATCTACATCGGCTATGTGTTTACAAAATCGGCCTTAAAAACCTCCGGCTTTCCAAGGACATGCTGTGTTTCATCGGGCGGCTGCTGGTGAACCCCGCCCTGGTAAAGTGGATGGCCGCCTGCTCGGCGCGCCCGCGGAGATGAGCAAGTTCATCGTGCAGGCGGCCATGCCCGCCATGTCCAACGCACCCGTGCTGGCGGCGGTGTATTCGACAGCGACTTTTCCGCCCAGACCATGGCGCCCACCACCATTTTGAGCCTCGGCACCATGCCGCTCATCATGCTTTAGGAAAAGGAGATTCCAATGGATTTTTTTAGGAGGGACTATGCTTAGCGCGCGCTTCAGATCGTACTCGTGCTTTTTAATCATGATGCTGGTATTACGGCTTTTCCGGCACAAAGGCTATATCGACGACAAGGTGGTCGCTTTCATCAGCAAGCTGGTGGTGACGTTAAGCGTGCCCTGCGCCGCCCTTGACAATATGCTTTCGAGCTTCACGGGCGAGATGCTCAAAAGCGCCTGGTTAGGGCTGCTGGTGCCTTTTTTAATCGTTTTGACGGGCTACGCCCTGGGGCGGGTGCTGGCCGGGATTTTTAAAGTGAGGCCCGGGCCGAGGGCGTGTTTTCCGTGATGATCGCCTGCTCCAACACCATTTTCATCGGCGTGCCCGTCACCCAGGCCATACTGGGAGAGCGGTTCACCAGCTACGCGCTGCTGTACGACGTGGGGCATGTGCTGGTGTTCTGGACGCTCGGAGTTTATTTCATGCAGAAAGACGGGGAAGTGAACAGCGGCAGGGAGGCTTCGGCCTTCTTCTCCTGGGACACCCTGAAAAAGCTTCTGTCCCCCGGATTCATCGGGCTCATTGCCGCTATTTTGCTGCTGGCTTTCAACGTAAAGGTATTCCCCTTTGCGCTTAAGACGTTTAAATACCTGGGCAGCCTGTGCACGCCCATGGCGCTCATCTACATCGGCCACGTGATACAAAAGACGGACTTAAAAACTTCCGGGGTGACAAAGACAGCCTTTGTGGTCACGGTCTGCTGCTCTCGCCGCAAGCCGGCGCTGGCCTTTTTGTTCTGTTATCTTTCAGGACGCCGGGCGAGATGACGGCTTCCTTCATGCTGGAGGCGCGGCGGCCATGCCCGTGATGAGCAGCACGCCCCTGGTGGCGGCGGCTTACGGCTCGGACAGTGTCTTGCCCCCGGAGGCGGCCAACGTGACCCTCCTATCTCCATGGCACTCCTGCCTCACCACGCTCATACTGAAACCATCCTGTAAGGAGAACGCCATGCTGGAATTTGAAAGCACCGGAAACCCATGCCGAGAAAAAGAAGATCGCCTTCATTGCCCACGACCATATGAAGGATTTGATGGTGGAGTGCTGTGGAGAACGGGGACATTTTGCTCCACGGAGCTTTGCGGAACGGGTACCACCGCCCGGCGCATATCCGGAAGCCACGGGACTCCTGTCCACCCCGCCAACAGCGGCCCCATCGAGGCGACCAGCAGATCGGCGCCAAGATCGTGGAAGGGACGACATCCTCATCTTCTTTCCGACCCTGTCCGCCCATCCCCACGACCCGGACGTGAAGGCGCTTCTCCGTATCGCCCAGGTGTTCAACATCCCCATTGCCAACAACGAAGCCGCTACAGCCGACTTTATCCTCCACTCCCGGTATATGGACGACGGGCATATGAGACGGATCGCCCAGTTTTTGAGGTGAGGCCCAAGCGCCCACCGGCGGCGCCCTGCCCGGCGCAGAGAATCGGACGACGTTCGGCAGAATGTTTTTTAAAGCAATCAGGCAAATAAAAAGAGCGGAGTTTCTCCGCTCTTTTTATATATATTACTGCTTTGGGCTTTAACACCACGTTCACGATTCTCCCCGGCACCACGATGAACTTCATCACGTCCATACCTCAAAGAGGAGAGAACTCCGCCCACCCGTTCCTGAATTTCTTCGGCCGTGGCACTGGGAACGGAGAAGCGGGCTTTCACTCCTGCCGTTGATCTGGAAGGGGATAGATCATTTCCCCGCACCAGCAGCCCGCTGTAAGAAGGATAGCTTTCATGAAATATGCTGTACGCTCCGCCCAGCCGCTCCCAGATCTTCGAAAAGTGGGGGGCGAAGGGGGCGAGGGCGAGCACCTGCCGCTTTAACACGGAGAGGGCGTAGTTCTTGTCAAAAGGCCCGTCGGTGTATTTATAAAAGGCGTTGGTGAGCTCCATCAGCCGGGCGATGGCCGTGTTGAAGGAAAAGTCCAGTATGTCCGAAGAGACGGCCTTGATGGTGCTGTGCAGGATGAAGTCGAGCTCGCCGCTGTTCTTCGGCCCGCCCGCGGGGGCGGACTGTATCCGATCGGCCAGCCGCTCCACCCGGTCGAGATACCGGTCGGTGGCTTTGATGCCCCCGTCATTCCAGGGGCCGCCTTCTTTAAAGGCAAAGCCAAAAGCCAGATACATCCGGAACACGTCGGCGCCGTATTTGGCCACGTAGTTGTCGGGGGAGATCACGTTTCCCCGGGACTTGCTCATCTTTTCCCCGTCCGGCCCTAAAATCAGGCCCTGATGGACGAGGGAAGTGAAGGGCTCGCCAAAATTAAGATACCCTATATCCCGGAAAGCCTTGGTGAAGAAGCGGGCGTACAGCAGGTGCAGGCAGGCATGCTCCGCGCCGCCGATGTACTTGTCCACAGGGAGCATTTTATTGATGACGGCCGGGTTCCAGGCCGTCTGGTCATTTTTATTGTCCGGATATCGGAGGAAATACCAGGAAGAGCAGACGAAGGTATCCATGGTGTCCGGGTCCCGAAGGGCCGGCCCGCCGCACTTGGGGCAGGTCACGTGCATAAAGCCCGCGTGCTTCTTTAAGGGAGAGGTGCCGTCGGGAGTGAAGTCCACATCGTAGGGGAGCTCCACGGGCAGGTCGCTCTCGGGCACGGGCACTTCGCCGCAGTGTTCGCAGTGGATGATGGGAATGGGCGCGCCCCAATAGCGCTGGCGGGAGATGAGCCAGTCCCGCAGACGGTAATTGACTTTAAAATCCCCCTTACCCAGCTTTTTCAGCTTTTCAATGATGGCTTTTTTGCCTTCTTCCACGCCAAGACCGGTGAACTCTTCGCTGTTTACCAGCACGCCGTAGTCTACGTAGGGGAGGGAATCGTCTTCCTCTTCCCGTTTTTTCATCACCACCCGCTCGATGGGGAGGTGATATTTGGAGGCAAACGCAAAGTCCCGCTCATCGTGGGCGGGTACGGCCATCACGATGCCCGTGCCGTAAGTGGCAAGCACGTAATCGGCGGCGTAGACGGGGATTTTCCGGCCGTTCACAGGGTTCACGGCATAAGAGCCGGTGAACACGCCCGTTTTTTCCCTGGTGGTGGACAGCCGGTCGATTTCACGCTCGCCTTGGCGGCGTATTCCTGATAGGCGGCGACCGCCTCTTTATTTTCGGGGGTTGTAAGAGCCTCAACCAGCGGATGCTCGGGGGAAATGACCACGTAAGTGCAGCCGTAGAGCGTGTCCGCACGGGTGGTGAACACGGGAAGGGGCGTGCCGTCCTTTTCCAGGGAGAAGATCACCTCTCCGCCCGTGGAGCGGCCGATCCAGTTGGTCTGCATGAGCTTGGTTTTTTCCGGCCAGTCGAGGCCGGGGAGGCAGTCCAGGAGCTCGTCCGCATAGGCGGTGATTTTAAAGAACCACTGGGTCAGGTGTTTTTTCACAACCGTCGTATTGCACCGCTCGCAGCAGCCGTCCACCACCTGCTCGTTGGCAAGCACGGTGTTGCACCGGGGGCACCAGTTGACGGGCGCCGCTTTTCTGTACGCCAAACCGTGCTTATAAAGCTGAAGGAAGCACCACTGGGTCCACTTGTAATAGTCGGGGAGGCAGGTGGCCACTTCATAATCCCAGTCAAAGGAAGCACCCATGGCCTGGAGCTGCTTTTCCATGGTGCGGATATTGTCGAGCGTGGAATCTTTTGGATGGATGCCTGTTTTAATGGCGTAGTTTTCCGCGGGCAAACCGAACGCGTCGAACCCCATGGGATGGAACACGTTATAGCCCTTCATGCGCAAAAAGCGGGCGTATATATCCGAAAGGCCGTAGTTATACCAATGGCCCGTATGAAGCTTTGCCCCCGAAGGGTAGGAGAACATTTCGAGCACGTATTTTTTTTCTTTATCGCTCTTTATGTCGAAAGAATAAAGGCGGGTGTCGGCCCATTTCTTTTGCCATTTCTTTTCAATTTCCGGTAAGTTCACCTTTTTGTGCTCCTTTTTGCTTGTCATTGCCTATTTATAAATATTATAATAGCAGGACACCTTTGTCAATCGTGCTCAAAAAAAGTTGAAGATTGAAAAGGCTTGTGATATATTATATCTGTTATCGATATGCCCACATACAAGATGAGTATAAATATTTACAATCGTGCCGATTTTTCAGCGTAAGGAGACGATCATGAGGCACGGGAAGGTGAAAGATGGAGACTGGCAAAAGATTGGATATCGGAATAGAAATTCCGGAGGTGTTGCTGCCCGATAGCAAAATTAATATGCGCAAATGGGCGGTCATCGCCTGCGACCAATATACAGTGAACAAGGACTATTGGACCGAAGTGGAAAGAATGGTGGGCACCGCCCCCTCTTCCCTTCACATCATGCTCCCCGAGATCTATCTCGGCGCCCCGGACAAGGACGACCGCATCTCCCGGGCGAAGTCGATCATGACCAATTATATTGACGACGGCATTGTGACGCTGCTGCCCCCGGCTTTGTGCTGGTGGAGCGCTACATCAGGGGAAAGATCAGGAAGGGTCTCATCGTGAACGTGGACCTCGAGCAGTTCGACCCGAACCCGCTTTCGAAGTCCGTCATACGCGCCAGCGAGGAGATACTCTATGACCGGGTGGAGCCCCGCATTGACATCCGCATGGGGGCGGAGATGGAAATGCCCCATATTTTCCTTTTGATGGACGACCCGTTTTTACAGGTGATCGAGCCTGCGTGGAAGCGGCGGGACAGTTTTTCCCTTCTCTACGACTTCGACCTGATGATGGACGGGGGCAGGGTGAAGGGGTATCTTGTGGACGACAAAGCCGCCGAAGGGGAGATCATCGCCGCTCTTTCCGCCCTGAAGACCAGGGGCGGCATGCGTTTTTGCGTGGGCGACGGAAACCACTCTCTCGCGACGGCCAAGGAAGTATGGGAAGAGACAAAACGGACCCTGTCTCCCGAGGCGCGGGAAAAGAGCCCGCTTCGCTACGCCATGTGCGAGCTGTTGAACATCCACGACCCGGGGCTGGAGATCAGCCCATCCATCGGATCGTATCGGTATCCCCTCTTCCAACTGCATACAGTATGTGGTTGACAAGCTGAACGCCGCGGGCGCGGACGCCCGGCTGGTATTTTCCAGGCGCAAGCCCGCCTCCCAGTTTACCGAAGCCCCCCAGGTGATTTTCTTCACCAGCAAAGACAGCATGGGGCGGATCGAAATCTATTCCCCCACCGCTTCCATGCTGGTGGAAGTGATTCAGCCGGTTCTCGAGGCGCTGGTGCGGGATATGCCCCAGGCGTCTCTCGAATACATACACGGAGACGACGAGCTCGACCGGGTGACGGCGGATTACGACACACTCGGCTTTATTATGCCCGCCATGCGAAAAGAGTCATTTTTTGACGAACTGGCAGCCATGGGGCTCTTCCCCAAGAAGTGCTTTTCCATCGGCGAAGCGAGAGACAAGCGCTTCTATATCGAGTGCCGTCTTCTTTCCAATCCTGAACCCGAGCCTGTGATCATGCCTGAGAGCAAGTCTCTTGGGGAGACGGGTGAAACGGCCATGCCCCCTGAGGGCGAAGAACAGAACATTGTTGAAGTTCAGGAAAAGGCGCGCAAATAGTTTCGCGGGCGCGGAGGCCCGTTTCGGTAAAGGAGTTTTTGAATGTCATTGACAGTGGCAAAGTTTGGAGGAACTTCTCTGGCAGACGCCGGCCAGATGAAGAAGGTGAAAAGCATCATACTGGCGGATGGAAAGAGGCGCTACGTGGTGCCTTCGGCTCCGGGAAAATCCGCCGTTTATCATGAAAAAATAACGGACTTGCTCTATCAGCTGGAAAGTCTGGTGGAACAGGGCGGGCAATACGAGCCCGTTTACCAAAAGATTTACGACCGTTTTACGGGCATACGAAACGAACTCGGCCTGTCGGTCAGGATCGAAGACCATCTGGAAAAGGTGCTTTCGGACATCAAAGCCGGCGCGGGAAGCGACTACGCCGCCAGCAGGGGCGAATACTTAAACGGTCTTTTGCTTTCGGACTTCCTCGGCTACGAGTTCATCGATGCCGCCGAAGTGATCCTTTTCGACAAGCGGGGCAAATACGACGAGCGGACAACGGAAAAAGTGCTCTACGAGCGGCTGCAGAAGACCCCCCGGGCGGTGGTGCCCGGTTTTTACGGCAGCATGCCCGACGGGAGCATCAAAACCTTTTCAAGAGGCGGATCGGACATCACGGGCGCCATCGTTTCGGCGGCGGCCCGGGCGGATATGTACGAAAACTGGACGGATGTGTCGGGCTTTTACATGGCCGACCCCCGCATTGTGAAGCATGCCAAAAAGGTGGACCTCATCACGTACCGGGAGCTTCGGGAGCTGAGCTATATGGGCGCTTCCGTTCTCCACGAGGATTCCATTTTTCCCGTTTACAAGTACGCCATCCCCATCAATGTGCGCAACACCAACGAGCCGGAAGAGTCGGGCACGCTCATCGTCCCCCATGTGGAGGAAAACGGCGAAAAGCATATGGCGGTGACGGGCATTGCGGGGAAAGAGCATTTTACCATTATTTCCATTGCCAAAAACGGCATGAACGCGGAGCTGGGGTTTGCAAGGCGCATCCTCACCTGCATTGAGAAGTACAGCATACCCTTTGAGCACATGCCCTCCAGCATCGACACGCTGTGCGTGGTGCTGGAAGACAGCAAGGTGAAGGACAACATCAAAGACATTGTGGACGACATACACCGCACCTGCGAGCCGGACAGCGTGGAGATCATCAAAGACATCGCCCTCATCGCCACGGTGGGCAGGAAGATGATCCAGACCATCGGCACGGCGGCGCGGCTTTTTACCGCCCTCGCCAACGCCCAGGTGAACATACGCATGATCGACCAGGGCTCGAGCGAAATGAACATCATCGTGGGCGTGGCCAACAAGGATTTTCAGACGGCCATCAACGCCATACACGACGCGTTCCAGAACCTGGTTCTGTAAAGCATGAATATTATAAGAAAAGCTGCCCTTTCCCATGAGGACGGCTTTTCTTTACATTTTGAGGTGACATATGAGCGGTGTGAGAAGGATATTTGTGGAGAAAAAAGAGGGGTTCAACGTGGAAGCCAGATCCCTTCTCTCCGATTTCCGGGACAATCTTTTAATCAACGGGCTGAAAAACCTGCGGGTGATCCTGCGCTACGACGTGGAGGGCCTGTCGGATGAGGAGTTTCAGGCGGCGCTGAACACGGTGTTTTCCGAGCCGCCCGTGGACAAGGTCTATCTGGAAGAGCTCCCCGTGGGAGAAGGGGAATACGCCTTTGGGGTGGAATACCTGGCCGGCCAGTTCGACCAGCGTTCGGACAGCGCGGCTCAGTGTGTGCAGCTTCTGACCACAGGGAGGCGCCCCGAGGTGGCCGCGGCCAAAATATACGCCCTGGAAGGATATCTTCGCTCGGCGGACATTGAAAAAATCAAGCGCTATGTGATCAACCCGGTGGATTCGAAAGAAGCGGGCATGGACAAGCCGAAGACGCTTAAAATGGAACTTCCCGAGCCGCCCGACGTGAAAATCGCGGCGGGTTTTTCCCGCTTCACGGATGAGGAGCTGGAGGCTTTCCGGCGGGAAGGCGGCTACGCCATGAGCCTGAACGATCTGGCTTTTACCCGGGAGTATTTTGGAAGCGAGGGGCGGGACCCCTATATCACCGAGCTTCGGGTGATCGACACGTACTGGTCGGATCACTGCCGCCACACCACCTTTTTGACCGAGCTCACGGAGGTGGATTTTGAGGAAGGCCCCGTGGGCGCAAAGGTGCGGGAGGTTTACAACCACTACCTGGCTCTTCGAAACGAAGTATACGGCGGGAGGAAGAAGCCCGTGACCCTCATGGACATGGCCACCGTCTACGTGAAAGCCATGAAAAAGCGGGGGCTTTTAAAGAAGCTGGACGACAGCGAGGAGATCAACGCCTGCTCCTTTAAGCATACCCTTCGGACAAAAGAAGGGGACAAAGAGTACCTCATATTGTTTAAAAACGAGACCCACAACCACCCCACCGAAATCGAACCGTTCGGCGGCGCGGCCACCTGCCTTGGCGGGGCGATCCGGGACCCCCTTTCGGGGCGGGCCTATGTGTATCAGGCCATGCGGGTGACGGGGAGCGGCGACCCAAGGGAAAAGACCCAGGACACACTTCCCCATAAGCTGCCCCAGAGAAAGATCACAAAAGGGGCGGCGGCGGGCTATTCCTCCTACGGCAACCAGATCGGGCTGGCCACGGGGCTGGTGCGGGAACTGTATCATCCCGGTTACAAGGCCAAACGGATGGAGATCGGCGCGGTGATCGCCGCGACGCCCAAGGAAAACGTGCGGCGTGAACGGCCGGAAGAGGGAGACATCGTCGTTTTAATCGGCGGCCGGACGGGCCGGGACGGTATCGGCGGCGCAACGGGCAGCAGCAAAGCCCACACCACGGAGTCCACCGAAGCCTGCGGCGCGGAAGTGCAGAAGGGGAACGCCCCCACCGAACGGAAGCTCCAGCGGCTTTTCCGCAAAAAAGAGTTCACCCGCCTTGTGAAGCGGTGCAACGACTTTGGCGCGGGGGGCGTGAGCGTGGCCATCGGAGAGCTGGCGGACAGCCTAGATATCCAGCTGGACGCCGTGCTGAAAAAATACGACGGACTGGACGGCACGGAGCTGGCCATATCCGAGTCCCAAGAGCGGATGGCCGTGGTGGTGGAAAAAGAACACCTGTCCCGGGTCATCGCCCTGGCGGAAGAAGAGAATCTGGAAGCCGTGAAGGTGGCGGAAGTGACCAACACGGGCTGTATGCGCATGTTCTGGCGGAATAAGAACATCGTGAACATCAAGCGGGCCTTTTTGAACACCAACGGGGCCGCCCAGTATGCCAAAGCCCGTATAGCCAGTCCGGACATCAAATCCTATCTGGAAACGGAAGTGGACGGGAGCCTGAAAGAGGCGGTGAAGGCGATCCTTTCCGATTTGAACGTGTGCAGCCAGAAGGGCCTTATCGAACTGTTCGACTCCACCATCGGCGCGGGTACGGTGCACATGCCCCTCGGGGGCAGGACGCAGCTCACCCCCGCCCAGGCCATGGCCGCTCTGGTAAGCACGGAGGGGAGCATTTCAAAAGACGCCACCCTCATGAGCTTTGGCCTCGATCCCTATCTCATGGAAAAGAGTCCGTTTCACGGGGCGGTTTATTCGGTGGTGGCCTCCATCGCCAAAATTGTGGCGGCGGGCGGCACATATCAAAATACTTGGCTCACCCTTCAGGAATACTTTGAAAGCCTGGGGAGCGACCCGCTGAAGTGGGGCCGCCCCGCCTCGGCGCTTTTGGGCGCGCTGTACGCCCAGCAGGGCTTTTCGGTGGTCTCCATCGGCGGGAAGGACTCCATGTCCGGCACATACGAGGATTTAACCGTGCCGCCCACCCTCTGTTCCTTTGCCGTGGCGGTGGAAAGCGCGGAAGAGCTGGTTTCGGGCGAGTTTAAAAAGGCGGGGGACTCCCTTTATCTTTTAGAGCTGGATTCCGACCAGCTTTCCCTTCCCGTGTTTGAAACTATGAAGAAAAAGTACGACGTTTTTTATGAGCTGGTGAAAGAGGGAAAGGTCAAGGCGGCTTACGCGGTGGAGCAGGGGGCATCCTGGCTGCGGCGGCCAAGATGGCTATGGGCAACAAAATCGGGCTGGAGCTGGAAGACCATCTGTCTATCCGGCAGATCGCCCGAAAGGAATACGGCTCCCTCATTTTTGAAACGGAAGAGGAAATCTTCTCTCCTTATTTTGACAGGATCGGAACGCTCATTGAAGAAAAGGAAATCCGGCTTCGGGGCGAGAGCATCACGCTGGAAGAGGCCGTGCGGGCCTTTACCGCGCCTTTGGAAAAGGTATTTCCCACCAAAACGCCCCGGCTTCCCGAAGAGCCCGACCATCCCGCTTTTTCCGGCCTTTCCAAAGCCGCGCCTAAAATCCGGGCGGCAAAGCCCCGGGTGGTTATCCCCGTGTTCCCGGGCACCAACTGCGAATACGATTCGGCGGCCATGTTTGAACGGGCGGGCGGAGAGCCTCAGATCATCGTCATACAGAACAGGACGGAGGAAGCGGTGAAAGCCTCTGTGGCCGCTCTTGCAAAGGCCATCCGGGGCGCTCAGATTCTGATGCTTCCCGGCGGCTTCTCGGGGGGCGACGAGCCGGACGGCTCGGGCAAGTTCATCGCCACGTTCCTGCGGAACCCGGAGGTGGCCGAAGCGGTCACCCGGCTTTTTAGACGACCGGGACGGGCTGATGCTGGGCGTCTGCAACGGTTTTCAGGCGCTCATCAAGCTGGGGCTGGTGCCCTACGGGAAGATCCTTCCCATGGGAGAAAGCTCGCCCACCCTCACTTTCAACACCATCGGGCGGCACGTCTCCTGCCCGTCCGCACAAAGGTCTGCTCCAAAACCTCCCTGGCTTATGGGCGTGGAAGAGGGAGAGGTGCACACCGTGGCCGTGTCTCACGGGGAGGGCCGGTTTGTCTGCGGAAAAGAGGAGCTTTCCGCCCTCTTTGCAAAGGGGCAGGTGGCCACCCGGTATTGCGGCGAAAAGGGGAGTATTCCATGAACATCCCCGCGAATCCCAACGGCTCCCTGGCGGGAGAGGAGGGACTCCTCTCCCCCGACGGGCGGGTATTCGAAAAATGGCCCACAGCGAGCGGTATGTGGAGGGGCTTTTTAAAAACGTCCCGGGCAATAAGGATCAGAAGCTGGCGGAATCGGGGGTCAAGTATTTTCTGTAAGCCGCATGGGGGGCGCCATATCAATATAAAAAGAGAGCGGCAGCGCCGCCTTTTTTGTTTGATTTATTTACAGCCCCAAACTCTTGATGGTGTTCTTTAAAACTTGAGCGCTCCCCTGGAGCAGCTCCACCTCTTCGGGCAGAAGGATGGGGTCGATGGGCCGGCCCAGTCCCTGGCTTCCAAGGACGAAGGCAGGCTCAGGCACACGTCGCTGATGCCATACCGATCGTTGATCATGCCCGAGACCGTGAGGGCGGTGTACAGGTCTTGGAGGATGCACTGGCACATCTGGGACACCACGGTGGAAACGGCGTAGTATGTGGCGCCTTTGTCCGCAATGATCCGCGCTCCCGACGTTTTTACCTCTTCCTCAATGGCCTTTTTCTCTTCCTCAAAGGACAGGCTGGGCAGGTCGGTGATCCGGTGGAAGTTCTGGTCGATGCGCATGCCAAGCGCCGTGCACTGAGACCAGGGGATCATGGCGCTGTCTCCGTGCTCGCCGAACACATAGGCGTGTATGTTCCGCGTGTTCAGATGGAGCTTGCGCCCGAGTATGGTGCGCAGGCGGGAGGTGTCCAGCATGGTGCCTGAGCCCATAACCTGCCTTTCGGAAAGGCCGCAGTGCCTAATGGCCGCGTAGGTGAGGATGTCTACGGGGTTGCTCACGATGAGATACACGGAATCGGGAGCATATTTGATGACTTTTGGAAGCGTCTCTTTCAATATGCCCACGTTGGCTTCCGCCAGGTCGAGGCGGGACTGCCCCGGCTTTCTCCCGATGCCCATGGATACGATGACGATGTTGGAATGGGCGGCATCCTCATAGCTGCCGCTGTATATCTTGACGGGTGAGGAAAAGGGCGTGCCCTGTATGATGTCGATGGCTTCGCCTTCGCTCTTGTCCTGGTTGATGTCGATGAGCACAATTTCCGACACGACCGCTCCCACAGTCAGCGTATAGGCGATTGTGGCGCCCACGTTCCCTGCTCCGAGAACGGTGATCTTTGTTCGTTGCATCCTGACCTCCTGATGGGCGCAAGCGCGCCATCTGAAATTTATTATTTAATATATTATCATAATTTATTTGAAATGCAATAAAAAACGCGCAAATTTGCGCGTTTTTATTTTTTAAAATTGCATCTTAGCAGATTTTCCGGATTTTGATCACTCCGTCGATGGCCAGGAGCTCAGCCATGGTGGCATCTTCGGGTATGGCGTTTAAGTCGAACACGGTGTAGGCGATGTCGCCCCTTGATTTATTCACCATCTCCTCAATGTTCAAACCCTTGCCGCCGAGTATGCTCGTCATCTGGCTCACCATGCCGGGGAGGTTTTTGTGGATGAGGGCGATCCGGGAGTGGAGGCTCCGGGTGAGGGGGCACTCGGGAAGGTTCACCGAATTGTGGATGGCGCCCGTCTCGATGTAGCCCCGAAGAGCCGCCGCCGCCATGAGGGCGCAGTTCTCTTCGCTCTCGGGCGTGGAGGCGCCCAGATGGGGGATGCTGATGGTTTTTTCGTTTTGGAGGCAGTTTTCGTTGGGGAAGTCGGTGACGTAACGGGCCACCCGACCCTCTTCCATGGCCTCAAAGAGCGCGTTTTGATCCACCAGGCCGTTCCTTGCGAAGTTCAGCACCACCGCGCCTTCTTTCATTTTGGCGATTTCCCGGGGACCCAGGAAGTTCTTGGTCTTTTCCATAAGGGGCACGTGGATGGTGATGTAGTCCGACTGGGAAAGCAGTTCGTCTAAAGACAGAGCCCTCGAAACGGCGTCCGACAGGTGCCAGGCGCTATCGATGGAGATGAAGGGGTCGTAGCCCACGACTTTCAGCCCCAGGCAGGCGCTGGCGTTGGCCACCAAGACGCCGATGGCTCCAAGGCCGATGACGCCGATGGTCTTGCCCATGAGCTCGGGACCCACAAACTGGTTTTTGCCCTTTTCCACCAGGCTTTCCACCTGGCTTCCCTGGCCGACGAGCGTTTTGGCCCAGGCGATGCCGCCCATCACGTCTCTGGAGGCGATGAGCATACCGCAGATCACCAGCTCTTTCACGGCGTTGGCGTTTGCGCCGGGGGTGTTAAACACGGCAATGCCTTTTTCCGTGCACTTGTCGATGGGGATGTTGTTCACGCCCGCCCCCGCCCGGGCAAAGGCCAGCACCCGGTCGTCCAGTTCCATGTTGAGACAGTCGGCGCTCCTGACGAGGTAAGCGTCCACGTCTCCCTCTTCAATGTGGGAGGAGACGTTGTAGCAGGTTTTGGGGAGTTTATCGTAAACAGAATCGGAAATGGAATTCAGCTTCTTTATATTATACATGTATAGGCTCCTATGCGTTTTCCTTTTCGAATTTAGCCATGAAGGCCACCAGCGCTTCCACGGCTTCCAGCGTGACGGCGTTGTAAATGCTGGCCCGCATGCCGCCCACGGCCCTATGCCCCTTCAGGTTGCACAGACCGGCCGCCTCGGCCGCCATCACGAACTTGTTGTCCGTCTCCTTATTGCCCGTCACAAAGGTGACGTTCATTTTAGAGCGGAAGGGCTTCTGGCAGGTGCCTTTGAAGAGCTTGGACTGATCCAAAAAGCCGTAAAGGAGGGCGGCCTTTTGCTCGTAGATCTTCTCTATGGCAGCCACGCCGCCTTTTTTCTTTAAATCCTCAAACACCAGCCCGGCCAGATAGACGGCGAAGGTGGGAGGCGTGTTGTACATGGAGCCGTTTTCCGCGGCCACGGCGTAGTCCATCATGGCGGGGAGGTTTGGAACCTTGCCCAGCATATCGTCCCGCACGATGACGATCGTCACGCCGGCGGGGCCGATGTTCTTTTGGGCGCCCGCGTAAATGAGGGCGTAATCCGAAACGTCGATCACTTCCGAAAGGATGCAGGAGGACATGTCGGACACCAGGGGAAGGCCGTTCACGTCCGGGGTTTTGGAATAATGAGTGCCGTAAATGGTGTTGTTGGAGGTGATGTGCACATAATCGGCCGGTTCGGTGAGCAGGGAGGCGTTCACTTCGGGGATATACACATAATTGTCCGCCTTGGAAGAAGCGGCAATTTTTACTTCGCCGAACAGCTTGGCTTCCTCCGCCGCCTTATGGGCAAAGCTCCCGGAATCGACGTAGTAGGCTTTCTGATGCTTGCTCATAAGGTTCATGGGCACCATGGTGAACTGCAAAGACGCGCCCCCCTGAAGGAAGAGCACCTTGTAGTTGTCCGGGATGTTCATGAGCTCCCGAAGAGACGCCTCGGCGGACGCGATGACGCTTTCATACTCCTTGGAACGGTGGCTCATCTCCATGACGGACATGCCCGTGCCCTTGAAATCCGTCAGCTCGGCCTGGGCCTGCTGAAGCACTTCGAGGGGGAGCGCGGCAGGGCCTGCCGCAAAGTTAAAGACTCGTTTCACGTGTGGATCCTCCTGTAAATGATTAAAAATATTACAAATAATAGCGAAAATACAAGTTAATTATAATGCTTTTTCCCGGCAAGAGCAACTACATTCTGCTTTCATGGGCTCCCCGCCCCGCAAAGGGGGGAAACCCTTCTAATTTCATGCATTTTCTGGTATACTGAACGGGACAAGACGTATTCACTAAGGAAAAAATACATGGACCTGATTTCTCAAAACCAGCAGAGAAGCGCCCCCCTTGCCGACCGGATGCGCCCCCGCACCCTGGACGAGTTTTACGGGCAGGAGCACATCGTGGGGGAGGGAAAGCTGCTCCGCCGGGCCATTGTGGCGGACAAGCTCTCTTCCTGCATCTTTTTCGGCCCTCCGGGTTCGGGAAAGTCCACGCTGGCCGAGATCATCGCCAACACCACCAAATCCGCCTTCCGCAAGCTGAACGCGGTCACGGCAGGTGAAGGACGTGCGGGCCATCATCGAGTGGGCGGACAATCAGCAGAAAATGTACGGCTCGGGCACTTACCTCCTTCTTGACGAATGCCACCGCTGGAACAAAGCCCAGTCGGACAGCATCCTCCCCGCCATTGAGAAGGGCATCATCAAATTCATCGGCAGCACCACGGAAAACCCGCTGGTGTCCATGACGCCGGCCATCGTCTCCCGCTGCCGGCTTTTTCAGTTTGAGCCGCTTTCCAGGGAGGACGTGAGAAAAGCGGTAAAAAGCGCCCTTGTGGATAAAGAACGGGGCTTTGGCAATCTGAATGTGGAAGTGGAAGAGGGGGCTATGGCCCACATTGTGGACGTGGCCAACGGGGATGTGCGCACGGCCCTAAACGCCATTGAGCTGGCGGTGCTGACCACGCCGGCGGGAGAGGACGGGATCATCCGTATCGACGTGGCCACGGCCGAGGAGTCCATCCAAAGGCGGGCGGTGCGCTGCGACGAAGAAGAGTATTACAACATGCTCTCGGCTTTTTGCAAGTCTCTTCGGGGGTCGGACAGCGACGCGGCGCTCTTCTGGTTTGCCCGCATGATTTACGCCGGGGTGGATCCCCGGATCATCGTGCGCCGGATGATCGCCCACAGCAGCGAAGACGTGGGGCTGGCCAACCCCGCGGCCATGCAGCAGGCCGTGGCCGCCGCCCAGGCGCTGGAGTTTAACGGCATGCCCGAAGCCCGGCTCAACATCGCCCAGGCCATCATATTTATCTGCGAAAGCCCCAAGTCCAACAGCGTGGTCTCCGCTCTTGGAAGCGTGTTTTACGACGCTGAGCACGCCTATCAGGAAGGGGTGCCGCTCCATCTGCGGGACACCAGCTACCGGGGGGCGGACAAGCTGGGCAACGGCAAAGGGTATCTCTATCCCCACGATTTTCCCGGGGGATACGTGACTCAGCAGTACCTGCCGGACAACCTGGCGGGCAGGCAATACTATTTCCCCGGCGAATACGGAAACGAGGCCCGGATTAAAGAAGCCCGGGAGAAACGAAAAAAAGCAGACGGCCGGACGGGGAAATCTTGATTTTAAGGGCATATATATAGTAGAATAATGGTAACAGTCTTTAGGGGGTAATGTATGAAAAAATTCAGCAGGCTCACAGCCGTTCTCATTCTTGCCGTGTTGGCAGTCGTTTTATTTTCGGGCTGCAAAAACAACGGCGGCCTATTGCCCACAGACAGCGCGTCTCCCTCGGGGAGCACGCCCGTCACGTCGGCCACTCCCGGCATTCCCGGCTGGGCCAGCCCCAGCGGAAGCCCGGTGGAAACCACGCCCTCCATCACGCCTTCCACAACGCCCTCCACGTCCGGGGGAGGCACTGTGATCACTAAGGCGGAGTATTCCTTCACCCTGCCCGAAGGTTTTAAGGACGACGGCACGGGCGTTTATTACGCGCCCGACTATCCCAACGACGCTTCCAACATCAACGTGACCACGGGAAGCACCGATCCGGATTTTGCCAGCTACACCTCCGCCAGCCTGGAACAGCTCTATGAAGAAGTCTTTTCCAGCACGATGGGGGAGACGGTGGACATCGAGATGGTGGGATTCACGTATACCACGGTGAGCGGGAAGACGGCGCTTCGGGCGTCCATGCGGTACAGCCTGTACGGTTTTGAAGTATACCAGATGCAGTGCGCCGTGCAGACTTCGAGCCAGATCATCACATTCACCTACACCCAGATGATGGGTCAGGGCTGGGAGCAGGCTTTTGATGCGTCCGCCGACAGCATTGTCGTATACTGAAACTGGCGGCATGAAAAGGCGGCACGGGTTGCCGCCTTTTTCGTCCTTAGGTTTTTATGTAAATTCTGTGTAAAGTAATTGCAACCAACAACGCAAAGTAGTATCATTTATACTGAGGTAATTTGGCGTGCCCGGCCTGATTCTTTTTTAAGAATCCGCGCAGGCGCTTGATGCAACCGGCGGGCAAACCAGCAAACGGATTACAATTTACGAAAGGACGTAATTCACATATGACATTTGGCGAGTTTCTTTCGCAGGCCATCTCCAGTCCGGCGCTGCTCATCACGTCGCTTCTCACCATCGGCGTGATTATGGTAAACGGCTGGACGGATGCGCCGAACGCCATTTCCACCTGCGTTTCCACCCGGGCCATCAGCCCGCGGGGCGCGGTGATCATGGCGGCGGTGTTTAATTTTCTCGGCGTGATGGTGATGACGTATTTCAACTCCACCGTGGCGGCCACCATTTATAAAATGGTGAACTTCGGCGCCAACTCCCATGAGGCGGTGGTCGGCCTCTGCGCCGCGCTTTTTGCCATCGTGGTCTGGGCCACCGCGGCCTGGGCCTTCGGCATCCCCACCAGCGAGAGCCACGCGCTCATTGCCGGACTTTCGGGGGCGGCCATCGCCATGCATGGAAACTTAAGCGGCATCAACGGCGCAGAGTGGATCAAGGTTATTTACGGGCTGGCGCTTTCCACGGGGCTGGGGTTTGGGCTCGGCTGGCTTTCGGCCAAGATCACCCAGGCCATCTGCAAAAATATGGACAGGGCCAAGACGAACAAGTTCTTTAAAAAAGCCCAGGTGGCGGGAGGAGCCGCCGCCGCGTTTATGCACGGCGCCCAGGACGGGCAGAAGTTCATGAGCGTGTTTTTGCTGGGTATGGCCCTTTCCAAGGGCGATACCACCACCACTTCCTTTGAAGTGCCCATCTGGCTCATGTTTTTCTGCTCCGTCATCATGACGCTCGGGACCTCCATGGGCGGGTATAAGATCATCAAATCCGTGGGCATGGACATGATTAAATTAGAGGTATACCAGGGCTTTGCGGCGGACTTTTCTTCGGTCGTCTGCATGTTTGCCTCCTCCCTTGGGGGCATCCCTGTTTCCACCACCCACACCAAGACCATTTCGGTTTTAGGAGTGGGCGCCGCAAAGCGCTTCAGCTCCATCAACTGGGGCGTGGTGAAGGAAATGATCTGGGCCTGGGTGCTCACCTTCCCCGGCTGCGGGCTGATCGGCTACTTAATGGCCAAGCTGTTCATGGCGATCTTTTAAGCAAATTCATTTTGAAAGGAATATGACAATATGGCAAGAAAATCAGGATACAATTACTTCAGCACCTTTATCGACATGTGCACCTTTGCCCACAAAGCGGCGGAGCATCTGAACGAAACGCTGCATAACTACAAGAGCTACAACATCCTTTCCAGAGTGGAGGAAATCCATGAGATCGAGCACAGCGCCGACGACAAGCGCCATGAGCTGATCCGGCACCTCACAAAGGAGTTCATCACCCCCATTGAGCGGGAAGACATCATGGAGCTGATCCAGAAGCTGGACAACGTGGTGGACGGCATTGAGGACGTGGTCAAGTATATGTACATGTTCAACATCACCGAAGTGAACGGTTACAGCCTGGAGTTTTCCAACCTCATCGTAAAATGCACCGCTTCCATGAAGATGGCCATGGAGAACTTCTCGGACTTCAGAAAGAACCAGGAGATCCGCCAGTATATTCTGGACGTGAACACCCTGGAGGAGGACGGCGATAAAATGCAGGTGAACGCCCTCCGGGATATTTTCTCCGGGGACACCTCTCCGGAAGACCTGATCAAGTGGAGCAAGATCATCGACTGCCTGGAAGCCTGCCTCGACGCCTGCGAAGAAGTGGTGGACACGGTGGAGCGGATCATCATGAAAAACTCCTGATGGAGATACGCCGGGTGAAAAGGACGGAGATGGACGAAGCCATCCGGCTCGTGCTCCGCACCTTTGACCGATATGAAGCGCCCGGATATGCGGACAAGGGCGTCGCTTCCTTTCGGGAGTTTGTTTCCAAAGCCTTCCTTTCCCGCCTGATCCGGAAAAAAGAGCTGGAGATATACGGATTTTTTGATCCCATGTTAAAGGGCGTGATCGCCACCAGGAATCTGGGGCACATCTCCCTTCTTTTTGTGGATGAACAGTACCACCGCATGGGCATCGCGACGGCGCTGTTCTCCTTTGTGAAGGCCAGGGCAAGGGGCGCCGGAAGGAGCAGGATGAGCGTCAATTCCTCGCCTTACGCCGTTCCTGTCTATCAAAAATGGGGGTTTTTGAGCGAAGGCCCCGAACAGGTGATGGACGGCATCCGCTTCACTCGCATGAGCATGGAGATCGGGGAATAAAAAGAGCCCCATATCCACTAAAAGAAGGGCGCGGCTTAGGCGCGGACGGCGGGTTTTAAAGCCCGCCGGCGCCAGGAAGAGAACAGATGTGGATTGCGCGACTTATAATGAGAGCGCTCTCAGCTCAATAAAAAGAGCGGCCGGAAAACGGCCGCTCTTTTTATATCCATGAATCGGGCGGGGAAGTCCCCGGCCATTTTTTACTTGATACTTTTGGTGGAACGATGGATCATGCCCGCCTGCATGGCCACTCCCGAATCTTCGAACAGCTCGCTCACGGTCACAAACTCGTAGCCTTGGCCTTTATAATAGCTTACGATCTTTTTAAGCCCTTCCAGCGTGGTGGGGTAAGAGTCGTGCATGAGCACGATGCAGCCGTCGTAGGTGGTCGCCTTGCATATTTCCAGCATGGTGTCCGGGTTTTTGTTCGACCAGTCTTCCGTGTCCACAGACCAGTTGACAAGGTATAATCCAAGCTCGCTCACGGCTTGCCGCACAGTGTCGTTCACGGCGCCATAGGGCGGGCGCACCAGCGTGACCGTCCGGCCGGTCAAGTCTTTAATGTAATCGTTTGTGCGTTTCAGGTTGGCCTTGATCTCCTCTTTTGTGAGGGTGGTGAGCTTTTCATGCTTCCAGGTATGGCAGCCGATCTCATGCCCCGCGGCGGCCATGTCCTTCAACACCTGCTCCCGCCGTTCGATCTGATAGCCGTTCACAAAGAAGGTGGCGCGGATGCCCTGCTCCTCCAGGTACTCTAAAAAATCATCGGTGAGGGTGGAAGGCCCGTCGTCAAAGGTGAGGGCGATGAGGTGAGGGCCGGCGGACGGAGTCTCCCCCGGGTCGCCCGTATCGGTGGGATCGGTGGGATCGGTGGGATCGGCGCTTAAATAATCGCCCATCAGGGCGGCAAAACTTTCGGAGAAAGCGTCTTTCAGCTGGCCGTAAGGCAGGCTGAGCTCCGTATGATCCCGCCGGAAGAAGATGACCCCCGTGTCCGAACAGATGAAGCGGCTCAAAAGCTCCTCGTAGGTGAGGAGGGAGAATTCCTCTTCGGTCAGGTGGCTTCTCAGCTTGTCCTCTGAAGAGAACACGGAAGAGGGTTCCAGCACCGTCTTATTCGCAAGGTCCAGCAGCAGGTTTTCGTTCACGCTGTTTTCCGACTGATCGATATAAAGCTTGCCGTAAAAATACACGCCCGCCAGCTTTTCTCCCGCCTGTATGCAGGAATAGTCCATACTGAGCTCACCTTTTTGATTTTCTTCCCGGCAGGACTTCGTGAGGGAGGAGATTTGGCCGGACAAAAAGGCGCTGATGGATTCGTCTATGAATGTAAGGTCGCTTTTGGGGTAAAATACGCCGTAAGAGAAAGCCGAATCGGCGGAGGTGAGGTACGCGGGCGCGCCGAACTCGCCCTCCCGGGGGGAATGGGCTTTATAAAAAGGCCGAAACACATTGATGGTGGAGTGGTGGCTTTCCTCGTCCGGCAGCTTTTTGCCGCATCCGAAGGAAGAGCCAAGTACAAGCAGCAAAGCGGCGATCAGCGCCGTTAAACGAAAAGCTCTTTTCATAAGTACACCCCCAGCTAAATTATACCATGACTTTCAAAAGGTACAAGCAGTAAAATTAAGGCTTTACATTTCTTTTGGCTTCTCCTATAATACAAGGTATCAGTCTGTCTTTAAAAGACACGGCGCAGGCAAAGAACGCTTCAGAGAGCCCGGGCGGGGTGAGAGCCGGGCAGCGGGAACCCGGCGTTATCACTTTTGTTCGAGGCAGCGTAAGCCATGCGTTAAATGCGGATAAGCGCCCCGGGATTTTGGGGAAGTTAGGTGGCACCGCGGATCATCCGCCCTATCGGAGGGGCGGTTTTTTTATGAAGGAGAACGTATGTATAAAAAAGTGGAAACAGATCTGAACTTTGCCGCAAGGGAAGAGGAAGTTCTGAAATTCTGGAAAGAAAACGAGATATTTAAAAAAGCCCAGGCCGCCGGGGAAGGCAAGCCTCAGTTCACTTTTTACGACGGGCCCCCGACAGCCAACGGCCAGCCCCATATCGGCCATGTGCTCACCCGCTGCATCAAGGACCTGTTCCCCAGATACAAA
>JAXGQH010000015.1:0-33276 GCA_040766545.1 Christensenellaceae bacterium
CCATGGAAGGGGTGCGCGACACCTGGGAATACCTGAACATTGCGGATCTGGCCCTGGTGATTCCCGCAAAGGAGGATCCCTACTGGGGCTCCTTCGCCTCCCGGTCGCCTTCCTTTTCGTTTGATGAGCCTACGGCGGCCGTCATACGGGGTACGCCGAAGGACGTGATTGTCCTCAATGGAAGCTGGGCATTTGAGGTGCGGGTGATCGAGGAGGATACCCTGGCCTGGTACCGGGAGACGTATCCCGACCTGCCCTTTGACTACATGCGGGAGCATAACGCCGTGGCCCTCTTCCTGCCGCCCTACGGAGAGGAAGACTCCGCCCCAAAAAACGATTTATTGCAGATGGGCGGCCAGGTCACTTTCGGGCGGCTGAAAATTGCGGAAGGGGCGCTCTTCTCCCAGGTCTCGACAAATCCCAGTCTCCTTTCTTACGAGGAAACGTCCCGGGAAATCGCCTACATTGCGAACGAAGGCTTCCGCGGCCGCGGCAGCGTCAGCGGCCGTAAGGACAACGTCTACCAACTTTCGTGCCCCACCGTTTTTATGTGGAGCAAAACGGCGGAGGAGTTGTCCCTGGGGCAGTTCGGCGTCAATATCTATTTGGAAGACGACATTTCCGAAAGCGCCTACACCGCCATAGAAGAACAGATTCGGGAAACCATTGCGGCCAATCCCAACTCCCGCGTCTATTCCAAAAGGGAAGATCAGGCTCAGCACAACCAGCTGGCAACGGTGCTGAACACCTCCCTCTTGTTGCTGTTTTCCGTGTTCGGCGGGTTCACGCTGCTTGCGGTTTACACCGCGCTGTCCATGGCGCTCCTCCGCCGCAAGCGTTCCCTGGTCATATACCGGGCCATGGGTATGCGCCGACGGACGCTCTTTGCAGCCATTTTGTGGGAGCTGCTGTTCTATTGGCTCTTCGCCATTCTACTGGCCTTTGCCATCAGCATGGCCGTTTTCGCGAAGGCATGGGGATGGATAGTGCTGCCCGAGATCGGCGCCCCCATGATGCGCGTGCTCGTCTATTCTCTTCTGGCCGGCGTTCCCATCTGTCTGTTGATTGTGGGCCGGCTTTTACGGAGCGTCTATTCGGAGAGCGTGTATTCCGCAATCCGGTTTGAATAAAAGAACCCCCTAACAAAACGGGAAATATCATTCTAATTCAGGAGGTCATATTATGAACACAGTTCTTTCCTGCAAAAACATTTCCAAGACATTCATGCCCGGCCGGGTGGAGGCCGTGAAAGACGCCACGCTCAGCTTCGACGCGGGGGTGCACATCATCATGGGCAAAAGCGGCTCGGGAAAATCCACGCTGCTGCATATGCTGGGCAGCCTGGAAGAGCCGACAGACGGGAGCGTATTTTACGAGGGAGAGGACGTATACGATGAAGCGGATACGGACTGGCTCCGCAGGGAGTGTTTCGGGTTTATCTTCCAGGCCTACAACCTGATCCCCGAAATCAACGTGCGGGACAACATCCTGATGCCCATGTATATCGCGGGTAAGAGGGAAAGCGACCGCTTCGACGAACTGGTGGATGCCCTTGGAATACAAAAGCAGCTGATTCAAATGCCCGAAACGCTGTCGGGCGGCGAGCAGCAGCGGGTGGCCATTGCCCGGGCGCTTATCCACTCGCCCCAAATCCTCTTTGCCGACGAACCCACGGGCAACCTGGACGAAGAGAACAAAGAGGTGGTCATGCGCATGCTGACGGAAAACTGCAAAAAGTATGGCACCACCCTTCTCCTGGTGACCCACGAAAGCGACCATCTGAAATATGCGGACTGGTCTTATACAATGAAAGACGGCGTGATCACCAAAAACGCTTAGCGGGCCTCCTGTCCGGCACAGCAAAACGCTGCGCCGGGTTCCAAGCATATGGGATAAACAGGGTGATTCAAGAAACATGATCACAAAACCAAGGAGGTCTATTCATGCTGAAAACCGCATTTCAATTTGTCTGGAGCAGAAAGAAAAGCTCCCTGATGCTCATTGCCATACTATCCCTGTCCCTGGCGCTCATGCTGGTGATCTCTCCCCTGTTCGGGGCGGTGGCGGACAGCATTTTTGAGCTGTACGCCAGCCGATACGGCGAGCAGCACGGCGTCTTCATGCACTTGACGGACGAAAAGCTGGAAAAGCTGCGCAGCCACGAAAACGTCCGCACGCTGGGCATCCTCAAAAACTACGGAAGCTGGCAGGTGAAAGACACGTCCATGAATATGACGCTGGGCTATTTTGATGAGACGGCGTTTTCCTTAGGCCGTCTGCGCCTGCTGGGCGGCCGCCTGCCCGAGGCGAACAGCGAGATCGTGCTGGAAAAAAACGTACTCTACAAGTGCAAAGAGGGCACGGGGGTGGGCGACCGCCTGTCGCTTTCAAGCGGCGGTGTGGAAAAAGAGTTCACCATCGTGGGCATCCTGGCGGACTACACCGGCTACTGGGATACGTTTGTAAACGAGTCGGTGATCGAGGGGTACAACGATTACCCCCAGGCATTGTTAATCGATCAAGAGTTGGGGAACAAGGAGCCCGATCTGGGCTGCCTGCTCTATTTGAACGAGTACAGCCTTTTTGGAGGCACGCTGCGGCAGCTCTCCCAGGAGCTCGAAGGGTCGAATATGTACTTCGTGGAGGACATTATAGACAACTCACTGCTGTATGGCGATGTGAAAGAGGGAAGACTGGGCTCCTTCAGCAAGTTTCAGCAGATTTTCCAGCTTGTGATACTGGGGGGCGCCTGCCTCACCATGCTCACGGCGCTGGCGCTGTATCTGAACAACTACAAAGGGAGCTACAGCCTCTTGTATACGCTGGGCGCAAGCCGGCGCTATGCCGGAGGCGTCTTCGCGGCGCAGTGCGCGTTTACCGTGCTCCTTTCCCTTCCGCTGAGCGGCCTTTTGGCCTTTCTCATATCCGCCCTGTCCCAGGCGCTCATGGGGGAAAGCGTACAGATGAACATCTTCCGGGCGGACAACTTCCTGTGGCCGGCGGCGGCTGTGGCGGCAATCGGGGGCCTTATGTACCTTCGCTTCCGAACCGTCATCGCGCCCCTGCACGAGGCTTCCCTTTCCGAACTCAAAGTGAGCAAAGCGCCGCCCCAGATGACTGTAAAACGGCATCTTCTGCCCTCTCTCAGCGGGCACTTTCTCCGGAGCAATTTCGCCAAGGTGGCGGCCGTGCTTTTAATGATGAGCATGCTGGTCTCCGCCCTTGGGATCGAGCAGGCGTATATGTATGAGTTTCAGCGGGCGGAAGACAATATGCCCGACTTTACCATAGAAGCGCACAACGGGTATGCGGCGATGCCCGTCCCGCCCTTCAAGGTCACAAATATCAAGGGAGAGGATTTTTCGGTTGAGGTCATCGCCGAGATACGCGCCATGGAGGGTGTATCCAGCATAACGGAACTGATGAGCACCCAGTGCGCATCCATCGTGATCCCCGCGGGGAACGCCTACTGGCAGGCCTATGCCAGCAGGTCCAGCGATTTCTGGGACGGTCCTTCGGCAGAGGATATAGAAGGCGCGCCAAAGAACGTGATCACCGTCACCGGAGAACTGGATTTCAGGATCGTACTCATTGAGGAGGCTTCTGCTCACCTGTTCCGGGAAGCCTATCCCGACCTGCCCCTGGAAGACATGCGCAAAAACAACTCTGTGGCGCTCTTCCTGCCTCCCTTCGGGGAAGGAAGCTCCACCCTGAAAAACGACTTTTTAAAGGTGGGCGGCCAGATCACCTTCGGGCGGCTGGAGTATCCCCAGGAAGTCCCCTTTTCGCAGCTTGACGGTGATCCTTCCTCCATCCGCTATGTGGAGATACCCTACGACATCGCCTATATCGCCGACAGTCCGCTTCGCAGCGTGCGTCCCGGAATTTATGATATCCCCATACCCACCATTGTGATGTGGGCGAAGACAGCGGCGGAAACGCCCCTGGTGAAAGGGTACTGGTGGTTGTCCATCTATTTGGAAAAAGATATTTCAGAGGATGCCCATAACGCTCTGGAAAAAAAGATCATCGAGACGGCCATGATCAACCCCAACTCCCGCATCTATTCGGCAAAGGAGGATAAGGAACAGCATGCCCAGTTTGAAAAAGTGCTGAACACGTCCCTCGCATTATTGTTTGCCGTGTTCAGGGGATTTGCGCTCCTCTCCGTGTATTCCGCGCTGTACATGGCGCTCCTTCGCCGCAAGCGCTCCCTGGCCATATACCGGGCCATCGGCATGCGCCGGCGAACGCTCTTTGCAGCCATTTTGTGGGAGCTGCTGTTCTACTGGCTCTTCGCCATTCTGCTGGCCTTTGCCATCAGCATGGCCGTTTTCGCGAAGGCATGGGGATGGATAGTGCTGCCGAAATCGGCGGCCCCATGATGCGCGTGCTGCTCATTTCCCTTTTCGCCGGGCTCCCCATCTCTTTCTTCATCGTCTGGCAGCTCCTCCGGGGCGTCTATTCGAGAGAGCATCTGTTCGGCGATCCGGTTTGAATAAAAAAGCCCCTGAACGAGGGCGTATACACCGCGAAAAACGGCGTGGTCATTAAAACGCTGCCGGAGATTATGGAACTTCCTCCTCTGTGCGCCGGACGAGCGGCGCGCGGGAACGGGCGTAAAAGGACCATGCGTTTGGTACGAAAGCGGGAAGCCCTGAAAAAATAGGGCTTCCCCGTTTGCTGCGTTTAAAGGGTTGAACCAACTTTTGACTGTCTCCTGTTTTTTTCCCGCAGGAAAATCAGGAACAGCAGCGCCGCCAGAATTGCCGACGCCACCACCGAGAGGTAAGACGCAGCCACGTCCGTCCGGTCGGATATAAAGCCCATGACGGGGGAGACCAGCACGCCCCCCACCCCGTTTCCCACCATGATAAGCGTGGCGATCCGCCCCGAGGAATGGGGGAAGGCGTCCACCGCCGTGCTCATCATAAGCGGCCAGCAGGGCGCGGCCATCAGCCCGAAGAGCACGCACCACACCAGCGTATACTGCCGGATAAACACCATGGCGAGAGCCGCCGCCCCCGCTCCCAGGCACCCGGCCATGATGAGCTTCTCCCTGTTCCTGGTGACTTTTGAGGTGGCGATACGCATCACGGCCATGGCCAGACCGAAGAGGGAAAGAGCCAGGCTGCCGTTTTGAACGTCTCTCAGCACGTCTTCAAAATATGAGTTCAAAAAGGTGGTGAACCCGCCTTCCACCATGTAGTATACCCCGCCGAAAAGAATGAGCAGGATGCCAAACCGGTTCATGACGGACCGGATGGTGCCCCGTTCCGCCGGGGCGATGCCGCTCCGCTTGGCCTTCACCGGACTTTTGCTCAAGGAAAAGGCCAGGGCGGCCAAAACGGACATGCCTGCCACGATATAGTAAAGCCCCCTCCACTCCATGCCTTCCTTCATGAGAAAAGACAGAAGCAGAGGCCCAACCACGCTTCCGATACTAAAAGAAGTCTCCACCATGCTGGCAAAGAAGCTGCTCCGCTGAGGTTCGGTTTCAGCCAGCATGACCGTGAACACCGCGGGAAACATCACCCCGCCCGAACCTAAGATGAGAATACCCGCGACTAGCATGAATACGCTCTTTGAAAAGATGACGACAATGCTTCCCACCAAATAAGCCACCGCGCAGAACATGGAGATCACCCGTTTGTCCACCCGGTCCACCAGGCCGCCCAAAAGCAGAGGCACGATGACGTTGGGCGCGAACTGCGCTCCCGCGATGGCGCCCATGGCGGTTTTGTTCATGGAGAACTCCCGGGCGATGTCCGCCAGGATGAACTGAAAACCGATGACCTGTATGCCCAGGATGAGCATGGAAAAATAACAGACGATTTCAAGCCCTCTATTGCGTTTAACCATTTTCTCCCTTTTTCAGCCTAAAATGAGGGAGCATACGGTCTATGCTCCCTAAGGATGATTCTATCATTTTGTTGGGGGAAAAGTCAACGAATCCAGGCGGCGTGTTTGGGGAAAAACCGCTCATGGGACAGCTGCCATTCCCGACCCTCGGGGATATGGCCTTTTTTCCGCAGGATCCGGATGGCCACAAACAATATCACGAGGCAGGCTCCGCAGGCGGCGGCAATAAAGTAAAACACGTTCATGGGGCCGTAGCTGTCCACCACCGTGCCCATGCAGAGGTTTCCGATGTGCATGCCCAGGCTGTTACAAAGCATCATGATGTTGGTGAGCCGGCCGGATGCCTGGGGGTTCAGTTCCAGCCCCATGCTGAACAGCGTGGGCCAGTAAGGCCCCACGGCCAGACCGAAGATAAGGCACCAGATGAGGGAATACACGGGGATGCGGAACACCGCCATTAAAAGGGCGGCAATTCCCCCGAGCGTCATGCCGCTAAAGGTGAGCACCACCCGGTTTTTAATGAGCCGGCTCCCCGTGAAGCGGGTGATCGTCATGCCCGCCCGGATGACCGAGATGCACAGCGACGCGCCCAGCAGGTCGTTCAGGCCGAGATCAAAATACTGCTTTGCGTAGTTCAGCACGCCGATCTCCACGAACATGTAGGAGCCGAGCGTGGCCGCCAAAGCCAAAAACATGGGGGAAAAGATGAGCCTGGTGACGCCCGCGCCGCTCTTTTTCTCTTCGGGCTCTTTTTCCACCCGCTTCACGGGCTTCAGCACGGCGAACATGAACACGATGAAAAACAATACGCTGGCGCTGATCCGGTACTGCCATCTCCAGTTGAGGTGAAAATTGTTCACCAGCACGGCCATGATGAGCGGCCAGCCGAATGCCCCGAAGCTGAGCGCCCCCTGCTGGATATTCACGTGCCGGGTGGCATGGTCGGGGTCTACCCGCATGAACACGGGAAAGGGCACGGCCATGGTGATGTTGGAGCCGATGCTGGCCACGATAAAAGATGCGGCGGTCATGGCCGGGCCGGTGGAAAAGCCGTTCAGGAGCATGCCCGAAAGGGAAATGCTTCCGCCCACCACAATGAGCTTTTTTAAGTCCAGCCGGTCCATCATCTGCCCCAGCACCAGCACCATGACGATGGAGGTGACGAGCTGCACGGACGAGAGCGTGGCCATCGTGGCATTTGAAATGCCAAACTCCGTCTTCATCTCCAGCAGCACAAACTGCTGGCCGGACATTGTGATGCCGCTGTTCAGGCTCAGCAGGTAACACAAAAAGACATAGAGCATGCCCTTTTTCTTCATTCCATGTCCCCTCTTTTCGCGTTAAAACTCTATTTGTGATACGTTTGGTTGCCGTTTATTTTAAAAGCCCGAAAAAGCTGCTCCAGCAGCACGATCCGCGCCAGCCTGTGGGGAAACGTGAGGGGCGAAAGGGAGATGAGGCCTTCCGCGCGGCCTTTCACCTCTTCCGCCAGCCCGTAGGAGCCGCCGATGACAAAGGCCAGGTTCTCCCCCTCCCGCTTTTTCAGCCAGGAGGCAAATTCCAGGGAAGAAAAGGGCTTCCCTTCTTCGGCAAGGGCATAGATATGGTCAAAATTTTTAAGGGCGGGAAGCAGGCGCTCCCCTTCTTTTTTTAAGAGTATTTTAATTTCAGATGGATTCGGGGCGTCGGGGGCTTTTTCGTCGGCCACCTCCGCCACCTCGATTTTAGAGAAGCGGCCGATGCGGGTCAGGTATTCCTTTTCCGCCGCTTTCCAGTAGCTTTCCTTTGATTTTCCCACGCAGACGATCCGGATGTTCATCTCCGCCTCATTTCAGGCTGAACACGCCGGTGACGCTGGTGCGGTTGGCGGCCATGAGGGCGATATCCTTGCCCACCTGTATGTCCGCCGCCGTGAGGGCATCCCTCACCGTTTGAAGAGCCAGTTTTTTATGGTTGTTCTTGGCGCTGATATGCCCGAGCACAATGCCCCGCACGCCGTTTTTATAAAGCTCCACGCTGGCCTCCCCTGCCTGCAGGTTGGAAAGGTGCCCCCGGGCGGAACCCACCCGCTGCTTCAAATAATAGGGGTACGGCCCTGTCCGGAGCATCTCCACGTCGTGGTTGGCTTCCAGCATGACGATGGAGCAGCCTTTTAAGGCTCCCATTTCCTCCGCCGTCACCCGCCCCGTATCCGTTAAGATGCCGATCTTTTTCCCGCCCGACATGAGCACATAGCCAAAGGGATCGGCCGCATCGTGGGACAGCCGCACGGGCTTGACGCACATATCCCCCACGTAAAACTCGTGCTCGTCGATCACCCGGATGTTTTTGGAGGCCACACCCCCGATTTTGTATTCCATCTCACACCAGGTGCGTTCGTTGGCATACACGGGGAGGTCGAACATGCGGCTCAAAACGCCCACGCCCTTTATATGGTCTATGTGTTCATGGGTGACGATTATGCCCGACAGCCGGGCCGCCTCTTCCCCGATGGAGGAGAGGACGGATTTGATGGAAGAGCCGGTGAGCCCGGCGTCCACCAGCAGGCGGGTTTTCTCCGTCGAAACAAACGAGGCGTTCCCCTGGGAACTGCTGAAAAGGGGCGAAAAGCAAAAGGCCATGAATACCTCCCGTATACTATCATCCATTATACTTGTTTCCGCGCATTTTGCAAAGAAAAAAGAAAGCGCATTCCTGCGCTTTCCCTGTGATAATGTGATATGATTGCTATTTTTCGATTCTCTTCAGAAGGTCGCCCACCGTCTTGATCTCGTCTTCCGCGTCGATGGTGATGTCGAAAGTTTCCTCGATGTCCATCACGATTTCCACCATATCGAGCGAGTCCACCTGCATATCTTCAAAGCTGCTTTCTTCGGTAATGCTGTCGACGTCGATGTCCAGCTTGTCCGCGATGATTTTTTTGATTGTGTCTAACGCCATGGCCTAAATCTCCTCTCCCATATTATCCACCCCCGGGGCGCATTAGCCTCATTTTACTCATAAAAGTTCCTTTCGTCAAGTTTTTCTTATGTATATGCGAAAAAGTTATGGAATTGCTCTTTTTTCAAAAAAGAGATATGATAAAGGAAGGAAAATTCTGAGACTTTGGAGGAGACCCATGGAACTGACGGGCTCACAAATCGTGATGGAGTGCCTCGTCGAGCGGGGCGTCACCACCGTGTTCGGTTACCCCGGAAGCGCCGCCCTCGACCTCTATAACGAGCTGGCCAACTATGCTCCCCGCATTAAGCACATCCGCACCACCCACGAGCAGCACGCCGCCCACGCGGCGGACGGATACGCCCGGGCTTCGGGGCGGACGGGGGTGTGCTTCGCCACCTCCGGGCCGGGCGCCACCAACCTGCTGACGGGGCTTTCCTCGGCGTATATGGATTCCATCCCGCTTGTCGCCATTACGAGCAACGTGAAGACCGCCCTCATCGGGCAGGACGCCTTTCAGGAGGTGGACATCTACGGCATTTCCATGCCCGTCACCAAGCACAGCTTTCTGGTAAAAGACGTGGCGGCGCTGGCGGATACCCTCCGCAAAGCTTTTTACATCGCCGCCTCCGGACGGCCGGGGCCTGTGCTCATCGATATCCCCTTTGACGTGACCGTGGCCCGAACTGAGTATGCGCCCCGGCCGCCCCGGCCGGTATTGCGGACGTTTTCGGGAAGCGAAGAAGACCTCGCTCAAGCGGCGGCGCTCCTCAACGCCGCAGACAGACCGGTGATATTGGCCGGGGGCGGGGTGTTCGCCTCAAGAGCCGAGGCCGAATTGGCGGCGCTGGCGGAAAAGGCGGGCATGCCCATCCTTCGCACCCTCATGGGACTGTGCTCCCCCAAAGAGTCGGAAAACTTTTTGGGCCTCGCGGGCATATACGGGGAAGAAGCGGCCAACGACGCCCTCTTAAACGCCGACCTGGTGTTTGCCGTGGGCGCCCGCTTTTCCGAGCGCACCCTCCGGGACAGGCCCCTTCCCAAAAATACCCGCGTCCTCCATCTGGATATCGACCCGGCGGAAATCAACAAAACCCTCCGCGCCGACCTGAGCCTGGTGGGGGACGCCCGCCTTGTTTTAAAAAAGCTCCTTCCGCTGGTGGAGGGAAGGCCGGGACGCTTTCACAAACCCGCTTTTTCCTGTCCGCCCGCGGCGGAAATCTTCCGTCTGCTGGCCTCTCTTGCGGGAAAAGACCAGATTTACACAACCGAAGTGGGTCAGCATCAGCTGCTGGCGGCCAAATATCTGGGGATCACTTCCCCCGGCATGCTCCTCACCTCGGGCGGGCTGGGGGCCATGGGTTTCGGACTGGGGGCGGCCGTGGGCGCGGCATTGGCCGCGGGAAAGCGGATCGTGAATCTGGCGGGCGACGGCAGCTTTTTCATGAACCTGAGCGAGCTGTCCACCCTGAAGCGGTACAACTTGCCCGTGGTGGAATTCGTGTTCAACAACGGCTCCCTTGGTCTCGTGAAGCAGCTGCAGGAGCGGCTGTACGGCCAGGTGTCCGAAATCGAGCTGGAGCGGAAGATCGACTACACCGCCCTGGCGGGGGCGTTTGGCATTCCCTCTTTCCAGATTGAAACATGGGAGCAGGCGGAAGACCGCATTTGGGCGGCGCTTCGCGAGCGCGGGCCGGCGCTCATCGACTGCGCCCTTCCCTTTGACTATACAGTATAGGAGAACGACATGGAGCGAAAATACATACTCTCCGCCCTGGTGCAGAACAACGCGGGCGTGCTGGCGCGCATTTCCGGCCTATTCGGCCGGCGGGGCTACAACATCGCCTCTCTCACGGTGGGAGAAACCCTCTCTCCCGCCTATTCCCGCATGACCATTGAAATATCGGGGAGCGAGGAAGTGCTGGAGCAGATTAAAAAGCAGTTATTGAAGCTCACGGAAGTGGAGCGGGTGGTGGAAATCGAGGCGGGAAGGGCGGTCTTCCGGGAGCTGATGCTGGTGAAAGTGGCGGCGGAGCACGGGAGCCGGGCGGCCATCATCGAAATCTGCAACGTGTTCGGCGCCAAAATCGCCGACCTCTCCCCCAAAACCGCTACGATTGAAGCCACCAACAAGCCCTCCACCAACAGCGCGCTCCTGGACATGCTCCGGGAATACGGCATCATTGAAATTGCCCGCACCGGCCTCACAGGCATGCAGCGGGGCGGCGAATCGCTTTACCGGGAAGGGGAAATCGTCTCAAAATGGGAAGAGTAATCAGAATATTCGACACCACGCTTCGGGACGGGGAGCAGGCCCCCGGCTGCAGCATGAGCATAGAGGAAAAAATACGGGTGGCCCGGTCCCTCGCCCGGCTGAAAGTAGACGTGATCGAGGCGGGCTTTGCCGTGGCCAGTCCGGGAGATTACAAGGCAGTGGAGCAGATTTCGGAGCTTGTGACCGACTGCTCGGTGGCTTCCCTTGCCCGGGCGGTGCCGGGAGACATTGAGGCGGCGGCAGCCGCCACCAAAAAAGCCGCCTCGCCCCTTGTGAACGTATTCATCGCCACGTCGGAGCTCCACATGAAGGCCAAGTTAGGCATGACCCCCGAACAGGTGCTGGAACGGATCGCCTCGTCCGTGGCCTACGCCCGCAAGCTCTCCGCCGCCGTGGAGTTTTCCGCCGAAGACGCCACCAGAAGCGACCCGGCTTTTCTCGCCAAGGCTTTTGCCGCGGCCATCCGGGCGGGGGCAAGCGTGGTGAACATTGCGGACACGGTGGGCTACATCGCCCCGAAGGAGATGTATGACCTGGTGCAATACATCCTTCAAAACACCGAGGGCATGGAAAAGGCCCTCCTCTCCGTCCATTGCCACGACGACCTGGGCATGGCGGTGGCCAACACGCTCTCCGCCGTTCTCGCGGGGGCTTCCCAGGTGGACTGCGCCATCAACGGCATCGGCGAGCGGGCGGGGAACGCGGCTCTGGAAGAAGTGGTGATGGCCTTAAAAGTGCGGCCGGGACTGTATGACGCGGAAACCCGGGTGGACTCCACCGCCCTGTATCGCGCCTCCCGCCGGCTTTCCCAAATCCTCTCCCAGCCCATCCCGCCCAACAAGGCCGTGGTGGGGGCCAACGCCTTCGCCCACGAGTCGGGCATCCACCAGCACGGCGTGATGCAGGATAAGTCCACTTACGAGATCATGACCCCGGAGTCGGTGGGACAGGTGGCGGACGCGGGCATCATACTCGGCAAACATTCGGGGAAGCACGCCCTGTTCGAGCGGCTGAGCGCGCTGGGATACCGGATCCCCGAGGCGTTTCACGAGGACATCTTCGAGCGGTTCAAGCGGCTGTGCGACAATAAAAAGGAAGTTCTGGATCATGACTTGGAGGCGCTTGTGGAGGCGGTCTCCCGGGTGAAGGAATACTATTCCCTCCTGAGCTACAAGATCACCAGCAGCAACGCCTCCGCCTCTTCCGCCGAGATCCGCCTCAAAGCGGCGGGAAAAGAACTGATTTCCTATGCCACCGCTTCCGGACCTGTGCTGGCGGCCTATCAGGCCATCGATCGGCTCTCTCCCATCGGCATGAAGCTGGAAGACTACTCCATCCGCTCGGTGACTGAAGGGCAGGACGCCCAGGGGCATGTGAGCGTCAAGGTTTCGTCCGGAAGCGAGACCGTCTCGGGGAGCGGCCTTTCCCATGACATACTGGAAGCCTCGGTGCTGGCTTATGTGAACGCCCTCAATAAACTGCTGACGCTTCAGGAGGAAGGATGAAAAAACTGAGTATTCTCGATTCCACTCTGCGGGACGGCTGCCAGAGCGCGGACATTTCCTTCTCCCTGCACGACAAACAGAGCATCTTTTCCGCCCTGCTGGAACTGGGGGTAGACTACATCGAGGCGGGAAACCCCGCTTCCAACCAGAAAGATAAGGGGTTTTTCCGGGAGCAGGCGGGAAGGCCCGGCTTTTCCCGCTGCGTGGCCTTTGGGAGCACCTGCCGGAAAAACGCCTTGACGGAGACTTCCCCCGCCCTCCTGAGCCTGCTGGAATCGGGCGCCAAAACGCTCTGCATCTTCGGCAAGGCTTCCCGGCTCCACACGGAAGAGGTTTTGCTCACCACGCCGGAGGAAAACCTCCGGATGATCCGGGAGAGCATCGCTTTTTTAAAGTCCCGCGGCCGGTTCCTCATTTTTGACGCCGAACACTTCTTTGACGGCTGCGCTTACGACAAAGACTATGCCTTTGCCGCCCTTCGCGCGGCGGCGGAAGGCGGGGCGGATATCCTCTGCCTCTGCGACACCAACGGCGCGGCCTACCCGGAAGACGTCTACGCCCGCACGAAGGAGGCGGTCTCCGCTTTCCCCGCCCATGTGATCGGCATCCACTGCCACAACGACGCGGGGTTGGCCGTGGCTTCCACCATGCGGGCGGTGGACGCGGGGGCGGCCCATGTGCAGGGCACGCTTCTCGGCTTTGGGGAGCGGGCGGGGAACGCCTCTTTGGCAACGCTCATTCCCAACCTTCAATTAAAGCGGGGCTATGCCTGCATCCCTCCCGAAGCCATGCGCCGGCTCACGTCCCTATGCGCGAAAGTGGCGGACATCGCCAACATCACCATCGACAGCGCCGCCCCTTACATCGGAAGCGCGGCCTTCGCTCATAAAGGCGGCATGCATGTGGACGCGGTCGCCAAGCTCGCCGCCTCCTATGAGCACGTCACTCCCGCTTCCGTGGGCAACGCCCGGAAGTTTCTGCTGAGCGAAGTGTCGGGTAAGGCAGCGCTGCTGGAAAAAATAAAGAAGTTCGACCCCTCGGTCACCAAGGATTCTCCCAAAGTGGAGGAGATCATCAACACATTAAAAGAGCTGGAATTCAAGGGGTATCAGTTCGAGGCGGCGGAGCAGAGCTTTGAGCTGGTCATCCGCCGGGTTCTCGGGCAGGACAAGAAGTTTTTCGAGCTGGACCATTTTAAAATCATCGGAGAGCAGCCCCTCTTCGGCCGGCTCCATCCCTCTTCCGCGCTGGTGAAAATCCGGGTGAACGGCATTTCCGCCCTGACCGCCGCCGAGGGGAACGGCCCCATCAACGCCCTCGACCTGGCGCTTAGAAAGGCGCTGGTGAACTTTTATCCCTCCCTCTCGGACATGCGGCTCTTTGACTACAAAGTGCGGGTGCTCGACTCCTCCACCACCACCGCCGCCCGCGTGCGGGTGCTCATCGAATCAACGGACGGGGTCAGCTCCTGGGTAACGGTGGGCGTGTCCGCGGACATATTGGAGGCGAGCTATATCGCCCTTGCCGACTCGATTGAATATAAGCTCTATCTGGACAGCGAGCAATAAATAAAAACAGGAGGTTATGATGGAACAGGTTTATCAGGCATTTGCCCTGCGGCCGGGACTCTGGCGGATTGAGGAAGGGGGCGTCCGCATGTTCCTGTTTGAAGGAGCGGAGGAAGCCCTCTTGGCGGACACCGGCTTTGGCACGGGAGACCTCCCGGCCTTTGTGAAAACTTTGACGGACAAACCCCTCCGGGTGGTGAACACTCACGCCGACCGGGACCATGTGGGCTGCAACGGCAAATTCTCCGCCGCCTATATGCATCCCGCCGAAATGGACCGGTACGCCTCTCAGAACCAGAGCGCCCTCCCCCTCCCCCTCTGGGAAGGAGAGGTCATTGAAGCAGGCGCATACAGGCTGGAGGCGGTGCTCATTCCCGGGCACACCCCGGGCAGCATCGCTCTTCTGGATAGGGCGCACCGCTTTCTTATCAGCGGTGACAGCGTGCAGAAAGGCTCCATCTTCATGTTCGGCCCGGGGCGGAACCTTCCCGCCTATATCGAGAGCATGGAAAAGCTGAAGGCTCTGTCCGGCGCATTTGATGAGGTATACCCCTCCCACGGGCCCCTGGGCATGACGGCGGACATACTCCCCTCCCTCATCGAGGCCGCCCGGCTTTTACAAGCGGGCAAACTCGAGGGCAAAGACCCGGAGCGGGATCTTCCCTGCAAGCTCTACTCCCACGCCGGCTGCCACTTTCTCTATTAAGACGCAAATAAAAAGAACTGCCCTTAAGGGCAGTTCTTTTTTATGGGCGGGAATTGGCCTTGCCGCCGCAAAACACTCACGGTTCATAAGGAAAAAAGAGGTGCTTTTTTAAGTCCACGCAGCCGTTTTCCTTAAAGGCCACCCCTTCTTTTAAAAGGAGCGCCTTTTGCCCGGAAAAACCGGGCGCGGTCCGCCCCGCTCCGTTCACCACCCGGTGGGCGGGAAGACCCGCGGGAGAGCGGGACATGGCCAGCCCCGCGATCCGGGGCGCCTGGGGAAAGCCCGCGAGATAGGCCAGCTGGCCATATGTGGCCACCTGGCCCTTGGGTATCCGCTTCACGATCTCATAGACCGCGTTAAAATAATCTCCCCATTTCATACCCGCAACTCCGGCAAAAGCCGTCTCACCTGACCGTCACAATCTCGTAGTCCAGGTTTCCCATGCCGAGTTTCGCCGCGTGCTCCAATCCCACGATCCAGTTGGTGCCCGGGTTCATGGCACTGAAATGATCGCAGCCTTCCTTATGCCCCGCTTTGTCAAGGGCACTTCCCGCCAGCACGGGCTGGGCGTTCACCGCGTCGGCGCAGGCTTTGTCGAGCGCTACCGGGTCCATAGAGGCGAACATGCCCACGTCGGGCACCACGGGCGCGTCGTTTTTGGAGTGGCAGTCGCAGTGGGGCGACACGTCCACCACAAAACTCACGTAAAAGCAGGGCTTATCCTTGGAGAGGGCGTAAGCATACTCGGACATCTTGCAGTTCAGGATGTCAAAGGCCTCGTCTTCCCCGGCGTACACCGCGTCCACGGGGCAGACGCCGATGCAGCGCCCGCAGCACACGCATCGGGCGTAGTCGATGCGGGCCACGTCTTCTTCCACATGAATGGCGTCGTGGGCGCAGTTTTTCTCACATTCTCCGCAGCCGATGCAGGTCTCTTGATCCACCACCGGCTTTTCGCTGGAATGCATCTCCATCTTGCCCGCCCGGCTCCCGCCGCCCATGCCGAGATTTTTAATGGCGCCGCCGATACCCGTGGCTTCGTGCATTTTAAAATGGGTGAAGGTGATGAGGATGTCCGCGTCCGCCAGCGCCCGCCCCACCTTTGCTTCCTTCACATAGGTGGCGTCGATGGGGATCAACGCCTCGTCCGTGCCTTTAAGGCCGTCGGCAATGATCACGTGGCAGCCGGTCACAAAGGGGTTGAAGCCGTTCTGGTATGCGGCGTCCAGATGGTCGAGAGCGTTTTTGCGCCCGCCCACATAGAGCGTGTTGGCGTCCGTCAGGAAAACCTTGCCGCCCTTCGACTGTATGATGTCCACCAGCACTTTTGAATAGTTGGGGCGGAGATAAGAAAGGTTTCCCGGCTCGCCGAAGTGTATCTTGATGGCGGCGTATTTGTTTTGATAATCGATCTCTTCCATGCCCGCCGCTTTCACGAGCCGCGCCAGCTTTTTCAGCAGGCTGTCGCCCCCGGTGACGCGCATATCCGCAAAATAGACTTTTGATTTTTCCATGCTTTCCTCCAAAGTTGTTCTATTTATTTCAGTATAGCAGTTTTTCCGCTCTTTTGAAAGAAGCGGGAAACGCAAAAAAAGAAGACGCGTCTGCGTCCTCTTTTTTCTCAGCCGGAAGTTATCTGGCCGCGGTTACGTTTACGGCTCTGGTCTTGGAGCTGTTCTTCGGATCCTGTTCGACGTCAAAAGTGACCTTCTGGCCTTCATTCAGGGTCTTGAAACCATCTGTCTGTATGGAAGAGAAATGCACGAACACATCCTCGCCGCCGTCGTCATTGGAAATGAATCCATAGCCTTTTTCTGCATTAAACCACTTTACTGTACCGTTCATTAACTGGTACCTCCCTAAAATATTCCCATTCTGACATAAACAAAAAGCGCAGGTTCCGGGTCATCAACGAACAATGACTTACATAACCTGCGAGTCGAATTGATACATCTAGAACTTAAATACACTCTACCACGATTTTCCGGTATTTGCAAGAGGAATTTGAAAAAATTTAAAAATGTTCGGCTTTTTATAAATAAACCGGATTGATGAGGGCCGGACCCTCCGTGCAGACGCAGGTCATATAGCCGGGAAGTATGGGGGGAAAGTAAAAATACGCCTCGCCCATGCCCGTTTTAAGGGCGCCCTCCGCCACCACGGAAAAGCGGGAAAAGGCATAGTCGATACCCGTTCCCGTATACTTCACGTAGCTTTCCTTGGCCGTCCAGATCTTGAAGAATTCCGCCTCGGGCTTTCCTTCGAGCCAGGCGTATTCCTCCGGATGGAAAAACCGCTTGCCAATGTGCACATAGTCCCCCTCCCGGATGAGCTCCGCGTCCAGCCCCACGGGCCGGTCGTGGAGCGCGCAGACCCACAGACCCTTTGTGTGGGAGACGGAAAAATGCACGCCGCCTGCCCCGGGGAAAAAGGGCTTGCCGGAAGAGGTCTTCTGTATACGGGAAAAATCCGCCGAAATCCGCATTTCCTTTGCGTAAGTGAGGGCGCAGTCTACGAGCAGGCTGTTGCTGCCCGCCCGGGACCGTTCAACGAACAGGAAAAGCGGGTTCATTTTACACCGATGCCCTTTACGCGCATATATTCCATCACGTCTCTTACCTGGCGCATCTGCCATACGTCCCGGGTGGGGATGGAGACGTCGAACCGCTCTTCAAAAGCGCAGACGATATTCATGATATCGAGTGAGTTCAGCTCCAGATCCTTTATAAAATCCGTATCGTCGGTGAGATTGGATTTGCCTGTCACATTGTATATGATTTCCCGTATCACTTGCAGCATCTCGTTACCTCTTGATCTTCCTTGTTGCGGTTTTGGCAAATTCATTGGCGCTTAAGTTCACCATCTGTATCTGTTTATAATGGGGGAGGCGGGCGTTCACTTCGGCCACGCTCTGCTGGAGGTTTTCCAGTATTTCATAAGAGCTGAGCCCCGCGCTCTCCTCGGGGTTGGGGTAGATCATCACGGCCAGCTTCACGTCGTCCGCCGTCTCGCCGCTGGCGGAAGCGTAAGCCTTGATCTCCCCCACCATGGGCACGTCGGCCAAAAGGGCTTCGATCTCCTCGGGGGAGATTTTTTTGCCGTTCTTTAAAACGATCAGATTCTTTTTGCGCCCCGTGATGTACAGTCTGCCCTTCCTGTCCATCCTCCCAAGGTCGCCCGTGTAAAACCAGCCGTCTCTCAGGGCTTCCTTGTTGGCCTCTTCATTTTTATAATAACCCGTCATGAGGGATTCCCCCTTGACGGCGATTTCACCCTTGTCCAGCTTCACCTGATAGCTCGGAAGCGCTTTGCCCACGGAGCCGAACTTGTAATCCTTCTCCCTGTTCACGCTCACGAGGGGGGAACATTCGCTGATGCCGTATCCTTCCAGCACCAGTATGCCAAAAGCGAACAGCTCCTTCTGCACAGAGGGAGAGAGATACGCGCCGCCCGAAATGATCACGCCGAGGCGCTTTAACACGGCCTCTTTCACGGCCACCAAATGGGGAGCAGCCCGTCTGAACAGCCCCGCCTTTGCCAGCTCGTTGTACTTATCCGCGCCCAGCGCTTTTTCCGCCCCCTCCTTCAGGCTCTTGTGGAGCATGTCCGTCAGCAGGGGAACGGCCATGATGATGGCGGGGTTAAAGAGCATGATGTCCCGGAGCATGGTCTTGATGTCTGTGCTGAACCCCACCGACATGCCCGAAACCAGATGGCATAAAAGCCCGCAGGTGAGTCCATAGGTATGATACATGGGAAGCGCGCTGAACGTATATTCGGAGGAGTGCACCATGCTCACCGCCTCGCTGGCGTTTAAAAGCAGCCCCTTGTGGGACAAAAGCAGCGGCTTGGCCTTGCTGGTGGTGCCCGAAGTGAACACGATGACCGCCGCCGAAGCGGGGTCTATGCTCTTTTTCCAGAAATCCTCCGCCTCCTTGGAAGCGGGGAGGCACTCGGCAAAAGTCTTGTACTCCGCCGACTGCCCCATGACGATGATGCTTGGAAAGGCGGCCTGCTCCTGGGGGCTGAAGGAGGCGAGCACCTGGTCGGATATGAGCATGAGAGCGCACTCCGTATCCCCCGCCGATTCGGCCATGATGCCCGGGCTCTGCTCCGGGTCCATGAGCACGGCCACGCTGCCGCCGGCCGCCGCGCCCATAAAAGCGGCGATCCACTCAAAGCTGTTCTCACCCACGATGGCAATATTCTTCCCCGAAAAACCGTTCTCCAGCAGGAACTGGCCGAAAGCGGCGGCAGTGTCCGCAACCTCTTTATAGCTTTTATGATATGCTTCGCCTTTGCGGCCGTAATAGGTAAGGGCGGTGCGATCCGCATATTTTCCTTTGATGCCTTTTAAAAAGCTGAGCATGTGGGGATAGTGATCGACTTCGTAATAAGGATAGTTTTTCATGTTTCACTCCATTTATTGATATGTCCAGGCCATTTTCTGGCGCATGCGCTCATAATCCCTGAGCACCTCCAGAAAGATGTCCACAAACTCCGGGTCAAACTGCGTGCCCCTGTATTCCTTCAGTTGACCCACCGCCCGCTCAAAACTCATGTTGTCCCGATAGTGCCGGTGGGAAGTCATGGCGTCAAATGCGTCTGCGATGCTGATGATGCGGGCCTCCTCCAGTATCTCGCGGCCCTTTTTGCCGTTGGGATAGCCTTTGCCGTCTATCCGCTCGTGGTGGTCCTCCACAATGCCGGCGATGTCGCCGAATACGGTGATGGCTGATATGATGCGCTTGCTGTTTGTGGGATGGGCCTTTACCTCATTATACTCCTCTTCCGTGAGACGGGAAGGCTTTAATAAAATATCGTCCCGTATGCCGATCTTGCCCACGTCGTGGAACAGCCCGGCGATCCGCACCCGCTCGCAGAAGTCTTCGTCTTTGCCCGCGGCTTTTGCGATGCACTGAGCGTAGTAGGACACCCGGTCCGAGTGGCCCCTTGTATAGATGTCCTTTGTGTCCACCGCCAGCCGGAGCGCGCTGATCATTTCAATGTAGCTGTCCCGGAGGGAAGCGTAGGCCCGCTCCAGCTCCTGATTCTTGGCGTTCAGCAGGAAGCGGAGGAGCATGTTGCTCATGGCGGAGGAGGCCTGCCGGGCGTATATCTCAAAGAGGGGGAGCTTTTCCGGCTCCATATCCCCGCCAAGAAGCGTGCCCACAATGCCGAACACTTTGCCGCTGGTGCTCACCAGGGGGAATACCAGAAGCTCTCCCTGCCGGGAGGCTGCCTGAACGGCGGTATCCGAGTCGGCCATGCCCAAATAGCAGGCCCTGACCCGCTCCATGCCGTCCGCCAGAGACCCGGTGCCCTCGAAGTAGTCGCTGTCTTCCGCGCCCCCGAGCCCGCCCTTGAAGTCTTCCCGGAGGATGGAGGGGTCCATGTAGATAAAGCAGTCCTGGAGTCCCAAAATGCCCTGCATGTTCAGAAGAAGCGCCCGCATGAGGCTCCCCGGCTGCTGCATGGCGTAAAGCGCGGGCATCTCGTCCACAATGTCTTTTAAGCCGTTCCGGTAGGTATGGATGGTGCGCATCTGCTTGATGGACTTGACGCAGGATTCCACTAAAAGCTCCAGCTGGTCAAAGCGGTCGCTCTTTTCGTAGTAGCCCTGTATGTCCAGCTCCCGGATGGTTTTGATGGGCGGCGCCAGGCTCTTGTGCCCCGTGAGGAGGATGATGTACAGCTCGGAGTCGAACTCCCGTATGCGGGCCACCACCTCGTCCCCCCGGAGGGGCGCCATTAAAAAGTCCAGCAGCAATATATCGTAGCTGCCGTTTCGCACCCGCTCGATGGCGGCCACGGGGTTGTTTTCAATATCCACCTTGTAGCCCGACGTGGTGAAATACGACTGGAGCGTGATGGTCATCATCTCGTCGTCGTCCAGGGCAAGCATGGAAAAATCGTTTTGTTCTTTTCCTACCCGGTTTTTTCTCATTCTGTCAACCCCTCCTCTTTCGGATCGGGTTCGTTTACAAAAGATACGTTCTCATAAGGGATGGATAGCCCAAACACCGACCCGCCCCCTCGTTTTCGTCGTACCACATGCTGCCCCCAAACTTGGCCCGCATAACGGCGCTCGAGATATACAGCCCGAGTCCCGTGCCCTTGGCCCCCTTGCTGGTGATCATCTGGCGGAACAGCCGCTTTTTCACGTCTTCGGGCACGCCCGCGCCCCTGTCGGCCACGCTGATCTTTAGAAGCTGGGTGGCGTCGTCCCGCACCACGCGGATGACGATCTCTCCGCCCCCCAGGGGCTGCACGGCGTCGATGGCGTTGGACACCAGGTTGTTCATCACCTGCACCAGGTTGTTGATGTCCCCGTGGAGGAACACGTCCTTGGCGTTGTCGATTTTCAGGGTCAGGCGGCAGTTGCTGCCCGTGAGCTCGTGGCGCAGCAGCAGGGACACTCGTTTCATCAGCTCGTCTATGGAGAATTCCCCCGTGTCCGAAGTGGTGGCGTTGGTGGCCTGCCCCTTCACGGCGGTGATGATGTCGGACATATAGTTGCAGGCGCTCCGCACTTTCAGGAGCCAATCCTTCATTTCCCCGTAAATCTCCCGGTAGTCTTCTTCCGTCACTTCCGGGTCTCCCAGGCTCATGCCGCACTCGTTGATCAGGTTTTCCACGGCCACCGTGCTGCCCGATATGCTCATGATGGGCGTTTTCAGGTTGTGGGCCAGTCCGCCCACCATCTGACCGAGGGAGGCGAGGCGCTCCTGCTCCATCATGCGGGCCTGGCTGTCCTGGAGCTTCTGCATGTTGTCTTTGACCTTTGTCACGTCTTTATAGATGCAGACAAAGCCCACGATGTTCTCTTCCATGAACAGCGGCTCCACATCCACCATGTAAAACTGCTTGGTGAGCGTTCCGCTCACCTCTATAAAGACGGACTGCTCAAAGGAAACGGTGGAAAGCGTCTTTTTGCTGGTCTCAATGGAGGTCACCAGATTGTACATGCTGGTTTTATTCTTGATGTCTTCGGCCTTCAGGCTGTCTTTCAGATAAGTATTTTCCAGGAAATCACGTTTGTCGGAAAAGATGTCCCGGAAGGATTTGTTCATGTCCACGATCAGGCCGTCGTCCGTGACCACGATATACCCGTCTGTGATCCAGTCCACAATGCGCCGTATGGCGATGGGACGTATGTCCAGTATGTGGAACTGGTAGATGGCGATGCCGTGGAAGAGCACGGTGCCGATGAAGCTGATGGGCGTGGAAGCGATGGACATGTTCACCAGCTGGAGCGTGGCCAGCGTGTTCACAACGGCGGGAAGCAGGCTGCCGAAGGAAAAGAAGACGGCCTGCCGGAGATACAGCCTGTTTTTGCTCTTAAAGGCAAAGCGGAGGATGATGACCACCGAAATGATGGTGCAGAGATAACTGTATCCGCCCGAAATGTAAATATAGGGGCCGAACACCGTTTCGTTGCTGTACAGGGAAAACTGCTTGTATAAAAGCCCGTGAAACGTGTCCGTAGCCGTGACGATGACGGTGACCGCGGGGATCACCAGCAGCACATAGGCCCAATGGGGAAGTTTTTCAAACCCCCTGATAAAGGTGAGGGCGATGAATAAGGAGAGCACGGGGATAAAGGCGGTTCCCAGGCTCATGACCGCGTCCAGGGCGCGGAGCAGGCGTTCGTCTTCCGGGTTGGAAAACCGGACGCCCAGGAGCGCCACCAGCCAGAGGCAGAGGAGAGCGGAGACGAAAAAGAACAGCCGGTGTATGAGATGCATCCGCCCTCTTTTGAGGCTCCAAATCATAAAGGCGAATATCGCCGCGATGGCTACGATAATGACGGTAAAGATGGCGTCCGAAATCATAGCGGTCCCCCTTGCCGATTAATCCATGAATGAGGATAAGACTGTGGCAATGTCCGGCGCTTTCCAGAAGAAGCCGACTTTTGAAAGCTCCTGAAGCGTCTGTTCGCAGGCGGGCGTGACGCCCAGGGGCTGCTTTTTAAGCCTGTTCCACACGTCGAGGAACATGCCGAAGTGCTCCGCTCCCTGGGAAGCGATCTTTTCCATCAGGTGCCGTTCAAACTCCTCGTCGGGCACCGCCTGTATGTTCTTCCCCGACAGGGCGCGGCACAGCTCCAAAAGGCCGGGCATGAGGGGGTTGTAAACGTGAAGCACGGTCTCCTGACTGAACAGAAGGGCCGTGACCGCTTTGGCGCAGTCGTCCACGCCCGTAAGCTCGATGGGCTCGTCCGCAAAGGAGGCGGGGATCACGTCGAGCCGCTTCACGCCCTGTATGAAGGCGTAAAAGGAGTTGCTTTCGGGGTTTTGCTGGAAGAGTCCGTCGGAGGAGCGCCCCACCAGCCTGCCGATGCGGAATATCCGGGCGTCGAGGCCCCGGTTGATGTAAGACAGCACCTGCTGTTCGGCCAGGTATTTGCCCTTCACATACACGTTGTCCGCCCAATTCTGGCCGATGTCAAAATCCCCTTCGGTAAAGAGGGCTTTTCCCCTGGGATCGGCCTTCAGGTATTCCCCCGCCACGCTCATGGTGGAGATGTGGCGGAAGGACATGCCTTTTTCAAAGGCGAATTCCAGGGCGTTCATGGTGCCCATGAGGTTGGTGGCGAAGGACTCCCGCTCGCTCACGTGGTGCCGCACGTCTCCGGCGGCGTGGAGGAACAGCCCGGCTTTTGCCGCTTCTTCCGCGTCCGGAGAAGAGAGACCCAGCCCACGTTTTTTAATGTCTCCCGACAGGGCTTTGATCTTATTCACATTCCGTTTGAGCCAGCCCATGCCGAAATACCAGTGGAGCGTCTGCACCAGGCGTCCCCCGTCTCCCCGTATGAGGCAGTAGACCGTCCGCCCCTCTTCGCAGAGGGCTTTAACAGGTGGGCGCCCAAATACCCCGTGGCGCCCGAGAGGAGCACGTCTCCTCCCCTTGCTTCATGGGCGGAGGGCGTGGTCCACAGGGTTTGCCGGCGCGTTTCGCCCGCCGTTTCAGGGAGGGGAGAGCGGCGGCAGCCGTTTCCTCCGGGATTTTCCTTTCCTCTTCCGGCGTGCGTTCGGGCTCTATGGGTTCCGCTTCCGCCGCTTCCTGAGGCGTTTCCTCGGCCGCTGCCGGCGTCCGGGATGTTATTTCATTTTCCCCGCTTCTTCCGAGAGCCCTAAAAAAGCCAGCTGACCCTTCAGGGTGGGATGGTCGATGAAGTCGGAGAGGGTGAGGGACAGTCCGTTGTTGAAGTACCGCCCCAGCACGTTGAGGGCGGCCAGGGAGTTGCCCCCCTGCTCAAAAAAGGAGGCGTTTTCGTCGATGTTTTCCCGCTCCAGCACCTCTTTCCAGATGCGGTGGAGAAGGGTCTCCCCGGCGGCGTCTCCCGCCGTTTCCCGTCTGGCCGCAAGACTTGAAAGGAGCGCGCCGTCCGTCTTGCCCGTGGGGGTCAGGGGGATGGCGTCCATCAGGCTGATGTCCGTAGGCACCATGTATTCAGGCAGCTCTTTTTTCAGGTGGGCGCGAAGCTCGGAGACGCTCCCCTGCCCCACCGCAAAGGAACGAAGCTCCTTGGACCCGTCCGCCTTGGAGATGGCGATGGTGGCCGCGTCTTTCACCCAGGGAAGCGCCAGCAGGCAGCCGGTGATCTCCGTGAGCTCAATCCGCTGTCCGTTCAGCTTCACCTGAAAGTCTTCCCGCTCCAAAAAGTCCATGTTCCCGTCTGTGAGCAGGCGGGCCATGTCTCCGCTCTTATACATCCGCTCTCCCGGGAAGAAGGGGTCGGGCAAAAAGGCTTTTTCCGTGAGATCGGGTCGGTTCACGTACCCGTTCGCCAGACATTCCCCGGCAATGTAAATCTCCCCCCGGGCGGTGGGGAGGCAGGGCCGGAGGTCTTTATCGAGGATGTATGCCCGGCAGTTGGGCATGAGCTTGCCGATGGTCACATGATCCGCATGGGTCATGTCGATATGGGTCATATACACGGCCGTCTCGGCGGGGCCGTAGAGGTTCACGATCCGCCCCTTGGAGACGCTCCGGTAATCGTTCAGCAGATGGTTGGAATGGATTTCCCGCCGTCATCACCAGCGAAACCTTGGCCGCCGCCTCTCTGAACGCGTCGTTTGCCAGGCACATCTGGAGCCGGGAGGGGGTAAACTGCATGGTATCCGCCCCTGTTTCATGAATGAGCTCGGCCATCTTCCAGGGGAGCATCATCTGCTCCTCGTCCGCCAGCACCACGCACTTGCCCGCCGCCAGGGCGATGAGGGTTTCTGTGATGAACGTATCGAAGATCACATTGGTGGTGCACAGCACCTTTTTGGAGCCGGCCATGATCTTTTCCATGGTGGCGTACAAATTGGACAGCGCTTTATGGGGCAGGCTCACCCCTTTGGGCTGGCCGGTGGAGCCGGAGGTGAAGAGGATGTGTATCTCGTCCGCCAGGCTCCTCCCTTCCGCGCCCTTAAAGGGAAGCTCCTCCTCCGTAAGCACCAGAAGGGGGCAGGAGAGGGAAGGAAGCTCTTCTTTTGTGGCTTCATCCGTGAGCATAAAGGCCGCCCCGGCGTTTTCCAGCATATAGTTCATGCGGCTCTCGGGGGAAGAGGAAAGAAGAGGGATGTACGCGCAGCCCGCCTTTAATATGCCCGCCATGGCGGCCAGCATGTCCGGCGTGCGCCTTAAGGCAAAGGCCACCCGGTCTTTATGCCTGGCTCCCGCCCGAGTCAGCAGCGCGGCGATGGAATCCGAACGCTTTTTAAGCTCGGCAAAGGTGGTGGTCTTCCCGTGGAAGAGGATGGCCGGTTCTTCGGGGGCGAGGAGCGCCCGCCGGTCGATGAGCGCGTCGAGACTCAGGTTGAGGTAAGGCTCTCTTAGGCTGTTCGGCAGGATAAAGTATTCGTACCAGTCCCGGGGGGAATAGCCGGAAATCTCCGAAAGGCTCTCTTTTTCCATGAGGCCCAGAAGCATCTCTTTCAAAGAGCGGGCGTAAAGCGCAATGGCTTCGGGGCTGAAGAGGGAATCGGAATATTCAAAGTTCAGCTGATACGCGCCCTGCTCCCTGGCCACTTCCAGGGTCATCTCCAGCTTGGACGCACCCGTGGACAGAGGGAGGTATCGGATCGGCTCCCCGTTCAGGCGGAATTCGTCCGAAAAGATGGGGCGGAAGGAGAGCATGGCCGTATAGAGCGGCACGGGGCACTTCACCGCTTCCATCACCTGTTCCAGCGTATAGTCCTGATGCTCCAGCAGATGGAGCACACGGTTTTTCACGTTTTCCAGATAGTCGGCCGCCGTCGCCCCTTCCACTTTGATGCGCAGGGGGAGGGAGGAGATGAACGCGCCCATCACGTCCATCAGTTCGGCTCGCCCCCGGCCCGAAACGGGGGTGCCGACGACAAAATCGTCGCTCCCGGTGAGCCTGTTCAAGAAAAGGCCGAAAGCGGCGGTGAAGAACATAAAGGGGGAAAGCCCTTTTTCTTTAATAAAGCGTTCAAGGGGCTCCGTGAGCTCTTTTCCCAGGTCGAAGGAATACCGGGCGCCGGAAAAATCAAAAGCCGCCCCGGGCTTTTTGGGAAGGGACAGGGGGTCCGGAAGGGCGGAAAGCTCTTTTTTAAAGTATTCCTCCGCCGAAGCGTCCTTTTCCCGGGCGGACTGCCAGTAAGCGTAGTCGATGTAGCGCAGGGAGGGGCGTTCAGGCTCTTCTCCCCGGTAAAGCGCGTCCAGCCGCTTCATGAGAAGGGCGGAAGAAAAAGCGTCGCTTATAATGTGGTGCATGTCCACCAAGAGCACCCTTCCCTCCTCCGCTTCCAGCACCGCCGCCCGCAGGAGGGGGGGCGCATCGAGCTGAAAGGGGCGCACGAAGGAAGCCGCCGCTTGCCGGAGGCTTCCGGCGGGAAGGCGTTCAAGAGCGAATTCCGCCCGCTCCATCACCTTCTGACCCATCTGCCCTTCAAAGAGAAAAGCGGTGCGGAGGATTTCTTCCCGCCCGATAAGCTTTATAAAGGCTTGTTCCAGCCGGTCGACGTCGATGCTCTTTCCAAGCACAAATGCGCCGGGCATGTTGTACGCCACGCCCGTCTGATCCAGCTGAGACTCATAGTAGAGGGAGAGCTGGGTGGGCGAAAGGGGATAGAGGGAAAGCTCGGGCGCGCTTGAAAGCGCGTTTTTCTCCTCCCCTTCTCCTCCGTCCAGCCGGGCGGCAATGCCCGCCGCCGTACGGCAGAAGTATAGGTCCGTGATGCGGAGCTGGGACGAAAACTCCTTTTCCAGGCGCAGCAGCACCTCGGTGGCCCGAAGGGAATCGCCTCCGGAGAGGAAAAAGTCGCTGTTCACATGGAGTTCGGGGTTTTTCAGCACGGCGCGGAAAATATCCAGCACCTTTTGCTGGCGGGCATTTTCCGGAGCCCGCTCTTCTTTTTTTAAAGAGGGTTCGGGCAGGCGGGCATAGTCCACCTTGCCGTTTTGGGTGAGGGGCAGCTCGGGGAGCCGGATGAACTTGGCGGGGAGCATGTAGTTGGGCAGATAGGAGGCGGAAAACTCAAACAGCTCCCGCTCCTCGATGGGCTCTTCGGACACATAGTAAGCGATGAGGGCCGATCCGGCGTATACCTTCACCGCCGCCTGGGACACGCCCGGGTGGGCGGCGATCCGCATGGCGATCTCTCCCGGCTCAATCCGCTGGCCCCGGAGCTTGATCTGGTCGTCTTTTCTTCCAAGGAGCATCACGTCTCCGTCCGAAAGGAGGCAGGCCACGTCCCCCGTGCGGTAAATCCGCTCGTCCGGCTCGAAGGGACTGTCGAAGAAAGCCGCTTCCGTGAGGGATGGGGCGTTCCGGTATCCCCGGCCCACGCACAGGCCGCCGATGTACAGCTCGCCGTACACGCCGGTGGGGAGGGGGTTTTTAAAGCTGTCCAGCACATAGAGCCGGCAGTTCTGCATGGGTTTTCCGATGGTGATGGCGGGAGCGTCGTTCATGAGCTTGCAGCTCACGCCCACGGTGGTTTCCGAAGGGCCGTATTGATTGTAAAGACGGGCGGAGGTGACCAGCTTGAGCCTGGCCAAGAGCTCGCCCGGGATGTGCTCGCCTCCGAGCACGATGCTTTCCAGCCTGCCCGCGGCCTTTAAAAAGTCCGGATTATCCAGATACGCGCCGAGGCGGGAGGGGGTGAAAGCCATGAAGCCCACGCCGTAACTCAAAATGAGGGAGGCAAGTGCTCTCGGGTTTTCCTGCTCCGCTTCATCGCACAAAATCACCGTGCGGCTGTTTAAGAGGGCGGCGATGCTTTCCAGCATAAACACGTCAAACCCCGCGCTGCAGATGGAGAGGACCGCCCCGTCCGCATACAGGGGGGCCATGCCCTCGGCAAAGTTCAGGAGGCTCTTTTCCTCGATTTCCACGCCCTTGGGGCGGCCGGCGCTTCCCGAGGTGTACACCACATAGGCCAGACCCGAAGGTTCGGATTTCACGATTTCCCCTTTTTCGGGTATGTCGGACAGCAGCAGATGGGGGTGGGAAATGAACTGATCGGACAGGATCAGCCCGGGCGCGCAGTTCTCGATCATTTCGCCGAGGCGGTTCTCCGGATTGCCCGGGGGAAGGATCATAAAGGCGTTGCCCGACAGGGAAGCGCCGATCATGCCCGCCACCAGGTCGGGGCTCTTTTTCAGCCGCAGGCCGATGACTTCTCCCCTGCCTGAAAACCGCTCCCGTATGGCGGCGGCAATGGCCCCCGCCCGGGCGGCCAGCTCGCCGTAGGTGGTGCGCCTGCCCCGGTAAATGAGGGCGGCCCGCCCGGGATTGGCTTCGGCCACCTCCAAAAAGGCTTCGGCCAGCGACCTGTCCCGCACGTATTTTGCCGTGTCGTTATAAGAAAAGAGCACCTTCTCCTCTTCCTCGCCTCCCAGAAGCTGAAGGCGGGAGATGGGCATGTCGGGATTTTTAATGGCTTCGGATAAAATCCGGGTGAGGTAGGAATGGAGGGCGTCGATCTCGCTTTCGGAAAAGAGCTGAGCCAGATAATCGTAGTCCACCGAAAAGCCGAACTCTTCGGCGTAGCTGCTCAGGTGGATCATCAGGTGTTCGGCCTGATAGCCGCTGTACAGCCACCGGCCCGAGAAGGACACGTGGGCGTCCCGGTTTTCCAGTATTTTGCTGTCCTGATAGGAAAAGACGATGTCAAACAGCTTGTCCGAGCTCTGCCGCTCCTGCCGGAAGAGGTCTGTGATCTCCGAAAAGGGCAGGCGCTGATGGCGGAGCAGATCGTACCAGTTTTCGTTCAAATGTTCGGAAAATTCGTTGAGGCTCCAGTTTTCGTCCAGCTCGCCGATGAAGGGAAGGGTGGACACAAACATCCCCCCCGTGAGCTTTTCAATGGCGTTCAGCCTGTTGGCCACGGGCACGCCGATGGCGATGGGGTTTTCGCATCCGATCCGCTTTAAATAGATGGCCAGCGCCATATAGAAAATGGAGAAGGGCGCCACCCTGTGCTGCCGGGAGAAGGCGTAAATAGCCCGGTCGAGGCTCTTGGAAAGCCGGTAGCTCTTCCGCCGCCCCACGGGGCTTAAGGCCGCGCTCTTGGTGTCTTTCACGCAGGAAGAGGCGGAAAAGGCCCTTAACCGCTCCCGCCAGTATGCTTTGTCTTTTTCATGGGCGGGGGAAGCCAGATAGGCCCGCTCCCCTTCCAGATGGTTTAAGTAAGAGGGGATGGATATCTCCTCCTCCCGTCCCGTGAGGAGCGCCAGGTACGCGCTGGAAATACGGTTGGACAGGAGCATCTGAGACCAGCCGTCCGAAATCAGATGATGGGTCTTTAACAGCACGCCTCCCAGCTCCTCTTCCAGCCGGAAGAGAGAGATGTGGTATAAAGGCGCGTCGATCAGCTCCATGGGCGCCCGGGCAGCGGCTTCCTCAAAGTGGGCCATGCCGTAGTCGTCCGTAAGGGAAAAATCGTATACGGGAAACACTTCGCTCTCGTAGGGCGCCACATATTGAAAGATGCCCTCGGGCGTCCGCGTGATGCGGGTGCGAAGCGTGCTGTCTGCCTTTAAGACGGAGTTGATGGCCTTTTGCACGAGCTGGGGATCGAACCGCCCCTTGATGGAGATGGTGGAACAGATGACGTTGATGGAGGTATGGGGAAAGGATTCTTCCACGTTCCAAATATTGCGTTGACTCAATGACAACGGATATAATGTTTTATTCTGATCGCCATAGAGTGTATTCACGCCGCACAATCCTCTCTTTTGATACTTCCCATGTCAAAATCTGCATATGTGTTTACATTATAGTATGAAAATTGCCATTTTTCAACACAATCATCACTTTTGTTGAATATTCATTCAGGGTTGTGATAAAATACAAAAAGGGCGCGGCCCGCTCTTCCCCGGCGTTTTCCGGCGGCAGGGCCGCAAAGCCGGGATGCCGGCACCCTTGCATTCGCGGGGCTAATTTTTAAAAGAAAGCGCGGTCTATGAAAAAAGAACTGGATTTTCTCAATGTGGACGGCTGCTACGGGGGCGACCAGCACTGGTTTAAAGACGCCTGGCAGGTGCTGGCGGGCTGTTCCACCGTGGTCGCCTCCGAAATCGCCGTTTATCTCGCAAACGCCTTTCCCGGCCTGCGCTCTCTTTCTCCCTGCCCTCTTTCCCTTTCCCGGGAGGCTTTTACGGGCTTTGCCCAGGAGATGTATCAGTATGTGTTTCCCGGCCTTCGGGGCATGCCCAAAACCTCCATCTTCATCCGGCGGTTCGGAAACTACGCCCGGAGCCTGGGCGTGCCCGTCCGTTTTGCCGTGCTGCCCGGAAGCGAAAGCTTTTCTTCGGCAAAGGCCTTTATAACAGGGACCATAAACGAGGGCTATCCGGTGACCAACCTCCTGCTCAACCACCACGACCGGGAGCTGGAAGAGCTCACCTGGCACTGGTTCAACATCACGGGCTACGAAGAGGCGGGGGAGGATCTTGTACTTCTTTTTCGCCACCTGGGGCGAAAAGCGCCAGATACTTCTTTCCCGGCTGTGGGACACGCAAAGAAGAGCTGGGCGGCATGCTGGCCGTGAGGCAGGCATAAATAAAAAAACGGCTCCGAAGAGCCGCTCTTTCTTTTTCTAAGGCTTATTCCAGCGTGAGACCCATGGAAGACACGTATTCTTTCACTTCGTCCGTATCAAGAGTATCCTTTGTGACGATGCAGTAAGGCACTTCCACCATCTTATCCAGCGTGGCGCCTTCCAGGTAATCGAGCATGGTGAACATGGCGTTATAGCCCATAAGATAGGGGTTCTGGCCCACAGCCGCGCAAATGGCGTCATTTAAGATGTACTGGTAGCTGACGTTGGAGAAGTCGTGCCCACCACTTCCGCCCGCGCCCGCACTGTGTCGGACAGCTGATCGAGAGCGGCGATGGTATCGTTGGTGTACGCTTCGCAGGAGGTGATGAACACGATCCTGTCGTTGGGGTTGCTGGTCATCATGTCCTGATGTACTGCATGGCCATCTCTTCGCTGGTGGTCAGCGCCCAGTAAATGCCCCGGCCCGCAGGCTGCATATCCGAGTGGGCTTGAATGTAGTCCACCGCGCCAAGAGCGGTCGGCCCAGTTCTGGTTTTCCTGAGAGAGGCCGAAGCAGAGATATTTGCCTTCCTTCCATCATTTCCACGGCGATCTTGCCGCACCCGCCCATCTTGTAGGCGTCGGCCATGACGCTCGACACGATCCACTTGGAGTCGCTGTCAAGAGACCGGTCGATGACGATGATGGGCGTGCCCTTTTGCTCGGTAAAGTGATCCGAAACGTAGGTGCCGATGGCGTCCGCGTTCACGGGGGACAGAATGATACCGTCCACGCCCTTCAGCACGGCCGCGTCAATCAGGTCCATCTGAAGGGTATAGTCCGCGCTGTTGGCGGGAGCCAGGCAATAGCCCTTGATGCCGTAAGCGGACAGCTCTTCCAGAGCGGCTATACAGCCGTTGTACACAATGCCCCAGAAGTCGCCCGTGATTTCGGAATACACGTTGGCGATCTCCCAGTCGCTGGTGTAGGGGTTGGACTCGCCGGGGGAAGCAGTGGACGTGTCGCTCGGGCTTCCGGATTCAGACGGTTCCTCAGTTTTCTTGCATGCGACAAAAGCCATCATGACAAGAACGAGAACCAGTACAATAGAAAGTACTCTTTTCATGTTTTTTCTCCTTTTCCTTTCAGAACGATCATGATCACATATTATGGTTATGTGAAACACTTTCTTTAAAAGAACGGATCGGTTGAAAAATCGCCTGCTGCCGCGTGGAGTAACTCGATGAAAACAAGGTTGAATGCCATGGAAACCGTTTTCCCAATTATGACATACACTGTTAAAAATGTCAAGATAACAACCCTTTGAATTTTTGGGCGGGTATGTATATAATGATCCCATGGGAAACAACGAAAAAAAGACATCTTTGCCCGAAGAAAAACAAAACATCACCATCGCCCACATCGCCGCCTCGGCGGGGGTGGCCATCAGCACCGTCTCAAAGGTGATGAACGAGCGGCCGGGCATCAGCCCCGGCACCCGGAAAAAAGTCTGGGCGGCGGTGAAAAAATTCAATTTCACCCCGCAGGCCAGCGCCCGGGAGCTGGGCGGCCGAAACGGAAAAACCATCGGCATTTTTTCCGCGTTCATACAGGACCCCTATTGTTCGGCCATGATGGGATATGTGTTCCACGCCGTGTGCCTTGCCGGGTATTTTCCCCTGCTCTGCCCCGTGGATTCTCCCGAGCAGGAGGCCTTCTATGTGAACGAGCTCCTGTCGAGGCGGGTGTCGGGCGTGCTCTTTGTGAGCAGCGATGTGTTTTCCCAGGAGGAGATTGACCGCCTCGTGGCCTCCACGGAGGTGGCTTCCATACAGACCGACATACCCGGCGTGCCCGTGATCAACACCAACGACGAAGAGAGCACATATGAAATCATCCGGCACCTCATCACCCTGGGCCATGAAAACATCGCCTGCCTGACCCCCGACCTCCGGTATGGCAACGTGAAAAGGCGGCTCGAAGGCTATCGGCGGGCGCTTTTAGAAGCCGGCCTCCCTTACCGGGAGGAATACGTGAAGTATCGGGATCTTTCCCTGTCTTCCAGGGATATCTCCGAGCTGATGGCGTTTTCCCATCCGCCCACCGCCATCCACTGCGCCACGGACGAGATCGCCCAAAGGGCATATCTCTATTTAAGGAGCGCGGGCATCCGCATACCCGAAGACATGTCCTTCACCACCTTCGACGGTCTGGAGAGCAGCCAGCTCATGACGCCCGCGCCCACCACCGTGGCGCAGCCCTTAAAAGCCATGGCGGAGGAAGGGGTGCGCATGCTGGTGCACAACATCGAACACCCAACAGACACAGACCTGGCGGAAAAAATCCTCCCCTCCATCATACGCCTCGGGGGTTCCGCCGCGCCGCCCCGAAAAAACGGTCTTTCCCTGCGCAA
>JAXGQH010000016.1:0-31268 GCA_040766545.1 Christensenellaceae bacterium
AGCCAAAGGCGGCGGGCGAATGATGATAAGACAGGCACATGCCGATGTCCAGCAGCCCCTTCCCCTTCTCCCGGTCGATGCCAAAGAAGAGTATTTCGTTGGTGCCCGTGGTGTCGAGCATCTCCCCCGAAGACAGCACGCCGCAGGACACGGCGCAGCAGGACTGGTCGAACCCGCCCGCCACCAGCCTGGTTTTCGGAGGCAGCCCCGTCTCTTCCGCGCCTTTTTGGGACAGTTCGCCCACCGCGCTCCCCGAGGCAGCGGCTTTTGGCAGCTGGTCTTCCCGCACGCCGCAGGCCGCCATCAGCTCTTCGTCCCAGCGGTTTTTCTCCGCGTCGTAAAGCATGTATTTGGCCAGCATGGAGTGGCTGGCCGCGGGCTCCGCCCCCAGCCTTAACAGGATGTATTCCTCAAAACAGAGGTATTTCCAGGTCTTGGCCGGAATCTCCGGCCTGTTTTTGTTAAGCCAGAGTATTTTGGGGCCGGGGTACATGGAATAGGAAGGAAGCCCCGTTTTGGAAAAGATCGCCCGCCGCCCGAACCGCTCCTCCAGCTCCTTTGCCTCCGCGTCCGCCCGGCTGTCGAAGGAGACGATGGCGTTCATAAGGGGCTTTTGCGCCGCATCGAGGGGTGTAAAAGTGTCTCCCATGGCCGATATGGCCAGAGCCGCCCCTTCGCTTCCCACCTTGTCCGCCACCCCTCTGAGGCAGGCGCAGACGGAATCGTATACAAGCAGGGGATCGAGTTCCAAAAACCCGCCCGTCAATATCAGGGGATATTCCCGGTATTCCTGGGCGACGAGCCGCCCCTCGGCGCTGTAAAGCGCGGCTTTGCAGCCCGTGGTGCCTACGTCCACTCCGATCAGTTTCATCATTTCCTCCCCGGCCGTCAAGAATGGAGGCGCTTTGTCTTCTTCAAAAGACGCGCCTCCGCCGTTCGGCGGCCCCGCTGGTTATATTTCTATAATTATACATGAATTACATAAATAAATACACTGATGATATAGCCAAATTCCCGTTTTTATATTATAATATGATATGTGGCAACACCATATTGGGATTAGTGGATAAGAGGGTCAGAAAGCGTAAAAGCAATTTGTTCGCATCGCCTCAGAGTTTTTCGCTCTGACGGTTTCGGTGCGGCAATAAAATATCATCATTCGTAAAGATGGGGTTTCGAGATGAAAAAACCACTTTGCTTCTTGCTTTCGATGGTGACGTTTTTGCTTTGCGGCGCAGAGGGAGGGGATCTCTCCCGGGAACTATCCGATTCGCTGACGCCTGTCTCCAAAACCGGGGAACTTCTCGACTTGTTATTGAGCCTGGAAGCCTTAGCGTATTTGAGCAAGCCCTTTTCCCACGCAAACAAGGCCCTGGGCGGGCTCTCGTACGTCTCTTTCCCGCCGGATGATTGCTGTTGTTTTGAATACAGTCTTTTGAAAGACTTTTGGTTCACTTATGATTCCAAAGCGCCCGCCTGCTGGTATGAACGCCGGGAAGATTCTTGTTTGGAAGGCGTTCCCCTAAGCCGGGTATATGAGGAAATGCCCCGGAAGACACTGCGGACAGCGTGCGCTTTTTGCTTGACCGGGTGCCCTTTTTCCGAAGGGTTCGCCCCCGACGAAACCATTACGGGGAGCGCGCTTGAAAACGGACTGTTCGGCGGCAAGCTCTATTCTTTTTGGTATAAGGATCGGATGTTTGAGCTGCATACGGACGAGCGGGGCTGATTTCAGAAGATTGTCTTGTGGTCATCGCAATTTAGTTTTGCAAAACAGAGGTTTTGCCGTTTTAACTATTATTGAATTTGGAGACAAGCTATGAAGTATTCGAGGCAACGTGAGATGATCAGAAACGCGCTTGCCGAGACGAAAAGCCATCCCTCCGCCGAGCAGCTGTACCTGCTGCTCAAAGAGCGGCTGCCCAACCTGAGTCTTGGCACTGTGTACAGAAACCTGAACCTGCTGGTGGAAAATAAAGAGGCGCAAAAGCTCTCCCTTCAGGAGGGGGGCGAACGGTTTGACGGCAACCCCAGGGAACATGGGCATGCGGTGTGCGAGCGGTGCGGAAGGGTGTTCGACTTCGAGATGCCTGAACTGGCGTTGTTCGACGAAGCGGTGGAGGCGCGGTCGGGTATCTCCATCACGGGCCGACAGTATATTGTGAAGGGAATCTGCAAAAGCTGCCGATGAGGCGGCTTTTTATTTGAGCCGGAATACTGTATAATCAGCATATGAAAACAAACAGGGATTTTGTCAGCGCGATCATTAACGAAAAAGCGGAAAAGAGCCTTTTGGAAGGGCATCTTTGGGTATACGGGGAAGAAATCCGCTCCTTTTCCGCCGAGCCGGAGAACGGAAGTCTGGTGGACGTGCTTTCGGAAAAAGGCAAATATATGGGCACGGGCTTTTACAGCCGGTTTTCCAAAATTTCAGTGCGCATCATCTCAAAAAACGCCAACGACAGGTTCGACGCGGCCTTTTTTGAGCGCCGCCTGCGCCACGCCTGGGAATACCGGAAAACCGTCATGGGAAACGACCTCTCCTGCTGCCGGGTGCTCTTCGGCGAAGCGGACTACTTTCCCGGCCTCACGGCCGATCTGTTTCAGGACGTGCTTGTGACCCAGTCCCTCTGCTTTGGCACAGACGCCATAAAAGGCCTGCTCTTCCCCCTCCTCGTTCGCATCATCGAGGAAGACGGTTTTGCCATTAAAGGCGTCTATGAACGAAACGACGTGTCTCTCCGGCAAAAGGAGGGTCTCGAAGAATACAAGGGCTGGTTTCCCCTGCCGGACAGGCCCCTTCCCGCCGAAACCTTTACCCGCATCACCGAAAACGGCATCGCCTATCAGGTGGACTTTGAAAACGGCCAGAAGACGGGCTATTTTCTCGACCAGAAATACAACCGTCTGGCGGCGGCCAATCTGGCCAAAGGCAAGCGGGTGCTGGACTGTTTCACCCACACCGGCTCCTTTGCCTTAAACGCCAAAAAAGGCGGCGCGGAGAGCGTGACGGCGGCGGACGTGAGCGAAAGCGCCCTTCAGATGGCCAGACAGAACGCCCGCTTGAACGACATGGACATTGAGTTTTTAGCCGAAGACGTGTTCGACCTGCTGCCCCGCCTTTTATCCGAGCATCGTCAATATGACCTCATCATCCTAGACCCGCCCGCCTTTACCAAGAGCCGGAAGACCATGCTCTCCGCCATGGGAGGCTACCGGGAAATCAACGGCAAGGCCATGCGCCTTTTGAAGCGGGGCGGGTATCTGGCCACCTGCTCCTGTTCCCACTTTGCCAGCGAGCCCATGTTCGTGCGCATGCTGAAAAACGCCGCGGCCGACGCGGGGGTCTCCCTCCGCCAGATCGAAGCCCGCGGGCAGGCGCCCGACCATCCCATCCTCCTTGGGGTGGAGGAAACGGATTATTTGAAATTCTACCTTTTCCAGGTGACTTGATATGGAGTGCACAGCCTGCCCCCGCCGGTGCGGCGGGGAGCGAAGCGAAACCCTTGGGGAAGGGGTCTGCCAGATGCCCCTGCTCCCCGTGGTGGCCCGGGCGGCGCTCCACTTTTATGAGGAGCCGCCCGTGAGCGGCACCCGGGGTTCGGGAACCGTGTTTTTTTCCGGCTGCCCGCTGAAATGCGTCTTTTGCCAGAACCATCGAATCAGCCATGAAAACTTCGGAAAAGCCGTGAGTATCGAAGGGCTTCGGGCCATTTTCCAAAACCTGATTGATCTCGGTGCGCACAACATCTTCCTAGTAAGCCCCACCCAGTTCACCTGGGCCATCGGGGAGGCGCTCAAAAAAAAGCTGCCCGTGCCCGTGGTGTACAACACCGGCGGCTACGACTCTCCCGCCGCTTTAAAAACGCTTAAGGGGAAAATAGACGTCTATATGCCCGACATGAAATACGCCTTTCCGAGCCGGCGCTCAAATATTCGGGCGCGGCAGACTACCCCGAGCGGGCCAAGGCAGCCATCTATGAGATGTATGACCAAGTGGAGCCTGCGAGCAGGACGAGGCGGGCATGCTGAAAAAGGCCTTTTAATCCGCCATCTGGTGCTGCTCGGCAACCTCCCGAATACCTTCGGGGTGATCGACTGATAAGCTGAGCTTTCCTGCGGAAGCGTGCTCGTGAGCCCTCATGAGCCAGTACACCCCGTCCGATCCTGCCCTTTCCCCGAGCTCATGCGTCCCCTCACGGCGGAGGAAGCGGAGGCGGCGGAAGAATACCTGTTCGGCTCGGGCATCGAAGACGGTTTCGTGCAGGAGCTTTCGGCTGCGGACGAGACGTTTATACCGGATTTTGACCTGACGGGGGTGGAACCGTGAAGATAATCGGCATACTGGGAAGCGCCCGGCTGTTTGAAAACGATGACCCTGGCGGGGATCAATATCTCTTTATAAACGCCTACGTCAAGCGCATTGCAAAACGGCGGCATTCCTGGGCGTGCTGGGGGAAGACGGCACATTCCGCCCGGGGTGCTCGAGCTGTGCGATGCCTTTTTGATCTGCGGCGGGCGGAAGATGTGGCCCTATCACATCGGCGGTGGAGTACGCCCATCATGCGGGCAAAAATGCTGGGCATCTGCCTTGGCATGCAGGCGATCGCGGCCTATTTCCGCATACGAGACGAAATGGAAAGCAGAAATCCTTCGGTGGCGCCGCCGAACTTTTTGAGATCATGAAACGGGAGAACTACATGTTCACCCTGCCCGTGGCTCACCATTGGGATTGCCAGCCCACCCGGACGGACGCGGACAAGGCCGGGAACATGCGGTGGAGATTCTCCCGGCAGCCGGTTTACACCCTGGGCAAACAAGCCATCCGCGCCGCCACCATGCACAACTGGCCGGATAAACGGCGCGCCGGACAGGTCTCAATTGCTCGCCCGGACGGCGGACGGCACCATCGAAGGGCTGGAATACAAAAGCCAGATGCTGGGCGTGCAGTTTCACCTCGAAATAGACGATGAGCTGGACGCGCTGCTTTCAAAGATCTGACGGACTAAGACCATATTTCTGCATGCATCCTTTAATCAAAACTCTGTCGGGGGATTTTATTTGGTGCCGATATCAAATCCATGCGCTTCTGAATTTAAAATAGTACGGAGATCAGCACACCCGCGGATGAGGGCAGTGCCGATCACTTTGCGGAGCGTGGGTCTTTCGCCAAAGAATATATGAGAGAACACGGGGATCAGTATAAAACCCGTGGCCCTAATGGCGGGTGCGTAGCGCAGATCGATGTTTTCGAGTAGGCAATCAGATTAATAAAGGTGGATAAAAACATGAAAAAATAGGCGATAATCACCTTTATATTAAAGAATTTTTCTTAAAATCTTCTTTTCGCCCCGCATAGCCGCCTTTTTCAGGAACACTTGGGCGATGGCTGCGATAAAAACGGCTCCAAGGGCCATAAAAAGGCTGCTAATCCTCAAGGACTTTCACCACGATACCCGACAGAATAAAGCGCAGCCTGCTATTTGACCAAAGGAGACGCGTTTTCCCTAAAGATCACGGTCGCCCAAATAAACATAAACACATAGCAGCCCGTTGCTCAGATAGGCCACGAAAGCTGCATCTTTTCCAACAGCAGTTGCTGCGGGCCACGGCATAAACACCCAGACATAAGAGGGAACACCGTAATAGAACAAACACAGGGAGGTAAAGCCGCCTTTCTGAGCTGAAGCCAGCTTCATAAAAAGACTGGCTGCACTCTGGAGCAGCGTTGCCAAAAAAAGGCCGATCATCTGTACTGATTTCTCATCTTTACGAAAAAGATTCATTTCTGGTTTTCTTTCAAATACCGTTTCAGGCATACCACTTCAAAAGTATCCCATTTTGCCCTGTCGATACAATCAAACCAAATGTCTTCCTGCTCCTCGATGAATTCCAGCTTCTTATAGAACTCCTCCGTCTGCTGTTCTTTGGAATGAGCACCACGCCTGTGTCATCACATACGGCGATCGCCCCTTCAAAGGGCTTGCGATATTTTGAAACGATCTCCTCATAATCCTTCTTTTGCGGAGGAATCATAAAGCATCCCACGGGCTGACGCCTTTCATCCAAACCGCAGTTTTGTTTAACGAGATCGCTGGCATCTCGTACATTGCCCAGCGCCACAATGGCAGTAGCCTCCCCTATAAAGCAGTGCAAACTTGGCCACCAGCTCGCCGAAAAGCGAACGCTTATTGCAGTTGATGGAGTCTACCACCACCACATCCCCCGGCTCACACCGCCTGATCTGCTCATGGACAAACCAAGCGGTTTCGTCGATGCCATAGGTGTAATATTAATTTTTCCCACCCGAAAGTGGCCCCGGTTGATGGGCAGCACGTCCTCCACCACCCCCGATTTGCCAAGGCAATCCGCCACCTTCTGTAGACACTCGGTTCTTCCGAATATATTCAATGATTTTTTTCTGAATCTCCTCCATATTCCTCCTATTCTAAAAATACCCGCACGCTCTTGTCGATTCTTTCCATGAGCGCTTCCACTTCACCCCGGGAAATGCCCACCCCGATGTAATGCCCTGGCCTCTGCCTGCTGAACTCAGGATTTTTGAGCACATCTCCCGGCTTCACGTTCAGCTGAAAGCGTCAATGATGTTCGGCAGGCTTTTCCAGCAACTCCTGGCCCTCCACCCGCGCCACTGTTCCCTCTCCAAATTCAAAAAGCTCAATACTGCATAACGGTCTGTGTTTTCCGTAAGCATTGTTCCACATCCACCTGCACCGACTGGCCTAGCGCCTGGCGAATGAGGCATGCATAGTGATCAATCCCTGACATATAGGGGGTCACCTTGCCGGAGATATTGGATCCACCTCCTTGCACCAATCTCGATGAGATAATACCGCCTGTCCTGGAATTTATATTCCGCATGGGTGAGACCGAAAGGGAGACCAGCCACTTCCACCAGGGTTTTATTCTGTCGGCGCAAAAGCTCGTAATCGTACTCTGGATCCGCATGGGAGAAGAATAGCGTTTTCGCCATATTGGGATTATAGGCGTAATGCTCTTTCCGAGATCGCCAGAGGATGCTGAACCCCTTCCACGCACAATCCATCCACGGAGAATTCTTCTCCCCGTATATATTGCTCCGCCAAAACCACTTTCTCTCGGTTGGAAAACTCATGCTTTTTTCAAATGCTGGCGGATATCCTCTTCACTTCGCATTCAGAACACGCCCTCCCCGCTTGGCTGTCGATGGGCTTGATGATGATCTGATCCCCGCCCTCTTTAAAACTCCGCCGCTTCCTCGGGTGTGCGGCACAGCTTGCACTCAGGCACGGAATACCCCCGGGCGCGGCAAAACTCGCGCATCTCATACTCCTGTTTGTAAAGGCTGGCGAGCGCCGTCTGATGCCCCGAAGGCCCAGGCGTTCGTTGACATAAGCCACCGGGCACGGCAATGTCGCTCTGGTCGGTGATCACCGCGTCGGGCATATACTGCTCGGCGATTTTAAGGTTTTTTCTCCTTGTCCAGCACGTCCGCCACTTCGCAAGCGTCCGCACGGGGAAACGCGGGGGAATCTCATAAAGATTGGAGCATATGACGTAGTGCCCTATCCTTCGCCTTTTTTCACCAGGCAGACCTGCCGTCTCTCCGGCCACGACCATAATCTTCTTCATAATCACTCTTCTTTCAAATTCATTGTTTCACGTATGATGTATTGAGGAGAGTTGCTGGGCAGAATATAGCTTCTGCCGATGTATTCTGATCAGCCCCAGGCACAAAAGTATGATCCCGCCGATAAAGGTTACCAGGGCGACCAGGGAGTTGTAGCTAATGGCAATGTCCCACTTCAACAGTTTTCGCACGACCGTATAAACACCGTAGACGAACCCGCCGATAGAGGTGATAAATCCAAGTACCGAGGCTATCCGGAGCGGCTTTTACGGAAAAGGCGGTAAAGCCGTTTAGCCACAAGGAAAAGTTTCTGAAAAGAATATCCGGATTTACCGTATTTTCTGGCCTGATGGGGGCGGGCACGTTCGCCGCGTTGGCAGTGACCCTAAAGATCAGGCCGCTCAAGTAGGGATACGGCCCGGCATAACCGATCACACTCTTGGCAACAAAAGCGTGCATCAGGAAAAAGCTGGCCACAGAAATATGTTTTGGCTTTGAAGTCAGTTTTGAGGCCATAAAGGAGTTTACCTTGGACGCAAATTTTCTAAAAAGGCTCTTGTGGAAAGAGTCGTATTTGGCGTAGACCACATCGTAACCCTCCTCCAGCTTTTCCAGCATGGCGGGGAGGCACTGTATCGGGGACTGCCCGTCATCGTCCATACACAGCACAAGATCTCCCGTCAGTTTGCCAAAGGCGGCGAGTATAGCGGAGGATTGTCCAAAATTTTTTGAAAAAGATATCCCCTTGATCTTTTCGTCCCGGGCACAAAGGTCTTTGATGACAGACAGAGTCCGATCGGACGAACAGTCGTTTATCAGCAGAAGCTCATAATCAAGTCCCAGCTTCTCGGCCTCTTTGACCGCTCCCTGCGCCACTTCTCCAAGGGATTGCTCACTGTTATAGCAGGGGATCACAATGGATAGCTTCATGTTCTGTTCCTTCTCCTATAAATCAAAGTCTATACTCCGCTTATTTTCCAATGGATAAGAGCGGGGCGGCACCACCACGCTTTCCGGTTCCGTATCCTTGGTCATATAGGCCCCCGCCCCCACCAGCGTCCAGTCTGCAATAGCCACCCTGTTTTTCACAATGGAATGGTTACCTAAAAAGCAGTGGTTGCCGACCTTTGCATAACCCGAAAGAGCGGCCGACGGAGCCATGCGGTTAAAACTGCCTAATGTATTGTGGTGAGGCAACACCACCCCCTGCCACAATACATTGCCATCACCCATGGAGGAAAAGCTCCCTACGCTCACATTTTGAAATACGATATTTCCTTCTCCCAAATGGCAAAAAGGCTCTGTACCCGGCCATATCAGATTTTCCAGCGTGTAGCCCATGTCTTTCAGGTCTCGGAACTTTTTTTCCCTGGTGGTAAACATGTCCTTTCCGCTAAAACCAAGCGCCACCGTATGTTCGGAAGGCGAACAAATGTCCGCCAGTTCTTCAAGAGCCACCACCTTGATGCCTTTAATCGCTTCGCTTGTGATGTATTTCCGGTCCACACAGAAACAGGCCACCTCTCTGCCCAGTTTATAAACGATCATCTCGTACAGGAGATCCGAAAAATCCCCCGTTCCAAAAATAATAAACTTTTTTTGCTGCATTGGTTTTTCCCTTCTCATATTCAGCATCCAAAGCGATTATGCAAAACCTAACCCCTCAGGTATGGGATACCCCGGCTAATCCCGCGGGTTCTAAGTAAGGACCTTTAAGAAAAAGGGCTGCGGGTTCTTTGTGCGTCACTCCCTGCCGTTAAAAAGAAAGTACAGGCCACGTTCGGAAGAAAAGGAGATCTCTGCGTCAGAATCCCCGGGAGACCCGGCGATCAGGTAGCCCCGTCTGGTACGCCAAAAAATTTACGGCAGGAATAGATGTTGTATGCGCCTTCCCAGGGGGAGATAACCGCCATATTCCTTTCTTTTTCGCAAAACAGACATCTCTTTTCTTTACCGTCCATATCGATTTATAAAATTAATTATAACATCCTGTTCCGTATAATACAAATTCAGATGCACAAAGCCGTCACGACCATCAGCACCCAGCCGACAAAGGCCAGCGCCGTTTTACCGTCCGTCTTTAAAATGCTCTCCTCGAGACGCGCATAATGGGAGACTTCTTTGATTTTTTGCACCAGGCGGGAGAGCAGGTAACAAAGGAACAGGCAAAGAGCCACGGCCAGCACACCGTATTTCACAGAGTAGACCCACTTTTCAAAATAGTAACACTGCACAAAGCCATGAATGAGAAATATGTGTGCGCTCTCTTCCCCAAGCTCCGTAAGGAGCCTGCCCGGAAATGATTTTTCAGGAATGTATTCGAAGGCCGCGGGGATGACCAACAGGCATAATATCCAATCATATTGAAAGTAGATGCCCTTTCCGCCGATGAGAAATAAGCGCACATAGAGAAACGCACCCATGCCCGCCAGATAGAGGAACAGCTTCAGCGCCCGCCCGGCTTGCTTCTCTCTCAGGAGTCCGGCCGCCCACTCAAAATAATTGCTCCCGGCCGCCACCAACCCTGCAAAATACGGGACAAAATAGACGAGCAGCCATTGAAATCCGGGATAAAACGCGGCCGCCACACCCGTTCCCAGCAGTAAGAGCCAAGGAAGGCCCTTCACCCGGGACAGGGCTTTGACCACCCGGTACCAGAAGGGCGTCGCCAGGTAAAACACCAGAAGCGGGGAAAAATACCAGGTCGGAGTATTAAAGAGGGGTGTCCCAAACAGGCTTGCCAGCCCGGTCATATCGAGAATCATATATTTCACAAAATGGCCGGCATACCTGTCTGCCATGGCCCGGCCAAACAGTTCGCCCGGAGGCACAAACAACAGATATACCATGGCCATCATGAAGAACAGCTTTAAAATATGCCGGGCGACGAAGAGCAGAGTGTTCTTCACGTCTTTCTTTTCCTGCCTGTCATAGGAAAGGTACATGCCATATCCGCTCATCACAAAGAACAGGGAGATGCAGAGTTTGGAGAGGAGCACAATTCCATCCTGATAGGCGGGCGAGTCGCTCAAAATCAGGGAGAACGTGTGGACGGCCGGGTTCAGGCCGTGATGAATCAAAAGCAGCGTGACGGCAATGCCTTTAATGAGAGCAGTGCTGTTTTTACTGAATTTTTTCAACTCCATACCCGCCCTCTCCATTAATCTGAACCCGAACCCTGTTTCTGCCTGTTTACCCGCCGCACTTTTCGGCTGTACATCTCCTCATAATAACTCAGATATTCCCCCGAGGTGACGGAGGAAAGCCAGCCCTCGTTTTTCAGATACCAGCCGATGGTCTCCTCCATCCCCTCCTCAAAGGTATGGACGGGCCGCCAGCCCAGCTCTTTTGTGATTTTTGAGTGGTCGATGGCGTAGCGCCTGTCGTGCCCCGGCCTGTCCTGCACATACTGGATGAGGTCTTCGCTTTTTTGCAGCCGGTTCAGTATGAGCCGTACAATCTCGATGTTGGCCTTTTCGTTGCTCCCGCCCACGTTGTACACTTCCCCCGGCTTTCCCTTTTCCAGCACGGCCAGTATGGCCGAACAGTGGTCAAAGACGTGGAGCCAGTCCCGCACCTGCCTGCCGTCGCCGTACACCGGCATGGGCATCCCCTCCTTGCAGTTGCGGATCATGAGGGGGATGAGCTTTTCGGGGAACTGATAGGGGCCGTAGTTGTTGGAGCAGCGGGTGATGTTCACGGGGAGGCCGAAGGTCTCCGCGTAAGAGCGCACCAGCAGGTCGGCCGCCGCTTTGGAGGCGGAATAGGGGCTGTTGGGGGCCAGGGGCGTGGCTTCGGTGAACTTCCCCTCTGCTCCCAGGGTGCCGTAGACTTCATCCGTGGAAATTTGGAGGAATTTCACCCCTTCCAGATACTCCCGGCTGTATTTATCCTCCGAGTCCGTCTTCCAAAACCAGGTGGCTGCTTCCAGCAGCGCCTGCGTGCCGAGGACGTTCGTCCGGATGAAGGCTTCGGGCTCGAGTATGCTCCTGTCCACATGGGATTCGGCGGCGAAGTTCACCACTCCGTCTATGGAAAATTCCCCGAACAGACGGAACACCAGCTTTTTATCGCAGACATTCCCTTTCACAAAGCGATAGTTCGGATGGCTTTCCACTTCCTTCAGGTTTATCAGATTGCCGGCGTAAGTGAGCAGATCCAGATTGACGATGTTGTATTCCCGCTCGGCAAGGACGTATTTGATGAAGTTGGATCCGATAAACCCGGCGCCGCCGGTCACCAGCAGGTTTTTCATTTCTCCTCCGCAATATGCATGAGATATCGGCCGTATTCCGTTTTGAGCATGGGCCGGGCCAGTTCATAGAGCTTGTCCGCCGAAATGTAACCCCTTCTGTAAGCGATCTCCTCCACGCAGGCCACATACAGCCCCTGACGCTTCTGCACGATGGACACAAACTGGGAAGCTTCCAGCAGGGAATCGTGAGTGCCCGTGTCCAGCCAGGCCATGCCCCGGCCGAAAAGCTCCACCCGCAGCTCCCCTCTTTTCAGGTATTCGTTGTTCACCGCCGTGATCTCCAGCTCTCCCCGTTTGGAAGGCGCAATACTTTTTGCGATGCCCGCCACCTGATTGTCGTAAAAATACAGCCCGGGCACGGCATAATCCGATTTCGGCCGTTTGGGCTTTTCCGCAATGGACAGCGCCCTCCCTTTTTCGTCCAGCTCCACCACCCCGAAGTTGGAAGGATTCTGCACCGTATAGCCAAAGATCACGGCGCCTTTTTCCAGCGCCGCCGCCCGGGTGAGCACGCCCGTGAACCCCCTCCCGTAAAAGATGTTGTCTCCCAACACCAGCGCCACCGTGTCATTTCCGATGAATTCTTCCCCGATGATGAAGGCTTCGGCCAGACCGTTCGGCTCATCCTGCACGGCATACTCAAAGGAAAGCCCGAGATCCGTCCCGTCTCCCAACAGCTCCTGAAAGGCGGGGAGGTCCCTTCTGGTGGAGATCACCAGGATCTCCCGTATGCCCGCCAGCATGAGGGTGGAAAGAGGGTAGTAGATCATGGGTTTGTCGTAGACGGGCAGCACCTGCTTGGATACGCACCGGGTGATGGGGTAAAGCCGGGTGCCCGAACCGCCGGCCAGTATGATTCCTTTCATGTTCCCTTCTCCTCGCTTACTCAAAAAATTCTTTGACGCACTCCGCGACCCGCTTTCTGTCTTCCGCTTCCAGTCCGTAATAGAGGGGCAGCCGCAAAAGCCGTTCGCTCTCTTTCGTGGTGTGTCGGTCTTCTCCGAAAAACCGTCCCGAGCCCGGTCCTGCCGGAGCGGAGTGGAGAGGGATGTAGTGGAACACCGCCTGCACGCCCCGCTCCTTTAAATGGGCGATGAGGCGGGTGCGCTCAGTTAAATCCGCCGTCTTCACGTAAAACATATGGGCGTTGTGCCGGCAGTTTTCGGGTATCACGGGTAACTCCAGCAAGCTTTTTTCCTTTAAAGGCAGAAACGCCTCGTAATAAGCGTTCCAGCTTTGGAGCCGGTCTTCGTTCACCCGCTCCGCCTGTTCCAGCTGGGCGTACAGGTGCGCCGCGTTGAGCTCGCTTGGGAGGTAGGAGGAGCCGATGTCCACCCAGGTGTACTTGTCCACCTGACCCCGCAAAAACCGGCTCCTGTCCGTGCCCTTTTCCCGGAGCACCTCCGCCCGCTCGATGAATTGTTCGTTGTTGATGAGAAGCGCCCCGCCTTCGCCCATACTGTAATTTTTGGTTTCGTGGAAACTGTAACACCCCAGGTCGCCGATCGTCCCCAGAGCCTTGCCCTTATAGGAGGCCATCACGCCCTGGGCCGCGTCTTCCACCACCAGCAGGTGATGCCGCCGGGCGATGTCCAGAATGGCGTCCATCTCGCAGGAGACGCCCGCGTAGTGCATGGGGGCGATCACCTTCGTTTTTCCCGTAATGGCCGCCTCCACCAGGGTTTCGTCCATATTCATGGTGTCGGGGCGGATGTCCACAAACACGATCTTCGCCCCCCGGAGCACAAAGGCGTTGGCTCCCGACACAAACGTGTAGGAGGGCATGATCACCTCGTCCCCCGGCCCGACGCCGCACAATAATGCGGCCAGTTCCAGAGCGTGGGTGCAGGAGGTGGTGAGGAGCGCTTTTTTGGCGCCGAACCGCTCTTCCATCCATTCGCCGCATTTTTTTGTGAAGCGCCCGTCTCCGCATATCTGATGGGACGCGATGGCCTCCGCAATGCAGGCTTCTTCGCCGCCCACATGGGGCGGGATATTAAATGGTATCATAGGACCCTCCCGATTTCATTCCGCCAGGGAAAGTTTTACGGATTTCACCGTGATGCTGCCGTCCGTCAGATTGCGGATCACAAATTCCACGGAGCTCGTTTTCTTATCCAATCTGAATACGAAACTTTGCCTCGTTTCCTCCATGGTAAAGGTTTGGAGAATGGTCTGCCCGGTGTTTTTGGTAATCCATATTTCAAAGGGATCTGCGCTTTTTGCTTCAATCTCCAGGGTATACGTCCCCGCCTCCAAGGTGAGGTAGGGTCCGTATAACACGTCTATCCGGTGCAGGAGCAGATCGCCGCCCGGCCGCACCGTTGCATTTTCACTGTGCGCCATATCTCCCAAAAGCTCCCGCGGTTTATCTGTGATGTGATAAAGGAATCGCTCTGAGATATTATAATCATACACGTAGACGGTATCAGTGCGGCAGGTAAATATTTCCTTGGGCGCGCCAAACTTTTCCTCCAGCCGGGCTTGTTCCTCTTCATCCGGCGTCTGGGCATTGCCAAACAGTATAAACGTATCGCCCTCGTTGTAATCGGGCCGATATACTCTTGAAGTGGTCAGCCAGAAATCCGGCTCATAATCGGCAAGAGAGATGGCCGCAATCTCCGGCTCAAAATTATAAAGGACGGAGTATCGGTGGGCGTTCCAGTAAGTGGCGTAGCCAAAGGTGAGCCCTCTGTCCAAAAGCTCTTGCTGAAGCGTCCTGTTGGCCGCTTTGACGGCTTGGTTTTTTTGAATCCGTTCCAAAAACAGATTGGCAGGCTGATACATGAGCACCGCGGCCACGCAGAGTATGACGAAAAAGCGCACCACCGGCGCGTTGCCCTTCAGCATATACTCATAGATATAGCAGGCCGAAAGGGTCAGGAGAAACAGCGCGTTGACCAATATATAACGCATGGCGTTCTCCCCGCCCATCTGTGTAAAGAGCAGCAGCGCCAGGTTCACGGCCAGGAGCAGCCATACGATGAGTATGTACCGCCTCATGGCCAGGCTCTGTTCTCTATATTTTCTGGTCATAAGCACGGGGAAAACCATGGTGAGCACCACGGCGATGACCATGCGCAGCAGCATGAACACCCCGTCTTTCGATAGGACCTTCACACCCTCCTGATAGCCAAATATGCTTAAGACCTGCATCAGCTGGTTGGAAATATTTTTAAAAAGACCCGTTCCCCCCGCGTAATCCACCGTCCGAAAACTGGCGGCTCCCTGATAGACCGTGCAGGCCGCCGTGATCTTTTTATTGATCAGGAACCCCGCGACCACCACCCCGCACAACAGGAGACCCCATTTCAATATGCGTTTAAACGCCGCGGCCGAGGCTTCCCGGTCCATGCGCCGGTTGTCGATCAGATAGAGCATCAGCACGCCCAGCGCCACAGGAAACGCCACGGAGAGAAGCGTTCGAAAAGAGCGCATCGAGAAATAAAAGACAATCAGGCAGAATGCGATGAAATGCTTTTTCCGGATTTTAAAATTTTCATCCACCGAGGAGATACCGAACAAAATCGTAAGCAGCTGCTGCATCAGAAAAAACCCGTAAGCCGCTTCTCCAAACAGGGTGTACGACGTGACAAAGGAGGTCCCCATAAAATAAATGGGGATAAACACCCGGTATGCGCGGCTCTTCAGCAGCTTTTTGAATACATACCAGATGAGAAAGACCGTAAGCGCCGTCACCAGAAAAACAGAGACGGCCCGGAGCAAAAACTGATCCTTCACGAGAAGGGAGAGGGGGATCATGAGCACGTTGAAGAATATAAACCAGACTTCGTTGCCGTATCCCCAGGTCTTGGGGAAGAACTGCCCCGTCGTCATCTGCTCCCGCGCCAGAAGGTTGGCGGTGGCCGTGTCCGAGTTGAAGTCCATATAGGAGTTTACAAAGATATAGTAGGTGGCAAACGCCGCGCCGCAGACGCCGAAAAATATCAGCACCTTATCGGAAAGGCTTGTCCCTTTCCACCAGCCGGATAATCGTGCTTTGATTTTTTCCATAGTCACCTCCCGCTCATTTTGCGGCGCTTTCCCAAATCCGAAAAAGCTGCCCGTTTCGTCTGTTCTGTCTACCCTTTTGGGACTTCCAGAGAATCTTTTTCACTTTCCATTCCAGAGGCCAGGGTCTTGGCCAGCAGGCGGCACTGTTCTTTTGTATACTTTTCCAAAGCCACGCGGGCGGCGATGGATGCCAAATCCTTTTCCGCCAGCGTATCGGGCGCATCGTCTCGCAGGATAAAGTCCGCGTATTCCTTTGCGACCAGCTTGAGATCCAGTGTGGTTTCCGCATACCTTCTGGCGCTTTGCCCGATAGCCTCCCGCAGCTCTTTCTGGCCGGCCAGGCGCTTCATGGCGCCGTAAATCTCGGCGATTTCCTCTTCCGGGGTCATCTCTTTCACGCTTTGGAGCTTCACGCAGGCTTCACCCGGCAGTTCCCCGAAGCTCCCGATGTTGTTTACCACCACGCATTTTCCCTTTGCCAATATCCGCATCAGGCTGCCGCTGGTCTCCCCGTTATAGGGCCAGCGCAGGTTGAGGCATACGTCCGTGGCGTCGATATAATCCGTAAATTCATCAATATTCACATATCCGGTCACTTTCAGCGCCGAAAAGGCCGTGTTCGGCCACTTTGCTGTCAAACCGCTCCTTGATCTCCGCCAGTTTACCCACAAAGACAAACGGGCATTTTCATATTCCTCTGACAAACGGGCAAACGCTTCCACCAGCGGCAGGGTAAATTTGGAACATGAATAAGCCCGAAGGACGCGAAGATCATCTTGTCCTCGCTCAGCCCCAGCTTTCTTTTGCTTCGCCCACATCGGGCAGCCTTTTTTATTTTTCGCGTAGAGGGGAATGACCTGCACCTGCCTGCCGATGTTTTTTTGCCGAAGCTTTTTCCTTGGCTTCCCCTGCTGTGCACGATTATTTTTGGGCATAATTGGTGACGATCCCGTTCAGCTCTAGCTCATAAATCGATTGGGTGGCCGCGAAATATCTCCTTTTGCGCGCGCCGGAGAATTTCTCTCACCTCCTGATGGGGGTAGTCCTCCAGCAGAGCGGCTTTAGTAGAGATCCGGAAATGCTTCCTTCCCGAAAAAAGGCTTTGTTCAGGATAACGCCGCCGCATATTCAAATCGTGCAGCACCACGATTCCCCCGTGTTTTTTAACATGAGGTACGTAGCGTAATGAGAAATTCCGGGTTCAACCTGATATAAAATCCGGTCGTATAATACCTGCGCTTCTTAAACTTGGTATAGAGTGACGCGCACATGATCGGGTAAATCGCATTTGGGCCCATAGCCCTTGTCGATAAACACGTCGATGTCCATATATTTTGACAGCTCGGACAGGATGTCCGCGCTGTAATCACAATGCCCGACTGTACGGGGGAAGGGGTGAAATAGGCCAGCCGGAGCCGCCGCTCATTCACCGGAACCCGGCATCGGCGCAGCACTCGAACGAGCTGAGGCGCCGCGTCGGCCACCTTCTCCCCGCGAAGTTTTTGCAGCCGCCTCCTGCCTTTTCCAGTCAGCTCGCGCCAGGTCAACGGCAGTAAGCGCCTCCCTGAGCCCGGGTGATGTCTTTTGTTTCAAAAGGATTCACCAGCGGCCGCGTCTCCGGCGATCTGCGCCAAGCTCGAATTGTTGGGTGAGCACGGGCGTCCGCAGGCCCAGGCTTCCACCACCGGCAGCCCCAGATCCCTCATATTGGGAGGAGAAAAGCCACCAGCGTGGCCAGATTGTACAGCGTCACCAGCTCCTCGTCGCTCACAAAGTTTGTGAGCGCCACCCGTCCGGCCACGCCCAGCTTGTCCGCAAGCGTGCGGTGCCGGATGACGGAAGCAGGCTGAAGCTTGCGACGACCACCAAGCTGATATTTTTGCTTGTGGATTCTTTTGGCAGGTCCGCATAGGCTTTGATCAGCCCGCGATGTTTTTCCGCTCGTCGTCCCCGCCCGTGCACATGGCAAATCGCCCATGATACGGAACTTGCCGCGCAGCGCAGCTTTTGGCCTCTGAGATCTCCAGTTCCCCGGAACATATCGGACGAGGCGCCCCAGATGACGATATCTGTTCTTCGGGGAAAATTCAGGTGTTCCACCAGATCGTCTTTGACGCTTTGGGGAATAACAAGGACTTTATCCGCCCATCTCGCCACCTGGAGGAGTCCATATACCAGTTATAGGAATCATATCAAGGAAGATAATGACTTTTCATCACGTAGGGAATGACGTCGTACACCAGCTTTTTGACCACCTTCGCGCCGGCAAACCACTCGCTTTTGATGAATGGGCATTTGCGTCTCAAAAGGGGAAGTGATCCTAAACACGTCGATTTCATTTTGGGCGATGTATTTTTTTACCAGTACGCGATCAGATCCTGATAGGCCTTGTCTTTTGTGAAGAAGTGATCGGCGCCCCGTAAAAAGTCTTCCCGAAGCCGTTCGGGGGTGTCTCAAGGAATCCTTCATCGTATCATCTGATTGAGAAAAACATCGATTTGTCGGTCGATCGATCCATATTTTAAGCCAAGCGGAAAAAGCAGTAATTCCGATCCCCGGTTGCTCATGGGCCCGAAAATTGCAGTGGCATCAAAGGCTATGTTCATGTTTTTTCCTTGTTGATCAGCCGAACAAATCCGCCGTTCCATCTCCTGATATTTCTTTTCCCATTGGCGAAAGCGCTTGTATTTTTCTTCCACGCCACGTTGAATTTCCGCCAGCGTATCCAGCGCATACTCCTGCTTTGGCGGGCCGTCTCTTCTTTTAAGGATGCATGCAGTTTTAACCTTACCATCTGCTGCAATTTTGACAGCTTTTTCGGATGGCGGGGAACAACCGCGCTGTTAAACTCCGTCTGCTGGAAGCAGGCGGCTCGATGTACCATTTCATCAGCTTGCATCACTTTTGCAGAAAATGATCGCGGCCACACAACCTTTTTGGCGAATACAACGGACAGTACGCGGGATTTTCCAGGTATTGCTCAACGATATGGTCAGGCTGCGGCCGATATCCCTCACGAGTAATTGCATGTTTTTAAGCTCTGCGTAGGAAGCGTCACCTTTAATCAAAAAATCATCGGCGGCATTCTCCGAAAAAAATCCGTCGGCTTCTTCATTTCCCATCCGAAAGATGCTTCGTCAGCTTTTTATAAATCACTTTTTCTTCAATCGAGGTAAAGTCCTTTTCCATACCGTCCTCCTCACTGATCATGGGCGCGCTGCGCAGCCTGCCCGGGGGAAGCGGCCTCTGCCGGAAGCAGCGCCCACTCATGGGGCATTTCCATGATACCGACAGCCCTATCGTAGGCGACCACATCAAAATACGCATAGCGGCGCCAGTAGTCCATAGGCACGCCGTTTCTGTCCACAATGGAGACATGGAGAATGTATTTCCCCTGAAGCAGCGGCAGTTTGTCTATATGAAACAGCACTCTGCCCGCCCTTGGAATATCCCCGTCCTTATAATGAAGCCCGTCAATCATTGTGTTGGTGCCGTAAATGCAGACGGAATCCATTGTAAAAAAGCCCATGCCAAACACATATTCTTCAATGGGTTTGTTGATTTTATATTGAATCTCCAGGCGGGCGGGCTCCCCTCCCCTTAAAAGATAGGTGTAATTCCCGTTTTCATCCAAAAATCCCGCGTCCGTGATTTCCGCGTTCATGAGTCCGAATCGGTTGGCGCTGTAATCGATGGCGGCCTCGGGCTTTTTTTCTCCCTGCCCGGCTTCCGGATCCGGCCCTGCTTTTTCCTCCTGGGCCGCCCATTCCGCCGCTTCTTTTTCCTGGCGCTGGTCTTCCTCCGCCTGCATCCGCTCATAGAGCTGGTCGTTCATGAACTTCATGTACCGATCCACCACGTCTTTTGACTTGCCCTCGGCCTGCACCACGCCGTCGTTGATCCAGAGCGCCTGATCGCAGAACTTTTCCACCACGCCCGTGTCGTGGGTCACAATGACGATGGTCACGCCCCTGGCTTTCAGCTCCCGGAGCTTGTTGAAGCACTTTGTCTGAAAGTTGGCGTCTCCCACGGCCAGAATCTCGTCGATGAGGAGGATATCCGCGTCCACGTTGATGGCCACGGAAAAGGCCAGGCGCATATACATGCCCGAGGAATAGACCCGGACCGGACTGTCCAGATAGTCCTCCAGCTCGGAAAAGGCGATGATGTCCTCCATCCGCGCCTCGATCTCTTTGCGGGTCAGCCCGAATATGGCCGCGTTGGTGTAGATGTTCTCCCGGCCCGTCATGTCCGGATGGAAGCCCGCCCCCAGCTCAATCAGGCTGGACACCCGGCCGGCCACCTCAATGGTCCCCTTGTCGGGGTACATGATCTTGGTGAGCAGCTTTAACAGAGTGGACTTTCCGCAGCCGTTCTGGCCGATAAGCCCCACCGCCTCCCCTTTTTCCACTTCCAGGTTGATGCCTTTCAGCACCCAGATGTCCTCGTGCCTGTTGCGCTTCCAAAAGAGCAGCTTTTCCTTCAGGCTTGCGCCTTTATCGAAGTATATTTTAAATTTTTTATGCACGTCTTTGACGCGGATCACATTCATGGCCGCCTCACAGTTCTTCGGCAAAGCGCTTTTTCAGCCTGCCGAAAATCAAAAACCCCAGCACCAGCACGGCGGCGCCCATCAGCGCTCCCATGGCCAGGGTGGAAAGGTCGGGGAGCTTTGCGTAATACAATACATCCCGATAGGCGATGATGATGGGCGTCATGGGGTTTAGCATGAATATGCTCCTGAGGCCTTCAGAGGTGATGATGTTGATGGAATACATGACGGGCGTTAGAAATTGCCAGACCATCATCAAGATGCCCAGCATATATTCCAGATCCCGGAAAAACACCGTAAAGGCGGACACGATCAGGGCAAGCCCCAGGGCCAGTATGTATTCCACCAGCATGATGATCGGCAGGCACAGGAGCGCCCCGAAGTTTAAGGGCACGCCCGACAGCACCACCACGGCGATGACCACGATAAAGGAATAGAGCATGTTCACAAAGCAGGTGGTGACGTGGGAAATGGGCAGAACCTCCCGGAAAATAGATCTTGGTCACCAGCCCCTTCTGGTTGAGCACACAATTTGAACCGCCCGTGACGGAGGAAGAAAAGAAAATCCAGGGGATGAGGGCGACAAACAGGTGCAGATAATACTTGTCGATATTCGATTTCAATATCTTTGAAAACACCAGCGTGTATACCAAGAGCTGCAAAAGCGGGTTGATAAACGTCCACAAAAACCCCAGAACCGATCCCTTGTACCGGCCCCTGAGATCCCTTTTCACAAGGCTCGCAATCATATGGCGGTATTCGTATATCTCTTTAAAAGTCTGCATCCGCGTCCCTCCGGCCTACCTTGCTCCGGTTTTTCCCCTCCAAAAATCCAGCGTTTCCTCAAGCGTTTGCTCAAGGGGTATCTGGGGCTTCCAGCCCGTTTCCCGATAAAGTTTTGCCACATCCGCCTCGATCAGGGGCACGTCCGCGGGGCGAAAACGGCTTTCGTCGGTTTTCACCGCAACGGGGCGCTTTGCCAAGGCAAGTATCATTTGGAGCAGCTGCTCAATGGACACTGCTCGTCCGCTCCCCACGTTGTACGTCTCCCCCGCCCTTCCCTTTTCCAGTATGAGCCGGTAGGCCCGCACCACGTCCCGCACATCGGAAAAATCCCGCTTGGCGGACAGGTTGCCCACGGATATGATTGGTTCCCTCGTTCCGGCCTCGATTTCCGCCACCTGCCTGCAAAAATCCGCCGCCACAAACAGGGACGCCTGGCCGGGGCCGATGTGATTGAACGCCCGGGCCATCATCACGTCTAGGCCGTAAGCGGAAGCGTAAATGGACCCCAGCATATTCTGGCAGGCCTTTGTGGCCGCATAAATGTTCCCCGGCCGAAGGGCCGCGCTTTCGGAAATGGGGCACTCGCCTTCTCCCACGCGCCCGTATTCTTCCCCTGAACCCACCAGCAGCACCCGGGGCTGATCGGGCAGATTCCGCACCGCCTCCAGCAGATTGGCCGCTCCCTTCACGTTCACGTCGATGGTGAGGGCGGGGTTCTTCCAGGAGAGGGCCACCGAGCTCACGGCGGCCAGATGATAAATATGTTCGGGGCGTTCAGCCTCCAGCAGGGAACGAAGAGCTTCTCCGTCCAGTATGTCCAGATCAAAAACGGCCGCGCCCGGAATATCCGCGCTTTCAAAGGGCAGCTTGGTTACGGCCACTTGGTCTCCCGCGTTTTGCAGCTCTTTCGCCAGATATTTGCCCACAAACCCGGCGCCGCCGATGATGAGAGATTTCATGTCTTTGCCTCGTTACAGGGCCGCCGCCCTGATCTCTTTGGCCACCAGCTCCATATCGTTTTTCACCATGCGGGACACCAGCTCCGAAAAGAGGATTTCCCGCTTCCAGCCCAGTTCTTTTTCCGCCCTGGCCGGATTTCCCAGCAGCACTTCCACTTCCGCCGGCCGGAAGAATTGGGGGTTCACCCGCACCACCGTCCTGCCCGTGGCTTTGTCCACGCCCTTTTCGGAAACGCCGCTCCCCTGCCAGAGGATCTCCATGCCCGCGGCTTTAAAGGACCGCTCCACGAACTCCCGCACCGTGCGGGTCTCGTTTGTGGCGATCACGTAGTCCTCCGCTTTTTGCTGCTGGAGCATGAGCCACATGGCTTTCACATAGTCTTTGGAATGGCCCCAGTCCCGCCTGGCGTCCATATTCCCCAGCTCCAGGCAGTCCATTAGCCCCAGTTTGATCCGGGCCACGGCGTCCGTGATCTTTCGCGTCACAAACTCCTTGCCCCGCCGTTCGGATTCGTGATTGAATAATATGCCCGAGCAGGCGTAGAGCCCGTAGCTCTCCCGGTAGTTCTTGGTGATCCAGTGACCGTAGAGCTTTGCCACCCCATAAGGGCTTCTCGGATAAAAAGGCGTCTCCTCGTCCTGAGGCATAGCCTGCACCTTGCCGAACATCTCGCTGGTGGAAGCCTGATAAAACCGGGCCTCGGGCTTCACCGTCCGGATGGCTTCCAGCAGGTTCACCACGCCGATGGCGTCGATCTCCGCCGTGGCGATGGGCTGCTCCCAGCTGGTGGCCACAAAGGATTGGGCGGCCAGGTTATACACCTCGTCCGCCCGGGATATTTTAAGAGCGTTGATCAGGGAGATGAGATCGGTCATATCCGCGTAAATAAACCGGATTTTTTCTTTCAAATGAGCCACGTTTCCGTAGTCCACCACGCTTTTGCGGCGCATGACGCCGTATACCTCATAGCCTTTTTCCAAAAGAAGCTCGGAAAGATAGGAGCCGTCCTGCCCCGTGATGCCTGTGATGAGCGCCCGCTTTGTCATAAAAACCTCTTTAAATATATTCTTCCTTGCCGCACATGCGAAGTGTGTCCAGCACCTTTTTAATGCTGCCCGCACTTCTCTTCTGGCATACCAGAAGAGCGTCTTCCGTGTCCACGATCACAATGTCCCTAAGCCCCACCGCGGCGATGAGCTTTTCTCCGCCCTGTATGGTGCTGTTCACCGTGTCCGCCGTGATCACATTCCCCGTCACCGCGTTGCCGAACTCGTTGGTCTTCTGGATGCGCTCAATGGCCAGCCAGCTGCCCACATCGTCCCACCCGAAGGCGCCGGGAATGGTGTAGATGTTTTCCGCTTTTTCCATTATACCATAATCGATGGACTGAGGCTCGAATTTTATGAATTCTTCTTCCAGCGCCTCTTGCTCCCCGGGACGGCCGATGGCCGCTTCAATGCGGGAAATGCCCTCATACAGACTGGGCATAAGCTTTTCCATGTTTTTCAAGATGGTGGACGCCTTCCAGACGAACATGCCGCTGTTCCAAAGATACTGCTCGCTGGCCAGGTATTGCTGAGCCGTTTCAAAATCCGGCTTTTCCACAAACCGCTCCACCGGATAAGCCCCGCCTTTGCCTTTGCCCTTGCCGTTTTGGAACTGTATATAGCCGTACCCCGTCTCGGGATAGGTGGGGGTGATGCCAATGGTCAACAGGTTCTCCCCCTTCTCGGCGACGGCCGAAGCGTCTTTTAACACCTGAGTGAACAGGGCGGTGTATTTGATGATATGATCGGCGGGCAGCACGATCATCACCGCGTCCCTGTATTTCTTCCGGATATGCGCCGCCCCGAGAGCAACGCAGGGAGCGGTGTTCCGCCCCACGGGCTCGCAGAGAATATTTTCCTCCGGTATCTCGGGCAGCTGTTCTTTCACCAAATCCCGGTACATGGTTCCGGTGGAAATGAATATGTCTTCGGGAGCCACGAAAGAGCGTATGCGGGCCACGGTCAACTGGATCATGGTCTTGCCGTCTCCCGACAGGGAGATGAACTGCTTTGGGAGCTTTACCCGGCTCCGGGGCCAAAACCGTTCGCCCCGTCCCCCCGCCATGATGAGCGCTGTATTTTTCATAAGTCAATCCTTTTCATAAAGTAGTGAGCAGGCACACCGCCTGCCCCCTGATTTGATAATCCCCCAGTCCGGCGGGCATAAAAAAACTGTCTCCCGCAGAAAAACCGTATTGCTCTCCCCGGTAGTCCACGCTCCCGCTTCCGCTGATGAACCGGAGGGAGTGGAAGGACCGCCTTTCCGCCACCAGGGGGATCATCCCCCTCACCAGCAGCCTTGTGAGCTTAAAGTATTTGCAGGCGAACAGCCCGTCCAGCACAAAATCCCCCGTGGCACAGGTGAGGTTTTCCCGTCCCGCGCTGCTCCGGGTGGGGGCGGCAGTCCATCACCTGCAGCGCCCGGTCGAGGTGCAGCTCCCGGGCGTTCCCCCTCCCGGTCCTTTCGGTCGAAGTCGTATACCCGAAAAGTGGTGTCGGAAGACTGCTGCACTTCGGCGATGAGCACGCCGCCCCCGCCAGTGGATGACGCCCGGCGTGATGAACCACACTTCCCCCGGTTGCACGGCCACTTTATTTAAAACCTCGAGTACGGTCTTGTCCTCGATCCTCTTTTGGAACTCCTCCCGGCTCACTTCCCGGCTGAGGCCGTAGTAGAGATACCCGCCCGGCTTGGCGGCCACGATGTACCACACTTCGGCTTTGCCCCGCTCGCCTTTTTCCAAAAGGGCGTTTTCATCCGAAGGGTGCACCTGTATGGAGAAAGAGGGTGTCGGCGTCCAAAATTTCACCAGCACGGGGAACTCCCCCAGGCGCCGCTCCCCACCGCCTCGGGATGCTCTTTGATATAGCGGCCAAAAGGAGGCCGGCGTAAACGCCGCCCTCAATCACGCTGTTCGCGGGCTCTATGGCGGACAGCTCCCAGCTCTCGGCGGTTATTTCAAATCCGCTCTTTTTATGATAGACTTGCTGAAGCAGCTTCCCGCCCCACAGGTAATCCCGGAAAGCGGGGCGCATCTTCATAGGATATTGCATAAAGCCTTTCTCCTGTACTTTGAAAAAAGTTTAACATAACCCACCCTTTATTGCAACAATATCCCGTTTTGCGACCGGAACAGCCGCGGGAATTCTTCCTTGAATAAGGCGGGTATTCATTATATACTTATATATAACACGCATGGGCGGCATGCACGACAAGGAGAATGAATGTTTACAAAAAATCAAATAGTTGAGGAATACCGGCGCTGGAAAACCTCCGCGCTTTCAGACCCCGATCTTGCGGATGAGCTTGGGGCTATAGAAGGAAAAGAAAAAGACGTGTTCGATCGGTTTTACAGAAACCTGGAGTTTGGCACAGGGGGGCTTCGGGGCGTGATCGGGGCGGGCACCAATCGGGTGAACGTCTATACCCTCGGCAAAGCCTCCCAGGGCTACGCGAATTACCTGAAAGCGGAGTTTAAGCAGCCTTCCGTGGCCATCGCTTACGACAGCCGCATCAAGTCCGCGCTCTTTGCCAAAACGGCGGCGGAGGTGTTTGCGGGAAACGGCATCCGGGTCTTTTTATATCCCGCGCTCATGCCCACCCCCGCCCTCTCCTTTGCGGTGCGGGAGCTTTGCTGCTCGGGGGGCGTGATGATCACCGCCAGCCACAACCCCGCCGCCTACAACGGCTATAAGGTCTACGGGGCGGACGGGTGCCAGATCACCCTCTCGGCCGCCGAACGGATTTTATCCGAAATAGAGGGCGTGGACCTTTTTTCAGGCGTCAGGCGCCTTAACTTTGAGGAGGGTCTGGCCGCGGGAAGCATTTCGTACATCGAAGAGGCCGTGGTAGACAAATACCTGGCCCGCATCGCAGGCGAGGGCCTCCGCTTGCAGGACATCAAAAAAGACGTGTCCATCGTCTACACGCCTTTAAACGGCGCGGGGCTTCGCTGCGTCACCCGCTCCCTCCGGGAAAACGGTTTTTCCAACATATTCGTGGTGCCCGAACAGCAAGAGCCCGACGGACGCTTTCCCACCTGCCCCTATCCCAACCCCGAAATGCGGGAGGCCCTGGAGCTGGGGCTTTCCTATGCAAAAAAGCTCAAAAGCGACCTGCTTTTGGCCACCGACCCGGACAGCGACCGGGTCGGCATCGCCGTGCGGGACAAAGAAGATTACCGCCTGTTAAGCGGCAACCAGATGGGCGCGCTGCTCTTCGACTATATCTGCAAAAGCCGTCTGGAAAAAGGCCGGATGCCCGCGCGCCCTCTTGCGGTCAAAACCATCGTCACCACCGAATTGGCCGGGGCGATTGCGAAAAAATACGGCGTGGAGCTCATAGACGTGCTCACCGGCTTTAAATTCATCGGGGAGCAGATCGGCCTTCTGGAGCAAAAGGGCCAGGAGAGCCGGTATATCTTCGGCTTTGAAGAGAGCTGCGGGTATCTCACGGGCACCTTTGTGCGGGATAAAGACGGGGTGAACGCCTCCCTTATGATCGCGGAGATGTTCGCCTATTATAAAGAGCGGGGGCTCTCCCTTCCGGAGGTGCTGGAAAGCCTCTACCTGGAGCACGGCTATTATCGGGAAACCCTTCAGGGCTTCGACTTTGAAGGAGCGGACGGACTCCGCGTCATGCAGCGCATTATGAAGGGTCTTCGGGAGCGGCCTCCCAAAACGGCGCCCTTCGGAAGTCTGGCGCGCCTGCGGGATTACGGCGCTTCCCGCGCCTTTTACCCGGACGGAGGGGAGGAGGAGATCGGCCTGCCCGTTTCAGATGTGCTGGGCTTTGACTATGAGGGCGGCCTGAGCGCCGTGGTGCGCCCCTCGGGCACCGAACCCAAGCTGAAAATCTATTATTTCGCCAAAGGGGAAACTGCGGAGGCGGCCTATAAGCTGGAGGAACAGATTCGGGCCTTTTTTACCCGGCTCATCGAAGAATATAAAAAACAAGAGTGAGAACCCAAAGGGCGGTTTCTCGCTTGCTGGACTTTTCGAAAAAGACTTCACGAGCGGCCACGCTCCGAAAAGAGGATAATAACCCCCCCGCCGCTTTTATGCGGAGGGGGGTTAATGGAAACGAATAAAGCCGACGCAAAAGCTCCTGTTTTTGCCGTTTCCCCGCCCAAAACCGGGCGCATGAAAAGATCAATAAAAGCCCCCGTTGAGCCGGGGGCTTTTTTAACGCTTGAGCACATCGAGATAAGCCTTTTTCGTGGCCTTCACGCAGGCTTCCCAGCAAAAATCCTTTGCTCGGAGAAATCCCCTGTGCACAGTCTCTTCCCAAAAAGCCCTGTCCTCCCGCAGGCGCAGAAGCGCTCCGGCGACGGCTTCCGGGTCCGGCGTATCGAGCAGAATGCCCGCCTCCCCCGCCACTTCGGGGATGGAGCTTTGATTCAGCGCCACCACCGGGCAGCCGCAGGCAAAGGCCTCGGCCACAGGCAGCCCGAATCCCTCGTAAGAAGAGAGGTATAAAAGCGCAAGGGAAGAGGAATAGAGCTCCGCGACTGTTTCATCCGGCGGGAATTCATACACCTCATACCGGCCGGGAAGGAGCCGCTCAAAAACTCCTTTTCCTTTTCGGTGAGGGGCGGGCCGGCGGCGGCGGTTTCAGCCCGGGCACTTTGGCCGCCGCCTCCGCCGCCAGATCAAAGTTCTTGTAATGAGCCCGGGAGCCTACGAACAGCGCCCGGTCCTGCCGCGCCCCGCCCGGGGATAGAAGACTTCCCGGTCATGTGGGGGAATCACCGGATGTCTTTGTCTTTCGCTTTGGGCATAAGGCCAGCAAGTCGGCTTTGGTGCTGTTGGAAATGCAGATGATGAGGTCGGCCTTCCGAACCGCCCGCTTCTGCTGGGCGATGTGGACCCACCGTTTAAAACCTTTGTAATAGTGGGCATAGGTGAAGTCAAAGACAGTGGTCACGTTCACTGCGCCCTTGCCCCGCATGATCCTGAAATAGCTGGAATGAAGAGGTTTGCCCTTGCCCTCTCATGCACGTCTAAAAACCGCAAGAGGAAAGGGGAGCCGCCGCCTGCGGGAAGGGGACGGCAGAAGTCCGCAGGCTCCTTCCGGCACAGGTTTTCCTCCGCGCCCGGATATTCGATGAATCGGGCGGAAAACGCGCCGTCCGCCAGCACGCCCTTTAAAAGCCGGCTCCAATAGACCGAGATACCCCCGGCTTTTTGCAGGCTGAAGATGATGTTGTCGAAGAGCACGCGGTTTTCCTGGGGAAGGGATTTACCCGCATATTTTTGCGCCTTGAGCCCCATATAGGTGATGAGCCGCCCCATGGCTTTTGTCCTGGAAAAGCCCAGGCGCTTTGTATATATTTCATACACGCCCCGGGCCGATCGGAGCTTGTTCCGGGACTTGGTGCCCCGCATGAAACGGTAGCGGGTAAGCACCCGGTCCATGCCAAAGCAGCAGCCGCAGTCGGTGAGACAGTCCAGCCAGCAGGCATAGTCCTCGTGGAAATACTCCTCCGAAAAGGGGTGGGCCAACGCCAGCTCCCGCTTTAAAAGCACGGTGGAGGTGCCGATTTCGTTTTGACGTATGAGCCGCTCCCGGTCTATTCTGCCGGCGGCATGGGAGACGATGCCAAGGGGTGCGCCCTCTTCGTCCATCAGCTCGTATGCCCCGCAGACGAAGGCATAGCCCTCCTCTTCCGCCAGGGAAATCTGCGCTTCCAGCTTGTCCGGCAGAAATAAATCGTCGCTGTCCAAAAAAGCCACGTATTTGCCCCGGGCGGCGGCCACGCCCCTGTTCCGGGTGCCCGCCACTTTCAGGTTCTTCTCATTTTCAAGGAGGCGGAAGCGGGCGTCCGCCCCGCAAAACCGGCGCACCAGCTCCTTTGTGCCGTCGGCGGAGCAGTCATCCACCACGATGCACTCAAAATCGGGAAAACTCTGGACACGGACGCTTTCCAGCGTGGCTTCTATGTATTTTTCCGCGTTGTAGGCGGGTATGATCACTGAACAAACCGGCTTATCCATGGCGCTCCGTTAAATTTTTTTCTTTTTTTCTTTGCTTTTATGCTATAATACACGTAATTGCCCCCTGCCTTGGCGGGCGGCCGAAAAAACTCCTGTCCGCGGCGCGGGTCAAAAACCCGCAAACAGGCGTCCATGAAGCAGGCGCTTGTCTGTATGATACCATCGGGCTCCATTTTTTTCAATCGGGAGGAAAAAAGCGTGGAAGAGAAGAATAAAAGGAAAGAAGACTTTTTCCAGGCCTTAAAATTTGCGGCTTTTTCCATATCGGCGGGAGTGGTGCAGATAGCCAGCTTCGCGCTCCTCCACGACGCGATACGGCTCCCCTACTGGCCCGCTTATCTCCTCTCCCTGCTCCTGTCCATCCTATATAACTTCACCCTCAACCGGAAGTTCACCTTCAAAGCCGCGAACAACGTTTATCTGGCCATGCTGAAGGTGCTGGGATTTTACGCCCTGTTCACCCCCCTTTCCACCTGGTGGGGCAACGCCCTCACCGCCGCAGGCTGGAACGATTACCTGGTGCTCTTCGGCACCATGCTCGTCAATCTGGTCAGCGAATTCCTGTTCTGCAAATACCTGGTCTATCAAAAACAGCAAGAACAATAAAAAAGGCGCGGGGCAAATACCCCGCGCTTTTTATTTGTTTTCAGTTCATACGCCCTGGAGGTCCACGGTGACGCGGTAAGCGTCCCGGGTGGCGGCAGCCTTATAGGCTTCCTGTATGTCCCGAAGGGGGAACACCTGGCCTTCAAGGGAGTACTTGGGTTCCACCAGCTTGTGGGAGATGAGGAACGCCGCGTCCTGGAAATCGCACACGTCGCCGCTCATGGTGCCGATGATGGAAATGCGGCGATAGTGAATTTCGTTGCAGTTGATCTTCCAGTCCGGAGCCGGATAGCCGGCGGCGAACATGAGGAAGCGCCCTTCCACCTTTTTCATCATGGCATAGGCCTGGTCGTAAGCCACCGCGAGACCCACCGCGGGGATGACGGCGTCGGCGCCCTGGCCGTCCGTCAATCTCATGACTTCGGCCACAGGGTCGGTATTCTTCGCATCGATCACTTCCGCAAAGCCCATGCTCCGCGCCCGTTCCAGTTTCTTCGGGGTAAGCTCGGTGATGATGACTCTTGCGCCAAAGGCTCTTGCCACCTGAGCGTTCACAATGCCCATGGTGCCCGCGCCCAGAACCACAACCGTCTCGCCGGGCACAACGCCCAGACGCCGCATGCCGCAGACCACGGTGGCAAAGGGTTCCAGGAAGCCCGCTTCGGCGGCGGGAAGGTCCTTATTGACTTTTAATATGGTGGTGTCTTTCACCACGTTGTAGTTGGCAAAGCCTCTCTGCCCCAGGAAGCCGTTCACGGGCTCCCGCATGCCGCCTCTCTTGGCGGTGCAGGCAAAGCTCCTGCCTCTTCTGCAGTTCAGGCACTCTCCGCAGCCGCCGTGAACAGGGCCGACCCGGTCGCCGATCTCAAAGCTGGTAACGCCCTCGCCTTTGGCGATGACGATGCCCGACCATTCGTGACCGCCCGCCATGGGGAAGCCCTGGTGGTTGCGAAGTCCGTCCCAATGCTGGTAGTCGGTGGTACAGATGTTGCAGGTCTCCATCTTGAGCATCACGTCTCTCGGGCCCATTTCAGGAAGGGGCTCGGTATGCACTTCCGCCACATGAGGTTCCATGATCGCGGCCATGCTGCGCACTTTTGGTAATTCCATAACACTAAATCCTCCTCTTAAATCTCAATACCGCTTTTGTGCGGATATTTCCCTGTGATCTGCCGCTTTGTCCCGCCGCCCGCGCTTTAAAAAACAGAACCGGCTTTTTGACGCTTACGGCGCAAGCGCCGCGCCCCGGCCGTCTCTTGGGAACAAACTCAAAGCGGGGTTGGCAGCGATGCCGCAGAAACAAAAAACGGCGTTCTTCCGCGTCTGTGCGCCCGCCCGCGGGCGAAAACGCACCTCGTCAACACAAGCCGCGTCTCGGCGGCCGTCCAAAGCGGCCCGGGTCGTGGGTGGACCCGATCCATG
>JAXGQH010000017.1:0-30719 GCA_040766545.1 Christensenellaceae bacterium
AACGACGAAGGCGTAGCCGCAACCGGCGGAGCCGCAGTCACCGTGGGCGGCAATGTGACGTCGGCGGGTTCGCCGGGCAGAGGCGTTTTCGCCCAAAGCGGCGGTACTGTGACTGTGACGGGCAATGTATCGGTCGCCACGGGAACCGCGGCATATTCATGGGGCGGCGGCCTGATTGAGATTTACGGCAGCGTTCAGGCGAGCATCTATGGCGCTTCGGCGGGTTCGGGCGGCAGCGTCATCTATATCCACGGCAACGTCACGTGCACCCAGATCGGCGCGTATGTCTTTCAAGCCGACGCCGGCACGGCGGTCGTGCGCATCGACGGCACCATTACGGCCGGCAGCAACTACATCCAGGTCGGCGATGAAAGCAGGGACGGCAGCGAGGCAAGCCGCACCCTTCCCACGCTGCTGGCGGGCTACCATACTTACAGCAGCGGCAACAACATCGTCTATGTGAAGGCGCTGCAAGTCGACGACGATCCGGACGACGTGCCCAAGACGGGCGGCGGCGGATTTCCCGCATGGCCGGGCTTCGCAGGTCTGGCGCTGCTGAGCGCCGGCGGCCTGGCCGCGGCATTGCGCTATAAAAAGAAGAAGGCGTGAGGCGATCCGGCTGACGGACGGGTATCAGGCGGACGGGGACATTATGCCGCATACGATTGATTTCTTTAAGATGCTCAACACTGCTCCGGGCAGGTCTGTTCGGTCTGTCCGGATATGCAGACTGCTGCTGGCCGCAGGCGCGGCGCTGTGCTTTGTATGGGCGACCGGCGCGTTTGGCGATCTGATCCGGGAGGCCCAAAATCACGCCCGCCTTGCGGAGCTGGAAGAGATACAGTCCGCCCCCGCCGGGCAGAGCGCCCTTCCCGCCCCGACGCCCGCGCCATCCGCGCCATCCGTACCCGCAGACACGCCGACGCCCACGGTATTGCCCGGCCTTGCGCCTTTGTTTGCACAAAATCCCGACCTGGCGGGCTGGCTGAGCATTGAAGGCACGGTCATCGACTACTCGGTCATGTTCACGCCGCAGGACAAGGAATATTATCTCAAACGGGATTTTGACGGCAACCCGGACAGGAACGGCTCGCTGTTCGTACAGCAGGGCTGCGATCCATTTACGCCCGGCACGAACATCATCATCCACGGCCACAACATGAAAAGCGGAAAAATGTTCGGCGAGCTCGATCGATATCAAACAGAATCGTACTGGAGGGAACATCCCGTTATCTGCTACGACACGCTGTACGAGCGGGGCGAATACGAGATCATCGCGGTGTTTTTCTCCCAGGTCTATCTTAAAAGCGAAGACGTATTCAAGTATTATCAGTTCTTTCAGGCCGACACGCAGTCCGAGTTCGATATTTTTGTGGCCAATATCAAACGCCTGGCGCTGTATGACACAGGCGTGGATGCAACTTTCGGCGACACGTTCATCACGCTGTCCACCTGCTCCAATCACACCGAAAACGGGCGGCTGGTGGTGGTGGCGAGGAAAATATAGGCGCCTCTGTTTCAGGAAAAAACATGGCAAAGAGAGTGCACACTCTTTGCCATGTTTTTTCACGGAACTGAAGTTTTTACAAAAGCCCCCGGATACCCGGGGGCTTTACCTTATTTCTTACGGTTCCAATATTCTCTTTAAGAATTCCTTTGTCCGGGCCTGCTTGGGTTCGGCGAACATCACCGAGGGCACGCCTTCTTCCACGATGACGCCCCCGTCCATGAACACCACCCGGTCGGCCACTTCCTTGGCAAAGGCCATCTCGTGGGTCACCACCATCATGGTGAGGCCCGAAGAGGCCAGATCCCGCATGACTTCCAGCACTTCGCCCACCATCTCCGGGTCGAGTGCGGAAGTGGGCTCGTCGAAAAGGAGCACCTCCGGGTCCATGGCGAGAGCCCGGGCGATGGCCACCCTCTGCTTCTGGCCGCCTGAAATCTGGCGGGGGCGGGCGTCGATGTATTCGCTCATACCCACCTTTTCCAGATAGGAGAGGGCCCTTTCTTCGGCGGTTTTCTTATCCCGCCTCAATACCTTCATCTGGCCCACCATGCAGTTTTTAAGCACGGTCATGTTTTCAAACAGGTTGAACTGCTGGAACACCATGCCCACTTTGGCCCGGTATTCCGAAAGGTTGATGGCGCCGGACAATATGTCGTTTCCGTGGAAGTACACGTTCCCCGAAGAAGGGGTTTCCAAAAGGTTGATGCACCTAAGAAGTGTGCTTTTGCCCGAGCCGGAGGAGCCGATGACGCACACCACCTCCTTCTTTTCCACGCTGAAGTCGATGTCTTTTAACACCTCATGGTCGCCAAAGCTCTTGCCCAGATGGCTGATGGAAATAATCTGTTCCTTGTCCATGTTATTTCTTCCCCTCCAATCGGATGCGCACATGGTGGTTGGAAGAGGAGCCGTGGATCACAAAGCTGTCGCTCCCGTCCATCTTTTTTTCCAGTATACGCAGCAGGCGCGTGAACACGAAGGTGAGCATGAGATACACCACCGCAATGATAAAAAGGATTCAAAATACTTTAAATAGGTGCCCGCGGAAGATGGCGATAAAATACAGCTCGGTCACAGAAATCACGTTGAGGACGGAGCTGTCTTTGATGTTTACAACAAATTCATTGCCTATGGAAGGCAGGGCGTTTCGGACGGCCTGGGGCAGCACCACGCTTTTCATGGTCTGCCAGTGGGTCATCCCGATGGATTGGGCGGCTTCGGTCTGGCCCCTGTCCACGGAGATGATGCCGCCCCTTAGGATTTCGGCGATATAGGCGCCGGTGTTCACGGATATGATGAGCACAGCCGCAAAGAGGGGGTGCATGTCGAGAGCCAGGTATTGGGCGGCGCCATAGTAAATCACCATGGCCTGCACGATCATGGGCGTACCTCGAAACACCTCCACATAGAGATGGATGATCCCGTGGAGTATTCGAAGAAACACCTGTTTTACAACATTATCCCTTACATAGACCGGTATGGTCCGCAGCACCGCCATGAACAAACCGATGACAAAGCCGATGACCGTGCCCAGCACGGCGAGCAATAAAGTGACAAGAGTCCCGTCTAATATGAGTGGGCCATATTTTTCAAGAATAAGGCCCACCCAACCGAAAAAGTTATTCGGCATTCAGCAATTCCTCCAAGAAGGATTATTTTTATTCCGATATAGGCTGATCGGCCAGCGCCGCGCCCATGATTTCTTCCCGCTTATCTTGGCTGATGCCCGCGAGAATTTCGTTGATGTCGTCCACCAGGTCGCTGCCCTTTTTGAGGCCCACGGCAACGGTGGTGTCTTCGGGGTTGGTCTCAAAGCCCTGGCCCTCCGCAAAGTCCACAAAAGTGAGGTCGCTGTTGGCCGTCATGGCGGAAATGGCCCCCGGACGTTCGGAGATATACCCGTCGATCTTGCCCGACTGGAGCGCCACGATCATGGCCGGGAAAGTGTCCATGGCCGTTTGCTTGTTCACGCCGTCGATCTGGTCGATGACGGTATAGTGCCAGGTGTTGATCTGGGCGGTGATTTTCGCGCCGGAGAAGTCGGCGAGGAGGCGGCATCCGCAAAGGCGCTTTCTTTCTTCACCACGATCACCAGGTCGCTCTTATAATAGGGGTCGGTGAAGTCGATGGTGAGCGCCCGCTCGGCGGTGGGGCTCATGCCGGCGATGATGGCGTCGATCTTGCCCGACTCAAGGGCGAGAGACAGTCCGTCCCACTCGATCTTCTTGATGACCAGCTTTTTTCCCAGCCCGTCCGCGATCATCTGGGCGATGCGCACGTCGTAGCCGTCGGCATAGCCGTTCACGCCGTCGATCTTCACGGCGATGTCCGACTCGTCGGCCTGGGTCCAGTTGAAGGGCGCATAGTCACATTCCATTCCCACGACAAATGTGTTGGCGTCCTTTTTCTTGCAGCTCGCAAGGGGCAGGGCAACTACAAGCAGAACCAGTGCGAACGCAATTATCTTTTTCATAGTCTCCTCCAAATTTTGGGCGCGTATCCGCGCCAAATTTATTATAAAGCCCGCGCTTTATACGCTATATAAAAAACCGGGTGCACGAGCCCCCGGTATCAGCGCAATATAAAAAACCGATAGCTCAACATAACAGTCTGTTATGACAGTCACTTGGATGTTATCCCAGTGCCCAGCCCGGAGCCTCCAAAAGGGCGCCGGCTTCGGCAAAGACCCCTTTCCCATGGCTTCCCCGCACATTTTGGTGTGCTCCCCCATCGGTACTCCTGACCTTTGCGCCTCTACGCATGTCTATGAATTTGTGTATTCATTATGGCCTACCCATATTTGTTTGTCAACAGATTTTTAAAGGTTTTTTGTACGGGACTGCAGGAAGTGTTTAAAAACCTTTCATTTTATATGGACAAAAAAGGTTAAACCAATGTTTTTTGCAAATGGCGGGATGGTTTCCTGCACGGACGAGCCATATAAAAACCGGGCGGGGAAAACCCCGTCCGGCAAGGAGGAGCGGTTTTAAGCCGCTATGAAAAAGACTCAGCCCGCGGAAATGAGCGTCAGCGCGGTCTCATACGTGTTGCCGTTCCGGTAATACTCGATGGTGACGGCCGTGCCCGGCGCTTTATTCTGTATGGCGTTTTTCACGTCCGACTTGGAAAGAATTTGCTTTCCGTCTATTTTGGTGATCACGTCGCCCACCTGAAGGTCGCCGGCGCCCGTGTTTTCAATGCTTCTGATGTAAAAGCCCTCGGTTAGGCGGTAATAGTAAGCCGTGAGCTCGTCCACGATCATGCCCGATATGCCGAGCATACTCCGGCCCACCACTTTGCCGTGTTCCTTTAACTCCTCTATAATGGGAAGAGCCTCGTCGATCTCAATGGCAAAACCCAGCCCTTCAAACCCTTCGGCCACATACTTGGCCGAGCAGATGCCCACCACTTCGCCCTTCATGTTCACGAGAGCGCCCCCCGAGTTGCCCGGGTTGATGGCCGCGTCCGTCTGGATGGTGCTCATGGTGTAGCCGTTTTCAATCTGAAGGGGCCTGTTTTTGGCGGACACGATGCCGAGCGTCACCGAGCTGCTGAATTCCAGCCCGCCCGGATTGCCCACAGCCATGACGAAATCGCCCACCAGGAGCCCGTCCGAACTTCCAAGGGTGGCCGGGGTGAGGTTCGCCGCCTCGACTTTGATGAGAGCCAGGTCGGTTTCGCTGTCGCTTCCGATGAGGGTGGCTTCGTATATTTCCCCGTCCGACGCGACCACTTTTAACAGGTCCGCGCCCGCCACCACGTGGGCGTTGGTGATCACGTAGCCTTCTTCGCTGTACACGATGCCCGAGCCTTCGGCTGCCAGCGTCACCCCCGTGCCGGAGGGACTTCCTATGCCGCCCTGCTGGCTGTTCCGGTAGTTTTGGATGCAGACTACGGAAGAGATCACTTTGCCGGCCACTTCCGAAGGCACGATGTCAAAATCGTAGGCCGAAAGGTCTATGGAGGTGCTCCCCAGGCCGTCTTCTTCGTCCCGATCGGAAGACGCGTCGGTGTTCAGATCGCCGGACAGGAGTTTTTCGCTCAGTATATCGCTGTAAATCTTGACGGTGGCGAGAGACGTGAGGGCCACGATGCAGATCACCAGCAGCACGGCCAGAAACGCCTTCAAGGCGCGGCGGGGCGCGCCCCTGTGTTTTTGCTCTTTATAAAAATTATGATAGTCGTACATAATGAATCGCCCCCTGTCTTTTTTACTGATTATACAATGCACATTTTGCACAATGCTTAAACGAAGTATGAAAAAATTGTAATTTCAGCTAAATTTCAGTAAAGGAAGAAGGTATTTTCCAGCGGTTTGTGCGGAAAAATACTTGTAATCCACGAGGGGAAAGCGTATAATTTATTGTTGTGCATTTTCAGGCACAAAAAGAAGGTTGCTTATGAGAAGAGAAGATTTACGAAACGTAGCGATTATTGCCCATGTGGACCATGGCAAAACCACGCTGGTGGACGAAATGCTCCGCCAGGGAGGCATGTTCCGCGCCAATCAGGTGGTGGAAGAGCGGGTCATGGACAGTAACGACATTGAGCGGGAGAGAGGCATCACCATCCTGGCCAAAAACACTTCCGCCTGGTACAAGGACATTAAAATAAACATTGTGGACACCCCCGGCCACGCCGACTTTGGCGGCGAGGTGGAGCGGGTGCTGAAAATGGTGAACGGCGTGCTTCTGCTGGTGGACGCCTTTGAAGGCCCCATGCCCCAGACCCGCTTTGTGCTGCAAAAAGCCCTGGAACTCAACCATAAGATCATCATCGTGGTGAACAAGGTGGACCGGGCGGACGCCCGGGCCGATCAGGTGGCCGACGAGGTGCTGGAGCTCCTGCTGGACCTTGACGCCACAAACGAGCAGCTGGACAGCCCCGTCGTCTATTGCTCGGGGCGGGACGGCACCGCCTCTTTGGAGCCGGACGCGCAGGGCGTCGATCTGGTGCCCCTCTTTGAAGCCATTGTGAACCACATCGACCCGCCCGCGGGGGACCCGGCGGCGCCGCTTCAGGTGCTGGTGTCTTCCATCGAGTATAACGACTATGTGGGCAGGCTGGCCGTGGGCAGGATCGAAAACGGCACCATGCGGAAAAATCAGGACGTGGTGCTGGTGGACTATCACGATCAGGCGCTTTTGAAAAAGTGCCGGATCAACACCATCTATCAGTTTGACGGCTTAAAAAAAGACACGGTGGAAGAAGCGAAAGCGGGGGACATCGTGTGCTTTTCGGGTATCGAAGACGTGAACATCGGAAACTCCGTCTGCGCTCCGGAAAAGCCCGAGGCCATTCCCTTTGTGAAAATTTCCGAACCCACGGTGGAGATGACCTTCTCCGTGAACGACAGCCCCTTTGCCGGGAGGGAGGGCAAGCTGGTCACTTCCCGCCACATACGGGACAGGCTGTTCAGCGAGCTCAAAAAAGACGTTTCCCTCCGGGTGGAAGAGACGGACTCCTCCGAGGCCTTCCGGGTTCTCGGGCGGGGGGAGATGCACCTCTCCATCCTGGTGGAAAACATGCGGCGGGAAGGCTTCGAGCTTCAGGTGAGCGCGCCCAAAGTGCTCTATAAGCGGAGCGAAGAGGGAGAGCTGCTGGAACCCTTCGAGCGGGTGGTGTGCGACGTGCCCGGTGAAGCGGTGGGGAGCGTGATCGAGAAACTGGGGCAGCGCAAGGGGGAGATGACCCATATGCATCAGGTGGGTTCCCGCATGCGGCTGGAATTTATGATACCCGCCCGGGGCCTCTTCGGCTATTCCGGCGATTTTATGACGGACACCCGGGGCGAGGGCGTCATCAGCACCATCTTTAAGGGGTTCGGCCCCTATAAGAGCTCCATCAGCAAGCGGCAGATGGGCTCCCTCATCGCCTATGAGACGGGAAGGCCGTGACCTACGGCATTTATAACGCTCAGGAGCGGGGCACCATGTTCATTGAGCCGGGCATGGACGTGTACGGCGGCATGGTGGTGGGCTATTCCCCCAAGTCGGACGACATTGTGGTGAACGTGTGCAAAAAGAAGCACGTGACCAACATCCGCGCCGCGGGAAGCGACGAGGCGCTCCGCCTCACGCCTCCCCACATCATGAGCCTGGAGGAGAACCTGGAATACATCGGGGAAGACGAGCTTTTGGAAGTGACGCCTAAGAGCCTGCGCATAAGAAAGCGCATACTCGACCACACCGTCCTAAACAAAAGCTCCTTCAGCAAGAAGAACACGGATAAAGCTCAATAAAAAGCATCCAAAAAATCAGGCGGGGAGCAGCTGCTCCCCGCTTTTTTGTTTGGTTGATCTTGGTTTTAAAAAAGGATCACAGCCCCTCGATTTTTTCGCTCATGAAGCGGAGGAAATTCCGCACCTGGGTGAACGTGTGCTCTCCGGGAGAGGGCCGGCGAAAGTTTTGCCGCCACAGCATAGCTTCCCGTATGAGGAGGCATATTCGGGCAGGCGGGCGGCGGCATAGTCGCAGGCGGGTACGGAGACCTGCTCCCCCGTTTTCAGGGTAGTAAGCCCGGCACAGGCTCATCACTGCGTAAGCCTGATAGAGGCAGGAAGACCGCAGATGGACGGCCCGCGTTAAAAGGACTGCAACACCGCTTGATGGCGCTTAAGGACTCCTGTGGCGGGTCACTTCGGCGATATATCCTTTGCCGCAGCCGTACAGGCGTATTCGCCGTATTCCTGCACAAAGTAGAAGTTGGCCGTCCAGTCGGCGTTGCAGGAACGGAAAAGTGCAGAGGCTCTCCCGGGCTCACGTTGGCCATGCGGCTCTCGGCGGTTTTGAACGTGGCCGCCGTCTCCTTGCTCTAGAACTTGGGTCTCCAGCCTGTCTGAAAAATCCGGGTGTTTGTCCGTAAGGCCGTCGTACAGACGCCGAAGCTTCTTCAGCTCTTCGCAGCGCACGGGCTCGTCCGGTATGGCCCTCATGTCCACGTCTCACGTGCTCGTCAAAGTCCCCCCAGATGAGAGCCGTAGAGATAGATGCCGATGAGTTTATGGAGAAAACCCCGCGAAGCCCCTCGGTGAGCTCCAAAAGGAGCTCGTTCAGCTCGGGGTATTTCGTAAAGGCAATCTGCCTGATCTGTGTTTCCTCAAATTCCATTTTCGCTCCGGGTATCTTAGGCGGCGGGGTTCATGCATACGCCCACAAACAGCAGGATGCCGTCTTCCAGGTGACGCCGTACAGGGAAGGGCCGGTCAGGCACCAGGTCAAAAACTCCTCCGGTTCGTCCGGGCAGGCGGTGGGGCTCATGTCTATTTTGGTGTAGGCGGCGGCCTCCGCGCCCTTTTCGTCTATGCCGATATACGATGCCCTGGGCGGCGCCCGAAACATACAGGGCTGCGTCGGCCATGCCCGAAAAGTCGGCGGAATGGGGGTCAAACGCCCCGCTCCACCCCAGGGTTTTCAGGGCGGGTGGGGATCGAAAACTGGCTCTCTATTTTGGGCAGGAAGTTGAACGGCCACCTGGCCGTTTTTTCCTCGCCTCCCGTAAGGCGTCTTACGGCTTATCGGGCGAAGAGAGGAAAAGAGGAGAGGTTCACCCTCGTCGGGCAATATCAGAATCATCTCCCCGCCGTTTCGAAGGGGGAGACCTGCGCGGACGTAGTCTTCGCCTATATAAAAGTTGTTTCTTAAAAGGGTTTGATTCATGAAGGGACAGGAGACGCCGCTTCCGTCTTTTAAATGGAAGGTGTCTTCTTTTGTCTCCTCCTCGCCAAAACGGCTGGTCCACTCGGCGTAGAAGTAGACCGTGTTGATGATGCTCATGGCCTGACCGGGGGAGACCTGGAACTGGGGCTTCAGCTTGCCTTTGGTGTTTTTAAAAATCCACTCGCTCATCTCTTCGGCAGTTTTGGCGCCGGAAAAGTCGGCGGCAAAGACGGAGGAGTAAAAATCCCCGGTGGCGGTATCGATATAGTCCTGGTTAAAAGCGATGTCCTGCCCCAGCACCTCCCTGTCCAGCCAGAGGGAGTTGGAGATGAGGAGCTGGCTCACGTCCGTGTCCGTATACAGCCGATTGTAGAGCCGGGCACATTCCCGGGTCAGCTCCTCCGCCTGCTCAAGCCCCAGGAGGGAAAGGAGCTCGGTCTGGGTTTCGCCTTTGGCGCCCGAAGCGGTGAGAGCCAGAGCAAAGTACAGGCTCACGGGGGAATAGTTGCCGTTTTCTTCGGAAAGAAGCCGGCAGGCGGCGGCGTAGGAAAAATCCGAAAGGGCGGCGGATATCCGTTCTTCCGGCAGGTCGCCGCTCTTCTCTTTGGGAACCGCCGCCGCGCCCAGCAGCGTTGCGGCCGACGTTTTTTCCGCCTTTTTACCGCAGCCCCCGGCCGCCAGCGCCAGCGCAAAGACCAGCATCAGGCAAATCACTCTCTTCATAGAAAAAGCACCTCTGAAATTTTAGACGCAGGCGAAAACGAAAAGTTCCGGAGAGGGAAAAGAAAGAGCTTTTGCTCTGAATTTTTGTTCCGCCTTACGCCTGACCCTCCGGCCGGGCTGTTCCCTCCGCCGCCTCTTTGCTTTCCCCGAGAGCCTCCGCCTGCCTTTGCACGCTTCTCAAAATGATTCGCGCTTTGATGCTTTGAGGCTTTTGTCCTGTTCCTTGTCCAACTGGATAGACGCGCTAGCCCGCGCTTATAAAATCTCATAGGCTTTTTGGTAATCCATCCGTTTCCCTCTTTCCTTATGATTAATATTAATCATCACGGTATATGTCCATTATAGGCCATACTGGAGGGAAGTAAAGAGGTGAATGACATTGATTTCTTACGCCCCCCTATGGGAAACAATGAAAAGAAAGGGCGCTACCACATATACGCTCAGATTCAAAGGGAAAAATGAAAGTGTGAATGGTTCCACCATCCGGCGGCTGAAAAAGGGCGAATCGGTGTCCACCAACACGCTGAACGCCCTTTGCAGCATACTGGACTGCGACCTGCCGGACATCATCGAATATATACCCGATTGAGCCGCCCGCCCGCTTCTCTCCCGCGCCTTTCCCGCGTTGCATTGCTTTTGTTGGAAAAACAGTCTTGCCGGAAACCCCGCCGGTGTTCCGTACGCCTGCACGGATTGCCTTTGTTTTGCGCGAAATATGCCTGCCTGATAAAATGACAATCAAAAAGGCGCGCAACATGCGCGCCTTTTTATTTTTCTCTTTTACAGTTCGTCCGCGTAGTTCTTGAAGTAGTCCCGTATGTAGATGATGGGCGTGCCCTTGTCGCCGCTGCCCGAGGTGAGGTCGCAGAGCGAGCCGATGAGGTCGGTGAGCTGCCTTGGGGTGGTGCCCTCCGAAGACATGCTGCCCTTCAAATCCCGGTCTTTTTTGGCGATGCTCTCTTGAATAGCCGAACGGAGCGCCTCTCCCGAAAGGCCGGCGTAGTCGTTATCCGCCAGATATTTCAGCTTGAGCTCATTGGGCGTGCCCGTAAGGCCGTCGGTATATCCGGGGGAGACCACGGGGTCGGCCAGCTCCCAAATCTTGCCCACCGGGTCTTTAAAGGCCCCGTCGCCATACACCAGCACTTCGGGCTTTTTACCCGTCTTTTCCAAAAAGAGCGCCTGCACTTTTCGGGCGAACGCCCCGCTGTCTCTCGGGAAGAGCTTGACGGTGGCTTCGGTGGCCTTGTTGGAGCCTAAAAGGCCGTATTCCGGGTTATACCCGCTGCCCATTACGGGCGCGTTCATGATTTCGGCCAGGGTCAAAACTTTTTCCGCCCCCGCCGCCTTTAAAAGCTGCTTGCTCCGCTCCCGGGTGTGGATGTCGCAGCAGAGCGCCTGCTTCGTATAGCCCAAAATGGCCTCGGGATGGTTGGCGAAGATCACTTCCGCCTCCGCCCCCTCCGCCTCGATCAGCTTCTGGTAGTAGTCCACATAATCCACGCCTGTGAACAGGTGGGGCTGGCGTCCGAACAGCGCCCGGTACTTCTCTAAAGACAGCACATCCGAGTAGGGATCGACGCCCGCCTTGTCCACGGCTTCCTGACTGACGAGCGGGTTTCCCACTTCGTCCGAAGGGTAGCTCAGCATGAGCACGATTTTTTCGCTCCTGGGCATTCGCGCAAGCAAGACGGCAAAGCGGTTGCGGCTCAGGATGGGAAAAGATCACCCCGAAAACACCTCGCGCCGAATTCAACCCGCGTCCGAGGCGATGTCGTCTATGCTTGCGTAGTTCCCGCAGGGGAGCGGGCCACCACCGCTTCGGTCACGCCGATCACGTCCCTGTCCTGCAGGGGAGGCGGAGCTCCGATAAAGCGTCTAAAACCGAGACACCACGATAGACGGGAGGTCGTCTCCCGACCGGATGATGGGGGGCGCGCACGCCCATGGAGAGCGTTCCAACCTTCGCCTCCTTCTCCTTTAAAACAGTCTGCCGGCGCGTGAACAGCGCCCGGTACGGAAGGGCTTCCCTCGGAAAGCCAGGGTTATAAAAAGGCGCCGCCGGCTGCGCCTGCCCCATTTGGACAACGAACCCCTGCCGCGCGCCCCCCCCCCCCCCCATCTAATGGGAAGGGCGCGCGCTCCATCGCACCGGCTTATTTGGCACGCCCGGAGCCCCAGTTGTCAAACTCGGATATGTTCAGATACACATCGTCGTTCGCGATGCCCGCCTGCTCACCTGGCACGGCGAAAACACTTCGGTGAGCTTCTTTTTTCTGCTCGGGTCGGCTTTGTCTTTCGGTTCACGGACTGGTGGCGGAGTTTTCTCGATCTCCGGAAAAGATATTCCGCGCTGTCTTCAGTAATGAGCTTATCCGCGGTTTGCCTTCAGCGGTGGTGGCTTTGGAAAAACCGTCCACCATTCTCTTTTTCCGCGGAAGTGGCTTCTGCGCTGTTTTTCTGGTGTCCTTGACGCTGATTTCCTCCTGTTAGGCTTTATAGCAGTTTTTCGGGGAAGTAGATGCCCGCCCTGCTCCCCAGTTCTCCGCCATTGGCAATCACTTCCGTGGTGAGCTTCTTGGATTCCAGATAGCGGGCCTTTGTGCCTTCCCGGTCAGTGATGTACTTATAGAACTGGAGCGCCTCGCCGCCCATGGGGCTAAAGGAGGTGTCCCGCTTGGTGATGACTTCGGTGGTGCCGTCCACTTGATGTAGCTGTTGTCAAAGCATTCCATGGTGTCCACATGAAGCGCCGAGGTCGCCCATGACCAGGTTGTCGTGGCCGGAGAGTGCTAGCTTTTACGTAAGCTCGCGTATGGTCTTGGATACCTCTTTGCTCTTTAAAAGAATGGTGCCGCAGGCGTCCGCTCCCGTCCGGAAGCATGGTGGCGTCGGCTGGCACTTTTCGGCGCGCCGAACCAGTAAAGCGCAGGGTACACCAGATAGATGCCCATCATCCATGAGGCCGCCGGCCGCCATGGCGAGGTTGAAGAATCATTGAGCGTGCCGCCCTTTTTGTGGTAGGATACTTGGAAGAATACCGGCAGAAGTCGAACTTGGCCATGTGCGTCCCCCAGCTTTAAAGGCTTCGGTCGGGGCGTGGATCTCGGAAGCGGTATAAGCCCTTCATGGCTTCCATGAAGATCACGATACATCGCGGTCTCATAGAGCTTTTCAACTGTTCGGACGTGACCACGGAGGTCTTTTCGCAGATGACGTGCTTGCCCCCTCCCAGCAGCCGCTTGGAGTGGCAACAATGGAACGCGTTGGGGTTGGCGATGTACACCGCGTCCACCTCTTTGCTTTCGGCCAGCTTATCGAGGTCGGTGTGGTCAGGCCGATGTTGTGCTTGGCGGAAAAGGCTTTGCTTCCTCTTCGCTGAAGGAATACACGGCGGAATGGACGGCCGAAATCGGAGCGCACTGCTTGGCTCCGAAACAGGAACCGTCCACAATCCATCCTGCCCCTACTGTTGCCAAATCTTATCATGATCAATCCTCACTGCCTGCGGGCATGAGCATGCTTTAATTTGGCGTACATAAACGGACGGTATGTGCATACCCATCCATAGTTTAATACATTTTCACCCGTTTGGAAATACTTTTCTTTTCATTGTTCGCCTTCGCGCCCGTCTTCTTTCGGGAACAGAAGCCGCTCCAGCTTTTAAATTCTCGGAAGGAGCGTGTTTGTGCCGGAGGCAGGCGGCGCAGCGGCAACTGCAGGCCGAACCCGAACACAGCCCATCGCCAGGCTTTCGGCGTTGATCTAACGAATTCCCCGCAGTCAGGGCAGAACAATACTCACTGATCTCCCTCAGGTTTCCCACTGGCCGAGGCTTGAGCTTTGGCATTTGAGGAAACTTTTGATCGTATTCCTCGGACAGAGGGGAATTGCATTCCTCAAATACGGGAGATTCATAAAACTTGCCCGTCACTCCCCTAAATGCCCCCGGGATCAATTCCAGACCCATAAAGGCGCTTATATTTCCGCCTGTTTTGTCCGTAATGCCGAACTGGTCGCAGGTTTTGAAACCGAAGCGGGGATAGTAGTCCGGGTTGCCGAATATGATGACGGCTTTATGCCCCGCCTCCCTTGCCAGGTCCAGCGTGTATGTGAGGAGCCTGCCGCCGATGCCCTGCCTTTGATATTCGGGCGCCACGCATAAAGGCCCGAAGGTGAGCACGGGGAAAACGCCCCCTTCCCCCTCCACCCGGGCTTTAGAATACCAGATGGCTCCCGCCGCCCGGCCGTTCAGTTCGGCCATGCGGCTCAGTTCGGGCAGATAGTCGGGGCTTTTCCGCAGAAGGTGCACCAGATAATGCTCGTTGCACCCGGGCACATGCAGGTTCCAGAAGGCTTTTTTGGTGAGATACTCGGTATCGTACCAGTCGTATTCCCGCTCTCTTCGTATGATCGGATTTTCCATAGCCGTTCCTCCAAGCCTATGATACCACGGAGCGGGGAAAAATGGTATATTTCGCTGCCCGAATGTAAATTCCGGACGGGGCAAATCGCCGCGGATTGCGCCGCAACGGGGGGAGGGAGGAACAAAGCGCATAAAAAGCGAAAGGGCAAGGCCGCGCCGAAATATCGCGGCTGCCCCCTCGTCTATGCCGGGAAAAGCGCATAAAAAGCGAAGAAGTAAGGCCGCCCCGGAGCATCGCGGTTGCCGCCCCTTGTCCATTTTGGGGAAAGTGCTCTCCGGGGGCAAGGTCGCTCTCCCCGCTTAAGCGTTGACGGTGCGCTCCGCCTGTTCGGCGCGGACGCTTCCGCGCGCCGGGGCGGCATAAAAAAACAGCGCCCGGCTGTGAAAAAACAGGGGGCGCTTTTTGTTTCTGTATAAAGCGGTTACTTGCTTTCACTCTCATCAGAAGCCTGGCTCTTTTGGATGCTTGCGCGGTAATCCAGATACGTGCGGAGAGCGCCCGTATCCAAAACGCCGTTCAGCGCGTCCACCAGAACGAGCACGGCCACGAAGATGTTTTCGTTGTCCACCGTGATATTCACGTTGCTGTTTCCCACGTTGCTTAATACGGTTCTTAAGCGCTGATCCTGGTCCTGATCCTGACCCTGTATCTGGGTTGTTCTGACGCCGGAACCATTGCCATAGCAATTTGACATATTTTTTACCTCCAAATTTTCTGGGCGTACGTTATACAGTATTATAAAGGCCAATAAATCGTGATAAGAATCTATTTGATTGATTGTTTCACTCCCCGCTTGCGGAGGAAGGCCGAGGCGCGTCCGCCCGGTTAAATAAAAAGGACCTTCTTTGAAAGAAGGTCCCTGGCAGGGGCTTTGCTCCGCTACTGGGTCTGTTCCGTTCCTTTGCCGCCGGGGAACTGGCCTTTGCCGCCCTCCCCGGGCATTGCGCCGTCTCCGGGGATTGTGCCGTTTCCGGGCGTTTTTCCGCCGGGCGTCCCGCCGCCTCCAAAGCCGCCCCCTCCGGTGGAGCCGAAAATGCCCGAAGAGGAGAGGGTGGAGACGAGTTCTTTGAGCGTGAACGTGAAGGCCGTATTGCCGCCCGAGTAGTCCGTCTCCGTAAAGCCGCCTTCGCCTAAGAGGCTGCCCCCCGTGGTCACCTCATAGCTTTTGTCCGCTTTCAGAGCGGGCGCACTCACCAGGGCGCAGGCGTAGTCGTGTTCGGGGGCGAAGGCCAGGATCAGGCCGTCTTCGCCGTACAGCGCGAAGGGGGAGCCCGCCGCCTGAGCCTCTGAAAACAGCACCAGCAGAGAACCCTGGGTGGAGGAGGAACCAAAGTTCTGGGCCATGCCCGAGCTCCCGGCGGCGATGAAGACGCCGCCCGTGATGGAAGCGGCGGAGGCGTAGTCGAGCGCCCCGTTGCCGTTATTCGTGGGGCCGGACACCAGCGTCGTACCCCCGCTTACGAAGAGGGAGCCGTTGGAATCGACGCCGTCCCCCGAGGCGGTTATCACGAGCGTCCCCCCGAGTATGTGGATGGAGCAGCCGGAGTCGGCGGCAAAGGGATTTTCCCCGGACGATTGAGGGAAGAGGCATCGTTCCCGCCCGCGGCGTTCGGCCGCCGTCGCTGGCCGTCACCTGGATGTTTCCGCCCGACAGGGCGATCACCGAGGCTTCGATGCCCTCGTAGGACTGCTTGATTGTGATGTCGCCCGCCGTGACGGTGAGGGCGGCGTCGGCGTGCAGGCCGTCGTCCCCCGAGGTGAGGGTGAGCGTGCCGCCGCTGATGTCCATTCCGCCGTTTGTATGCGCCGAGTCGTCCCGGCTGTTTATCACAAAGCTCCCGCCGCTCACATTCAAAAAGCTCCCGGCTTTCAAGCCTTTTGCGCTTTCTTCGGAGGCGCTTCCCCCGGCTCCGCCGCCGGTGGTGACGGAAAAGCTGCCGTCCCGTATTTCCAGCACCGTCTCGGCCTGTATGCCGTCTTCCCCCGCCTCAATGACATAGGTTCCGCCGTCGATCAGCACCACGCCTTTTTCGCTGTCTTCGTCGTTGTTCGACTGGATGCCGTCGCCCCCCGCAACCACGTTTAGACGGACGCCTTTCAGCAGCACCGCGTCTTTGCCTTTGAGGCCGTCGTTCACCGCCGTGACGGTGAGGGCGGCGGAGGCCAGGATGAGATCATCCTTTGAATGGACGCCGTGGTTGTAGTTGCCCGTGACGGAAAGGCTTCCGCTGCCGTTGATGGTGAGGTCGGCCTTGGAGTAAAGGCAGGCGTCCATGTCTTCGTCCGAAACCGCGTAATCCGCCCCGTCGGACAGGGCGTTTTCCGTGCCCGCCGCCAGAGTGAGGAAGACTTTATCGGCGTTCAGCACCATGACGGCCGGGCCGTTTGGCGAGGAGACGGACACGCCCCTGAGCACCAGCTGCACGCCGGCCGTGTCCGCCGCCTGGACGGTCACGCTCCCCTGAAACTCCCCGGACAGGATATAGGTGCCCGCCGCGGTGATGAGGATGTTCCCCTCCGAAACGGCGGCTCCGCTCCCCGATACGGCGGCGCTTTTGCCCGCGCATTCAATGAGCACGGCGCCGGGCTCAGTGAAATCGCCGCTTAAATCCTTATCCGTAAACTCCTGCGAGACGGACAGCACCTCCTGGTCAACGGAAGGCTCCGAACTCTCCGGTTCTCCGGATTTGGCGCAGGCCGCGAGGCTGGCCAGGAGAAACACTCCGGCCGCGAGGCAGCATATGATCTTTTTCAATGAAATCCCTCCTTACAGCTCTTCGCCGCTGTCCGCCCGGCCCAGGCTGATTTTCAGGTTGCCGTTTTTGCAGCGGAGCGCGTCGATAAAAGCCTTTTCTTCCGCCGGGTTTTTGAGACTCACCTGATAGGTGAGTTCAAAGAGGCTTCCCAGATTGGTGGTCTTCACTTTGACAAGCTCAATGCGGGAGGCGTAATTGCTGAACACATCGGAAAACGCCTCCATATAATCCACATTTTCCGGGATGGTCACCCGAAGCTGCCGAAGGCCGCTGCCCCGCTCCCCAAAGCGGGAAGAGCAGAGCAGAAGGTTCACCGCCGCCACCACAACGAACAGGATGACCGCGAGGGCGATGTAGCCCATGCCTGTTGCGAGACCGATGGCCATGGATAAGAACACGCTGTTGATCTCCCGGGCGTTTCCCGGAGCCGAGCGGAAGCGGATGAGGCTGAAAGCCCCGGCCACCGCCACCCCCGCGCCCAGGTTGCCGTTTACCAGCATGATGACCATCTGTACGATCACGGGCAGGATGGCCACGGTGAGCACGAAGTTTTTGCTGTACGTATTCTTATACATGAATAAAAGGGCGGTGAGCAGGCCGAGAAGGATGGACGCGGCCGTGCAGATGAGCAGATTTTCAAGTGTAATGGTTCCTGTGAGTATACTGTTGAGCATATAAATATTCCTCCTGTCAGCAGGCGCTGTTTGCGCTTTTTGCGGCTTCCCTTTGGGGGAGCCACTTGTTGTAAAGATACCGGACATAGCAGGTTCCGTATTTGGAAAAGGACGTGGGGTAAATCCCGCACTCCGAAAGGAGCCGGGCAAGCCAGAGGGGCATGGCCCCTAAAGCCTTGATCTCCATGAGATACTGGCCTTCTTCCAGGAGCTCCCGCCCCCAGGCCCCTTTTGTTAAATCCAGGTCGCTGTCCCGGCAGCGGATGCGGCTGTCAAAGGTCACGCGGAGGCCGGGGGCTTCCGGGCTCCAAAAGGCGGTTCGGTCGTAAGAGAGGCAGAGCTTGGGAACGGGGCGGTAAAAACTGAGAAACGCGGAGATCTCCCGGAGGATCTGGCTGTCTTTTGTGCGCATGCCGTGGAGCAGCAGGTTTTTCGCCTCGTTAAGGGGCATCTCCTCCCGTCTTTTATAGACGACTCCCTGAAACTTCTTTTTAAGCTCCACGAACACAGGGCTTCCCTGGTCGGGCACGCCGTAGCTTCGGAGGCGGAGCTTTTCCTTATAAAGGGGCTTTTCGATGGAATTCCGCGCCAGGGCGAAGTCTTCCGTGTCAAAGTAAATGTTGCAGATGGTGTACGCCCCGTATTCGTCCTCCTGCATATGCTTCCCGAGCGCCGTTAAAACGGCCTGATATTCATCGGGGCCGAGCAGGTACTTGCTTTCCATGCGGGTAAACACGGATTGAATGTTTTCCAAGATCATCACCTCGCCTTGCATTGTAGCCGTCCACCCTGAAATTACGCTGAAAAAGCCCGTTCAGGTTGATTTCAGCTTTATGGCGTACCATAAACTGTGATACAATGAAAGCGGGTAAAAAACATGAAAATACTGATTGTGGAAGATGAAAAGCGCCTGGCTGACGCGCTTTTGCAGATTATGAAGGAACAGAAATACCTGGCCGATCTGGTGTACGACGGGGCGGAGGCGGTGGAATATGCCCGCCTTTCGGAGTACGACGTGATTGTTTTAGACGTGATGCTCCCAAAGAAGGACGGGTTTCAGGTGGTGCGGGAGCTGCGCGCGGAAAAAAACGCCACGCCCGTGCTCATGCTCACGGCCAAAGAAGAGGTGAAGAGCAAGGTGCAGGGTCTGGACGCGGGCGCGGACGACTATATGACCAAGCCCTTTTCCTCTGAAGAACTCCTCGCCCGCATCCGGGCCCTCTCCCGGCGGCAGGGGGAGGTGGTGTTAAGCGAGCTTTCGGCGCACGACCTGACGCTTGATCTTCATAGCTGCGATCTGAAGTGCGGGGAAAGGAGCGTGCGGCTGGGGTTTAAGGAATTTGAGGTGATGAAAATACTCCTGTCTGCCCGCACGGCCATCACCTCCAAAGAGGAGCTCATCGGCAAAGTGTGGGGCGCGGAAGCGGAGGTGGACGACAATAACGTGGAAGCCTATATCTCCTTTTTGAGAAAGAAGCTGGAATACCTCCATTCCCCCGCGCTCATCCGGACCATACGGAAATTCGGCTACCGGCTGGAGGCGCAGGATGATTAAAAAACTCCGAGAAAAATTTATCCTCATCAATATGGCTCTCGTGAGCCTGGTGCTTTTGATCGTGCTTTTTATGGTGATCGTCTCTCTCGTGCGAGGCATGGACATGCGCCAGCAGATGGCGTTATCCGACGCGCTCAACAGAAAACCCGGGATGGATTCCCTGCAAAACCGGTTTGAAGAGGAGGCGCTCCGGGGCCGGGGAGAGTTCAACCTGAGCTTTGCCGTGACCTGCGGGGAGGAGGGGGAGATCCTCCGGCAAACCGAGGGCATCGGGATTTTTTTGAGTCAGGAGGAGCTGGAGGCGGCCGTTTCGGAGGCGTTTTCCGCCGGAGCGGAACGGGGAACGGCCTTGGAGGGAACGCTCAGATACAGTAAAATCCGGTTAGGCGGAGAGGTTCGCATCGCCTTTTTAAACGTCGAGGCGGACACGGCCGAGCTGAAAAGCCAGATCCTTTCCCTCGGCGCGGCGGGGCTTTTAGGGCTGCTGGCCTTCTTTTTTGTGAGCCTCTTTTTGTCCGCCTGGGCGCTCCGCCCGGTGGAAAAAGCCTGGGAGCAGCAGCGGCAGTTTGTGGCCGATGCTTCCCATGAGCTCAAAACGCCCCTCACGGTCATCCTGGCCAACACGGGTCTGCTCCTGGCCAACCGGGAGGATAAAATCCAGGATCAGCTGAAATGGGTGGAAAACACGGAGACCGAAGGGCTCTACATGAAGGGTCTCATTGAGGATTTGCTGTTCCTCGCCCGGTCGGACGCGGCGGAAGAAAAACCGCGTCAGGACAGGGTGAATCTTTCGGATACGGTGTTGAGCGCCCTTCTCCCCTTTGAGGCCGTGGCCTTTGAAAAGGGTCTGCGCCTGAAAAACGAAATCGCCCCCGACGTGTACGTGACGGGGGACGGGGGCAAGCTCCGGGAGATGTTTGGCATTTTGCTGGATAACGCTTGCAAATACGGAAAAGAACAGGTGGTCGTGCGGCTGAAAAAAGCGCAGGACAGGGCGGTGGCCGAGGTGGAAAACCTGGGGGAGACGCTTAAAAAAGAAGAGCTTCAAAGGATATTCGAGCGGTTTTACCGGGCGGACCCGGCCAGAGGGCAGGGGGGATACGGACTGGGGCTGGCCATTGCAAAGAGCATTGCGGGCGCCCACGGCGCAAGCATTTCGGCCATGAGCGCAGGAGGGAAAACCGTGTTCACCGTCGTTATGAAATGCGCGTAGGCTGCACCCAGCCCAGGAGCCGGGCGGTGAATAAGGTGACCTCCGCCTCTTGGGAGACGTTGAGCATGATATCGCCCGGGAAATGGGTTTTCAGCGCTTCGTAGGTTTTTGCGCCCAGGCTGGAAAAGTCGAGCGCACCCAGAAGGTGGAGAAGCTCGTGGGCGTAGGTGGAAAATTCCTCCCGCTCTTCGGACAGGAATTTCCGGTCGTATAAGACGCATTGGGAAGAGAGGGGGCAGGCGTAGCTCGGCCCGCTCTTATTTACTAAAATCACATAGAGCGCGCCTTCTTCCTTTTCCCCCAGATGTTCCCGCACATGAAAGAGAAGAGAGAAAAAGTCACTCCCGTTCCGGGAGATGGGAGAAAGGCTTTGGTACGCGGGGGCGGGGGACAGGCGAAAGTCCAGCCGGCAGCCGTACCGCGCCGCCTCCTCGGATATAAAATCGCAGGCGCGGGAAAGTTTTTTCACCGCTTCTTTTTTCTCCTCTCCCGTCCAGGGGGAGGATTCGTCCCAGACGAACAAATAGCGCACGCTGTATCTTTGAAAGAGGGCGGGCCGGCCGGCGGCGCGGGAAGGGGCGGGGAAGCTGCCGGGCAGTATCAAAATGACCGCGGTGAGAAAAATAAACAGCTTTTTCATATATTCAGCTTATCATAAAGAGCGGTTTCAAATAAGGCGGGCAAATTCGGCAAAAAAGCTGTTTATGCGGCAGGTTTATGTGTTATGATGAGTCATATCAACACAGGGGAAAAATAATGATTCAACCAACCGCCGCCATGTATCTCATACTCTGCCCGCTGATCTTTCTGGCCGCCTTTGTGGACGCTGTCGCCGGGGGAGGCGGGGTCATCTCCCTGCCCGCGTATCTGCTCGTCGGCCTCCCCGTCCATGACGTGGCGGGCAGCAACAAGTTTTCCGCTGGCATGAGCGGCCTTTCCGCCACCATCAAATACCTCCGGAACGGAAAAGTGAACATTGCCGTGGCGGCCTGGTCGGCGGCGGCGTCTTTCGTGGGTTCCCTTGCGGGCACGCGCCTCGCCCTCATCTGCCCGGAGAGTCTTCTCAAAATCATCATGCTGGTGGCTCTCCCCCTGGTGGCCGTCGTCATGGCCGTCTTCAGCGACAAGATGATGCACCCCCGCCCCCGGGCGTATTCTAAGCTGAAAACCGCAGTCCTGAGCCTTCTGATCGGTTTTGCCCTGGGCTGTTACGACGGGCTCATCGGCCCGGGTACGGGCACCTTCCTCATCATGGCTTTTTCCATGATCCTCGGCTATGACCTCTTGACCGCCAGCGGCTGCGCCAAGCTGAGCAACCTGGCGAGCAACGCGGGCAGCATGATTCTTTATATCATAAAAGGTAAAGTGGTGTACGCTCTGGCCGTGCCCGCCGCGCTCTGCGGCATGCTGGGAGCCTATGCGGGCGCCCGCTTCGCCATTAAAGGAGGCAGCAAGAATGTGCGCTACATCATGTTTGTGGTGCTGGGGCTGCTGTTTGTGAAGTTTGCCGTCGATCTGTTTTAAAAGAAACAAAAAGGGGAGGCCGCGCGGCCTCCCCTTTGTTTTATAAAGAGTTATTCCCGGTACAGCGCGGCGTACGCGCCTTTTTTTGCCATCAGCTCCTCGTGGGTGCCCTCTTCGCAGATCCGGCCGTTTTCCAGCACCAGTATACGGGAGGCGCTTTTGATGGTGGACAGCCGGTGGGCGATGACGATGGCAGTCCGGTCTTTAATGAGTTCCAACAGAGCCGACTGCACCGCCTTTTCGGCAATGGCGTCAAGGGAGCTGGTGGCTTCGTCCAGTATCAGGATGGGCGGGTTTTTCAAAAACACCCGGGCGATGCTGATCCGCTGCCTCTGCCCGCCCGAGAGCCGCGCGCCCCGGGGACCCACTTCCGTATCGTAGCCGTCCTTTAAGGAAAGGATGAAGTCGTGGGCGTTGGCCCGTCTGGCCGCTTCCTCCACCTCTTCCAGGGTGGCGTCCGGCCGGCCGTAGCGGATGTTTTCCAGCACGGAGCCGTAAAAGAGGTAGGTGTCCTGCTGGACGATGCCGATATTTTCCCGAAGGCTTTTCAGCGTGAACCCCCTGATATCCTGCCCGTCGATCAATACGCACCCCTCCGTGGGGTCGTAAAAGCGGGGGATGAGGGAGCAAAACGTGCTTTTGCCCACGCCTGAGGTCCCCACGAGGGCCAGGAACTCTCCCGGTCGGGCGGTGAGAGACAGGTTTTGCAGCACGTCGCTCCCCGTCCTTATAGCGGAAGCTCACATTCTGAAACTCGATCTCTCCCCGGACGTTTTGAAGTTCCTTGGCGTCCGGCGTGTCCGTAATATCGGGCGCAATCTCTAAGATGTCCATATACCGGTCAAAACCGCTCTTTCCCTCCTGATACAGGCGGGTGAAGTTGGTGAGCCGCTTGATGGGATCGTGGAGCACACCCACATAGAGTATGAAGGATAAAAGGTCGGACAGGGGCATACGCTGGTGAAGAACCGCCAGCCCGCCCGCCACCAGGATGACCAGGCTCAGCATTTCCCCGAAAGCCTCGAACACCTCGTAATAATACACTTCGTTTTTGTATACGTCCTTGCGGTTTTCCAGATGGCGCAGGTTTTCCTTCTGGAACTTCTTCATCTCCTGTTCGGCTCCGACAAAGGCCTGTACCGTCTCCATACCGAGAAGGCTGTCTTCAAGAGCGGCGTTGATGTCTCCGATCCGCTCCCGGTTGCGCACGTAGGCGCCCTGCATCTTCTTGTTGGTGTAGAGGGCGTACCAGATCACAAGAGGCAGAAAAGCCAGTATGATGAGCCCGAGCCACGCGTTGATGGCGAGCAGGATAGAAAGTGTGCCGATGAATTTGATGGAGGAGATGAATAAATCCTCCGGCCCGTGGTGGAACAGTTCAGACATGAAGAGCGTGTCGTTCACCAGCACGGAAGAGAGAATGCCCGCCCGCTTTTCATCGTAAAAGGAGAAAGACAGGCGCTGGTAATGGAAAAACAGCTCGGCGCGCATATCTTTTTCCATTTTGGCTCCCATCACGTGGCCGAAGTAGGCGTAATACATGTTGGAGCCGATGAAGGTAAGCAGCGTCAGGAGCAGGAAAAGGCCGGTCATGAAAATGCGTTCTTCCCCATCCGGAGGGCTGTTCACCAGTATGTCGTGGGTGATGCGCCGGGCAAGAAGGGGAAAGAGGAGGGCCGCTCCGGCTGAAAGCACGGAAAAAAACAGGTCCCAGAAAAAGGTGGCCTTATAAGGCTTATAATACGAAACAAACTTTTTGAATCGATTCATATTCTCCAATGAGGCTCCGCGCGGGGCGCGGAGCGGGTCCGATAGCCCTGAGGGGGGCAGAAGGGCGCGCCCTTTTGCCCCCGGAATCTCTCTTTGGAGAAACCTGCCCTGCGGACGCGCAAACGCGCCTCACGCAGGGACCTCAGTTGTTTTTGTAATAGTTGATGAGGCAGCCGTCAAGAAGGATCTGCTTTTCATCCTCCGTCAGCTCCCCGAGGGACAGGGTGATGCTCCCTTTTCCCACCACATAGGCGGCGATGCCTTTCCCCGACCGGACGGCGTGGCGGACTTTTGGCAGGAAGAGGTAATCTCCGGTCTCAAATTTTTCCGGTTCCGCCGTCACAAAGGGGAGCATGCCCCAGTTGATCAGGTTGGAACGGTAGCGTTTGGTGGCGTATTCGAGAGCCAGGTTGGCTCCGCCCCCCAGCACCCGCTGGCAGCTGGCCGCCTGTTCCCGGGCCGAACCGTCCCCCGGCTTTTTGGCAAACACCGCCGACGCGACCACGGTATGCGCCGGGTCGGCTTTATAGCCCGCCTCCCGTATCTGGTCGTATATGCCCTCGAGCGTGGAAAGACGGCCCTGCTTCCGGTCTTCTTCCAGCGCCTGCACTTCCTTTGCCCTGCCCACGTAAAAGGGGTCTTTCCGGCTCAGGGTGAACTCCGCCAGACGAAGCGGATTGCTCCTAAAGGAGGAGGTTTCCCCCGAGGGGATGAGCTCGTCGGTGGTGGTGACCGGGTCTTCGATATAGGAGACCACTTTTAATAAGAGGTCTTCGCTCAACTCAGGCATGGCCGGCCAGTCCCGGATGTTCGGACCCATGCGAAGTTCGGTCTCCGGTTCTGCTTTTTGATAGGCGTCGTACACCCGCTTTTCGTATAAGCCGGCGTCGAAATAATAGGCTCTCGGCTGGTAGGTTACGTCGATTTCGTCCGCGCCCGTGAGTCTGCCGCCGTTGATGGCGGTGGCGGCGATGGAGCGGGCGTCCATCAAAGCCACGCTTGAAAGCTGCCCTTCCCCCGGCTTGCTTCCTTCCCGGTTGGGGAAGTTGCGGGTGGTATGGCGGATGGAGAACTCCCCATTGGCCGGGGTGTCCCCCGCGCCGAAGCAGGGCCCGCAAAAGCACTCCCTTATGATGGCGCCCGACGCCGCCAGCGTCTCCATGCAGCCGTTTTTAAGAAGGGCCATATACGTTGGCATGCTCCCCGGGTAAATGCTCAAGGAGAACGCCCCGTTGCCCGTGCTCTTGCCCTTTAAAATGTCCGCGGCGGCGCACAGGTTGTCGAAGATACCCCCGGCGCAGCCCGCGATGACGCCCTGGTCCACATGAAAAGCGCCGTCATGGTATTTGCTCTTAAGGTCGAGGGCGACCGTCTTTGGAAGCTGCTCCCGAGCGGCTTTTTCCACGGCGTCCAGAATGTCCAGCGTATTTTCTTTGAACGCCCGGATGGGATAGGCGCGGCTCGGGTGGAAGGGCAGGGCGATGGTGGGCTCGATTTTGGAGAGGTCCACCAGAACCGCCCCGTCGTAATAGGTTATCTCGCCCGGCGAGAGAGGCGCATAATCCTCTTCCCGCCCGTGGGTCGAAAGGTATGCCCGGATGTTCTCGTCCGTCACCCAGACGGAGCTCAAACAGGTGGTTTCGGTGGTCATCACGTCGATGCCGTTCCGGTACTCGGCGGACAGATCCGCCACTCCGTCTCCCACGAACTCCATGATTTTGTTCTTTACAAAGCCGTTTTCATAAACGGCGCCCACGATGGACAAAGCCACGTCGTGGGGACCCACGCCGGGGGCGGGTTTGCCCATCAGGTACACGCACACCACCTGGGGGAGGGAAATGTCGTAGGTGCGGCCCACCAGCTGCTTGGCCAGCTCGCCGCCCCCTTCCCCGATGCCCAGCGTCCCGAGCGCCCCGTAGCGGGTATGGCTGTCCGAAGCCAGGATCATTTTGCCGCAGCCCGCCATCATCTCCCGGTTGTAGCTGTGGATGATAGACACGTTCGGGGGCACGTAAATGCCGCCATACTTTCGGGCGGCGGACAGGGCGAACTTGTGGTCGTCCTCGTTGATGGTGCCCCCCACCGCGCACAGGCTGTTGTGGCAGTTGGTCATCACATAGGGCAGGGGAAACTCCTTCATGCCGCTGGCCCGGGCCGTCTGGATGATGCCCACGTAGGTGATGTCGTGGGAGGCCATGCTGTCGAACTTGAGGCGGAGTTTGTCCATATTCCCCGAAGTGTTGTGCTTCTTCAGTATGCCGTAGGCAATGGTGTTTTTCCGCGCCTCTTCGGGGGTGATGGCCGCGCCGGTTTTGGCTGCGAGCTCCTCGGGGGAATGAAAAAACTCCCGTCCCTTGTGGAGGAATATGCCGTTATTGATGAGCTTGATCATAGTCGTTGTATCCTTCCGTCAAAATCTGATAAAGCGGCTCGTCCGGGCGTACGCCGCACACATTTAAAATGAGGTTCTCAATGCCCCGGCTGCGGAACTCCGCCAGCGTGGGGGTGTCCGCGTCTTCGGGCACGGCATAGTGTACCGCCGCGTGAAAGAGCGGGAAAAAGCTCCGAAGGTCCGCCCCTTCGAGAAAGCACTGTTCCAAACAGCCCACGATCCGCTCGCTCCTGGCCAGCTTGCGGAGGGGAGAACGGGCGAGACGTTTAAGCGGGTCGGCCAGGGCCGTGTTCTCGTAGCACTGGAGCCGCCCGGCAAAGTATTCCTTGAGCTCTTCTTCCGTAAAGCCGTATTGGTGGGCGATCATCTTGCCCGCGCTTTCCCAGATGCCCAGGAGTACGCTCCGGATTTCCGGGTCCCGCACCGTCTCCACCGTGGTTTCATAGCCCTTTTGAAGGCCCATATAGCCGAGAACCGCGTGGCCGATGTTGTTCAGGTAGAGCTTCCGGTAATAGTAGGCGTCCGCGTCCTCCACCAGCTGGAAGTAGTCGGGGTAGTTGACCAGCGCCGTGTCCAGAAGGCCCGTTCTTGTAAGGGCGGGGGGGATGAACTCCTCGCTCACGCCGTCGATCTCCCCCGCTTCGTTCTCTGTCTTTTTAGAGATGCGCTCAATGGAGGCGTGAGAAATACTCAAATAACCGGGCAGCGCCGGAAGATGCTTCAAAAGTTCGCTTTTCATAAGCTCCGCCAGATGGGAGCCGTTTTCAAATAGCAGCACGGCCAGACGTTTGTCGCTTTTCCGCGCCTGTATCCAATCCGCGAGGGACTTGGCCACGGCGGGGAGGTTTTGCGCGCCCACGGCGGTGCAGATGATATCCGCTTCCGTGGCGTGCGTTTTCACCCGCTCCGACTCCACCCGGGCGATCGCAAGACCCCGGATTTCGTGCCTGGTCACATGCACGCCGTCCGAGCTGGAAAACAGGTTGTAGCCGTCTCTTTGCCGAATATCCCGGATCACCCGGCCGTCGATTTCCGCGTATAAAAAGTCGCAGGGGATATGGGAAAAAATATAGCCCGTGATGGACTTTCCAATCGCGCCCGCGCCGATGCCAAGACATTTGAATTGTTTCATTTCAGTTTTCCCCTCTTTCCGCCGTACTTTTCTATTTTAGCATCCCTCCGGCTCAGTGTAAAGAAATCTGACCCGACGCCAGCTCCCAAAGATAGAGGGAAGCCACGCTGGCATAGGGGCGGTAAGCCTCGCTGTATTTTAAAAATTCCTCTTTGGTGAGGCTGTCCTTTTCGTAGAGCAGGCACATGCCCCGCCGGATGCCGAGGTCGAGATAGCTGATCACGTCCTTCCGCTCCAGGCAGAAGAGGAGGAGCATTTCGCAGGTCCACCGCCCCACGCCTTTTAAGGAAGACACGCGGGTGATGAACTCCTCGTCTGAAAGGAGCGCCAGCTCGGAGGGGGAATACTCTCCCGAAGAAAAGTGCTCGGCCGCGCCCCTGATGTATTCGGCTTTTCGCATGGAAATGCCCACGCTTTTGATTTCTTCCGGGGAGGCGGCGGCCATCCGTGCGCTCGATAACAGGCCATTTTCCCCAAAGAGGGCGAGGACCCGACCGTAAACGGTTTTATGAGCCTTGGAGGAGATCTGCTGGCCGAGTATGCAGTCCGCCAGAGACGTGAACAGATCCCGGGTCACCGCCCGCCTGATGGGGCCGATGAGGTCGATGGCTTTCCCAAGCGCCGGGTCGCGCTCTTTTAAATGGTTGAGTTCCTGATCGCCGTAAGAGAAGTAATCCATATGATCCACCTCACAAAAAAAGGCGCCCGTGAAAGAGCGCCTGTTAATAGACCAGCTTGATTGCGTGCTTCATGACGCTGACGCTGGGTTTTATAAAATCGCCCATGTATTCGCCGTCGATGGTCCAGGGGATGGGCCGGGAAGAGGTGAGGCGAAGGGAATCGGTTTTAAAGCTCACAATGCCGTCCATGGAGTAATCCCGCTTGCGGACAGCGGTGAAAATCCGAAACAGCCCCGCGAGGTTTTTGGGTTTTCTCACGAACACGGCTTCATACAGCCCGTCGTCCACCACCACGTCCCCCTCGGGAAACTTGATCACGCCCCCCACCGCAGCGCAGTTGGAGACCGAGCCGAATATGAATTCCCCTTCCAGGCTTCCCCCGCCGTATTCCACCCGCACTTCCTCCGGGTGAATGGAAAAGAGGCTCCGGGCCCCTCCCAGCACATACGCGCCGTATCCCAGGCGGTTTTTCAGCTTTTGAGAGGTCTTGTAGGAAGAGTCGGCAAAAGCGCCGAAGGAGACCACGCTTAAAAAACAGTGTTCGTCCAGCATGCCCACGTCGAAGGGCCGGGCCTCCCTGTCCTTAAAAAGGGCGGCGGCTTCCAGCACCCGACGGGAAGGCATATGGAGCGTATCCGCAAGGAGGTTGGTGGTGCCGGCGGGAAGGCAGATGAGAGGACGCGCGAGACCCGCCCGAAGCATGCCCGTCACCACCTCGTTGATGGTGCCGTCGCCTCCGAGGCAGGCCACGCTGTCGTAGTTTCCGGCGTGTTCCAGGATGAGGGCCGTGGCGTCCCCCCGGGCGGAGGTATAATGCGCGTCCACCCGGGAAAAGCTGCCTTTCAATAGATTAACCAGCTCGTCTTCCCCCTGATGGGAGGTGATTTTACCCGAAACAGGATTGATGATGAGCAGCAGCGACTTCTGCACGTCAGTTACCAAAGAGCACGCCGTAGTAGTCTTCTTCCAGAATATACTTGGAATAGGTCACTTTGGCCTTCACGATCTTGGAGATGTTTGCGATGTATTCATCGCTCACCGGTTCGTCTGTGGTGGCCTCAAACGTCTCTGTTTTGGCGTTGTAGAAGCCCTTGTCCGTGATCCAGCTGTAATTCCTGAAGATCACGAGGGGCATGGAGTCGGAGAGTATGTCCCGGCCCACCATGAGGCGGGAGTCATAATCCGTGCCGAACAGGTTGGAGATGGTGGGCAGGATATCGATGCTGTAGCAGGGGTCTTCCACCACAATGGGGTCCATATCTTCAAGACATCCGCTCCAGATGATGAGGGCGTTCTTGTGCTTTTCAAAGTTGTTTTCCACCGTGTGGCCCATCATTTCGCTCAGATAGTCCACCGTGTTGCCCTCCACGCCGATCTCCAGCCCATAGGGGTAATGGTCGGGGCCGAGCACGATCACCGTGTCGTCGGCGATGCCCGCCTGCTCCAGACGGTCCACCAGATACTCCATGGCGTATTCCAGCTCCAGGTTGCAGGCGAAGTATGCCTTCACATGGTCGGAATAGTTGAGGGAGGCCACCTTGTCCCGGTTTTTGTAAGCCATCATGTTGCCTTCAAAGGTATACTTGGCGTGACCGCTCACGGTCAGGTAGTAGATGTTGAAAGGCTGGTTGTTGATGAAGAGGTCCACCGTGTTCTGCATCATCTCCAGGTCGGAGCGGGGCCAGACCATTTTAATGCCTTCCATGCCTGAACCCAGCGCGATGAACTTGGAATAGCCCAGATGGATATGGGTCAGGTTGCGCTTGTAATAGGTATGGGAGTTGTTGTGGAAAGCCAGGGAATAATACCCGAGCCGGCTCAGCTGGTTGCCCATGGTGTAATAGTTGTTGTTGTCCGCCGTCACCTGCATGCTGGTGACGCCCGATTTGGGTATGAGGCCGATGAGACTCGAATACTCCCCGTCCGACGTGCTCACGCCCCAGGCGGGCTGATAGTAGTTCTTCACCACGATGCCTTCGTTGGCCAGACGGTAAAGCGTGGGCGTGCGGTCCTTGTCGATCACGTAATGGGAGAAAGCCTCAGCCACCACCATGATCAGGTTCTTTCCCTTGAACAGTCCGGTATATTCATTCTGCTTGGTGCCCGTCTGCAGGGAGAAGTAGGTGTGCATGTCTTTCAGTGTATTGTTCTTTGCGTTCGCAATAAGGGACGCAAAGTCGATATCCTTGCGGATGTTATAGTCGTATACGACCGGAGGAGGCGTGCTGTCCGTGGGATTGTCCGTTTCCGTGTCCGAAGGCGTGGGGCTGCTCTCCGTGGGCACGTCCACGGGTATTTCGGCTTTGGGCGTGCCGAATATCCAGTATTCAATGTCCACCCGGAGGCAGGGGAGGAGCCCGAAGCGATAGCTCGATTCGGTCATGTTGAACTCGCTCCGATAGGCCTCCTTGTTGGAGATGATGCCCGTGCTCTTGGAGGTGAAAATAAACACCATGCAGAGCACATAGCCGAGAATCCCTACGAAAAGGGGGAATATCTTTGCGTAAAATTTGCTGATGCGGGAACTCAAGGGCTTTTTCAGGAAGAATATATACGCAAGCACAGGCAGGAAGAAGAGGACCACGATGTAGATCTGCTTGATCACCATGCTGAAGATCGTGCCCGTGTAGCTCCCCACCACATCGCCCGCGGCGTCAAATATGACCCGAAGACCCATATAGAAGCCGAAAAACTGCTTGCAGAAA
>JAXGQH010000018.1:0-28713 GCA_040766545.1 Christensenellaceae bacterium
CGTCAAACTTCTTCTTATATAGAAAAGACCGCTCGTAACAATACGCCACGGTCTTTTTTAGCCCCGCAAGCTGCATGTCGGCAATGGTCTGCCTGTCCGCACATTCCGCTTTTCTGTCCCAAATGATGTGTTCCATTCTGATCCCCTTAATATCTATCAGTCAATACTTATTCTATATATTATATACGAACACCGGGAAAATTCAAATAGAAATCCTAATATTCTTCAAAGGTGCCCGCGTCCCTGCCGGGCACGAGGCTTGCTTCCCCGCTTCCTCCACCCATCAGGATGACGCCAAGGCTTCCGGGGGTGACCTCAAAATCGTATGCCGCGCTCTCGCTGAGCTTTTTTATCTCCTTTTTTCTGCCCTGCACGGTTACCTGCCATACGCCCGTGTTGTCGGGAAGGAGCTCGTCCTTTATCCGGATGCTCCGTTTGCCTTCGGCAAGGGGCGCCTCCTCCAAAAAGCGGCGGATGTGAACGCAGCGGATCATGGCGTCGGGCGCGCCCGCGGGAGAAGGGGCTTTATAGGTAAAGGGCTTGCCCGTAAGCTCCCGCACAGTGCCCGCCAGGGTCTGAAGCGCGGCGTCGTTTAAATAAAGCGTCTCGCTCCCGTAATCTTCCGAATCCAGAAGGGCATAGGCCGTAAGCACACCGCCCGTATGAACCGTGAGAAGGGAGCCCTTGGATACATCGAGCGCCTCCTCCAGCAGCAGGGAAAAATCCCGTTTTGTCCTGATTCTATATAAATTGCCTTCCCAGGCTTTTTCGTTGTACAGCCGGGTGATTTCCCCTAAGGTCTTGCCCGTCAGGGAGTTTTTGGACATATAGAGCCGGTAGTCTCCCCGTCCGGGCTCGGCGGAAAGCTCCCTCGTTTCATAATACGAGCAGGTGTGAAACCCCAGCCGCTCATAAAAGGGATGGATGAAGGTTTTCAGGATAGCAAAAGGCTCTTCTTCCCGATACATCTCTAAGAGCATGTGCCGGAGGATGAGGCTCGCGCAGCCCTTGCCCCCCGATTCTTTTTTTGTGGCCACGCCCCGAATCATATACGCCGGGCGTGCTTTGCCGTAATAGGACAGGTTCATCCGCCCCATTCCCGCCATGCTCACCAGGTTTTTCCCTTCGTACAGGCCAAAAAATTTATCCCGGGGATAGAGTCTGGAAAAATAAAAATCCGAAAAACCGTCCACGTCCTCCGGGAACACGCTTTCCCACAACGCTTTCGCGTCTTTTTTGCTCCTGATCCGCACAACCTCAGACATATATTCTTCTCCCCTGCAGCGTGGTTTTTTTCGCCTCGATAATCTCCACGGGCACAATCTCTCCCTTTAAGAAGAGCTCTCCCGGAAAGTTCACCATCTTCCCCCCGTCCGTCCGGCCGCAGACGTCCGCCGGATTTCGCGCGCTCGCGCCTTCCACAAGTACTTCCTCTATGGCGCCCACTTTGGAGCGGTTGCTCTCATAAGTGACGGCCGATTGAAGAGCCACCAGCTCCACGATACGCTTTTGCTTCACGTCTTCGGGCACCTGATCCGTAAAATCCGCCGCACGGGTGCCGCTCCGCTTGGAATAGACGAAGGTAAACGCCGAATCAAAGCGGACTTGCTCCACCAGGCCGAGCGTGTCCTGAAAATCCTTTTCCGTCTCTCCCGGGAAGCCCACGATGATATCCGTAGACAACTCAATTTCGGGCATGACAGATCGGATCTGTTCCACCAACCGGAGATAGCTTTCCCTGGAATAGCGCCGGTTCATCCGTTCCAAAATGGCCGTGGAGCCGGATTGCACGGGCAGGTGCAGGTGCTTGCAGATGTTTTCCCGCTCCCGCATGACGCGCAGAAGCTCGGAAGATACGTCTTTTGGGTGGGAGGTCATAAAGCGGATGCGCCTGATGCCCGTATGCGAAACCCGCTCCAGCAGTTTTGGGAAGGAAGCGCCTTCCACACCCCTGCCATAGGAATTCACGTTCTGGCCCAGAAGCAGTACTTCTTTATATCCTTCCGCCGCCAGCGTTTCCACCTCCCGCACCACCGCTTCCATGCTCCTGCTCCGCTCCCGTCCCCGCACATAGGGCACGATGCAGTAGGCGCAGAAGTTGTCGCACCCCTGCATGATATTGACGGACGCCAAAGGCGGCTCTCCCCTTTTAAACAGCAGGTCTTCTTCGAAAGACGGCTCCTCCTTCACCCGTACCGAGCGGTTCTTTTCCAGCGCCGCCGCCGTCATGGCGGGGAGCTCGTCCATATTGGTGGTGCCGAAAATGATGTCCACAAAGGGGAACATGCGGGAAAGTTTCTCCGCCATGCCCGGCTGCTGCATCATGCACCCGCAGACGGATATGAGCATATCCGGCCGCGCTCTCTTCACCTGTTTTAACACGCCCACATTGCCGAATATTTTATTCTCGGCATTCTCCCGGACGCAGCAGGTGTTGAATATCACAAAATCCGCCTCATACTTGCTTTTACCCGCTGAAAAGCCCAGGTCTTCCAGTATGCCCGCGATCTTTTCCGAATCATGGGCGTTCATCTGGCAGCCGTAGGTCTCAATATGATACGTGAGACCCTTTTCTTCTTCACATATTCCCTTAAAGCAGTTTGATCCATGCGCCGTCTACTCGTTTCCCCATAATCTTATTATACTATATCCTTGCTCTTTCAAAGACAATAAGAGTATACTTTTTTTGTCCCTTCGAAGCAATCCCAAAGGCAAAAAGAGGCGGAAAGATTTTTGAGGAAAACCGTATTGACAAGTAGAAGCAATTCCTGTATATTAATAGTCGTCGCCTCGTGTTTGCGGCAGCTTCGGGGTGTAGCGCAGTTTGGTAGCGCACGTGCTTTGGGAGCATGGGGCCGCAGGTTCAAATCCTGTCACCCCGACCAAATGACACAAAAGCGGATGGCCCCTTGGTCAAGCGGTTAAGACACCGCCCTCTCACGGCGGTTACAGGAGTTCGAATCTCCTAGGGGTCACCATTTAAGTATTGAGAAATTGTTTGTGTTTACGGGCCTTTAGCTCAGTTGGTTAGAGCGGTCGGCTCATAACCGATTGGTCCGCGGTTCGAGTCCGTGAAGGCCCACCATAAACAAAACAGCTGGCCTGGTAGTTCAGTTGGTTAGAACGCTAGCCTGTCACGCTAGAGGTCGAGAGTTCGAGTCTCTTCCAGGTCGCCATTATGCCTCGGTAGCTCAGATGGTAGAGCAATGGACTGAAAATCCATGTGTCGGTGGTTCGATTCCACTCTGAGGCACCACTTTTCTTTGCTGGTGTAGCTCAATTGGCAGAGCAGCTGATTTGTAATCAGCAGGTTGCGGGTTCAAGTCCCATCACCAGCTCCATCAGCGCATCATTCATGGATGGGTTCCCGAGTGGCCAAAGGGAGCAGACTGTAAATCTGCCGTCACAGACTTCGATGGTTCGAATCCATCCCCATCCACCATTTCCCTGCCGCTCTGCCGGTGGGGATGCTTTAGAAAATGCGGATATGGCGGAATTGGCAGACGCGTACGGTTCAGGTCCGTATGGACACACGTTCATGCAGGTTCAACTCCTGTTATCCGCACCAAAAAAGGAATCGCTTTTAAGCGGCTCCTTTTTCTATATTGGAAAGATGCAAAAAGGCAAGGGTTCTCCCTTGCCTTCCTGTTTTTGAAGCCTTTACCGATCTTTTTTTCCTTTTTCCAACTTTTCCCGCTCCCGGTTCTTGCGGGCGATCTCTTTAAACCGCTGCTGCTTGACGTTGAGATACCCCGCCCGATCGTTTGCATAGGTAGCATCCCGCTGAATCTTCAGGTAGCTTTCCCACCGTTCCCAGGACAATTCCCCGCTTTCAAGGGCGGCTTTCACGGCGCAGCCCGGCTCGCTCTCGTGGCTGCAATCGGAAAACCGGCAGCGGCCAGTGTAGTATTCCACATCCGTAAAGGCCTCCCCCAGTCCCGCATCCACGCTCCACATGCCGATTTCCCGCATCCCCGGGGTGTCAATGATCATGGTGCCATTTTGGAGCATCATCAGTTGCCGGCGGGTGGTGGTATGCCTGCCCCGGCCGTCCTTTTCCCGGATTTCCTTCACTTCCATCAGTTCCTCCCCTGCCAGCGCGTTCACCAGGCTCGACTTGCCCACCCCCGAGGAGCCGAGAAACACCACGGTGGAACGGGGCTTTAAAAATCGGGAAAGCTCTTCCAGTCCATAGCCTGTGTAAGCGCTCACCACAAACACCTCCGTCACCCCCGCCGCTTCCCTTGCCAGCCGCAGCTGCTCGCCGTAGTCCTCCGTGAGATCCGCCTTTGTGAGCACCACCGCCGGAATGGCTCCCGACTCCCAGGCCAGCGTCAGATAGCGCTCCAGCCGTCGCAGGTTAAAGTCCCGGTTCAGCGATTGAAGGATAAACACATAGTCAAAGTTGGCGGCCACCACCTGTTCCAGCACTGTCTTCGCATATTCCGCCTTGTGGCCGGACAGGTCGTACCGGGCAAACTTGGATTTGCGCTCGAGCGTTTTGATAATCTGGCTGTCTCCCCGCTCGTTGTAATGGATCAGCACGAAATCGCCCGTCTCGGGGAATTCCTCTTCGCCTTCCCCGTAATACACGCCCGCTTTCAGCTTCCCATAGCAAATCCCCCGCCGGGAAATCAGTTCATACCGTTCTTTATGCACGGCGCTGACGCGGGCGGGCTCCCCTTCTGCGCCTTTTGGCATCATATCTTCTGTCCATCCGTAATCATATAAATTCATTCTCATCCTCCAAAAAATCAGGTCGCATAAAAGACATATTTTTTTCATCCATATTATCCTGATTGAAAACGGCCTTGCAGGCATAAAAATACCGCGGAAAACAGCCTTCGGATCGGCTGTAACTGCGGCAAAAATTACGGACTCTTAAAGCAAAACAGGCGCATCCGTTCAGACGCGCCTGCAAAAAAGCCTATGCCTATTCAGCGATGGACGAAAGGTTGTAAAAGGCGCGATCCTCTGAGGCGGACATATCCTTCCCCGGAAGTCTGCGCCGGCTATTCGGTTTTAGCTTGAGGCCGCCTCCAATATGGCAATCATCAAAATCAGCTCCTTTCGCCTTGTTTTATAACTCGACATTATTAATTGTACCATGTTTGCCCAAAAAATCAAGTGTCCCATCCTCTCCGGCATACCATAAAAAGACCCCGCCGGACTGCGACGCCCGGCAGGGTCTTTATTTTATCAGATATCTATGAAAGTTTGCAATAATCGGTATAGGTATTGGTGGCCGTGTCCGTGAGGCGCACGGTGTAAGCATCCAGTATCTGCACGGAAAAGACGTATGTCTTCCCATCGTTCAGGCTGATGGTGAGCTTTTGACCCGCAAGGATGTACGTGCCGTCTCCATAGACGTCGGCGTAACCCCAGTCGTCCCCGTACCAGTCGCCGTGATCCGGGTTGGACGTGGCCGCCGCCACGCTTCCCACGCTCACGTTGGCGCCGCCGATGTTGAGATAGGAGTAGGATCCATCCTCATAGACGGCGTTTATGCTGGCCCATTCGCCCGACAGGTAGTTTTCAAAAGTCATTTCGGCAAAATCCTTCACCCGATAGAACACCAGCGTCTCCCCGTTGAGGGAGAGGTGCATTTCGTCCACACCCACCACTTCCACCGTATAGGTGTAGGTGTCGCCGTATCTGTCCGTGGTGGTAAGGGCGTTGCCCGCCAGAACATAATCGTTCCAATCCCAGTAGCTGAAGTCCCATTGATCGTAGTCCGATATCTGCTGGCCGTTTGCGGGATAGGCGTAACCGTAACCGCAGGCGCCGCTTTCCCTGATGGCAATGAGATAGGAGCCGGATTCATAATCGGGTTCGGTGGTCCACTCCCCAAGGATCACAGCGGCCAGGTCTGTGGAGACGGGGCCTGTGGGAGAGGGACTGATCGCCCCCGTCTTTGTAAGGGAAATTTTAAAGTCCACGGAGATGACGCTCGGATCCCCAAAGCTCCCGGAACCGGTCAGCGTAGACTCAGCGCCCTGCTTGCCGGGCTTCAGGGTGAGCTTGAATTCCATGGCGTTGTATGTGCCCTGCACCACCACCTTGCCGCCTGAAAGCGTTGCGTCAAGCACGCACTGGCTGGCGCCGGAAATAAACCATTCTGCCGTGCCCGTCTTCCCGTCGGCGTTCATGGCAAACACAAATTCCGTCTGCAGGGGCGCGGTGATGTCCGCAAATTCGGAGTACAGGTCTTTAAAGAGCCCGCCCACCTTTGTATATTCCACCGTACCCGTCCAGCTGCCCGAAAGCTCCGTGGCAGTCAGCTGGCCGCCACCGCCGCCGAATATGAATATACAAGCCACCGCGATGCCCGCAACCAGCACCAGTCCGAGTATGACGAACAGCAACGCCTTGCTCTTTTTCTTCGGCTGGGCGGAAGCTCCGTATTGAGGCGCGGCATAACCCGGCTGGGCATAGCCGTAAGGCTGGGGCTGCTGATACTGTCCCTGCATATATGCCTGCTGGGCTTGCGGATTTGTATAATTCGGCTGCTCATAAGGCTGCGAAACGGGCTGCGCGGGCTGCACATAGGGCTGGGCTGCCGGCTGAGGCTGCTCAACCGACGGCTCCGCCTGTTCCGCCGCCACCCTTGTTCCGCAGGCCGGGCAAAACTTCGTGTTATCCGGAAGTTGTTTGCCGCAATTATTGCAAAACATAGATTCATCCTCCAAATGAAGAATTTGTTAATGATATTATAATATATTATTGCGGAAAAAAGCAAACTATTTCGCTAAATTCTCTTTTTCGGCGTCCCGGCCTTTGCCCCGCTCATGATCCCTGCCGCGCTTTCCGGCGGAAGCGTTTTCCCCGGCTTTTGCATCCCCTGTCCATTTTTTTATCCGACATCGCTGTTGCTTCTCTTTTTGGCGTGGTATAATAACCACAGCTAAAAAGCGCCTGCCCTTTTTACCGGCAGGCAAGAGGAGGACACTGTGCGAAGAGCCGAGCGGGAAATCAAGAGTTTTGAAGAGATCGTAGGGCTGGTGGAGCGCTGCGACACCATACGTCTGGGTCTGAGCGACGAAGGCGCCCCTTACGTGGTGCCCCTGTCCTTTGGATACGAGGCGGCGGAGGACAAGCTCACGCTGTATATCCACGGGGCGCGGAGCGGGAGAAAAGCCGGACTGCTCGCAAAACACCCCCGAGTGTGCGCGGAGGGAGACGTGTGCCACCGCTTTCTTGAGAGCGCGCCCGGCATGGTCACCTGCGACTACGAGAGCTTCATCGGCTACGGAGATGCGGTTCTCCTTGCCGGGGTGGAGGCAAAGAAGGGCCACGACCTCATACTCGCCCATTGCGGCTTTGCCGGCTATGCCTTTGATCCGGAGGTTTTGAATTTCACAGTCGTCTACAAAATCGTGCTGGAGGAGCTTTCGGGCAAGCGGAACGCCACAAAATAGCTTTTATGATAGAAAAAGAAAACCGCCGCCCTTTTCCCATGGACGGCGGTTTTTAATTTTTGTTTAATCGAGTATGGTCATGGTATATCCCACTTTGAAGCTCTCATGGGGCTTGATGAACTTCACATAGGGCTTATCTTCCATGTTGCCCGACTCTCCTTCGATGGCGGGAAGGCCGCACCAGGGTTCCAGGCAGACGTAGTTCGCGTTCTTTCCCGGAGCCGACCATACGCCGAGGGCGTCGAACTTGGGATAGTCAAACCGGATACCCTTGCCCGCTTTGTTCACCACTTTCACGCTCCGCGACCGGATGTCGGCAAATATGAGGGCGTCCCGATCGTCAAACAGGCCGTGGTTTAAGGGGAGGGTATCGGAATTTTTGAACCCATCGATGTATTCGGTGCCGGTGATGATGTAGCCGTTTGGAGCCAGAGAGTTTTTCCCATCCTCCACCCGCTCGAATTTCAGCGCATAATCGGTATAGGCCTCCCCTTCATAGAGGGGAATGTTGAAGCCGGGATGGCCGCCGATACAGACAGGCATCACTTGATCCGTCTTGTTCTCAATGACAAAATTGGTGCTGAAAGAGTTTTCGCAGATTGTGTGGACGATGGGGCCGCATAGTCGAAGGGAATTCCTTTTGGTCTCCTCGTCCGACTCGAAGACCATCTCGATGAAGTCCTCTCCTCTCTTGCCCACTTTCCATTCCCGCTTGCGGATGCTGCCGTGCTTCTTTTGCGGGTAAGAAACGCCGCCGATCTTCACCGTGTTGTCCACGGTGGAACCCACCACGGGGAAGAGGATGGGAGAATGGCCGGCCCACACGGAAGGATCGCCCTGCCAGATATCTCCTTGCCGTTTTCCGGAACAAAGGAGCAAAACTCCCCGCCCAGACTCTTCACCTTGGCCACCGTCTTCTTATATCTCAATTCATACTGCGCCATAAGCCGCCTCCTGTTTTTATTTCCCTATCATGAATCCCTTCATGCAAAAGCCCTTAATGAATGAACATGGCGTCCCCAAAGCTGAAAAAGCGGTATTTCTCCTGAACGGCCAGGTGATACAGCCGGAGCGTCTCTTCCCGCCCCACAAACGCGCTCACCAGCATGATGAGCGTGCTCTCGGGAAGGTGGAAGTTGGTGATGAGGGCGTCCACGCATTTAAACCGATACCCCGGGTAAATGAAGATGTTGGTGTCCCCCGTCTCGGCGCGCACCAGTCCGTCTTCGCCCGCCGCGCTTTCCAGCGTGCGCACCGACGTGGTCCCCACAGCCACCACCCGCTTGCCCGCTTTTCTCGCCGCGTTGATCCGGGCGGCCGCCTCTTCCGACACGCTGTAATACTCGCTGTGCATCACGTGCTCCTGAATGTTCTCTTCCTTTACCGGGCGGAAGGTGCCGAGCCCCACGTGAAGGAGCACGGGCACCACATCCACGCCCTTTTCCCGGATTTTATTCAGAAGCTCTTCGGTAAAGTGAAAACCCGCGGTGGGCGCGGCGGCGGAGCCGTTCACCTCGGCGTACACCGTCTGGTACCGCTCCTTTTCCGCTTCTTGGTGGATGTAGGGCGGGAGGGGCGTTTTGCCGTACTTTTCCAGGAGGTTTTCAAACACTCCCTCGCAGTCAAACCGCACCAGAGCCACGCCGTCTTTTAACTTATCCAGCACAATAGCCGAAAGGTCTTTTGCGAAGATGACCCGCGTTCCGATCTTGAGCCGCTTGCCCGGCCGCATAATGACTTCGAATTCATCCCGGCTTCTCTGCTTCAGCAGCAAAACTCCACTTTCACGGTAGACGATTCCTTCATGCCCAGGAGCCGCGCGGGGATGACGCGGGTTTTGTTTACCACCAGCGCATCCCCCGGATTTAAATACTCCAGGATGTCGGAAAAAACCCGATGCTCCACCGCCCCGCTCCCCCTGTCGTAGACCATCAGACGGGAGCTGTCCCGGGGCTCCAGCGGCACCTGCGCAATGAGCTCCTCGGGCAGTTCATAAAAAAAGTCTTTCTTCTGCATAAATTAAAACAATTTACCCTGTGTCGATGCGTCTTCCTTCTTCTCTTCTTTTGGGATACCCAGATGGGAATAGGCCGCGTCCATGGCCACCCGGCCCCGGGGCGTGCGCATGAGAAACCCTTTTTGCATCAGGAAGGGTTCGTACACGTCTTCAATGGTGGCCGCTTCTTCCCCCGTGGCCGCGGCGATGGTATCAAGCCCCACCGGCCCGCCGCCAAACATCTCTATCATAATTCTTAATACGTTTCTGTCAACCCCGTCGAGACCCAGCTCGTCGATTTCCAGCATTTTTAAAGCGTCTTTGGCCACGCTTCTCGTGATCACACCGTCCGCCCGGATTTCCGCGTAGTCCCGCACCCGTCGCAGCAGCCTGTTCACCACCCTGGGAGTGCCCCTGGAACGGGTGGACAGCTCCGTCGCTCCCTCCTCGTCAATGGGGATATTGAGTATCCGGGCGGAGCGGTTCACAATGGTCTTCAGCTCTTCGGGCGTATAGATTTCCAGCCGGTTGATGATGCCGAACCGGTCCCGCAGAGGCGAGGTGAGCATACCCGCCCGGGTGGTGGCGCCCACCAAAGTGAATTTGGGCAAGTCCACCCGCAGGGAGCGGGCGCTCGGGCCTTTGCCGAGGATAATATCGAGAGCGTAGTCCTCCATGGCCGGATAGAGCACCTCTTCCACGCTGGCGTTCAAGCGGTGGATTTCGTCTATATAGTGCACGTCCCCTTCCGTGAGGTTCGTAAGGAGCGCCGCCAGGTCCCCCGGACGTTCAATGGCGGGGCCGGAGGTGATCCGGATGTTCACGCCCATCTCATTGGCGATGATATGGGCAAGGGTGGTCTTTCCGAGGCCGGGCGGGCCATATAAAAGCACATGGTCGAGCGCCTCCCCCCTCGTCCGGGCGGCCTCGATGAAGATGCCCATCCTCTCCTTCACCTTTTCCTGCCCGATGTATTCGCTTAAAAGCCGGGGCCGCAGCCTGGCTTCTTCCGCTTTGTCCTCCGGCCGCACATAGCCGGATATCACTCTTTCCTGTTCGTCATCCCGATACATAGCCACTCCCGCTTACCGCCTGTCCAGCCGCTTTAAAGCCAGCAAAATGAGGTCTTCGGCCGTGTCGGCCAGCTCGCATACCGCTCTCACCGCCTGGGCGGCTTCCGCTTTCTGATACCCGAGACTCTGGAGCGCTTCCACCGCCTCATTGGCGGCGGAATACCGAACCTGGGACAGAGCGTTTTTAGGAAGCGCCTCCGAAGCGTCCACTTTGTCTTTCAGCTCCAGCACCACCCGTTCGGCGGTTTTCCTACCTACCCCGGGCACTTTTAAAAACGCCGAGACGTCCGCCCCGAATATGGCCGAAGCAACTTCCGTATAGCTCAGGGCGGAGAGGATGGAAAGCGCCACTTTCGGGCCCACGCCCGACACGTTGATGAGCTTTTCAAACATCCCCTTTTCGTCCATACTGGGAAAACCGTACAGGGAAAGCTCCCCTTCCCGCACCACCAGATGGGTGTAAAGCGTCACTTCCTCCCCTTCTTTTGCCTGGTCGAGAAAGCCCCGCCCGGTAAAAATCTTGTACCCGACGCCCGCGCAGTTTACCACCGCGTAGTTGCCGCCCTTTCCCGCCAGCTCCCCTTTGAAAAATGCGTACATAGACTTCCTTTCAGTGTTTATGCAGCTGCCTGTAATTCACCGTCTGGGCGTGGCAGATGGCCACGGCCACCGCGTCTGCCGCGTCGTCCGGCTTGGGCGTGACCGCAAGCCCAAGGATGGTCTTCACCATGGCCTGTATCTGCTGCTTTTCCGCCCGGCCGTATCCCGTCACCGCCTGCTTTACCTGAAGCGGCGTGTATTCATAAATGGAATGGTTCATTTTATAGGCGGCCGTGAGGCAGACGCCCCGGGCCTGGGCCACGTCGATGCCCGTTTTCACGTTTCGGGCAAAAAAAAGCTCTTCGAAAGCCACCGCGTCCGGTTTGAACCGGTTCATCAGCTCGGACATGCTGTCAAAGAGTATGTCCAGGCGCTCGATGAGCTCCATGCCGCTCGGGGTATAGATGGCGCCGTAGTCCAGCAGCTGCATATGCATGCCGTCATAGGTGATGACACCATACCCCACGATGGCGATGCCCGGGTCAATTCCTAAAATAACCAAATTTATACTTCTCCTTTATGATTAAACTATATTATAATTAGGTTGACTCTGTCAAATGGTGTTTATATTATATGACAGGTAAAAAAGAAGCGAGGTGCTGTTTATGGGCGCATTTATACAATCCATTGCCGGTTTTACTGCGGGAACCACCGTGGCCGTCTATCTTTTCATTTTTTTTGGCAAAGTCATCGAGGTGACGCTCGGCACATTTTCCACCGTTCTCATCAATAAGGGGATCCGCATCGTGGGCATCCTGGTGGGCATGGTGGAGTATGTATTGTGGCTTTTAATCACCACCTCCGTCATGATCGGCTATAAGGACGATCCCATCAAGATTGTGTTCCTCGTCTCCGCCTCGGCCATCGGCAAATACTGCGGCTCCTGGCTGGATGAGAAGATGGCTTTCGGCCTTTCTTCCATCTCCGTGTTCCTCCCCTCGGGCGAAGAATCCCTGGCGCTTGCCCGGCATCTGCGGGACAAAGGCTTCGGCCTCACTATGCTGGACGGCAAAAGCGTGGAGGGAGATCGGAAGTATGTGCTCCTGCTCACACTCAAGCGCAAGCGCTCCAAGGAAGCGGTGGCGCTCATGACCGCCTTCAACAAGAACGCGGTCATCACCCTTTCCCATGTCTCCTCCTTTATGGGCGGCTACCTTCAGAAGGGCTCGGCCAAGCTCCCCTCCTCCCTTGGCATACACAAAGAAGAAAAGTAAGAAGGGGGCTTCCCACCCCCTTTCCCCGCCCGCCGTCGGTTGACTTTGCATGGCCGTCATGATATTCTAAAAAATAAAGGAGTGTTCAGGAAAATGGCGATTTATTTCAGCGAGCCCTCTCGCACATTTGGCGAATACCTGCTGATTCCGGGGTATACCTCCGAGCAGTGCACCCCCTCCAATGTGAATTTACGGACTCCGCTCACCAAATTTAAGAAGGGCGTTGAAGAGCCCTCTATCTCTCTCAACATACCGCTCGTTTCCGCCATCATGCAGTCGGTTTCCAACGATACCATGGCCACCGCACTGGCGCGGGAAGGCGGTTTATCTTTTATTTTCTGCTCCCAAAGCGTGGAAGAACAGGTGAAGATGGTCAGGAAAGTAAAGGCGTATAAAGCCGGGTTCGTCACCAGCGATTCCAACCTGCGTCCGGAGAACACATTAAAAGACGTGCTGGCTTTAAAAGCCCGGTCGGGACATTCCACCATGCCCGTCACCATAGACGGCACCCCCAACGGCCGGCTCATGGGACTTGTGACCAGCCGGGATTACCGGGTGAGCCGCCTCGATTCGGACACCAAAGTGCAGGAGTTCATGACCAAGTTCGACGACCTCATCTGCGCGCCCGACACCACTTCCCTAAAAGAAGCCAACGACATCATATGGGACCATAAGCTCAACGTGCTCCCCATCATAGACGAAGAGCGCACGCTGAAATATCTGGTTTTCCGCAAAGACTACGACACCCACAAGGAAAACGCCCAGGAGATGCTCGATTCCTCCAAACGCTATATGGTGGGCGCGGGCGTCAACACCCGGGATTATGCGGAGCGCATCCCCGCTCTGGTGGACGCGGGGGCGGACGTGCTGTGCATCGACTCTTCCGAGGGCTACACCGAGTGGCAGCGGCGGACGATCCGGTTTGTCCGCGAGAAATACGGCGACAGCGTAAAGATCGGCGCGGGCAACGTGGTGGACGGGGAGGCTTTCCGCTTCCTGGTGGACGCGGGGGCCGACTTTGTGAAAGTGGGCATCGGCGGCGGTTCCATCTGCATCACCCGGGAACAGAAGGGCATCGGCAGGGGACAGGCCACCGCCGTGATCGACGTGGCCAGGGCCAGAGCCGAATATCTGAAAGAGACGGGCATTTACGTACCCATCTGTTCGGACGGCGGCATCGTGCACGACTATCATATGACCCTCGCTCTCGCCATGGGCGCGGACTTCATCATGCTGGGGCGCTACTTCGCCCGGTTCGACGAAAGCCCCACCACCAAAGTGGTGATCAACGGCCAGTACATGAAGGAATACTGGGGCGAAGGCTCCAACAGAGCCCGGAATTTCCAGCGGTACGATTCGGGGGAAAATCAAAACCTCTCCTTCGAAGAGGGCGTGGATTCCTACGTCCCCTACGCCGGCAGCCTTAAGTATAACGTGGACCTTTCCCTTAAAAAAGTCTCTTCCACCATGTGCAACGTGGGTGCGGCGAGCATCCCCGAACTGCAGGAAAAGGCCAAGATCACGCTTGTTTCCTCTACCAGCATTGTGGAAGGCGGAGCCCACGACGTGGTTTTAAAGGCCAATACGGCCACGCGCGCTTAAAAGGACGGTCAGGGGAACAAATCGGCGGTATGGTGACGATAAAACTACACCGCCGTGTGTTTTTAAAGCCGATTTGCGCCGCCCAAAAAATGGGGCCTTGCCGCTCTACGCCAAGTGAGCAAAAGCCTTTCTCGCACACGTCCAGGACGCTTAGCGGTACAGCCCTCATCCATCATACATCAAAAACTGATTTTTTCCAAAGCCTTATCCGTCCAAAGGAGAGCGTTTATGATCGAACTGAACAACATCCGCAAGACCTTCCGGGTCGCCCGGCGCGACCCCGGCTTCAAAAACGCGGTGAAATCCTTTTTTAAACGGGAATATGCCGAAATCCACGCTCTTGACGGCGTCTCCTTTTCCATCGGCGACGGGGAGATGGTGGGCTACATCGGCCCCAACGGCGCGGGCAAAAGTAGCACCATCAAAGTGATGAGCGGCATATTGACCCCGGACGAGGGAAGCTGCGTGATCGACGGGCTCACGCCCTGGAAGTCCCGGGAAAAGCACGTGAAAAACATCGGCGTGGTCTTCGGCCAGCGCTCCCAGCTTTGGTGGGACGTGCCCGTGGCCGATTCCTTCGAGCTCATACGGGATATCTATGGGGTAAGCGAGCCGGAATACAGGCGGAATCTTGAGAGCATCGTGGAGCTTCTCTCCCTTCAGGAGATCATCCGACCCTGCCCGGCAGCTTTCCCTGGGTCAGAGGATCCGCTGCGAAATCGCCGCCTCGCTGCTCCACAGCCCCCGCATTCTCTTTCTCGACGAACCCACCATCGGGCTCGACGCAGTGTCGAAAATTGCCGTGCGCAACTTCATCCGGCAGATCAACCGGGAGAAAAAGACCACCGTCATCCTCACCACCCACGACATGCAGGACATCGAAGCCCTCACCGAGCGGATTCTGCTCATCGGAAAAGGAAAAATACTGCTGGACGGCTCCCTTGGAGAGCTGAAAGCCCGAAGCGCAAGGTATAAAAAAATCATACTCGAATATTCTTCAGGGAGCTTTCCCGATACGGAAGGACTCAGGCGGGAGAGTCTGCTGGACGGCCACGCCGTCTTTCAGGTGGACACAAAGGTCATGTCCGCTTCCCGGGCCATCGAGCTCCTCTCCCAAAACGCGGAGATCACCGACCTCTCCGTGTCGGGGGCGACGGCGGAGGAGATGGTCGTCTCCCTATATCAGGAATTCCGCATATGAAAAAATATTGGAGCTTTTTTAAAATCCGCTTCATCAACGGCTTACAATACCGCATCGCCGCTTACGCCGGCATCTCCACCCAGTTCTTCTGGGGCGGCATGACGGTGCTCCTGTATCACGCCTTTTATAAAGCCGATCCCTCTTCATTTCCCATGGAATTTTCGGAGCTCACCACCTATATCTGGCTCCAGCAGGCCACCCTTGCCATGTTCAACATGTGGAGCTGGGACGCTGAGATATTCGACTCCATCGCGAGCGGCAACGTGTCTTACGACCTGGCCCGCCCCGCGGATGTCTACGGCATGTGGTTCGCAAAGGTTTCGGCGGTGCGCCTTTCCCGGGTGGCGCTCCGCTTTTTCCCCATCCTGGTCGTGGCGGCTTTTTTGCCCTTTCCTTACGGCATCACCTTTCCCGCGAGTTTTGTCGGCTTTCTCTTCTTTCTTCTCGCCCTGACGCTGGCTTTTTTAAATGTGATCGTCTTTTCCATGCTGGTTTACATCGGGGCGTTTTACACCCTGAACTCTCTTGGCATCCGGATCGTGGCCATGTCTGTAAGCGAATTTTTAAGCGGCGGCATCATCCCACTCCCCTTTCTTCCAGAAGGGGTGAGAAAAATCATGGAGCTTCTCCCCTTCGCTTCCATGCAGAACATCCCTTACCGGGTGTACAGCGGCAACCTCGCGGGAAGCGAGCTTGCGGCGGGTGTGCTGCTCCAGGTCTTGTGGCTGCTGGTCATGCTGGCGGCGGGCAGGCTCTGGATGAAAAAAGCTTCGGCGCGTGGTGATACAGGGAGGCTGAGATGAAACTCTATTTCAAATTTCTTTCCATGCACATCAGAGCTCAGGCTCAGTACAAGTCTTCCTTCCTGCTCACGCTTCTGGGCCAGTTTTTAGGGTCGTTTTCCGCCTTTATCGGCATCTATTTTCTCATGGAGCGCTCAATAAAGTGGAAGGCTTCCATCAGCCAGATACTTTGTGCTTTGCCACCGTGCAGCTCTCCATCTCCCTGGCCGAATGTTTCATGCGCGGTTTTGACGCCTTTTCCGGCCTGCTCTCCAACGGGGAGTTTGACCGGATGATGGTCCGCCCCCGGGGACTCGTCTTTCAGGTGACCGCATCCAAAATCGAATTCTCCCGTCTCGGGAAGCTGGTGCAGGCCATCGTCTTTGCTTACGCTCTTCCCGCGAGCGGCATCGCCTGGACAGCGGGACGGGTGTTTACGCTCCTCGGCATGATCGCCGGGGGCGTTTCGGTGTTTACGGGGCTGTTCCCTCATCTATGCGCGTCCCTGTGTTTCTTCACCACCGAGGGGCTGGAATTCATCAATATTTTCACGGACGGCGGGCGGGAGTTTGGAAGCTATCCCTTTGTCATATACGGAAAAGCCATATTAGGCTTCTTCACCTATGTGATCCCCCTGGCTCTCATCCAGTATTATCCCCTGCTCTACCTCCTGGGCATGAGCCAAAATCCGCTCTATATGCTGCTGCCGCTTTTTGGGCTTGTGTTCCTCCTCCCCTGTTACGGGATATGGAGAATCGGCCTGCGGCACTATCAGTCCACCGGCTCCTGAAGAAAGCCCTTTAAAAGAGCTCCTGCTTACTTTATGATGGAAAACCGTTTAATAAGGGGAGGAGGGGCGTTTTACCCCTGAAAGCGGCAAACATGCCGAGAGAGCATGAGGGCGATATAAGCGTCGAAACCAGGCGGCTCACAGACGATGCACCAAAAGCCATAGCTTAAAAATACGGATATGGAGATATAGGAGAGGGCGGCGGACAGGATCATGCCCGCCCCCAGCAGGATCAGGATAGAGAGGGCCTGATTGGCGTGAAACCTCCCAAACTTTGACCGGGGAATAAAAAGCAGGGGCAGAAAAAAAGTGAAGCCAAGATAAGCAAAGCCCGAAAGGGTCTTTGCTCCTTTTATATCCGTTTCGTCAAAATCATCCGTGCAATACTTCATGTCGGCGCTCCAAATGTTTTATTTTCTACTCCCATTATATGATCCGGGAAAATAAAGCACAAGGATATAAAAAACACCTCCAAAGCGGAGGTGTTTTTTATCGTACAGAACAATTTCTGTTCTATGCTTATTCAGAGAGAGCAGCCAGAGCGGTTTCTCTTCTGATCTTGTCGATCCAGACGGAGAGCACCAGGAAGCCGCCGATCAGGATGAACTGATAGTTGGCGTTGATGTTCAGAAGGTTCATGCCGTTCTTGAGAAGCGTCATGAAGAATGCGCCGATTATGCAGCCGAACAGCGTTCCGTGACCGCCGCCCATGGACGTGCCGCCCATAACGGAGGCAACAACCGCGTCACCTTCCATGCCCACGCCTGTGGTCTGGGTGCCGGAGTTAATTCTGGCAGCCTGGCAGACACCGGCAAGAGAAGCGAATGTGCTGGCCACAACATAAGCCCAGGTCCTGGTAGAAGCAAGGTTGATGCCCGAGAGTCTCGCGGCTTCGCCGTTGCTGCCGATGGCGTAGAATCTTCTGCCAAGGACTGTTTTTCTCATGAAGAACCAGAGCATAATGCCGAACACCACAACGTAGATGATCGGGACGGGGAGCTTGCCCGCGATTCTCGTCTGGGCGATGAACCGGAAGTTGGTCGCCTGAGAGAGATAAACGGGGCCGAGGCCGGGCAGCAGGTATGCAAGGCCCTTCAGGACCATCTGCATGGCCAGCGTGGCAATGTAGGGCGGGAGGCCGAGTCTGGCAACGACCGTGCCGTTGATGAAGCCCACCACAGAACCGGTGAGAACGCCCACTGCCATGGCAAGAGGAACGTTACCGTCGTTCGGGCCGCTGGCAATACCATTCTGTATGATCATGGCGCAGACAATGCCCGAGAAGGAGATGAGATAACCCATTGAGAGGTCAACACCGCCGCTGATGATAACAACCGTCATACCGTAAGCCATGATGGTAAGAACGGACATCATGTGAATGATGTTGGAGAAGTTATCAAGGGAGAGGAAGAAAGGAGAGAGGATCGTCCATAGCACGCATACGCCCAGTATGATAAAGAGAAGCGTGATTTGCTGTCTCTTTTCGTTGCTGGCGGCGCGCCTGGTTTCTGTGCCGCCCTTCTTCACTTTCTTATTCACTTTCGCTTTCGCTACCATTATACATTAGCCTCCTGTTGTTCTTTTATAAAGGTCTCATAGGTGTTGGAAGCCATGTGCATGATGATCTCCTGCGTCGCTTCCTTCGTGCTAATCTCACCTGTCACCTTGCCTTCATACATAACCATGATTCTGTCGCTCATGCCAAGGATTTCGGGCATCTCGGAAGAGATCATGATAATTGCCACGCCCTGCTCGGCAAGTGTGTTCATAAGCTTGTAAATTTCGTACTTGGAACCCACGTCGATGCCTCTTGTGGGTTCGTCGAAAATGATGACGTCCGACTTCTTGCAGAGCCATCTGGCCACAAGCACCTTCTGCTGGTTGCCGCCGGAGAGGAACTGGGTCCACTGGTTGATTGTGGGGGTCTTGATGGAAAGCGCGTTGATGTAGCTCTCCACTGTTTCGTTAATCTTCTTATCGCTCAGCACGCCATTCTTGGAATATTCATCCAGGTTGGCGATGTAAGTGTTGAAGTCAACGCCCTGGTTCAGCATCAGACCGTCTCTCTTCCTGTCTTCGGAAAGATAAGCGATGCCGTTTTCCACCGCGTCCGCAGGACTGCTGATCTTAAGGGGCTTGCCTTTGTATATGAGCTCGCCTCTTGAAATCGGATCCGCGCCGTAAATAGCTCTTGCAAACTCGGTGCGTCCGGCGCCAATCAGTCCCGCCAAGCCAAGAACTTCGCCTTTTCTCACATACAGCGACACGTCCTTGATTTTCTGGTTGACGAAACCTCTGGCTTCGAGGATCACTTCGCCGATCTTCGCATGTCTTTCGGGGAACTGCTCGGTCATTTCCCGACCGACCATCATGGCAATCATCTCGTTTAAGGTGATGTCCTTGTAGTTCCTGGTGCCCACTGTGTGGCCGTCTCTTAAGACCGTCACTCTGTCGGCGATGTACTGGAATTCTTCAAGCCTGTGAGAGATGTACACAACGGACACACCCCTCTCTCTCAAGGTGTGAATCACCTTGAAGAGCTTGGTCACTTCTTCGTTTGTGAGAGAAGAAGTGGGCTCGTCAAGAACCAGCAGCTTCACGTCGGTGAGCAACGCTCTCAGAATTTCAACCATCTGACAGTGTGCAGCAGAAAGAAACTGGATTTCGGCGTCTGGATCGAGATAGAAGTCAATCCTCTTCATGAGTTCCAGGCATTCCTGTCTCATCTTTTTATCGTCAATCACGAAGCCGCCTTTTTTAGGCTCCCTCGATATAAAGATGTTTTCCCTGACAGTGAGCGCCGGCATCAGGTTGAATTCCTGGTGCACGATGCTTATGCCTTTGTCCGTAGCTTCTTTCGGGTTTGCGACCTGCCAGGGCTTACCTTCGAATGTGATCGAACCACGATCCGCTTTGTAAACCCCGGTGAGACATTTCATCAAGGTGGACTTGCCGGCTCCGTTCTCGCCGATCAGGGCGTGAACTTCACCTGTCCTTACCTCGAAGTCAACATCTGTCAATGCGCGTACGCCCGGGAAAAGCTTTGTAATCTTTTCCATCTTTAAAAGTTCTGACATTTGTTTACATCACCACCATCATTTTTTATTGGGAAACGAACGAAACCAAAACTTTTATCAAAAAAACATTACATCACCGAAACCTGCTCTGAAACGCACCCTGCGCTCCTATTCAGTTTCGGAGCATTGCCCGGACCGCCGGACAACACGCCTCTAATGTAAAGTTCATAAATTCACACAAAATTATTTCTTAAATAGTAACACTTTGCCCTGCTTTAGTCAAGAAAATTTTATCACATGGTAACGAGTCCGCATATTCACTCGATCAAATCGTAAAACCAAAAAAATCTTCCTGACTCTCCTGCATAAAGAAATACTATCATATGAAAATAAAATTTGCAATCCCTCCCCCGCTTAAAATATACGTATCATTTTTATTGGTCATGACTGTTGACAATATTTTACATTCCCTTCTATAATATTTACAGGAAACCATTTTTTCCCTTGACATTCAAGTCTCTTGAAGATATAGACTGAGTTCGGTCAAATGGCGCGGGGACTCTGGTTATCCGTTCCTTTTGCCGTTTATACTTCTAATAATACTGAGTTTGAGGTGCGCGCTTTGGACAAGAAAAATAAAAAAAGCAAAATCAACTGGGCGCTGATTGGAAAAGCCACGACAGGTTCCCGCAAATACCTTTTGCTGGGAGCCGTGGGCGTTATTTTGCATATCGTCTTTTCATATGCCACCCCCCTCGTCACCAGCTTTACCATCGACTTCGTCATCGGCAGGGATCAGGTTTCCATGCCCGCCTTTCTTGAAAAATTCATTGCTTCCATCGGCGGGCGGGAATTCCTGTCGGAAAACCTGTACCTGTGCGCCGTCGCCATCATTTCCATTACCATATTGACCGGCCTTTCGGCGTACCTCCGGGGCAGGAGCATTTCCTATGCCGCCGAAGGCACCGCCAAGCATATGCGGGATATGCTGTACGACCACATACAGCGGGTTCCCTACGATTACCACAAGCACGTCTCCACGGGCGACCTCATACAGCGCTGCACGTCGGACGTGGACACGGTCAGGCGCTTTGTGAGCATGCAGCTCATGGAGATCCTCCGCACCGTCACGCTGGTGATCGTGGCTTCGGCCATTATGTTTTCCATCAACGCGAAAATGGCGCTCATCTCCATCTGCTCCATGCCGGTATTGATCTTCGTTTCCTACGCGTATTTTAAAAAAGTGCGGGACCAGTTTACCCTTTCGGACACGGCGGAGGGCGAGCTTTCGGCCACGCTCCAGGAAAACCTGACGGGCGTGCGGGTGGTGCGGGCTTTTGGTCAGCAGCAGAACGAAATTGAGAAGTTCGGCAAGAAAAACGATTATTTCGCGAGAGTGACCACCCATCTCTGCGACATGCTGGCCTACTACTGGGGCCTCACGGACGTGTTCGGCTACCTCCAGATATTTACCACCACGGCGGCGGGCATTTACTTTGCGGTCACCTCCGACTTCACTCTGGGAAACGTGCTGCTGTTCTCCACCTACACCGGCATGCTCACCTGGCCCATGCGGCAGCTGGGGCGGGTGCTGGCGGACATGGGCAAGGCCACCGTATCCATGGAGCGGCTCGACGAAATACTCTCTGCCGAACCGGAAAAGGAACCGGGGAAAAACCTGGTTATCCCCATCAAGGGCGACATTGAATTCAAGGACGTATGCTTTGGCTACGACTATGAAGACGAGGTGCTAAAGGGCATCTCCTTCCATGTGAACGCCGGTGAGACCGTGGCCATACTGGGTTCCACAGGCTCGGGCAAGTCTTCCCTGGTGCAGCTTTTACAGAGGCTTTACACCTGCACCCGGGGCGAGATCCTGCTCGACGGCGTGAACATCAACGACATCAACTACGCCCACTTAAGAAAGAACATCAGCATCGTGCTTCAGGAGCCTTTCCTTTACTCCCGGACCATCATGGACAACATACGCATCACCAATCCGTCCATGCCTGAGGAGGAAGTCTATTCCGCCGCCCGCACGGCCGCCGTGCACGACGTGATCATGAAGTTCGACAAGGGGTACGAGACATTGGTGGGCGAACGGGGCGTCACCCTTTCGGGCGGACAGCAGCAGCGGATCGCCATCGCGAGAACGCTCATTCGCAAAGCCCCCATCCTCATATTCGACGACTCCATGAGCGCGGTGGACACGGAAACCGACCTGGCCATTCGGACGGCCTTAAAGAGCATCCACGGCCAGTACACCACTTTCATCATCTCCCACCGGATCACCACGCTTCGGGAGTCGGACGTGATTCTCGTGCTGGACGACGGTAAACTGGTGCAGCAGGGCACCCACGAAGAGCTGATGAAACAAGAGGGCATCTATAAGGAAATCGCCCAATACAGCTGGAAAACCTATACGGAGGTGAACAGGCATGAATTATATGCAGCAGGAAGAAGAATTCACCAAGAAAGTTAATATGAAGGTGTGGAAGCGTCTGGTGGCTTACGCCCTGAAAAATAAAGCGCTGGTGGCAAAGCTGCTGGTGTCCCTTTTGATCACCTCCATGGCGGACATCGCCTTTCCCCTCTTCAACAAATACGCCATCGACCATTTCATCGTCCCGGGCACGCTCGACGGACTGTGGGTCTTCCTGCTGTCCGTCCTTGGACTCATCGCCGTGCAGGCCACCGCCGCCATCACCTTTTTAAAGGGCGCAGGCTCGCTGGAGATGAAAATCGCCCATAATATCCGGCAGGACGCTTTCCAAAAGCTCCAGTCCCTCTCCTTCTCCTACTACGACAAGACGGCGGTGGGCTACATCATCGCCCGGGTCATCAGCGATACGGGCAGGCTGTCGGAAATGGTGGCCTGGAGCTTGGTGGATATCGTCTGGTCGGGTACGTATATCATCGGCGTCATGGCGGCCATGTTTGTGCTGAACGCCGAACTGGCCCTCATCGCGCTTTGCACCATCCCGCCCCTGGCGGTGATCACCCTCATTTTTCAAAAGAGGATCCTCAAGTATTACCGGCGGGCCAGGCGAGCCAACTCCCGCATCACCGGCGCGTTCAACGAAGGCATCATGGGCGCCATGACCACCAAAACGCTGGTGCGGGAAGACCAGAACCTGACCGACTTCCAGGAGCTGACGACGGATATGAAGCATGTGGCCATTAAAGCCGCCGTGCTTTCGGCCATCTTCATGCCCATCGTCATGTTCTTAAGCTCGGTGGGCACGGGGCTCGCGCTCTATAAAGGCGGTCAGCAGGTTCTGCTCCTGGCCATCAGCTTTGGCACCCTCTCCACCTTCATCTCTTACAGTTCCCAGCTCTTCGATCCCGTGCAGCAGGTGGCCCGGATATTTGCCGAGCTGCAAAACGCCCAAGCCTCCGCCGAGCGGGTGATCTCCCTTCTTGACACGCCGGAGGAGATTGTGGATAAGCCCGAAGTGATCGAGCAGTACGGCACCATCTTTGAGCCGAAGAAGGAAAACTGGCCTCCCATAAAGGGCGAAGTCACCTTCGACCATGTGGATTTCTCTTACATTCCCGAAGAACCCGTGCTCCGGGACTTCAACCTCCACGTTCCCGCGGGCACCAGCGTGGCTCTGGTGGGCGAAACGGGGGCGGGCAAGAGCACCATCGTGAACATCGTCTGCCGGTTTTATGAGCCCACGGGCGGGCGGGTGCTGATCGACGGGGTGGATTATAAGGAGCGCTCCCAGCTCTGGCTCCAGAGCAACATGGGCTATGTGCTTCAGCAGCCCCACCTTTTCTCGGGCACCATCCGGGAGAACATCGCCTTTGGAAGAAAAGACGCCACGGACGAGGAAGTCCGCGCCGCCGCCCGCATGGTCCACGCGGAGGAGTTCATTTTGGCCCAGAAGGACGGCTACGATACCGAGGTGGGCGAAGGGGGCATCCGCCTGTCCACCGGGCAGAAGCAGCTCATTTCCTTTGCCCGGGTGATTCTGGCCGACCCCCGCATTTTCGTGCTGGACGAGGCCACTTCTTCCATCGACACCCAGACCGAGCAGCTCATTCAAAACGCCATCACCAAGGTGTTGAAGGGGCGCACCAGCTTCATTGTGGCCCACCGGCTGTCCACCATCCGCCACTGCGACATCATCCTGGTGATCGGAAACGGGGGCATCATCGAGCAGGGCAGCCATGAGGAATTGCTGGCCTTAAAAGGCGAATATTACAACCTTTATTCCAATCAATAATGTTTCAGGCATAAAACATCATGAAAAATCCCGCCCGGGCAGCCGGGCGGGATTTTTTACGTTTTCTTGCGGAAGAAGGACACGGCGGGGCCGGTTTGATTTTGGCGGACGCCCCTTCCCTCTTGGGAGGAAGCGGCGAAGCAATCCGTTCCAGCCGAAACGGGGTTTTATACGCCCCTATCTCTCAAAGATGCTCTCCCCTTGAATTGATGGCCACGTAGGCGGGCATATCCTCCACCATCAGCTCGTAGACCGCTTCGGACAAAAGCTCGGGATAGGTGATCACCCGGGCGGAGCGCACGGTTTTGGCAATGAGCGCCCCGAGGCCGCCTGTGGCCACAAAGTAGACGGCTTTGTTTTTTCTGACGGCCGCCCGCACCTCCTCCGACACCTGTCCTTTTCCGATGACAGAGCCGAGCCCTTCCCCGTAAAGCCGGGGCGCGTAGGCGTTCATCCGCTTGGAAGGGTGGGTCCGCAGGAGCTGATCACCTGCCCCGGCCTTGCCGGACAGGGGCCGGTGTAATAGACGCAGGCGTCTTTCAGGTCAAAGGGGAGCGGTTCCCCCGCGTTGAGCGCCGCATCCATCCGGGCGTGAGCGGCGTCCCGGGCAGTGTATATCCGGCCGGTGAGGAGCACCGCGTCCCCCGGCCTGAGGCTTTCCTTGACTTCTTTGTGAGGGGTAATACAACTCTCTTCATGTCAGATTACTCGCTTGCGTGCCGGGCGGCGTGGCACTGGAAGTTTACGGCCACGGGCAGGGCGGCGATATGGGTGGGGTATTTGGCGATGTGGACGGCGAGGCAATACGGTCTCCCCTAAGGGACATGGGCCCCATCCCAAGGGCGTTTATTTTGTTTTTAAGCTCTTCTTCCAGCATGGCCAGCTCTTTGTCCGGGTTCACCGAGCCAACCTCCCTAAAGAGCTGTTCTTTGGCTAAAAGGGCGCATTTCTCCATGCTTCCCCCGATGCCGACGCCCAGCACCACCGGCGGGCAGGCGTTCCCCGCCGCCTTCACCGCCTCCAGCACCAGATTCTTGATCCCCTCCAGACCGTCCGAAGGGTTGAGCATTTTAAGGACGGACATGTTTTCGCTCCCAAAGCCTTTGGGGGCTGCGGAAATCTTCACCCGGCCTCCCGGCACAATTTTATAGTGGATGATTCCCGGCGTGTTGTCCTTTGTGTTTCACCCGGCTCAAAGGGTCGAGCACGCTCTTTCTCAGATAGCCTTCCTGGTAGGCTTCCCGGACGCCCCGGTTGATCTCCCCTTCCAGATCGCCCAGAATGTGCACGTCTTGCCCCACTTCCAAAAATAGAACGGCCATGCCCGTGTCCTGGCAGTAAGGCAGGAGGGTTGCCTTTGCCGCCTCGGCGTTTAAAAGCAGGCTTTCCAGTATGTTTTTCCCGAGGGGCGACCGCTCGCTTTTTATAGACTCCGAAATCGCCCGGAGCACGTCCTCCCCCGGGCAGAGAGCCGCCTTTAAGAGCAGCTCTTTTACTTTATCTCCGATTCTTTCAGCCGTCAGTTCTCTCATTTTTTCCTCGCAAAAAAAGCCGCATATCTGCGGCTTTTTGTTTTTGGTTATTCTTCCTCTGCCCGCTTGAACAAGTCCGCCAGAGAAGTGGTGGCCTCTTCCACGGGGGGAAGGGTGTACTCCTCTTCCTTATGGCCACCTCTTGGCCTTCTTTCCTTTGCGGGGGCTTCGCCCTCCGCCGGCTCGGAAGACTTGGGCGCCTCCATGAGGGCCCGCATGCTAAGGCTGATGCGGCGCTTTTCGGCGTTCACTTCCAGCACTTTGGCTTTCACGGCCTGACCCAGGCTCAGCACATCTTCCACTTTCTCAATGCGCCTGTTGGTGACCTGGGAAATGTGCACCAGTCCGTCCACCGTGGGCTCCAGCTCCACAAAGGCTCCGAAGGGAGCGATGCGCACCACTTTGCCTTCCACAACATCGCCCACGTGATACTTCTCGGGAACCGTGTCCCAGGGGCGGGTCTGAAGCTGCTTATAGCCGAGAGAGATTTTTCTCTTTTCAGAGTCCACGTTCAGTATCTTCACGTCGATTTCCTGATTTTCGCTTAAAACTTCCTTCGGATGCTTGATCCGAACCCAGCTGATGTCCGTGATATGGAGCAGGCCGTCTACGCCGCCCACGTCCACAAACGCGCCGAAGTCCGTAAGGCGCTTCACAACGCCCCGCACCACCGAGCCTTTTTCAAAACTCCCGAATATCATCTTTTCCTGTTCGGCGATCTGGGTTTTCAAAGCCTCTTTATTGGAAAGCACAAAGCGCTTCTGCTTCTTATCCACGTCGATGATCTTCACGACAATGGGCTTGCCCACGAACACGTTTAAATCTTCCACATATTTCAGGGAAAGCTGGGATGCGGGAATAAATGCGTCGTACCCGCTGAACTTGGTGAGCACGCCGCCCTTGATCACCCGGGTGACCGTGCACTCGTAAAGAGCTTCCATGTCGAGAGAGTTGACAAAATCTCTCCACTTGGACTGGGACTCTATTTTCTTCCTCGAAAGGACCACATTATCTTTTCCGTCGTTCAGCGTAATGACTTCGGCTTCGATGGGGTCGCCCGGCTGAAACAGGTCGGCGGGGCTCACGCTGCCGTCTGAAGAAAGGTCTTCCCTCTTGATCACACCGTCTGACTTGTATCCAATATTTACGCACACTTCGCTGTCCGTCACCTGAACAACAACGCCCTTAACGAACTGGCCTTTTCGGATCCGGACAAAAGTCTTCTCCAGCTCTTCGGCAAATGTACCTTCGCCTACTTCCCCATGCTCAGCGGGTTTTTCCGGGGCGGCCTCTTCCTGAACCGTTTCTTGCTGAACCGCTTCTTCCTGAACCGCAGGTTCCGCCGCCGTCTCTTCCACTTTCACAGCTTCTTCCGCAGTTTCGGCCACCGCCGCTTCTTCCGCTACCTGAGTTTTTTCTAACTCACTCATTAGTGTGCATACTCCAATTATCCAATCCGGCACTGAAGCGCCGGCAACAACACTCATTATACCACAATCCGCACACATTTCAATAGTCAATTCTTTGGCGGATTCTATAAAATACGCCTTCGGGCAGTGCCTTTTTGCGATCTCGTAGAGCTTCTTGCTGTTGGAGCTGTGTCGGGTCGCTCATGACGATCACAGCGTCGGACTTCTCCGCCAATTCGCGTTTCATTCTGCCGGTCGGAAGTGGTTTCGCATATACTGTTAAATATATCGATTTTTGAACATTTATTTTGCAGCGCCCCGCACACGTCCCGAAAAAATCCGGCATGATGGTGGTCTGAGCCACCACCAGCAGACTCTCGAAAAAGGGCAGGCTTTCCGCCTCTTCCACGCTCCCCACCACGATGCCCTTCTCCCCCGACCAGCCCTTGATGCCTATGACTTCCGGGTGTTCGGAGAAACCCACGATGATGATGGCGGAATAATTGTCCTTCTCGTCGTAAACTCTTTTATGGATACGGGAAACAAAGGGGCACGTCATATCCCGATATTCTATGCCCGCTCCGTCCAGATATTCGTATATTTCCTTGGGCACCCCGTGGGAGCGTATGAGGACCGTGTCCCCCGGCCTGATCTCCTCCACGCCGCCGATGGGCGTGATGCCCTCTTTGCGCAGGTATTCCACAAACTCCTTGTTGTGTATCAGCTCGCCGAGGCTCACCAGTTTTTTACCCTCTCTTGCCAGTCCGAGAGCGCCCCGCACCGCCCGCTTCACCCCAAAGCAGAAGCCGGCGTGCTTTGCCAGTATGTATTTCACTTGAGTTTCGTATTCTCCTTCAGGCTGCGGACCTGCTCCCGCAGGTAAGCCGTAGCTTTTCTTATCTTATCCGAAGTCCGGACTTCGTCTTTTGTCACTTCCCCAAGATCGACGGGCGCGCCCGCGGCCACGTGGGTGACCCGGAACAGGCGGGGCCGCCGGAGTATGCAGAGGGGCAGCACAGGCGCGTCCGCCCGAAGGGCGATCACCGCCGCGCCGTTCATAAACGTCCCCACTTCCTCGCTTTCCCGGTTGCGGCTGCCTTCGGGGAACATGCCCAGCGTGCCCCCCTCGTTCAGCACTTCCACAGACTTTACGATGGCCGCCCTGTCCCCCGCGCCCCGGTCCACGGGGAAAGCCCCCAGGTCTTTTAAAACCGCCGTGAGGAATCTGTTCTTAAACAGCTCTTTTTTGGCCATGAAGGAAGGCCGGCCTTTGCAGACGAGATGCACGATGATGGGGTCGTGGTTACCCAGATGGTTGCATATGACCATCATTTTCCCCGAATACCGCAGGTGCTCTATGCCGTGCACTTTAATGGGATGAGTCAAAAAGCAATAGAGCGCCGAAAAAAACCTCAATATTCTATAAAGCAGCATCTGTGCCGTACACCTCCCTCGCCAGATCGATCACTTTTTGGATCACTTCTTCTTCCGACATGTCCGTTGTATCGAGATAAACCGCGTCTTCCGCTTTTCGCAAAGGGGCGAATTCCCGCTCGGTGTCCGTTTTGTCCCTTGCCTTGATCTCCCGTTCCAGCTCGGACAAATCCGCCTCCACGCCCATTTTTTGCAGGTCTTTTTGCCTGCGCCGCGCCCGCTCCAGAGGCGAGGCGGTGATGTAGACTTTAACGCCCGCGTTTGGCAGCACGTAAGTGCCGATGTCCCTGCCGTCCATCACCAGGTCATACTTTTTGGCCGCCTCCTGCTGTATGCTCACCAGCTTGAGGCGCACCTCTTTGATGACGGCGATGTCCGAAGACCCCTTGGAAATCCTGGGCGTGCGGATGTGG
>JAXGQH010000019.1:0-28226 GCA_040766545.1 Christensenellaceae bacterium
AAAAAGGCATGTGCCCATGCCTTTTTTATTTTCACTTTAACACTTCGTTGGTCACGTCCGAGTCTTCCACCGAAGCCACGGCAGACTTGGAAATGGTGATGGCCACCTTATCCGGGCCGGTGGTGATTGTGAGAAGGTCTTCTTTGATTTTGGCCACTTTCCCGTAGATGCCGCCGATGGTCTTGACGCTGTCCCCCACCTTGATGCCCTCCAGCATGGCCTTCACCTTTTTTTCCCGCCTCTTCTGGGGAATGATGAGGATGAGTGTGCAGACCACGAGGAGCACCAGTACGGGCAGATACTTTGTAATGCTGTCCAGAAATTCCTGAGGCATAGGTCGGTTTTATCCTTTCAGTTTTTGCAATGCTTGCGATTTCATAGTATTTGAGCTTTCATACTACAAAATCCATATTACTTGTGATTTTGTACTATTAACGTATGATAAGGCATGGGACATTCCCTGTCAATAGGCATAGCCCATTTTTAACATACTCTCCTTCTTGAATTCGGGGAAGTATCCGCCCAGTATGGCTTCCCGCGCCCGTTCCATGAGGGAGACGGAAAAGCGGATGTTGTGGATGCTTAAAAGCGTGGCGCCCAGGATCTCCCCCACGTTCATCAGGTGGCGGATATACGCCCGGGAGAAGTGGCGGCAGGCGTAGCAGTCGCACTCTTCGTCCAGGGGCGAAAAGTCCGCCGCGTACTTGGCGTTTCGCACGTTCAGCTTGCCCCGGCCGGTTAAGGCCGTGCCCATGCGGGCGGTGCGGGTCTGGAGCACGCAGTCGAACATGTCCACTCCCCGCGCCATCCCTTCGAGAAGGCAATCGGGACTCCCCACGCCCATCAAATATCGGGGCTTATGCCGGTCAAGCAAAGGGGTGATAATCTCGAGCATCTCATACATGAGGGACTTCTCCTCCCCCACGCTCAGGCCGCCGATGGCGTTTCCGGGAAAGCCCATGGCGTTGATGGTCCGGGCGCTCTCCTCTCTCAGATCGGCGTACATGCCCCCCTGGACGATGCCGAAGAGCGCCTGGTCGTCCCGGGTTTTGGCCGCAAGGCACTGTTCCGCCCATTCGTGGGTGGTGTGCATGGACTCCTTTGTGTATTCGTAATCCGAGGGGTACGGAACGCACTCGTCAAAGGCCATGATGACGTCCGCTCCGAGCGCCTCCTGAATTTCCACCGCCTTTTTGGGCGTGAACATATGATAGCTCCCGTCAATGTGGCTTTTAAAGCGGGCGCCTTCCTTGGACAGGCTGTTGAGGTCGCCCAGGCTGAACACCTGAAAGCCGCCGCTGTCCGTCAGAATGGGCTTGTTCCAGTGCATGAATTTATGGAGCCCGCCCGCCTGCCTGACCAGCTCTTCCCCGGGCCGGAGATAGAGGTGGTAGGTGTTCGAGAGGATGATCTGCGCCCCCGTCTCCTCCACCTGCTCGGGGGTCAGTGCCTTGACGGAAGCCCGGGTGCCCACGGGCATATACACGGGGGTTTGAATGTCCCCGTGGGGCGTGTGGAACACCCCCGCCCGCGCTCCCGTCTCCTCGCATTCTTTGATCAGTTCAAATTCAAACATTCCAATTCCTCAATCATCGTTGTTATCGTCACACTCCACCGTCCGCCGAAAGCGGAGGATTTCCGAAAGGGAAATCTCTTCGGCAGGCTCCCCGCGCCTTTAAAATTCCATGTATAGTATACCACGCCGGACGAAAAAACAGAAAAAGCAAAAATAGGGCGCCCTTTGGGGCGTTCCTATTTATTGTCGAACTATGTCGCTTTCTGCAAATTTCATTTCCCCGAAATGGTGACGCCCGAAAATGCCGCGTAAGGCAGCACCGAAGAGCCGTCGGCCACTGTTTCGGAAGAGACGCCATAGAGGTTTTTCACCAGGTCGGCAAAATTTCCGTTGATCATGGTCTCGGTCAGGGCGCAGGTGATTTTCCCATCCTCGATCAGAAAGCTGTTTTTGGCCACGCCTGAGAACTCCCCGTTGATGCCGGGGGAGCCGCCCGAAAACCGACCCACCAGAATTCCCTTCCCGATGCCCGAAATAAGCTCGCTGAGCGTCTTTTCCCCCGGCTTCACGCAGATATTGAAGGAAGAGTTGCCCGAGCGGGGTTTACCCGTTTTGTTGGCGGCGTAGAGGGGAAGCATAAAGCTTCGGAGCACACCCTCTTTGATCACGTCGTAATCTCTCGATATAAATCCGTCCCCCGTAAACCGCTCCGGGCAGACGACGCGAGGGTCTTTCGGGTTAAGGGAAATCGTGAGGCCTTCGTGGGCCACCTTCTCCCCCAGCTGGTCTTTCCAGATGCTCGTGCCCGCGATCATGGCGGCGGAACCGGTGAAGTTAGAGAGCATATAGTAAAACATCTCCCCGAGGCAGCTTGGGGCCAGCACGGCCACCCCTTCATACTTGCCGGGGAAGGTCTCTGTGTGAATCTGCTTTTCCACGCTCTCCAAATCTTCCGCAATGGAGCCGAGCTCAATGAGGGGGCGGGAAAGGTCTGAGAACGCGAGCTCCGTTCCGAAAAAGGAGGAGGATTTCTCCCCTTCGTGACCCGAATATGAGGAAAGCCGGTAGGCTCCGTTTTGAAGGGCATATTCCACGCCGTAGGAGTTCATATAGGCTTTTGGCGGCCGTGTGGGAGGCGATCATCTGTTCCATCAATATGAGCGGATAGCGTTTGGCGATGTCCTCCATCAGCTCTTTTAACCGCTCAAAGAAGAGGTCGAGATCGGGCTTGATCACGCCGTCACAAAACTCCCGCCGCGCCGCGTCCCGGCAGAAATCCCAGGCGTCGTCCGGAGTCGAGGCTTCCGCCCCTTCCATGCAGCCTTTGACGGCTCCGGCGATGGACTCTTCCGACAGACTGTTCACCGAGATGGAACCGTTTCTCCCTTCTTTTATGGCCTGAAGGGAGAGGCTTTCGTCAAACAACGTGCGGTACAGGCTGAATTTGCCCCCGTCCACGTTGAATTCCTGCACCACCCGCTCGGTGGCCACGCACTGGGCTTTGTCCGCCCCCGCTTCTTTTAACAGAACCAGCGCCGCTTTGGCGGCTTGCTGCACCTTTTTCATTTCAGCGCCCTCCGATCATGATTTTGCACCGCAGCTCCGGACCGCCCATACCCACGGGCATCGGCTGCTTTTTGCCGCACATGCCCGCGCTGCACCAGTTCATGCCGTCCGACACCATATCCACCGTCTTCAGCATGTCAAAAGCCACGCCTGACACAGTGGTGTCGAGAAGCGCCCGGCCCAGCTTGCCCTGTTTGATTTCGTAGCCCATATTCACGCTGAACATGAACTCGCTGGTGGTGTCCGCCTGCCCGTTGCTGGAAGCGAGTAGATAATACCCGTCTTCCACCGAGGCGATCATATCGGGGAGCTTGGACGCGCCCGGATGGATGGCGGTGTTCCGCATGCGGACAAGCGGCTCGTCGGAAAAGAGATACGCCCGGGCGTTGCCCGCGGGAGCCGCGCCGAAATGCTGCGCGCTCTGGCGGTTGTGCATATACCCGAGAAGCACCCCATCCCTGATGAGCGGCGCGTCCGCGGCCTCCACCCCTTCGTCGTCCACATACACCGGGAGGGGTGCTCGTTCGCCAAAAGCGGTGTGGGCAAAGTCGGTCATGGAAACGAGTTCGGACGCCACCATCTTGTTCAGATTGTGGGCGGCCACCGAACCGCCGAGAACCAGGTCGGCCTCCACCGTGTGCCCCACTGCTTCGTGGGCCAACATGCCCGCCAGGTCGCCGCCTAAAATGCAGGTCTTATACCCCGCATCGGCGTACACCCCTTCCCGCTTTTTCATCAGGTCTTCATACAGCGCGTCGATAGCCGGGTAAAGGAGCGCCGGATCGGTGAAATGCTCGTCAAAAGAGCCTTTGCCTCCCAGATATTTCGTAAGCTCCACGGGCACGCCCGCAGTCGAGTCGGCGGTCATGTTGACATAAATATACGCCCGGGGAAGGATAAAATGAGCCTGCGAACCGTCGGACGTAAACAGGTATTTCTCCATGCTGTCCGCATAGGCCATCACGTCTCTGCCCGAAAGGCCGGGGTATTTCTTCTGAATATACGCGTCGAGAGCGGACACGCAGTCGATGTAGTATTTCTGGGGCAAATCGGATCCCGCCTTCTCCTCTTTACGGCAGGCGGGAGAGACGGGGGGAAGGCGGGAAGGTTCGTTTTTGATGTGCCGATCCATAAAAGCGGCGTTGGCCGAGGCAGCCTTTTGCACCGCGTTTAAAGACTCCTGGCTCACTTCGGCAGCGGAGGAAAATCCCCACACGCCGTTTTGATAGACCCGGGCGCTCAAGCCCTTCGTGTCCGTCCGCATGTTCTGCGCCAGATTGCCCGACAGCAATACGACCCGCCTCGTCTTGTTATACTGTTCCCGAAGCCCGTATGGGCGCCCGGGGCGAAGGCGCGGTTTAGTGTTTCAATCATGTGATGTCCTCCTACACGTAGTAAACGAGAAGAGCCAGTAGGGCGATGGCCAGGTAGAACCCGCCGCTCAAAAACAGATGGGCGGTCTTTACCTTCTTCCCCTCCCGGCGCGTTTGGTACGCTTCGTAATCCTCTTCGGGGGTGCGGACGGCGGCCGGCCAGTGAAGCCGGAGGGATTGGCGCACACTGTATGAAATGCCGTCAAACGCCCCTTTCCCGCCGACCAGGGCCAGGAGTCCCGCGCCCAGGAGTAGCACGGCGGCCACAAAAGCGCCGTCGCACACCGAAGCGGCGATGTCTTTTCCCTCCGAAGAGCCGAACGCCCCTTCCAGCAGGCAGACGCTTATGAGTATGACGGCGCCGATTCCAAAGGATATGATATAGTTAAGCGCGTTTTTGTTCATTTGGCTCCCGTATCTCCGCCTGGTATTTCTGAAACTCCGCGTCGTTGCATAAGACCACATGCCCGGGAAGGATTTCCCGGAGGGTGGGCGGCTGCTCCGCGTAGTCATGCTCGGCCACGGGATTGTAGACGATCCGCCGCCGCTTCTTCTCATAAATGGGGTCGGGCCGGGGGATGGCGGATAACAGCGAACGGGTATAGGGATGAAGCGGCCGCTTAAAGAGCTCGTCCGAGTCGGCCACTTCCACCAGCTTGCCGTAGTACATGACGCCGATCCGATCGGAAAAATACTTGACCACCGAAAGGTCGTGGGCAATGAACAAGATGGTAAGCCCGAGCTTCTCCTTCAGTTCGTTTAGCAGGTTGATGACCTGGGCCCGGATAGACACGTCGAGCGCGCTCACCGGCTCGTCCGCAATGATGATGTCCGGCCGCATGATAACGCTCCGGGCCACGCCGATCCTCTGGCGCTGCCCGCCCGAGAACTCGTGGGGATAACGCCCCGCATGCTCCCGCACCAGGCCCACCAGCTCCAGCACTTCATAGACCTTCTCGTCGATATACGCTTTATCTTTGATGCCCTGGATCACCAGACCTTCGGAGATGATCTCCCGCACCGTCATCCTGGGATTTAAAGAGGCGATGGGGTCCTGAAAGATCATCTGAATGTCCGTCACGAGGCGCGCTTTTCTGGCCACCCGGATCCTTGATGCGTATTCCCTTTTCTTTTTTGCGGCCTCGGCGGGATCGCTCTTTAAAAGCGCGGCATATTCCTCTTTTAACGCCCGCACCTTTTCCCGGGCATACCGCCTGTCGCCCTTTTTATGGTCTGCACGGGCGGACTTGATCTCGGCTCGGTTGGCCTTGTACGCAGACCGGAAGGCTTCCCTTTCTTTTTTGATGCCTGAAGCCGCCTCTTCCCTGCTCACTTCGCCGGCGGCCGCTTTCTTTTTAAGCGCCCGAATGTTTGTCTTTTCCTTTTTTCTCGCTTCCAGAATGGCCAGCCCGTAAGAGCGGGTGCCCGCGCATATGCGGCGCCCTTTGAACCATATATTTCCCGAAGTGATGTCGTAGAGCTTGATGATGGACCTCCCAGTGGTGGTCTTGCCGCAGCCCGACTCTCCCACCAGTCCGAACACTTCTCCTTTATGGATGGAAAAGCTCACGTCGTCCACCGCTTTCAGCTCCTCCTTGCCCTTCACTTTAAAATACTGGCAGAGGTGCTCCACGCGCAAAATCGGTTCCCTGTTTTCCATTACGCTTCACCTCCCCTTTCTTCCATCATTTTAGCGATCCGCGCCCGCACGATGGGCGGCGGCGCCACAGCGGGCGCCTCCGGATGGAGGAGCCAGGTGGCGGCGTAGTGGGTGTCCGTGATTTGAAACATGGGCGGCTGCTCCTCAAAGTCGATCTCCAGGGCGTATTGATTCCGGGGGGCAAAAGCGTCTCCCTTGGGCGGGAAAATCATATTGGGCGGCGTGCCCGGTATGGTCTCCAGCCGTTCGCTGGTGTCGAGCTCAGGTATGGAGGACAAAAGCGCCCAGGTATAGGGATGGGCGGGCGCAAGGAACACTTCGAGCGAAGTTCCGTATTCCACGATCTTGCCCGCGTACATGACGCAGATCCGGTCCGCCATGTTGGCCACCACCCCGAGGTCGTGGGTGATGAAGATGACGGAGAGCTTCCGCTCTTCCTTCAGCTTGTTGATAAGCTCCAGTATCTGGGACTGGATGGTCACGTCAAGAGCGGTGGTGGGTTCGTCGCAAATGAGCACGTCCGGATTGGCGGACAGGGCGATGGCGATGACGATCCTCTGCCGCATGCCTCCCGAAAACTGGAAGGGATACTGGCGGAAACGGGTGGCCGCTTCGGGGATGCCCACCTCCTCCATGAGCTTGACGGCTCTGGCCTTGGCCATGGATTTGGAGAGTTTATACATCACGTTGGAAGCCAGCGTCCGAAGCCGGCTGATGAGCGCAAGGGTCATGCCTTTCAAATCCGCCTCCGCGCTCAGGCGCTCCGCGTCCTCAAAGTGAAGGCGCACCGCTTCTATGATCTTTAAAAGATTGCTCTTTGCTTCGGAAAGGTCCACCAGATCAGGGGGCACCACTTTCCAGTCGGGATTCTTGCTCCGCTTCTTCAGCTTTTCCAGCTTTTCAGACTGGCGCACAAAGCGCTTCTCTTCTTTTTTATTCTTTTCCTTGCCGCCGTCGTACCGTTCCCAGGCGCTTTCCATACTGCTTTTAAAGGTATAAGCCTGGCTGTCTTTCACGGGAGCCAGCTTGTCGCTTGGTAAGACGGCCGCTTCCATGGCTTTTAACGCCTCTTCGGCCTCTTCCTTTAAGGGCGCGTCTTTTTCAAAGACCTTCGCCTGCTCAGCCAGAACCATGGCTGCCTCTTTTTTGGCCGCCCGGGACCGCTCAAAGGAAAAGCGCACGCCTTTTTCCGCCCGGTCGGTGAAATCGTTTAAGAATTCCTGACCAAAACCGGCCTTGTCATGGCGTCGATCTCCGCCGCGCTTCCTTCGGGGATGTCCGGCGACTTCCATTTCAAATAGTAAGCCAGAGAGAAGAAATCGGGCGCCTCTTCCCCCGCCAAAGCCACAAGACCCTTCGCCTCTTTTAAAAGGGCGTAAGTCTCTTCATATTTTTTGAGTTTCCGCTCTTTTTGAGCGGCTTTTTTGAGTTTTTCCGCCAGGCCGGAAAGAGCCGAGGCCTCCCGCACCACAAAACGGTCGGCGCACCCGGCTAAAATGTCCGCCAGCTCCCGAACGTCCTGGGTCAGGTCTCCCGCCACGCGCTTTTCGATTTCCAGCATCAGTCCGCTCACGTCCGTCTCGGCGGCCAGGGCGTTCTCACGGGCGTTTCTGTAAGCCCCTTCCAGCTTGATCTGCTCTTCCTGTATGCTCCGGAACTTTTCAATGAGGGCCTTGCTTTCCGCGGCCACGCTTTCCCCGCCGCCTATGGCTTCGTTCATATCCGCTTCCAGAAGCTGATACAGGGTTTCCATCTGTTTCCGGCTGCTTTTCCGGGCGGCTTTATTCTTTAAGAGCATGGCCTCGGTGAGCTGCCTGCCGATGCGCATGATGGGGTTCAGACTGGACATGGGGTCCTGGAAGATCATGGCGATCTCGTCGCCCCGTATGGCGTGGAAATCCTCTTCGTCTATTTTTAAAAGGTCCTTGTCCTCATAGATGATCTCTCCGCCTTCCACCAGGGCGTTGCCCGCCAATATGCCTAAAATCGCCCGGCTGGTGACCGACTTGCCCGAGCCCGACTCGCCCACGATGGCCAGCGTCTCCCCTTTATACAGGTCGAAGCTGATGTCCCGCACCGCCTGCACTTTGCCGTTCACCGTGCGAAAGGAGACGGTCAGATTCTTTACCTGAAGTTTCTTTTCCATCATTCGTCTCCTCCTCTCAGGGACGGGTTAAACGCGTCCCGCAGCCCGTTGCCAAACAAGTTGAAGGATATCTCCAGAAGCGATATGAAGAGCGCCGGGAAGAAGATGATATGGGGAAAGCTCTGCAGATAGGTCTGCCCGTCCGCCAGCATGGTGCCGATGCTCGTGATGGAGGAGGTGGACAGGTTCACGATGCCGAGGTAAGACAGGAAGGATTCCGCAAAGATCACGCCCGGTATGATCATGACCGAGCTGGTGATGATGGTGCCGAGGGCGTTCGGGAAAATGTGCTTTCGGATGAGCCGCCCGTCGCTTGCTCCGAGCGTTCGCGCCGCCAGCACGTATTCCTGCCCCTTAAATCGGTAAAACTGCTCCCGCACCGTCATGGCGATGCCGATCCAGCCCGTGGAAATAAAGGCGAACAGCAAGGAGGGAATGGCGCCCACCTTCTGAGCCAGATGGAGCTGGAAAAGCGTGGCCACGATCATGAAGGGCACGCCGTTTAAAATATCCGAGATCCGCTCCATGGTGAGGTCGGTGAGGCCGCCGTAGTAGCCTTCGATGGCCCCGTAAGTGGCCCCGATCATCAGGTTGATGGCCGACACCACCACCGCCAGCATCAGGGAAAACCGGGCTCCCGAAGCGAGGCACACGGCGATGTCCTGGCCGTACTGGTTGGAGCCGAATATGTAGGAGGGCTCCATGCCGTATTTATAGACGTAATAATCATAGTAAGACACGCGCACCTGATAGCCCGACTGGTTCTTCTCCCCATAAGCGTAGGAACCGTCGTCCCCCTTCACCCGAAGGCTGTCGTAGTCCGCGCGGTCGGCGCCCGTGGTCTTATAAATGGGCTGGTAATTGCCCTGCGCATCCAGTTCCGCCAGACCCTTCTGGTTAATTTTATACCAGTAGTTGGCATCCTGCGTATAGACTTTCATGCCAAAAAGCTGGCTCTTGTCTACCGCGGGGTAAACCACCTGAATACCCGTTTCGTTCTGATATTGCTGTATTTTTTCAAACTCGGCCTTGGTGATGTTGAGGTAGACCGTGCCCAGCTTATAGTAAGAGTCCAGACGGACGCTGTAATACCGGGAGGTCTTGCCGATGTTCGTCACGTCGTATTCCTTATAGAGCTTCTTCACGGGCTGCCTGCCCGTCTCCACGCCCATGGCGTTATAATATAAGTAGTTGATCCGGTTGAGCTCCGTCTTTTTGCAGCCGTCCCAGATGTTAAGCTCAGAAAGGAGCGGGAATTTGGGCAGGAGCTTTGTGCAATACGGCTCACGGAAATTGACCGTGTAGGGCGACACCATGGGCACGATGACCGCAAAGGCCACCAGCAGCAGGATGATGACCGCCGCCGTCACGGAGGCTTTGTTTTTCCGGAACCTGAGCCAGGCATCTTTTAAATAGCCCACGGGCTTGGTGTCCAGTTTTTGATCCGTGATCCTCTCCCCCATTTGGGCAAAGGCCAGCTTTTCCTTGGGTATGCGGGGGAACTGATTTTGATTGTTCATTTTTTCGCCCCCATTCTGATTCTCGGATCGATCAGGCCGTAGCTGATGTCCACCATGATGCCCGCCGTCAGACCGATGAGGGTATAAAAAGCGCTCAGCATCATAAAGAAGTTATAGTCCCGTACCGCGATGGAGTTCATATATAAGCTCCCCACCCCCGGCACGCCGAATATGCCCTCAATGACGATGGAGCCCGCGAGTATGTCGATGAACATGCCGATGATCATGGGCAGAATGGGAACCATGGAGTTCCGAAGGGCGTGGCGGTAAGTGGCCTGGGCTTTTGTGAGGCCCTTGGTGCGGGCCAGCAGCATGAATTCGCTGGTGAGCACTTCCGTGAGTTCGGCCCGGGTGTATCGGGTGAGGCTGGCCACCGAACCGAAGGACAGGGATAAAACCGCGGGCACGATGGATACGAACATGGCCCAGGAAAAGTAGTCCGTCCCCTCCTTCATGAGGAAGGGAAACCACCCGAGCTTAAAGCAGAGGATATACTGCACCAAAAAAGCGTAGACATAAGAAGGCACGGACACAAACACCATGACGCCGGTGGAGATCACATGGTCCTGCCATCTGTTTTTCCGCTGGGCAGCGTAGATGCCGAGGAGCAGCCCGATGGGCACGGAAAAAATCATGGACCAGAAGTTCACGATCACCGTGGCCGGCAGTTTGGCCGCGAATACGGCGGTGACTTCCTGTCCTGTTTTTAAAGTCTCCCCCACGCCCCAGTCCCAATGAAAGATCACCCGTTCCAGGAATATGGCGTACTGTACGATGATGGGCTTGCCATACCCCAGAAGTTCCCTTCTTCTCGCGATGAGATTCGCGTCCTTACCAAACTGCACCGCCTCCTGCACGGGCAGCAGCTTTACCAGCGTGAAGCAGATGGTCATAATGATAAAGAAGGTAAGGAGCATCAGGGCGATTCGTTTTAAGACATATTTCCACATTGCTTTTTTACCCTTCCCTCGTAAAATTTTATGTATCCTGCAACGCCACGGCAAAACCAGGGCATCACAGGATACACAATTTCATATCGCCCGGCGGCGGAGTTTCCCCCGCCGCCGGGTTCTATTCATGAATCAGCTTAAATAAACCGGCTTATTCATAGATGAGGGTGCCGCCCTGCTCGCTCACATAGTCGGCCCACTCTTCGTCGGTGAAGTTGTAGGTCATGTAGCCGACGCCGCCCCGCTCAATGCCGATGATATAGTCCTCGCTGCCGTATTTGATCTTCATGGAAGCAAGGGAAGCGGAGCCGGAGTAGAGCAGCGGGATGCTGTTCTTCTCGTCCAGTATGGCTGTTTCAAGAGCCGCGAGGATCAGGAGGCGGTCTTCCGGATCGGCAGTGCTTTCGCCGAAGTTGTAGCCGTCCACAGTTTCGCCCATCATCACCTGATACCATTCATACAGGTTCAGCGTGATGTCTTTGCTCTTGATGCTGATGGTCAGGTCAACCGCCTGCACATCCCACCACTGGTCGTACATATAGTTTTCGGAGAGATAGGCCTCCATGAGGCCGTAGGGGTCCATGGAACTTCCCGTCCAGCCGGCGATGACGATATCCGTCTGCCCGGACTGGAAAATGGTGGCGAAGTCGTTGCCCGCGTCGAACCGGCCGGTGACTTCCACTCTGCCTTCGAGGGAGGTGCCTTTCACGGCGTCTTCGATCATGGTCTTGATATAGTTGTACCACTTCCGGCTGGTCTCGCTGTCGGTGGATTCCATGTACTCGATGGAAACGATGTCGTCCCCGTCGATGTCGCCGGCGGCCAGAGCCGCGTCATAGGCTTCCTGGAACTTTTCTTTTGCGGCTTCCAGGTCGTAGCCCGTCACAGACTCATAGGCTTCTTCGAGGGTTGCGTACTCCTTGCCCGAACCGTATTCCACGCCGTAGGCTTCGCAGATGGCGGCTTTGGCCTGGTCGGTGTTGCGGTAAATGCCCGCATTTTCCGGGTCATAGACGATGAGGCTGCTGTACAGGCCAAGACCCACCGAACCCTGGGGATAGAGCGTCTGGGCAAAGTTGTCTCTATCTGAGCAGAGGGAAAGGGCTTCCCGGAACGCTTTATAGGACAATATGGTCTTATCTCTGTTTGTGAGCGTCGCCTCCCGGGCTTTTAAGGCGTCGTAATCGGAGCACACCAGCATGAGCCAGGTGGAGTCGCCGGGGGTGAGATAGAAGTAATCGCTGGCGCGGTAAGTGGCCATCTCTTCTTTCTGAAGGCCGATCGTGTCCAGCTCGCCCTTCATGAACATCTCAAGCCGGGTGGTGTATTCGGTGACGATCTGGGCGCGGATTTTGGTGGTCATGTACTGGCCTTCGTGCTTGTCGTCGGAATAGCCGTACCACTTGTCGTTCTTTTCCATCACGATCACTTTGTCCTGCTGGTATTCCGCCAGTTTATAGGGACCGTAGGACATATAGGTGGCGACGCTGGTGCCGTATGTGGATGTAAGCGCGCCTTCCACTTCGGTGAGGTTTGCGTCATACAGGTCTTCCTTCACGATGAAGTTGTCCGTCAGGGAATAGTGCAGGTTGAAGTCGGAGATTTCCTTTGTGAGGATGAACGTGAGCTCAAAATCTCCCGTCTTCTGGAGGCCCACTTCGGAGAAGTCGATCTCGCCGTAGGTCTGCTTGGTGAAGCAGAATTCGATGAAAGCTTCGGCTCTGGCGTCGCCAAAGTTGGCGGCCACGGCGTTCAGCTCGTCCCGTATCTCGTTTGTCACCAGCGTGGGCTCCTGGTACTTCTCATAGATGTCCACGCCGTCCACCAGGAACAGCTCGGCATAACCGTTGTCATAGTATTCGCCGGGCGCGCCGCCAAAGAAGTAGTCTTCCCTCGTGAAGTCCACATAGACTTCGTTCTTGGAAGTAAAGTCGTCCGCCGTCAGGACCGCCGCATCGCTATAGGTTTCGATGGCGTTGGTATAGGCGTCCTGACCCTGATACACGTAGGCTTTGGCGTTCACCAGCGAAAGGTTACCCGAATAGTAGCTGTCCGCCCGGTGGTTCTGAGCCTGGGGATTGAGCAGCCGCTCCATGGAGCTCAGGTACGTGTCCGCGTTGATGGGCGTGCCGTCCTGCCAGCAGGCGGCCTTGTTGAGGGAAATCTTGAAGGCGTAGCCCGAGGTGGCGTCAGAAGGGATGCCCCACTTCGCCTTGCCGGCATACTCCGCCGTCACGTCCACAGGCTCGCCGTCCGCCATTTCGGGGACGATCTCATACTTCGTCCTGTCCGCGTTAAACGCGAAGGTGTAGAGTCCGATCGCGGTGTAATCCAGTATATAGGAATCCACGTCGGTCTCCTGGGTATGCGGGTTCCAGGTATTGGGGCTTGTGGCTAAAGCGACATTGTAGGTATAGTTCGCATTGGGATCGACGGAAGAAGTGGGGCCTTCCTTCTTTCCACATGCGGAGAATACACTGGCAACGACCGTCAGCACAGCCAGCAGCAATACGCTGAGTTTCTTTCTTGTGCTCATGTTGTCTTTTTCCTCCCTATTCATCTAATAATTTAAGTAACGCATCCGGCCATAAAAACCGCATACGTTATTTTCAATTCGTTCATAATATAATTTTATGATAGTAAAGTTTTTTCAGATAGACAAGAGCAAAAACAAATTCTGCATGGAAATATCAAGAAAAGTTGCAGGAAATGCATTAATAAAAATAATTTTAGTCAAAAACCCGAACATTTTTTAAGGCCTATTCCCAATTTTATGGGTATCTTTGAATAATTCAGAATCGATTCCTATTTATTAAATGACGCCTAAAACATCTGTTCCTTCAAAAATTTATATGTCATGGATTTTCCCTGCCTCCCCTACTCTTTGCACCGGGTGAAAAACGGGGCGTCCGACTCCGGGCGCCCCGCAAGGCCATGTTTTTTCTTACGCCGCGGTCTCCGTTTTTTTCTGTTCCTTCTTCTTTAAGAACAGCATGAGCACCAGGGCGACCAGCGCGCAGCCCGCCGCAATGAAAAAGGCGGGAGACATGAGGGATATATCCGCCGCGGCCACGTTTTTATAATACCCGGCGATATAGGAGGAAGTGACCGCGCCTACGCCAAAGCCCAGGAGCACCAGGCCATAGTTGGACGCCATATGCTTGGGGCCGAAAAGATCGGCCGTGAGCGTGGGGAAGGAGCTCAGGAAGCCCCCGTAGAAGAAGCCGATGAGCCCGAAGACCACGTAGATGAAATAGCCGTTCACGCTGTTGACCAGCATCGAAAGCGCGGCCGTGCCCACGAGCAGAGTCATGATGGTGCGTTTGCCGCCCAGCTTATCCGCAACCATGCCCCAGAATAGGCGGCCGAGGGAGTTGCACATGGAGATGACCAGCACGCCGATGGTGGCGGTGGCGGCCATGTCCTTGGCGACGGCGATGGGCTTGGCAAAGCCGATCATCATGAGCCCGCCCATGCAGGCGAGCATAAGGGAGGCGGTGATGATGTAGAACCGCACGTCCTTCAGCATCTGGGAGGAGGAAACGCCTTCGCTCTGCACCGCGGCGGCAGGCGCTCCTTCTTTATTCTCTTCTTTAGGCGGGTTCTTCAGGAAAAGACCGCCCACCGTGCAGACGACGAGGAAAATGCCGCTCAGCACCATGAATGTTTTGGGCTCGCCCACCTGCGCGCCGCCGAAAGCGGCGATGAGGCGTTCAATGATGGGCGTGAAAATCACCCCGCCAAAGCCCAGCGCCGACACGATCAGCCCGGTAACAAAGCCTTTCTTGTGGGGCAGCCACTTCTGGGCGCAGGCAATGGTGGTGGAATAGGTAAAGCCCATGCCGATCCCGCCCATCACGCCGTACCCGAGCCATAAGAGCCAGGGGATTTCAGGCGTTACGAACGAGGCAAGGAAAAAGCCCAGGCTCAGAATCACGCCGCCGATGATGACGACCCTTCTGGTCGTGTATTTGACGGCCAGCTTTCCGCCGATCACGCTGCCGATCGTGAGCGTGGAAAGCAGGAGGGAAAAGGTCAGGCTGGCGGCCGCGTTATCCCCCTTGAAGATGCTGTTTGCGACGCCCGTCTGAAATACGCTCCAGATATAGGCGATGCCCAGGCAAAGCTGGATCGCGATGGATGCCGCAATGGGTTTGATTGCTTTCATAAAGAACCTCCTTAGAATATAAAAAACCTCTTACTGCTTGCAGTAAGAGGTTTCCTCCAAATAGATGACGGCAACGCTCAGCATATCTAACCACAAACCTGATAAAACCCTATCCTTAGTGCGAGCACTCCTAGGATAAGGCTGGTCATAATCACCAGGTTCATCATGCGGGTAAACAGCTGAGTCATTTGTCTCTCCCTTGTTTTTTTGCACAAGTTAGACCCATTATGACAAAACTATGTCCATGTGTCAATCATATTTTGACGCAACAGGAAGAAATCTTTTTGAGCGGCCTCACGCAGCCATGAGGATCGGAAAAAGGGGATCTGCGCCCCAGGGCTTTCCCCCTATTCCTGACTTCCCGTCTGCCGGAGCCCGCGGCACTTTTTGGGCAGGAACTTCAAGGCGCGGACGTGTATTTCCGCCGGCCCGTTTCCCAGCACATCAAAATAAAAGGGCTTGGAGCTCCCCATGCCGTCCTGCCCGATGAGTACATTCTGCCTGAACGGGGTGGAAGCGAAGAGCGTATCCGAGTTCTTCACATTGCCGATGTACTGACCGTTCAAAAAGAGCGAGTGCTTTACCAGAGCGCCAAGCATGCTGCCGTCCCGCACAAGAGAAATGGGGCAGGGCGCGGGCAGCGCTTCCGGGTTTTGAGGGATGACCACGGTTTTTTTGGAGCCTGCCATGGACAGCTCCTGATCCAGCCGCATCAGCCATGGGCTTTCGGGAAAGACCGCCCGTATCCGCTTTGACTTTTTGCAGTATTGCTCCCAGATCACCTGAAAGAACAGAGGGGGAAGAATGAGCTGATCCCCCGTACGGTTATTCCAGGTATACCCCTCGGAGAAAAAGATCGTATCGATGGAAATCACGGTGAGAAACTGAACCACCAGCCCGGCCGTCAGAAATCTTCTTAAGTATTCGGGAAATTTTTTCACCCGGGCAAAGAGCAGCCCCAGCATGAGGATGCTCAAAACCGCAAAGACAAAATAGTAGATCGTCTCGAACCAGTTCAAATAGTCAAAGGCGGTATGGGTGATGATTTGCAGGTTCTTTGACCATTCAATACCCAGGTAGACGGAAAACCCGGCGTTGATCAGCAGCCCCGGAATCAGAAGCAGCAGCCACCCCCCGATCGCGCCGCGCCTCAACGCTTCCTCCTCTTTGACCGGCTCCTCTTTTTGCTCGGAACCAGCCGCCTGCTGAGCGCCGCAAGAAATGCAGTACCGCGCCCCTTCCCGCAGCTCCTGCCCGCATTTGCCGCAATACATCGACACGTCCTCCTTTCAAAAAACGGATCACAAATACGAATCCAATCAAACCCCCTGATGTTCCGGAAGCGCCTGCTCCCGCATATAAAAAAGGAAGGGCAGACCGCAAAACCAGCAAAACGCCGGCTTGCTCCCGCCTTTTCTCCGGCCAAGCCCCATACCCAGTCGCAATATGCCATATCAAAACATCATAATCCGATGAAGAAAATGCACGATGGACATCGCCTGTATAAACAGATTCAATAAAAATACCGATTTATTCCAATTATGATTATAGACCTTTTTTCTCCGCATTTCAACAATACTTTTTTGTTTTGTCCCGCCTCTTTCAGGGGTCGGGCATACAAAAATCGGACCCGCAAGCAGAGTCCGATTTTTAAGGCTGATCGGCAGGACGCCATTCTTCTTTATTCGCAATACCGGACGAGCAGAGCGGCGGAGTCGATACAAAACTGCATATCCTTTTCGCCGAGCTTTGCCTGATAATAGCCCTTCGCCTCATTGGCTTCCGACACTTTTTTCAGCATGACCGCGGCCTCCGCTTGTGCCACTTCTTTCACAGAGCGGTAGCCCGCCTCATAAAAAGCCTTTGCCGCCAAAGCGCCCACGCCGTTGATCCTCACCAGATCGCAGAGGCAGAACAGTTCGTCCGGACCGGAAAAACCCCCTTCAAAATATTCCCTGGAGTTTTTGATTCCCCGGCTGTTCAGCTGAGACACGAGTTTTCCATCCATACCGAGGAAATCCCCGATGGGAACGGTTTTTTGTTCCAGGCTCCCCATCTCCCGCCTGAGCATGATCAAATAGCTTTCGGGGATGCCGGTGGCTTCCGCAAAGGCGGATCGCTTCCGGGGCGTGGAAAGCTCCTTGCCGAGCTGCATGACGTTGGCGACGCCCTGCCGCTCAATGGCTTCAAAGCGGCGGTCGATCTCTTCCCAAAGAATCCTGCGCCCGGGCAGAAGATTGGGCCGCTTTAGCAGCTCTTTGTATTCGCCGACGGGAAAAACGGACAAATCCAGGCTGTACCGCATAAAAACCTCCTTCAGCTTTTTCAGATACCCGACAGTTCCATGGAATAAACCCCTTTGGAATTGCTGCAAACCGCGCCGATTCGGCTCTATGCCGGATGTTTTTTACATTTCTTTCGGCAAATTCCGATATCTTTCGATTTTTCAATTCATGTGTACATCGGCGTCCCGGCGGACAGAAGCGCTCTTCTTGCAAAGAGGTTTATGCCAGCCCATAGATTGAGTTCAGCAGGGAAACGCCCGTTTTCGTCTTAAAAATACGCTCTCTCATCCGGCGGATATTATCTTTCGGATAACTGCTTTCATCCGCATTCACAAGGTAATCCGCTTCGATGAGAATCTGATAATCCATTCCCTCAATGTCTTTAAGCGTATGATGATGGCCGACCAGAAAGATGACCCGGTCGATGAACGCATCAGAATAGCCCGAATCCCGAAGGAACTCCCGGGCCAAAACCGCCCCCTCCGCTTCCTGATAATGCCCGCTGGTGCTGCCGTATTTTTCCCGGCACAGCGGGCAGGCGATGTCGTGCAGAACGGCGGCCGCTTCCAGCACAGACTGGGTGTCCCCGTCCAACTGCTCACGCTCGCCGATGGTTTTTGCATAGGCGTATACTTTTAAAAAATGACTGATGTCATGAAGGTTTCCTTTTGGAATAGTCGATCATTTTTGTGATGAGTTCTGAAATGGTCATGCGCCCTTCCTCCGTTAAGAATGATGATATGACGGCTTGCTTTAAATTCATCATACTACGCTTCATCGCATAACAAAAGACCCGGCTTGCGCTTGCGAAAAGGCCTTTTTTTGTGTAAATGATGTATGCTTATGCAAATATTAATAAAGAAAATATTTTTCCCCTGATACGGACCAACGCCGAAAACAGTTTTCAAAAATCCATTGAACAGATGAACAACTTTGTCAAAGAACCAAAAGCCGGTTTCGGTGTGTTCCTTGGCAGCTCGGTTGTGGAAATATTCCATATGACAAACGCGAACGCAAGCGCCAAAAAAACAATGCGCCCCCATTTCAGCCATTTGGATTTTCCGGTCGGAAGCAAAAGAACGACAGCGGTTACCGTTAACGATACTCGCTCCATATTTGTTGACAGAAAAAAGAATGACCACACACATTCCGATTAGTACGATTGCGGCCGCTTTAACGCAATCAGGACTTTTGTGTTCATTTTATCACTCCTTTGTTGATCTTGGTTTCACTATATACCTAAAACCATCCTCAATCATTTGGCAGGAAGCATTTTAGCAGCTTTCTTTTTGTCAAAATGAAGTTTTGCCATGTACATGAATACCCCGCTGAACAATAAAGCTGCATAGGAAAAGAAAGTATTATCGTAACCGATTTTATCAACAAAACCCTCCAAGTATCGGACCGACTGTATTACCTATATCCTGAAAAATATAACAGGTGCTGCTGGCAACGCCAGCGCATTCAGTTCCGAGTTGCTTAACGGCATAAGCCTGTATAGAGGGCGGCAGCGCCTTGGCCTATGGCTTTTAGAACTGCGGCAATGATTACAAAGGTTATTGTTTGGGCGGCTCCGAGAAAAACCATACCTATTGCCGCAATAATAAAAGATGGGAATAGCATGATTTGCAGACCCTTCTGTCCAACAGTTTCCCACTCATCGGCCTCACAGCCACTACTACAATTGAATAGGTAGTAAAAAACAGAGCGATATTAGGTATTTTACGGACATCACCAAGTATCGCCAACAGAGAAGTGATCATTCCGTTTCCAATACTAAAAAGCCCTAAAAATATACCGTACATCAGAAGTTTTTTTGCAAACAAATTATCAAAACGTATTTTTCATGTTTTTTAGTTTGAAGGTACGCATCGTCAAATTTAAGAAAAAGCAAAATTATGCAGGCCAGAGCGGAAAGCCCCGCAGAAACAAGAAAGCATGCGCGATAGCTATGGTTTTGAACAAGCCAAAGCCCAATACTTGGCCTGCAGCCTGAGACACGATCATGCTGAGACCTATGTAACCCATGCCTTCACCGAATCGCTCCTTCGGAATAAAACTGGCGGCAAGAGCCATGTTGGCAACACCCATAAACGAAAAAGCAATTCCATGTATAATACGAAAAACTATAAAATACCCAATATTTGATGCAAAAGCATATGCACCTACAGAAAGAGCAGTGATTCCGACAGAAATCGTCATAATGACTTTACGGTTAAGCCTGTCGGAGGCAACGCCGGAAAAAGGGCGGCAAAGAAGTGCAACAAAGCTCATGATTGACGTAACGGTACCTGCGAGGGTCATGGAGACACCGAAAACCATTATATACTTCGATATGAGCGGAGTAACAATTTGTGAGGCAGTACCCGTAATAAGGCCAAGTATAAGAAGAGCGATGTATGATTTGTTCCAAAGTTTGATTTGAGATTTTATATCAGATGAATTTTCTGCCATATAATATTTTGATCCCCTCTCTGATTCCCGGCACTAAGAACTGCAATTTGTCATGTACCAAAGATGATATTTGCTTTTTCTTATACAACACCAATAAACCCAAATATGGGGAGTAGACTCGGTATTGATATTATATACGATATCATTTTTACTGCTGTATATTCAACTATTTCTTTTTGTTTATTGCAGTTATATATCTACTTTGCTATCGCAAACTCTCTATTCCTGAAACACTTCTCTATGAGGACAACTTCAATCTCCGGCAAATCCGCGGCACAGATGCAGACAGTCGTGTTGCGATAAGAGCAAACATTATAATTGCAGACGGTGTAAAGACAAATCTTTTAAATAAAAAAGCCATTTTATTTGGTATAAATCCTCAAAAAATGGCTTTACAATAGTGGTGGAGATGATGAGACTCGAACTCACGGCCTCTTACATGCGAAGCAAGCGCTCTACCAACTGAGCTACACCCCCACGTTCTGCCGCAAGCGGCAGAAAACAGTTCATTTCATTACATTCTTTCCATATACTCCCCGGTGCGGGTGTCCACTTTGATCACATCGCCCACGTTCACGAACAGGGGCACGGTGACTTTGCGCCTGTCTCCAGCGTGGCGGGCTTGCTGCCGGACGTGGCGGTGTCGCCCTTGAAGCCGGGGTCGGTATCGGTGACGGTCAGCTCCACGAAGTTGGGGGCTTCCACCGAGAAGGCTTCCTTTATAGAACCGTATGGAGATGTTCATGTTTTCCTTCATATAAGGAAGGGCGTCTTCCACGATGTCGTGATTCAAAGGCAGCTGTTCATAGCTTTCCATATCCATGAAGTAGTAAAGGTCGCCGTCGCTGTACAGATACCGCATATCCTTTCTTTCGACCATGGCCCGCGGGTACTTTTCAGTGGGGTTGAAGGTGCGCTCGAGCACGCTCCCCGTCATCACGTTTTTGAGCTTGGTGCGCACAAAGGCCGCGCCCTTGCCCGGTTTCACATGCTGGAAGTCCACCACGTTCCATACCTGACCATCTATTTCAACAGTAATGCCTTTTCTGAAGTCGCCTACAGAAATCATAAAATCCTCCTTAAAACCCACGATTCAATATCAAACGATTACCAGATCTTTTGTCACGGTATACAGGTTCTCACACCCGTTTTGGGTGATGATCACCATGTCTTCAATCCGCACGCCGCCTTTGCCGGGAAGATAGATTCCCGGTTCCACCGTGACCGTCATCCCCGCTTCAAAAACTTCCCGGGAGTTCATGCTGAGCCAGGGCGCCTCGTGTATCTCCGCGCCGACCCCATGGCCGGTTCCGTGCTGATAGTATTCTCCAAAGCCTTGGGCTTTGATGATATCCCTTGCAACGGCGTCCACATCCGCGCACACAGCCCCCGGCTTTAACGCCTCGAGAGCGGCCATGTTCGCCTGCCTGACGATATTATATACCATTTTCATATCGTCTTCAACCCCGCCTATGGCAATTGTGCGGGTGAAATCTGTACAATATCCATCCCGATAGACCCCGAAGTCCATGGTGAGAAAGTCGCCTTTTTGGAGCTTGCGGTTCGTGATGGTGGCGTGGGGGAGCGACCCGTTGGGCCCGCCCGCAATGATGGGGTCAAACGCGGAGCGTACGCCCCGTTTGTGCATCAGGTATTCCATTTCGGCGAACACGTCGAACTCGGAAATACCCGCCCTGATCACTTTTAAAAGCGCGGCGTATATCTCTTCCAGTATTTTGGCGTTTTGACGGATGACCGTCAGTTCGCTCTCTTTTTTGACGGAGCGGAGCCTTTTTAATTCCCCGTCCACGCTCACGTAATTCACCAGCCACTCCTGGTCGTAAGCCGCTTTCATGGAAAGGGTGATTTTGTCGAATTCAATGCCCAGCTTTTTAAAGCCCGTTTTGCCCGTGAGCCTGTCGAGGCCCTTGATTGCGGAATCGGTGCGGGCGGTGAGGTAGATAAACCGATCTCCCAGCTCTTTTTCGGCCATCTCCCGGTAGCGGAAATCGGTGATGAAATACTCTTTTTCAGGGGTGACCAGTATGTTTGCGGTGTCGCCGGAAAAACCCGAATACCAGCGCATGTTTTCGAGGCTTGTGATGAGCACCCCGTCAATGCCCTTGTCTTTCATGTATGCTCTCAGTTTGCCTGCTGCGTCCATATTCCCCTACTTTTTTTCAGCCAGCGCCGCCTCGTATATCTTTTTCATCTGCAAAGCGTCTTTCGCCATCGTACCCTTACTTTCACATATTATAATCGGTTCCAGATTTTTTGCAAGAAGCAAATTGACTAAATCTTCAAAATTCGGCCCGAACCCTTGGTCCGCAAAGGTTCTGTGCTGCTTTTCTCCCATGGCGGTATACTCAATTTTAGAAAAATGGACGTGCATACGTTTCACTTTTTCAAACCCGATCCCCTCTTCCAGCCGGTTCAGCACCTCCCGGAAATCCTCTTCGCTTCTGAGCCCGCCCCGCGTCCGGGTATGCAGATGCCCGAAGTCGATGGTGGGGAGGGTGCGCTCGTCCAGGTTCACAAGCTCGATGATCTCCTCCAAATCTCCCAGCTGGTTGATTTTGCCCATGGTCTCGGGACAGTAAATGATCTCTTGGTATCCGGCTTCGTCCATGGCCGCGCGGATCCGCTTAAAGTTCACAAGGACTTTTTCAAAGGCCTCCCGCCTCTCCTGTTTCATGGGAGAGCCCGGGTGGAAAACCACCCGCCCGGCTCCGAGCCAGACGGCCGCCCGGGAAGATTCTAAAAAGTATTCCAGGTTTTTCTCAAATTTCTCTTCTTCCTCCACGGCCAGATTGATAAAATAAGGCGCGTGGACGCTCAGGGTGATGCCGAACTTCCCCGCGTTCTCTCCGATGAGGCGGGCAGTGTCTTCTTTCAGGTGCACGCCCCTTCCAAAGGAATACTCATAGGCGTTAAGCCCCAGGCTTTGAAGCCATTCCATTGCTTCATGGGTGCGCTTATACCCTGCCGCGTAAAATTCCTCCGAGTTGCCCGATGGTCCGAATTTGATCATGCGTGCGCCTCCCGTTTCCTTTTGAATTTTTTAAAGAGCATCCCCTTCACTTTGGAGTAAATAAACTTAAATTCATATGTCCTGCCGTACAGGATAAAGAATACCAGGTTGGGGACGGTAAAGGTGATGAGGGCTTTTAATATGAACCCGATCAGTCCCCGCACGGGCAGATAGGAAGTGGCGAAGTAAGTAAGGGCGCAGGCCGCCGCGGCGCTGGCAAAATACATGGCGTACTTCAGGAAATAGGGAAGCGGGCTCCGCTTAAAGCCGTACTTGAACAGCACCACCGGCTCCATCCACACGAGCGTGGTGAGCATGCTGATGGTGGTGCCCACAAAGGCGCCGACCAGACCCAGCTTGAGGGCGGTAAAAATGGACACGCCCACGTTCACAATGGCCGAGGCCACGGGGATATACCGCCCCTCCCGAAAGACGCCCATGGCGTCCCGGAACACCAGGTTCACGTTCCGCATGCCGATGAGGTAAAAATTGAGCACGATGAAGAACATCTGCGCCATGGTGAGGAGGTTGTCTTTGCCCGCCCAAATCCGCACAAAAGGCTGGAACAACGAAAAGAAACAGCAGGCGGCAAAGCCGAACATCCAGAAGTTCCCGAAGTACACCACATTATAAATCTGGTATTTGCGGCTGTCCGACTCCATCACCGCCAGGTTGCCGATGCTGGCCGAAATGGCAGTAAACACCTGCTGAAGCAGGTTTTTCACGGTGGTGGTCAGGAGGGCGTAGTTGGAGAAAACGCCCGCCTCCACAATGCCCACGAAGGAGGAGATGATGATGCTGTCCGTGCCGTTGATGATGACCTGCCCCGTCCTGTAAAACATAAGGGAGCGCATGCTCTGGAAGATCCGCCTTTTTTCGTGGCGGGTAAGGGCGGAATTGTTTTTTCCCCTGATAAAGGGGTACATCCGGTTGGCGATGACCATGGTGATGATGCTCTGGAGCATGTTGGTGCCCACCTGGATGCTCAGGGTGAGGATATAGTTGCGGGTGAGCTGCATGATCACGATCTGGATGGCATAGCACAAAATGGAGGTGGCGTAGACCACCGCTGAGACGATATAGTGCTTCTGGTTGGCCGTGATGAGCGTGCCCTTATAGGAGAAGAAATAAGTGGAAGCGGTGTTGATGACGAAGATCATGAAGATGAGCTTTAACTGCGGGATATTCTGATCCGTTTTGGCGAAGGTTTCGGTGAAGGGCATGAGGATGAGCCCGAGAGCCACGATGACAAAACCGATGATGGTATAGGCCTTCTGATACAGCTTCATGAGGGCCTGGATCTTCTTGGTGTCGTTTTCGGCGATGGGCTTATAAAGGGCGTATATGATGGCCGTGCCCACGCCCAGGTCCGCCAGGGAAAAGACCATGAGGATGTTTGTGAAAAGCCCGTTTACGCCAAGATAAACCTTGTCGAGGGCGCGGATGAAAACCGTCCGCATCGCAAAGCTCATGAGTATATTAAGAAGCTGACCGCCTATGCCAAACACTATATTCCGTATGGAATTTCTCGACCTGTTCACAGACCACAATACCTCTTTTGAATGTTCACCGTATCATCTTACCACAACTTTAGAAAGAAGTCTCTGCCCTTTCGGGAAAATTAGAAATATTTTAACATTAACCCCGGCGGAGAAAAGAGCGCCCGAAAGCAGCGGAAAAGGGATTGGAGCGCTGCCCGCGGCAGCCGGGAAAGAAATTTTATTTCAGAGACGGAGAACCGCCGCTTCCGGCCAAAGGACAAAAACAGTGCGGTTTCCCGGCGGCCTGAGGCAATCAGGCAAAAAACAGTATGGACTCTGGAAATGGCAGGCCGCCACTTAACTTGGGGAGGCCGCGGCAAAGCGCGGAGAAGGTTTCCCGGAATTTGGGAAATGGGACGAAAAACGGAGGTAAAGTTTCAGGGGCGTAAAAAGAGTCCTTTTCTTAAAAAAGATGCGAGGATTCCGGGAAAAAGCGCAAATTTGCCCCTCTCTTCGTTGACATATTTTTCTTTTCTTCCTATACTGAAGTGGAAGCAATTGCTAAAATCTGTACAGTCCTTTTACACATTCTTTTTATGCCTCGTACATTCAAGAAAGGAACCCATCATGAAAAAAACAATTGCTGCCCTTCTAACCTTCCTGCTCATATTGAGCGCAGCCGGCATAGCCGTCATGGCCTTTTCCGCCTCACAGTTCGACGCGCTCCCCGAGCTCAAAACGGGGGAAGTGCCCTTTTTGGCCGTGATCGACAACAACCCCACCTATTTTTGGCCGGTGAAATTCCTGGACGCCGTGATCCTCACATGTTTCAGCATAACAGCCCTGATCGTGACGGTCGGCCTCTATATAAAGACCCGCTTTATAAAACCGAAGCAAATTTCTCTGCCTCCCATCCCCGTCCTTCCCGAAGACCTGAACCCCACCCGGGCGGCCTACTTTAGCAAGGGTTATGTGGAAAACAGCGACTTTGCCGCGCTCATATTTTATTGGGCGGAAGGGGGCTATGTACAGCTTCAGGGCCTGCCCGCAAACATCCAAAGCCACGGCTTCATCCATCAAATAAAGCCGCTTGAAAAAAGCGCCTCCCGCTATGAACACATACTGTTCGACGTCCTGTTCAAAGATCAGGATAAACAGAGCTTCGGCGCTTTGTCCGACATCATTGACAGCTGTTTCGACCAGCTGGAAGAGGCTCTGGTGGAGGAAAACTGCTTCCAGCTCTATTCCCAGCGCAGCCGCTTTATGCAAAAGTTCGCCCTCCTGTTGAGCGCGATTCCCGTTTTGCTCCTGCAATTCTACCGGGGCGGAAGTTTCTTTTCCGTGATCATTCCCACCCTGTTCTTATATCTGTGCGGCGTGCTCGCCCTGTCCCTTCTGGAGCGCAAGAGAGCCGTCTGCGCGCCCGGGAAAAAGCTCGCTTTCTGGGCGCTCTCCTGCGGACTGCTGATTGCCTCCTTTGCCGCCAGCATGTTCCTCCGGGGAGATATTGCCCACAACCAGTTTGCGGACGTGGCCGCTTATCTCTGCGGACTCGCGGCGCTCCCCTTTGCGGTCTTTTACGCCGTGCCCGCCGAGGCGGGGGCGCAAAAGCGAGCGGAGATCAGGGCGTGGCAAAGCTTTATCGCCACGAAGTATCCCGACGCCGTTGCCGAGGCCGACCGGGACGCCTACTTCTATGCCGCCCTGCCCTATGCCTTTGTGCTGCAAACCGATTCCCTCCTCTGCCGGCGGACGCCCCAGGAAAAGCTCCCTCTTCCCAAATGGTATCTGCCCATCTGGTATGAGACAAAAGAAGGGGAACCCGTGCCCACCCACCTCACCACCGCCGAAGCACACGGATATTACGCGGGGCTGGGCATGGTGAAAAGAGGGCACACCGGAAACACGGCCAAAGACCCCGGTTCCTCCCCTCTCGGGCCGATCGGGTCGGTGAGCATGCGTTTTTAAAAAATGATTCTATAGAAGTTTTGGAAAGAGCTTTGAAAAGAAAAAGGAGAAGCCTATGAAAAATCAGGAAAAGCTGGTGTTAAAGCAGCAGACCGAACGGCAGGAGGAGCGCTATGTGACGATCCGCCTGCCCGAGAGTACGTATCAGGCCTTCCACTGCATGGAGGACTATCCCGTGGTGGGTCCCGTGGACAAAGACATCGCCTCCATGGCCCGCAGGGAGTGGAATGCGGAATTGTATCCCCTTCCGGAGATTTACAAGCGCCGTCCGGGCACGCCGAGAGGGAAAATCGTGGGGCATCTGCTGAAGGATTCCGTGTTTTACCCGGGCGTCAAGCACAAATACTGGGTCTATACGCCCGTTCAGTATGAAGAGAGCTGCCCGGCGCACCTCATATTGTTCCTGGACGGCCAGTCGTACATTGCGCCCGCCGCCGACCCAAAAGAGATTGAAAAGGCCAAGACCATGAGCGATCTCATGAGGGCCATCCCCTCGGACGGGGAAGTGACGCTGCCCGAAGAGGGTTCCCATGTGACGGATATGCTCGACAACCTGATTGCCGACGGCAAACTGCCCCCCACCGTGGCCGTATTTGTCACCCCCGGCTATCCCGGCCCCGGAGAGCCTGTTTACGGCGCCAGCAAGGGCATCAGCAACCGCAGCGTGGAATACGACACCGTGAGCGACTGGAACGCCCGCTTCCTGGCGGAAGAGCTGCTGCCCATCGCCCTTAAAGGCTATTCCATCTCCGCCAACCCCGACCATCATACCACCGTCGGCATCAGTTCCAGCGGGATCGCGGCCTTTGCCGCCGCCTGGTACCAGAACGACCTGTTTGGAAACGTGATCGGAGCCAGCTCCAGTTTTGGCAATATACGGGGCGGAAATATCTGGCCCTCCGTCATCCGCACCACCGAAGAGAAAAAGCAGCTCCGCGCCTGCCTCTGCGTGGGCCAATACGACGCGGACATCATCTTTGGAAACTGGGTCTGCGCCAATTACGACATGGCCAGCGCGCTCAATTACCGGGGCTACGACTTCCGCCTGCTCATCACCAAGATGGGGCACAGCATGACTTTCTTAAAATACCTGATCCCCCAGGCGCTCGCCTGGTTCTGCCATGGAACAGAGGTTTGCGGCGACAACTGCCGCGTGATCAAGCCGGTGGACGAACTGCTGATCGACCTGTGAGCCGAAGCGCCGAATAAAACCAAAAAGCTCCGCTTTTAGGCGGAGCTTTTTTTAATTGGCATTATAAAGCGCTTTCTTTTATTGCCCAGGCGTTAATCGCTTTTCTGGGCTTCCAGCATGCGCCGGTAAATTCCCTTTTTCTCCGTCAACTCCTCATGGGAACCCTGTTCGGCAATTCGCCCCTCTTCGATCACCAGTATGATGTCCGCATTCCGCACGGTGGACAGGCGGTGGGCGATGACGAAGATGGTGCGGGTGCCGGCCAGGTCGTTGATGGCCCGCTGGATTTCCTTTTCCGTCTCCACGTCCACCGAGGCGGTGGCTTCGTCCAGCACCACGACGGGGGCGTTTCGCAGTATGGCCCGGGCGATGGCGATCCGCTGCTTCTGCCCGCCGGACAGCCGGAGACCCCTCTCCCCCACCTGCGTGTCGTAGCCCCCCGGCATGTTTAAGATGTCCTCGTGGATGTGAGCCGCCTTGGCCGCCTCCACCACTTCCTCCATGGAGGCTTCGAGCCGGGCATAGCGGATGTTTTCCCCGATGCTGGCGTTGAACAGGAAAGTATCCTGAAGTACGGGGGAAATATTGCTCCGCAGGCTTTTCAGCGTCACGCTCCCGATGTTTTGTCCGTCGATCAGGATCTCCCCCTCCGTGGGCTCATAGAGCCGGGAGAGGAGGAGGGTGACGGTGGTTTTCCCGACACCCGTGGGGCCTACGAGCGCCACCATCTGTCCGGGCGCGCAGGAAAAGCTGATGTCCTTTAATACGGGGACGCCGTCTCCATAATCAAAGCTCACATGGCGGAACTCCACCGCTCCTTTTACATCTGCGAGCTCCTCCGCCCCCGGCCGGTCTTCAATGCCCACGGGGGTGTCCAGTATCACCATGGCTCGCTCGGCTCCCGCGTAAGTCTGCT
>JAXGQH010000002.1:0-101494 GCA_040766545.1 Christensenellaceae bacterium
TTGTAACTACTGAATTGGCAGCTACAATTGCTCCATCACCAATATGCACGCCGGGCATTACAGTGACATTTTGACCTATCCACACATCATTGCCAACAACAGTATCTCCTTTGAAAGGTAAATCCCCAAGTGTCGGAGTGGCCTTTTCCCAACCATGTCCCATGATATTAAATGGATAAGTAGTGACGCTGCACATTCTATGATTCGCACCGTTCATTATAAACTCGATACCTTTTGCTATAGCGCAGAATTTCCCAATGATGAGCTTATCACCTAAAAATTCATAGTGATGTGTAACGCGCTCCTCAAACCGTACCGGCCCATTGATATCATCATAATAGGTGTAATCACCGACGATAATATTTGGGCGTGTGATTACATTTTTAATATAGCATACGCTTTTTATTTTTTCATTCGGATAAATAGAATTTGGATCTGGTCCATATTGCATATATAATTCTCCTTATAGTTTCGGTCGTTCCTATGTAAATAGTCAGTCTCGGAGCCGACATTCAACCTGGCATAAAACCTCGACAATAGTAGAAAGTAATTTTAAATAGGCAGCCTTACTTTTTCTTGCGTTTAGGCTCAAAGACAAATTAAAATTTGCTCAGTTATTTATATTCATTAGGAATAGGAATATTAAACCTCTCGCACAAAAGTCTTACATCATGTACATCATTTTCATCATACTCATATCCCAGGTGAAATAAAACTTGATTCTTAGCATCTATACACTTTACCACTTTATCTCCTAATTTCCCGATACCACTAAACACTTCCGGAGGATAAGCTTCTCCTTCAAAAACAAGGTATCCCTGTTCGTCGAATTCAAATATATGAAGATCGATTATCCTGCCTGTAGCGTCCTTCCAAACCGTGTGATCTGTAGTGGTATATGCTTCGATAACTTCAGAAAAGCCTTTTTCTTTTATTATTTCAAGAAATTTTTTACTATTGCTTTTTTCCACAAACAAATCAATATCGTTGTGGATCCTTGTTTCCTCTTCTAAGAGAGCATCAACTCCCCAGCCGCCATCTAACCAAATGGCAATCTCATTTTCTTCGGCATATAAAATTATCTCAATGGCATCTTTTTCATTTACCATGCAACCCCTCCGTTCAAATTTAAATCTTTCGCTTCAATAAACACATTTTTAGTCAACATCAAACCTGACCACACAACCTCAAAAACCCCCGAAAAAACATCTAACCTGACCACTCATGACCCCTGACATCTAACTCGACCACTCGCAGGGCTATGACATCTAACCTGACCACTTGACTATCAAAACAGCCCCTTTGGACTTGTTTCCACGAAGCGATATTTTCATGTTTTTCGTTCAATGGGTTTTACGCCCATGTGTGCTTAAAGCCTTGATATTTAAGGCTTTTTCACACACTCACTCTTTCGCCCTTGACATCAATACTACCGTCTCAACGTGCCTCGTCCTCGGGAACATATCAAAGGGGGCGAGGCTTTTAATTTCATAGCCCTTTTCTCTTAAAATCTTGACATCCCGCGCCAAGGTTGCCTCGTTGCATGAGACATACGAGATTTTCTCGGGCGAGATTTTAACTATCGCGTCTATCGCATCTTTTGATAAGCCCTTGCGGGGCGGATCTACTATAAGCGCCGTGGGCTTAACTCCGCGCTCTTCTAAAATCCTTGCCCCCTCGGCCGCATCGGCGCATAAAAATTCCCGGCGCTTTGAATGTCATTCCGCCGGGCGTTTCGCTTCGGCGTCGGCCACCGCCGCCGGGACCAACTCGATACCGTACACCCCACCGCACGTTTTGCGATGAGCAGGCTCAGCGTGCCCGCGCCGCAGTAAAGGTCGGCCGCCGTCTCTTCTCCCGTGAGAGCGGCCATGTCCAGGGCGCAGGCGTAGAGAAGCTGGGCGGCGGCGTGGTTCACCTGCAAAAACGCGTGGCGGCGGAAATCTCGTATTGAAGGCCGAGGATGGTTTCCACCAGCCGGCCGCTCCTGCACAGCACCTTCACCTCCCCGGTCAGCACGCTCCGCGCCCCTCTGTTTATTGATCACCAGCATGCGGTGTCCGCCAGAGGGGCGAGCCGCCGCACAAGCCTTCCTTTGGGGGACGTCCTCTCCGTTTACACAAGCGCCGCGGAGAGCCTTGCCTTCCGCCGTCACCCGGGCCACCAGCCGCCGCACCAGCCCCGTATGCTTCTTCTCGTCATAGGCGGGGCATGAAAATCCCCGAGCCAGCCGTTCACCGCTTCCAGGCGTTTATCTCCGGCCGCACCGCCGGGCAGCGCCCATGTCCGCAAGCCTGCCCGTGCCCTGGAAAATACCCCGCCCGCCTGCCTCTTTCCATTCCCGCACGGGAAAAGAGGCTGTCTTGATACCAGAGAGTGCTTTCCCCCGAGCACGGGGGGCACGAAAACTCACGCCCCCTATTTTTTGGAGACAATCCTCCACCCGCTTTCTTTTGTACAGCTCGGCCTCCCGGAGCGTGCAGCTTCTGCAGCCGCCGCAGGAATTAAAGTGGGGATATTCGGGTTCCTGCCTGTTTTGGGCTGACTGTTTTCCGCTCCGAAAGCTCCTCGGCGCTTCTTTGCCCACTTTTAGCACTGCCGCGCACGCTGCCCTTCTTCCCCGGGGAGCAGTCCGCTCGGCAAAAACGGCCACCATTATCCGCCCGGCCGAGGCTGCCCCGGCCGTATATCCAGATCGGTGCACCCCGATCTCTTGTTTCCTCCCCCCCCCCCCCCCCTCCCGCCTTTAACATACAACCCTCCGCTTTTTACATTCTATCATTTATGCTATAATCAAGTAAAGGAGATAGACTGATGACGATACCCTGCAGATCCTGCTTTTGCCCTTGCCGGGTTCTCCGCTCTATACTTTTGGTCGTCTTTTTGCTCCGGCGGGCAAAGGACGGCTGCGCTCCGAAATGCTGAACAGCTCAACGCTTCCAACCGGCTTCCCGGAAACCGCCATGTCCCGGTATCATATCATGGCGGCAGAACTGGAGAACATGGTGCTCTACCTGGAGCGGCAGCTTCAATCCATGCGGCTGGAAAACGAACGGAGCGTGGAAAAATCCGCGCCACCAGACACCGAGCTTTCCAAGACCCTTTCGGAAAACCTGAACAATTCCTTTAAACCGTGAGCGTCAGCCAGCAGGTGGATCAACAACATGGGCGAAATGCGCCTCGGTTTATTAACAGCGCCTGCAAACGCCGTGCTGCTGAACGGAAAACTGGCGCACCTGGGGCGAGGTGCAGCTCGGCGCCAGTCATTGAAGACCCTGTTCTCTCCCCGCCCAGTATGAAAAGCAGTTTGCCGTACAGCGCTGGCGGGAGCGGGTGACTACGGCTATCCGTTTCGGCCAGGAGCAGCCGGTGTATCTGCCCATCGACGCCACCTCTGGACCGGTACGGCGCGCTCGGCGACTGGCTGAAAACTCGGGAGACCGGCGGGCCGCTGCGGCCAGCGGCGCGTTCATCAAGGAAGTGGCGGAGGAGGCCCGGAGCATCCGGAAAATACATCGCGCCCCCCACCACCACCGACTTTGTCAGGTTTTCTTCGTGCCTCTTCCGAAGGGATGTACGCCCTTGCCGCCGCGGACGGCATGACCTTTCACTTCTCCAGCACAACGAAAAGGCCGGCCCTTCCACGCTGGCGGCCATGCTGAACAGCCTGCAGATGGGCTTTTCCACCCCGGCCATTGAAAAGGCTCCGCCGAGATCATGGAGCTGCTGGGCGCGGTGCGGGCGGCCTTTGGCCGGTTTGGGGAAAACCTGGCGGCCACCCGCAAGAGCCTCATCGCCGCGGCCAATAATTTAAACACAGTCGAACAGAACTCGAGGGGCATCGTCCAGCGGCTCAAGCGGGTGGTGGAGATGGAAGAACCCGCCGCCCGGGCCCTTTTGGAGAGGAATATTTTGAGGAGGAACAAGAGCGGCTCTTGTAAACAGGGCGCCGCCGTACTTGCCTGCGCAGGCTGTTTCCTGCCCAAAAACATACGGATATATCCCTTCCCGCTATTTCAAGAAAGAGCCTGAAAAAAGGAGAAAAAATGAAACGGTTGGCAACGGAGGCTCTTCGGAACCAGGTTTAACTCCACGCTCCATATGGCGCGCGTGCTGGTGGACGTCTGCCCGAGAGGTGGCGGCGGCCGTGGACAACGGCGCGCCCTTCTGGCAGCAGGTGCTCACCATGTGTACGCGGATTTCTGGATGAGCATCATTACCGTGGCGGCGAGTGGCGGGCCATGATCTGACGACGTCTTCACCACCGACCTTTACGCCGACTCCTACGAGGGACTCTTCATCCCTGGAGGACATGGTGGGCGCCTATCTGAAAGCCATTCAAAAGAAGACCGCAGCGGTGTTCGACGATCTGAGCGACGAAAAGCTGGGGCAGCCCGCCCTGGAAGACGAAGGCTTTGCGTGCGCACGCATCTGGACGTCATCTGCGGGCAGATCCGGCACATCATGTACAACATCGGCTATTCGAACGGCATACCCGCTCGCAGGATTTGCCCGAATCCGACTGGTATTCCCACAACGAGCCCGAAGGGGCGTAAAAAGAATTTTCTTTGCAAATCTTATGGAAGCAAAAAAGCGGACCGGCCTAAGCCGATCCCCTTTTTAAATCAAATCCGGCCATACCGGGTGCACACTTGCACCACCGCCGTCTTGCCCGCTTTTCTTCCTGCCCGGCGACCTTCAAAAAATCCGCATCGCATGGAGGTCGGGCATTCTTCCGGCTTCTGCGCCATCCGTTCCTTTCAGCGCGGTATTTAAAACGCGGGGGCGGGCAGGATGCCCACTCCCTCCTGCGCGGTCGGTACAAGGACAAACACCGCCCCGTCCTGGAACTCATCCGCAAAGCCAGGAAGCGCAGCCGATTCCTGCCCAAGGAAAATGAGCTTCCCCTCCTTGATCTCAAAAACATAGAGCTCCTTTTCGCTGCCCTCCCGGTCGGCCGTCAGCACCAGCCTGTCCTTTTTCACCTCGTAGCTCCCTCTTGGGATATAGCTCGACAGCAGGGAATACATGAATGAAAAACCGCCGTCCTCTTCCAGCGTCACGCTGGGCAGGAGTTCTTCCTCCGAACTTTCCAGCACGTACACGCCCGTTTGCAGGCCGGCCCGCTCCAGCTCTTTTTTGGCCGAACAGGCCCACAACCCGAATAACATCAGTATGCAAAACACGCCGATCGCCAGTCTTTTCATGCTTTTCTTCCTTTCCATGTCTTTTCCCCGGGGGCATCAAAGCCCTGTTGAACCGCCCGGTATTCCCGGCCTTTGACGGCACTCCGGTTTACTTTTGAAACCGCTCCGCCGCCAGACCCGCCGCATAGCGGACAAAGGCGGTGCAGGGGCGCGCCCCGTAGCTACCCGGCTGCGTGGGGCCGGGCTTCTCGTCGTTCTGATGCTCCTCGGTGTACGCCTTGAGTGCCCGGCAGGTGATGCAGCCGGCGTACTCCGCCTTAAAGCGCTCCATGTAATCGGTGACGATTTGATATATCTCCTTTTTCTTTTCCGGCTCTTCCGCCGGGGAAAAATAGCCGTATTGTTTGGAGACCGCCATCACGAGGCCGGAAAACGCCCCGCAGACCTCCCCCGACTTGCCCATCCCTCCGCCAAAGCCGGAGGCGAGAGCCATCACTTCCTGAAAATCCATGTGGAGCGCCTCCGCAAAGGCGCCGATCACGCCCTGGCAGCAGTTGAAGCCTGAATTGTAAATCTGATCCGCTTTATCCCGATAATCCATATTTCATTCCTCCTCTATGAGTCCGGCCGCCAGCTCAGCGGCATACCGCACAAACTCCGCGCAGGGCCGGGTCTTATAAAATTCCGGCGTCCTCTTGTCCGGCTCGGGCGTGCTCTTTTTCTCGGCAATCCCGAGAAGCTCCCGGCAGGTGAGGGAGCCGAACTTCTCTTTAAACGCCTCGGCGGCAAACTGCACTTTGGCGTACAGCGCCGTCTTGCTCCCGTCGTCCTTGGGGCCATACTGGCCGTATTTCAGGGAAAGAGCCATGGTGAGGCCGGAAAAAGCCCCGCAGACTTCCCGCAGCCGCCCCAGACCGCCCCCAAACCCGGCGGATATGCGCAGCGCGTCTTCCAGGCTCATGCCCAGCCGGTCGGCCAGCGCCCCGATCACCGCCTGGGCGCAGTTGTACCCCTGCAAAAACAGCTCTTCCGCTTTTATCCCGTAGTCTATCATGAAAAAAACCCCCCTGTTTATTCAGCATAAAACAAAATGAAATCCCTGTCAATAAAAGGCGCCTCCCCGCAAAAAAGCAGCACCGGGGAGATTTTTATGGTAAAATCAATACAACCCCGGGCGGATGTGCGGAACGGCGCATAAGCCCCGCCGGGCAGGTTTGAAACGGAGGAAAAAATGACGCGCTTACAGGAAGACATCCGAGCCCTTTTACAGTCCTATCGCTCTGTCGGGCGGTATGACCTGCTGTCTCTTTTCAGCCGCCCGGCGCTATTCAGGGAAATCGTGCAGACGCTGGCGCTGCCTTTTCATGGGCGCGTGGATTACGTCGCCTCCCCCGAGGCCATCGGCTGGGTGCTGGGAACCGCTCTGGCGGCCGAGCTGAATGCGGGCTTTGTGGGCATGCGAAAAGCCGGGCGGCTCCCCTATCCCGGGGACCAGCTCTTTTCCGCCTCTTATACGGATTATTCAAAAGAGCGGAAAACCCTGGAACTCCGAAAAGATGCCCTTCCGCCAAACAGCCGGGTGCTCCTGGCAGACGAATGGATCGAAACCGCCGCCACCGCCCGCTGTTCTTTGGCGCTGCTCCAACATTTCCACTGCACCGTGGCCGGCATCGCCGCCGTGGGCATCGACGAAAACGAACACACGCGGGAATGGATCAATTCGGGGTTTGTGACGTATATCGGAAAAGATCTGTAAACGTCCGCGGAACAAGCAGCCGTACGGCGGCAAACCGGAAAACCCCCAGCCGCACGGCTGAAAACTCTGTCGGGCTTCGCGGCGCATAAAAAAGAACCGGCCTGAGCCGGTTCTTTTTGTTTGATTGTATCAGACGCCCTTTTTGGCTTTCCGGATGAGCTCGGCCTTTCTGTAAGCCGGGTTCCCATCCCGTCCCTTTAAGGGGAGGAGCTGCTCGTTCACGGCGTCGATGATGTTTTCAACGCCCGGGAAGAAGGACTCGTCGTACTCCGCCGAGGGAGTGACCCAGTTGCGGGAAGCCACCACATAGGGGGCGGCGTCCAGATAGTCGAAGCAGAGCTGGGAGATGCTCAAAGCCATATCCTTTAAGATATTGCCTCTTTCCACGGCCTCGCTCACCAGGAGGATTCTGCCCGTCTTTTCCACCGACTTGGCCACCGGCTCATAGTTGAAGGGCACGATGCTCCTTGCGTCGATCACTTCGGCGCTCACGCCGTACTGCTCCTGCAGCACTTTGGCCGCGTCGAGAGCGGTATAAAGGGCGGGGCCGATGGTCAAAATGGTCAGATCGTCGCCGCTTCTTCTCACGGCAGGCTCGCCGAAGGGCACTTCGTAGTAACCCTCGGGCACGCCCTCGGACACAAAGCGCTCGCCCATGTCATAGTTCTTCTGGCTTTCAAAGAAAATCACCGGGTCGGTGCCCGCAAGAGCGGTGTTCATCATGCCCTTGGCATCATAAGGCGTCACCGGATAGACCACTTTCAGGCCGGGGATGTGGGCGCAGATGGACGTCCACTCCTGGGAGTGCTGGGCGCCGTACTTGGAGCCTACGGACACCCGGACCACCACAGGCATTTTCAGCACGCCGCCGCTCATGGCCTGCCACTTGGAGAGCTGGTTGAAGATTTCATCGCCGCAGCGGCCGATGAAGTCGCCGTACATGAGCTCCACAATGGCCCGGCCGCCGCTCATGCCATAACCCACCGCCGAGCCGATGATGGCCGCTTCGGAAATGGGGGCGTTGAACAGCCGCTGGTTGGGGATGGAGTCCAGCATGTTCCGGGACACGGCGAACGCGCCGCCCCAGTAAGCCACGTCTTCCCCGTACATCACCAGAGTCGGATCGGTATAGTAGCGGTGCATCACGGCTTCAAAAATGCCGTCCCGCACGCTGTACAGCTTGATTTTGGGAATTTCCTTGCCGTCTTTGTCGTAAGCGTAGCGGAAGCGCTTGGCGATCTGCTGCACCCGGGGGTTTTCGGCCAGAGGGCCTCTCACTTCCGGCTCCCTGTCTTCCATCTTCTCTTTGTAGCCGTTGGAGAACATCAGATCTTCAATGAAATTCGGCTGCTTCTTCAGGTCGTAATAAGGCGTGGTCTCCTGATCCGAGGCCAGCATGAAGACTTTCTCGTTCCGCTCCATCACGGCTTTCTGGATGGCGGCGATCTCCTCTTCCGTGCACACGCCCGCTTCCACCAGCTTGCCCGCATAGGCGGGGATGGCGTCCTGGGCTTCCCAGGCCTCGATTTCCGAGGGGTCTCTGTACGCGTTCACATCCGAAGGGGAATGGCCGCTGAACCGGTAAGTCACGATGTCGAGCATCACCGGGCCGTCTTCCTTTGCAAGGGGGAGCTTTCTTCTGTACGCGTCGATCACAGCCAGGGGGTTGAACCCGTCCACCCGCTCCACGTGGAGCTGGGTGGGAGACACGCCCGCGCCGATCCTGGCCAGCATGTCGTAGGCCATGGTTTCGCCCTTTGTCTGGCCGCCCATGCCGTAATGGTTGGTGGAGAAGTTGAAGATGATGGGCAGCCCGCCCTTGTTATAGGGCGCGTCCCAAAGCTGACGGTACTGGTCCATGGCGGAAAAGTTCATGCCTTCCCACACGGGGCCGCAACCAAGCGACCCGTCTCCCAGGTTGGCCACCACCACGCCGGGCTTTCTGTTCACTTTCTTAAAGAGCGCCGCGCCCGGAGCCACGGGGCCCGAGCCGCCCACGATGGCGTTGTTGGGATAGATGCCGAAAGGCTGGAAGAAAGCGTGCATAGAACCGCCGAGCCCATGGAGGAAGCCCGCCTGACGGGCGAATATTTCAGCCATTGCGCCGTAGAGGAAGAAGTTTTTGGCCGTCTCCTTCACGGTGGCGCCGGGGCAGTGCTTTTTGGTAAGCGCATACAGCTCGCCGCCCAAAAAGTTCTCCATGATGTTTAAAAGCGCTTCGTCGGATAGCTTGTGGATAGCGGAAAAGCCCTTGGCCAATATTTCGTTGTGGCTTCTGTGGCTTCCGAAGGTGAAGTCGTCGATGCCCAGGTGATAGGCTTCGCCCACGGCCGAGGCTTCCTGGCCGATGGACAGGTGGGCGGGGCCGGGATAGGAATAGTTCCTGCCCGCATACTGGCCCTTCTGCTTGATGTCTAGCAGCATCAGCTCAAAGGTGCGGATGACGAACATGTCCTCGTAAATCCGCAGGAAATCCTCTTTTGTGTAGTTCTTCTTCTCTTCCTTGATGGTCTTGGAATACTGGTTGACGGGTATGTCCTGAAACTTGATCGTACCCGGCTTGCGCATTTCATTTGGGTCTACAAAAATGGATCTTGGCATTTTTCTACCTCTCTTAAAAAATATATAAAATGGTTACTTCATCTGCATCAGGTCGAAATTTTCCAGGTAGTTTGAAACCGCCTGCAGGAACCTGGCGGCGGGCGCGCCGTCGATGGCCCGGTGGTCAAAAGTGAGGGACAAGCCCATGGCCGGGTAGGTGGTTCCGTCCGCCTTTAAGCGGTAGGTGATGTTGTCCACGCCCAGGATGCCCGTCTGGGGCGGATTGATCACGGGGGTGAAGCTCTCGATGTTGAGCGAGCCCAAATTGGTGATGGTGAAGGTGCCCGCACTTAACAGATCGGGGTTGACGGCGCCCGTCTTGGCCGCGGCCACCAGCTCTTTGGCCGCCCTACTCGTTTCAAGCAGGGTGTTTTTATCCGCGCCGATGACGGCGGGCACAAGGAGGCCCCGCTCGGTGTCCACCGCAATGCCCACGTTCACGGAGGAGAACACCCGGAGCGTGTCGCCCAACAGGTGGGCGTTCAGCTCGGGGAAGCGGGGGAGCACTTTGGCCGCCGCGTGGACGATCATATCGTTTATGGTGATGCCCGAAAGCTCTTCATTGTCTTTAAACCGCTTGCGGAGCGCCAGAATGGCGGTGGCGTCAAAGCTGCCGTTGAGCGTCAGCTGCGGAATGTCCCGAAGAGAGGCGCTCATGGCCTTGGCGATCACTTTTCTCACGTTGCTTTGCTTCTTATCCGTATACGCCACGGCAGGCGCAGGAGCCGGAGCGGCTGCGGTAACGGGTGCGGGCATGGCGGGCATAGAAGCCGCGGCCTTTTCCACATCCCTTGCGATGATCCTGCCCTCGGGGCCGGTGGGGGCAACGCCCGAAAAATCTTCCACGCCCAGGCGCTTTGCAAAGGTTTTGGCTCTTGGGGAAAGGGGAGCGCCCAAAACGGCGGGAGCTTCCTCTTTTTCCGCCGCCGCTTCAGCGGGGGCGGCCTTCTCCGGCGCGGCGGAGGCGGGAGCCTGCGCCGGGACCTCTTCGGCCTTGGCCTTCTTTTCGTATTGCTCGCCTTCCTCGCCGATCACGCACACTTCCTGTAAAACGGGCACCACGTCCCCTTCTTCAAAAAAACGGTCGAGGAGCACGCCGGAAAATTCCGACGCTTCGTCAATAGACGTCTTGTCCGTCTCGTAGGAAAAGAGGATGTCCCCCTTTTCCACCCGATCGCCCACGTTTTTGTGCCAGGCGGTGAGCATACATTCGGTCACGGTTATGCCGATTTGGGGCATAATAACTATGTTTGCCATACTACCTCCAGAGAATAAATATCTTCAATAATGATCTGCTCATTATCATTTAATAACATACAACAGCAATTAAATTGTAGCCTTTTGCCATCCACTTGTCAATAAAAAGGGGGATTTTCCCCGGGACTTCCTGCTATTGACAAACCTCCGGCTTTGGCCTAACATAAAATGTGTATTTTGAAGCATAAATACAGGCGTTTTTATTTGCCTGAAAATATTTTTTCAAGGAGTTTCTCATGGAAAAAATGTACGACGTTGCTGTGCTGGGCGGCGGCCCGGGGGGGTATGAGGCAGCCATCCGATGCGCCCAATACGGCCTCAAGACCGCCCTCATTGAAGGGGCGGAGCTCGGGGGGACATGCCTCAACCGGGGCTGCATCCCCACAAAAGCCCTGCTCCACGGAGCTGAAGTGTTTGAACAGTCTGAAGGCGCGGCAAAGTTCGGCGTCATTACCGGACCTGTGGCTCTGGAATACGCCAAACTGGCCGCCCATAAAGACGCGGTGGTGGCCAAGCTCAGAAACGGCATCGCGGCTCTGGAAAAAGCCCATAAAGTGGACGTGATCGAAGGCTTCGGCAAGCTCACGGATAAGAATACCATCGACGTGGCCGGCAAAGCGGTGAAGGCGGAAAAGATCATTCTGGCCACCGGCTCCATGCCCGCCCGCCCCCCCATCCCCGGCCTGGAAGGCAAAAACGTGGGTCACGAGCGACGAAATCCTGGCCATGACCCAGTGCCCCGAGAGCTTTGTCATCATCGGCGGCGGGGTGATCGGCATCGAATTCGCCACCCTGTTCGCCACCCCTCGGGAAAAAAGTGACGGTGCTGGAAATGCTCCCCGCCATCCTGCCCGGCGTGGAGAGCGACATCACCGCCGCCCTCATCCGCATCCTCAAGAAAAAAGGCGTTTCCATCATCACTTCGGCCAAAGTCACGGAAATCAAGGGGGGAGACACGGTCTCCGTCTCCTATGAGCTAAACGGCAAAACCCAGTCGGCCGAAGGGGCCTGCTGCATCGTGAGCGTAGGCCGGAGCGCCCGGACAAAGGGCATCGGTCTGGAAGAGTTGGGCATCGAGATGAACCGGGCCTTCGTGGCGGTGGACGACTGCATGCAGACCAGCATCCCCAATATCTACGCCATCGGCGACATCACGGGCAAAATACAGCTGGCCCATGTGGCTTCCGCCCAGGGCATGGTGGCCGCGGCCCACGCCGCCGGCAAAACCGCCGTGATGGACTACCGGGTGGTGCCCGCCTGCATTTACACCTCTCCCGAAATCGCCTCCGTGGGCATGAACGTGGAACAGGCCGAAGCCGCGGGTTATGAGGTGGAAACAGGTTCTTTCAACGTGGCCGGCAACGGCCGGGCCATGGTCATGGGAGAAAACAGCGGTTCGGTGAAGCTCATTGCCCAGAAGACCACGGGCAGGCTGCTGGGCGCCCAGCCCTTTGCCCCCGGGCCACGGACATGATCCGGCGAACTGGCCCTCGCCCTAAAAAAGAACCTCACCATCGCGGACATCGGAGACACCATCCATCCCCATCCCACCGTGTGAAACCATCATGGAAGCCGCCCACGACGCGGAAGGTCTCTCCTGCCATGTGATGCCCAAGAAATAAAAGAGCGACGCCCCGGGCAAATGCCGGGGTCCTCCATCATTTGTAAACAAAGGGCGGACGCCGGATTCGGCGCCCGCCCTTTTTCCTCCGCTTTTGGAGAAGAGGCGAATAAACCTGTTCTGTTCTTTAAGAAGACGGAGGTTTTAAGCCGGACGGCTTCCGCCGCCTCGCTCCGGAAAATAAAAAAGCACGCGCCAAAAGCGCGCTTTTTTGGAAAGAACCGAAGGTTTTCCTCTGTTTTTCTTTCCCCGCTTCCAAAAAGCCGGGAACTGTTATAAAATAGAAGGAGCGTAAGGGTATACACCATTGAGAACCAAACTTGCCGACCGATCCCTCCCCAGCTACACCCGGCGAAGAGCTGTTCAACATGATTTCCCACATCGCGGGGGCGGCTTTGGCGTCATCGCCCTGGTGCTCCTCACGGTAAAATCCCTGCTGGCGGGCACGCTCTTTCGGCGGTCACCTCCGTCTTATACGGGCTGTCCATGATCGCATTATACGCCATGTCCAGCGTCTATCACGGGCTCAGACCGGGGTTCGCCAAAAAGGTGCTTCAGGTGATCGACCACTGCACCATCTATTTTCTCATTGCGGGGACTTACACTCCCATCGTTTTAGTGGCCGTCCGCCCCATCGCGCCCGCGCTCGGCTGGGGGCTGTTCGCCTGGGAGTGGGCGCTGCTGGCCCTTGCCGCCACCCTAACCGCCGTCGATTTGAAAAAATACCAGATTTTCTCCATGGCCTGCTACATCGGCATGGGCTGGAGCGTGGTCTTTTTTCCGGGCACGGTGCTGGCCGCCGTGGGCCGGACGGGATTTTCCCTGCTCATTGCCGGGGGCGTGTGCTACACCATCGGCGCGGTGCTTTACGGCATCGGCAAAAGAAAAATACATGCACAGCATCTTCCACTCTTTGTGCTGGCGGGGAGTATTTTTCACTTTCTGACCATCCTGCTGTACGTGGTGCCCTGAAAAGTTTCTTCGGCTCCTCTCCCGGGTTTTACTCCGGAGAACCGGGGCATATGAAAAGGACGGCCCTCCGCCGTCCTTTTCTTTTCTCTTTAATCCAGCCCTCTGCCCGAAAGCCGCGCCGGTTCAGGCCTCTTTCCGACCTCCGGCCCGCTCTTCCCGTGTCACCCGCATGATGAGGCTGTCGTGCTTTTTCCCTTCGTGGAGTTCCCGCTCCTTTTCCACATACAGGGGAATAAACCCGCACTTTTGGTAGCAGGCCGCCGCCCGGACGTTCTCCGCTTTGGGGTCGATGTACACCGCCTCCGCTCCCTTCTCCCCAAACAGAAAATCGAGCAGCAGACGCACCGCTTTTGTGCCGAGCCCCTTCCCCCACTTTTCCGGCACGCCGATAAACAGGTCGAGGGCGTATATGTTCTGAAACGCCTCCATGCCCGCCCGTTTGTCCACCTGGTATTCCGCCCGGTCGGTGGGGTAATACTGGATGTAGCCGAGCGGCCCTTCTTCGTCTTCCAGTATGCAGGGGGCCGCTTTCCCGCCCCAGCACCCGGGGGCTGAATTTGGCCTTCACCGCCGCCAGATTAAAGGGCTTGTCCCGCCCCTCGTAGTATTCCAGCACCCGGGGGTCGGACAGCCACCTGGATAAAAGGACATAATCGGCCTCTTCGTCCCGCATGGAGCGGATCAGCAGTCCTTCTTCCCTAGATATGATCATATTCCCTCAAAAAAACAGGCGGGAAGTTCTCCCGCCCGTCCGTTATTCTTTGATGATGAGGGACTTGCCCGTCATCTCCTTTGGCTGGGGCAGACCCAGTATATGGAGCATGGTGGGGGCCAGGTCGGCCAGCACGCCGCCCTCCCGCAGCTTGACGTTTTGATACGCCTCCCCCGCCAGGATGCAGGGCACCGATTGCGTGTGGGCCGTGAAGGGGCCACCCGTCTCCGGGTCTTCCATCATTTCGCTGTTTCCGTGATCCGCCGTGACGATGGCTGTGCCGCCCGCTTCCAAAACGGCCTCCAGCACCCGGCCCACACATTCGTCCACCACTTCCAGAGCTTTCACGGCCGCTTCCAATATGCCCGTGTGGCCCACCATGTCCGGGTTGGCGAAGTTTAGTATCATCACGTCGTATTTCCCCGAGCGGATGAGCTCAACGGCTTTATCCGCCACCTGATACGCGCTCATTTCGGGCTGAAGGTCGTATGTGGCCACTTTGGGAGAGGGTATGAGCACCCGATCCTCGTTTTTATTGGGCGCTTCCACGCCCCCGTTGAAAAAGAAGGTGACGTGGGCGTATTTTTCCGTCTCCGCAATGCGGAACTGTTTGAGTCCTTTTTCGGCCAGATATTCCCCAAGCGTGTTGGACATGCTCTCTGGCTTAAAAGCCACGTGCACGCCCTCAAAGGTGGCGTCGTACTGTGTCATGCACACATAATAGAGGGGAAACACTCTTTTTGGAAGCAGTCGAAATTCCGCTGGTGAGGATGCGGGTCATCTCCCGCGCCCGGTCGGGGCGGAAGTTGAAGAAGATCACCGAATCCCCTTGCTGAATTTTGGCCACCGGCTCCCCGTCCTTCAGGATGACGGAGGGGAGAATGAACTCGTCGTAAATCCCCTTTTGATAGGAGGCGTCCATGAGGGCCACGGGGCAGTCGTACTGCTCCCCCTCCCCTTTTGCCAGGGCGTTATAGGCCTTCTCCTCCCGATCCCACCGATTATCCCGGTCCATGGCGTAGTACCGGCCGGACACGGTGGCGATTTCCCCCGCCCCCAGCTTTTCCATGCGGCTTAAGAGGTCAACGATATAGCCCCTGCCGCTGTCCGGCGGCACGTCCCGCCCGTCCATAAAAGCGTGAACGTATATCTTTTGAAGGCCGTTATCCCGGGCCAGCTTGATGAGCGCTTCCAGATGGTCGATGTGGCTGTGCACGCCCCCGTCGGACAGCAGTCCCAAAAGATGCAGCGCGCCGCCCGTCTTTTTGGCGTTTTCCACAGCCGCCAATAATTCGGGGTTTTGAAAGAAATCCCCGTCTTTGATGGATTTTGTGATGCGGGTCAGCTCCTGATACACGATGCGCCCCGCGCCCATGTTCAGATGGCCCACTTCGGAGTTGCCCATCTGCCCCTCGGGCAGACCCACGCTCATGCCCGACGCGCCCAGCGTGGTGAAGGGATAGGTCTTCTTCAGGCGGTCGATATGGGGCGTGCGGGCGAGCTTCACGGCATTGCCCTTTGTCTCGCACCGTTCGCCGTAACCGTCCAGTATCAGAAGAGCGGTCAATTTACTCATAGGTTCCCCTTAATAGTTCACAACTTTGGAGAAATCTTCGGCTTTCAGGCTGGCGCCGCCGATGAGGCCGCCGTCGATCTCGCTCTTGGCCATGAGCTCGGAGGCGTTCTTGGGATTCATGCTGCCGCCGTACTGGATGCGGAGCGCGTCCGCCGCGTCCCCGAACACTTCCCGGACGGCGCTGCGGATGTCCCCGATGGTTTCGTTGGCCTGGTCGGCCGTGGCCGTCCTCCCCGTGCCGATGGCCCAGATGGGCTCATAGGCGAGGACGATGCCCGCCGCCTGTTCTTTTGTCAGGTCTTTTAAAGCCAGCTTGGTCTGGGCGGAGACGATCTCCTTGGTGATGCCGTTTTCCCGCTCGGCCAGGCTTTCGCCCACGCAGACGATGGGAATGAGGCCGGCTTCAAGAGCCGCCTTGATTTTCTTGTTCACCGTTTCGTCCGTCTCGTTAAAGTACTGCCTTCTCTCGCTGTGGCCGATGATCACATAGTCCACACCCACGGCTTTTAACATATCCGCGGACACTTCGCCCGTAAAGGCGCCGCTTTTTTCAAAATGCAGGTTCTGGGCCCCGAGCTTCACGTTCGAGCCCGCGACGGCTTTTTTCACCGCCTCCAGGCACACGAAGGGGGGACAGACCACTACTTCGGCCTTTGCATCCTTCACAAGAGGAAGGAGCTCTTTGACCAGCTCCGCCGCTTCGGCGGGGGTTTTATTCATTTTCCAGTTGCCTGCGATGATGGGTTTTCTCATGATGTCCGCTCCTTATTTGTCGTTCAGCGCAGCGATGCCGGGAAGCTCGATGCCTTCCAGGAATTCCAGAGAGGCTCCGCCGCCTGTGGAGATGTGGGACATCTTATCCCCATAGCCCAGGTTCTTCACGGCCGCCGCCGAGTCGCCGCCGCCGATGATGGTGACGCAGTCTTTGGCTTCGGCCATGGCCCTCGCCACTTCCCGGGTGCCCGCGGCGAAATTGGGCATTTCGGCCACGCCCATGGGGCCGTTCCAGACCACCGTCTTGGAGGAATTGATTTCGTCCGCAAACACCATGCGGGTGGAGGGCCCGATGTCAAGAGCCATATAGCCCGCGGGGATGCTCTCGGCGGGCACGGTCACAATGTCGGCCTCGTTGTCGAATTTGTCCGCCGCCACCACGTCGATGGGCAGCATGAGCTTGATGCCCTTTAACTTGGCTTCCTTTAAAAGCTCCACGGCGACGGAGATGCTCTCCGTGTCCACCAGGGATTTCTGCATATTGTAGCCCTGAGCGGCCAGGAAGGTGTTGGCCATGCCGCCGCCGATGATGAGGCTGTCTACTTTGGTATACAGGTTCTTGATCACGCCGATCTTATCCGCAATTTTCGCGCCGCCCAAAATGGCCACAAAGGGTCTTCTCGGGTTCTCGATGGCGTTCCCCAAAAACTCCAGCTCTTTTTCCACCAGGAAGCCCGCCACCGCCGGCAGGAATCCCGCCACGGCCGCCGTGGAGGCGTGAGCCCGGTGCACGGTGCCAAACGCGTCGTTCACATAAATCTCGCCGTAGCTTGCCAGCTTTTTGGCAAACTCCTTGTCGTTTTCCTCTTCTTCTTTATGGAAGCGGAGGTTTTCCAGCAGCACCACTTCGCCGCTCCGCACGTCGGCCACGGCTTTTTTGGCGCTGTCGCCGATCACGTCTTCTGCGAACGTCACTTTGGCGGTGAGGAGGGAAGCCAGCCTCCTGGCCACGGGGGCCAGGGAATATTTCATTTTAAACTCGCCGTCCGGCCTGCCGAGGTGCGAACAAAGCACCACTTTGGCCTTGTGCTGAAGCAGGTAGTTGATGGTGGGAAGAGCCGCCTGTATGCGGGTCTCATCCGTGATTTCCCCTCTTTGTTCAGCGGCACGTTGAAGTCGACGCGCACCAGCACTTTCTTGGAATTCACGTCGATGTCTCTGATTGTCTTCTTATTCATATCCTTTCAAAACTCCTTTGGTTTAAATAGATTCCTAATCTCACTTTTACCCTCGTAAGCCATAAGCATACATATTCTATTCTAATGACAAAGCCCTGTTTGGTCAACACATTTTTGCCCGCCGGGAGAACAGGCCGCTTTTTCATCCGGCTTTATTCCAGCCCCCCGTAATTCCACTGGCGCATCACCTCGTAAGCGGCCACCGCCACCGCGTTTGACAGGTTGAGGCAGCGGAGCGCGTCCCGCATGGGGATGCGAAGAGAGGTGTCCGGGTGGGAAAAAATCAGCCGCTCGGGCAGCCCGGCGGTCTCCTTTCCAAAGACCAGATAATCCCCGTCTTTGTATTTCACCTCGGTAAAGCTCCTGCGGGCTTTGGTGGAAAAATAATAAAAGGCGCCGCCCTGGTTCCGCTCAAAAAAAGCGTCCAGATTGGGATACCGATGCACTTGCAGCTTATCCCAGTAGTCGAGCCCCGCCCGGCGCAGGTGCTTTTCGTCGATGGAAAAGCCGAGAGGCTCCACCAGATGGAGCGCCGCCCCGATCACCGCGCAGGTGCGGGACACGTTGCCCGTGTTGCCGGGGATCTCCGGCTCCACCAGCACAATATTCAGCATAGCCGCCCCCACAAAAAACAGCGGAGGTCTTTCCAAAGGAAAAACCATCCGCCGGTTGTTCGGATTTTATTTTTTATCCAGTTCACTCTTGAATTCACCGATCCGCTTCATGGCTTCCATGATGTCCTCCATGGAGGTGGCGTAAGAGCAGCGGATAAAGCCCTCCCCGTTTTTGCCGAAAGCCGAACCGGGCACGCAGGCCACCCTCTTTTGCATTAAAAGCGCGCCGCAAAACTCCTCCGAGGTCATGCCCGTGGAAGAGATGTTCGGGAACACGTAAAACGCTCCCTTGGGTTCAAAACAGGAGAAACCCATGCCCCGGAAGCTCTCGAGAACGTAAGTGCGCCGGAGATTGTAATTCCGCACCATGTCCTTCACCTGGGCGTAGCCGTTTCCCATCTCGGTCTTTAAGGCCTCAAGCCCGGCCACCTGGCTCATGATGGGCGCGCAGAGCATGGTGTATTGATGTATTTTGAGCATGGCTTTCAATATGGGCGCGGGACCCGCCGCATAGCCCAGCCGCCAGCCCGTCATGGCAAAGGCTTTGGAGAAGCCGCTGATGTACACCGTCCGCCCCTCCTGCCCTTCCGCAATGGAGACATGATCGCCCCCGTAGGTAAGCTCGGCGTATACCTCGTCCGCAATGATGAGCAGATCGTGCTTTTCGATCACGGGGAGTATGGCGGCGATCTCTTCCCGGCTTAAAGTCGCCCCCGTGGGGTTATTCGGATAGGGCACCACGATGGCCTTGGTCTTTGGCGTAATGGCTTTTTCAATGGCCTCGGGGGTGATGACAAAGCCGTTCTCCTCCCCCGTCTCCACGGCCACGGGCACGCCGTAGGAAAACCGCACCCCCGGTTCGTAGGAAACGTAGGAGGGGGCGGGCACCAGCACCTCGTCCCCCGGGTTCAGTATGGCCCGGAAGGCCAGGTCGAGGGCTTCGCTGGCTCCCACGGTTAAAAGCATGTCCTCCGCCGGATAGTCGAGCCGGAAACGGGATTTCAAATAGCAGCTGATGAGCTTTCTAAGCTCCAAGAGCCCGCTGTTGGAGGTGTAGTGGGTCATGCCCCGCTCGATGGACGCGATGGCCGAAGCCCGTATGTTCCAGGGCGTGATGAAGTCCGGCTCCCCCACGCTCATGGAGATCACGTTTTTCATCTCGCTGGCGATATCGAAAAATTTGCGGATACCCGAGGGCGGCACATCCCGCACGGAGTCCGCGATAAACTGTTCATAATTCATGGTGAAACGATTAACCTGCTTTCCCTTTCGTCGCCCTTCAGCACCACGCCATTTTCCTTATACTTTCGCATGATGAACAGCGTTTCCGTGCTGCGCACGCCCTCGAGAACCGCCAGCTTCTCCCACACGAATTGGGAGATGGCTTTCACGGTTTTTGCCTCCACTTTAATGGAGAGGTCGTATCTGCCCGACATGAGGTAGAGAGCCTTCACTTCGGGGAATTTATAGATGCGGCGTGCAATGTCTTCATAGCCAAAATCCGGCTTGGGCTCGACCTTGATCTCGATGACCGCCTCTGCCGGCGCCTCTTCGCCCTGCGCTTCCGTGTTCACGATGACCGTGTACTTCATCAGAATGCCGGCTTCTTTCAAGGCGGCGATTTCTGCCAACACTTGCTCGGCACTCACACTGAGCATCGAAGCGATTGTCTTGGCGTCTGTCCTGCAGTCCAGCTTCAAGATCTCGAGTATCTCGTGTCTAAGATCCATCATGCACCTCCGTTTTTCCCTGATATCAGGCTTTTCTGAAATCGGTGTATTTTCAGTCAAGTATATCCTATAAACGCCCATCCGTCAATGAAAAAGCCCGCCTAAAAAACCGGCGGGCTCTTTCTATTTTGTAAGCTCAAAGGAGCTTATATGGGGGCTATTTCTCTTCTTTTTTGCTGCGGATGCCTTTGAGGGTCGTGTAGAACTCGTAATCCGCCTCTTTCACGAAGGTTTTAAGCTCTTCGTCCGAGAACATGGTGTTCCGCCCGGCGGCATACTCCGCGTCGATCTTTATTTTCATGGCTTCCACCAGCGGCGCGGTCTTTCCGACCTTCTCCCCTTCCGTCAGGCGGAAGTAGGTGTTCACCCAGTAAGCGATGGAGGCGTTTCCGCTGTGGTCGCCGATCATCACACCCACCGGCCGGTTCAAAATCTTCTTGGTGTCGAAGATGTTGTAAATCTCCTCGTCCTTCATGATGCCGTCGGCATGGATGCCCGCCCGGGTGGAGTTGAAGTTCTTGCCCACAAAGGGGGGGGTGGGGTGGATGTCGTAGCCGATCTCGTTTTCAAAGTAGTCGGCGATCTCCGTGATGACCGAAAGGTCCATGCCGCCGTCGTTGCCCATCAGCTGAGCGTACTCGATGGCCATGGCCTCGAGGGGACAGTTGCCCGTCCGTTCTCCGATGCCGAGGAGCGAGCAGTTCACGCCCGCCGCGCCGTACAGCCAGGCGGTGGCAGCGTTCACCACCACTTTGTGGAAGTCGTTGTGCCCGTGCCATTCCAACAGTTCGGAGGGCACGCCCGCGTAGAAGCGGAGGCCGTACACGATGCCCGGCACGCTCCTTGGAAGCGCCGCCCCCGGATAGGGCACGCCGTAACCCATGGTATCGCACATGCGGATTTTAATGGGGATGCCGCTTTCGGCCATGAGCTTTGCCAGCTCGCCCGCAAAGGGCACCACAAAGCCGTAAAAGTCCGCCCGGGTGAGGTCTTCAAAGTGGCAGCGGGGGCGGATGCCGTAAGAAAGAGCGTCCTTCACCACGCCTAAATACTTGTCAAGAGCCTGCTTTCTCGTGAGGCCCATTTTGTTGAAAATATGATAGTCCGAGCAGGAGACCAGGATGCCCGTCTCCTTGATGCCAATGCTCTTCACCAGCTCAAAGTCCTTTTTGCTGGCCCGTATCCAGGTGGTGAGCTCGGGGAACTGATAGCCCGTCTCCATGCAGAGCTCCAGCGCCTTTCTGTCCTTTTCGGTGTACACAAAGAACTCGCTCTGGCGGATGCGCCCCTCGGGGCCTCCCAGCCTGTGCAGGAGCGTGTAGAGCTTTAAAATCTGCTCGGGGGTAAAGGGCTCGATGGACTGCTGCCCGTCCCGGAAAGTGGTGTCCGTGATCCACACGTCGTCGGGGAAGTACATGGGCACCAACCTGTGATTGAACCTGGTCTTGGGCACCTCGCTGTAAGAATAGGTGTCGCGAAACAGAACCGGCTCGGAAACGTCCTGGAGCGTATAGTCGTAGTCGTTTTCCTGGAGCAGGTTCGTGCGTCTGTATTGTTTTTCCATGTCTCCTTCTTTCTTAGTCTGTTAAACTAACGCAAAAATCTTTTATCCTTGCAAGCCCTTCCTTGATGCTGTCCATGGAAGTGGCATAAGATAACCGGATATACCCTTCTTTGCCAAAGGCCGAGCCGGGCACCACCGCCACCAGCTTTTCTTCCAGCAGCAGTTCGGAAAGCTGCATGGAGTCTTGAACGGCCTTTCCTTTATATTTTTTGCCCAGCAGCGCCTTTACGTTTGCGAACACGTAGAACGCGCCTTCGGGCATGAGGCAGGAGAGGAAGGGGCAGTCCTGCACCAGGGCGTAAATGACCCGGGCGCGGCGGGCAAATTCGTCCACCATCTGCTTCACGTCCGTCTTGGGGCCGCTTAAGGCCGCAAGGGCGGCATACTGGGCGATGGAGCAGGGGTTGCCCGTGCTGTGGCTCTGGGAGCCGGTCATCACGCTTGCCAGTTCACGGCCGGAAATGGTGTAGCCCATCCGCCAGCCCGTCATAGCAAAGGTCTTGCTCATGCCGTTCACGATGACCGTGCGCTTTTTGGCGTCTTCCCCGAACGAGGCGGGGCAGAAACATTCGCTGTCGTAAGCCAGCTCGTCATAAATCTCGTCGGATATGATATACAGGTCGTGCGCCTCGGCGATCTTCACGATGGCCTCGATCATGGCCTTGTCGTAAATGTTGCCGCAGGGGTTGGAGGGGCTGTTCACGATGATGGCTCTTGTGTTTTCCGTGACGGCGGCTTCAATGTCCTTCGGGTCGGGCGCGAAAGCCCGCTCCTCCGCCGCCTCCACGTACACGGGCACGCCGCCCGCCAGCTTCACCTGCTCGGGGTAAGTGACCCAGCAAGGGGCGATGATGATCACTTCGTCCCCCGGGTTCAAAACGGCCTGAAAGGTGTTATATAAAGCCTGCTTTGCGCCGTTGGTCACAACCACGTTGGCCGCGCTGTAACCCAGGCCGTATTTTTCGAAATATCTTTTGCAGATTTCTTCTCTAAGTTCGGTAATCCCGTTCGCCGGGGTGTACTTGGTCTTGCCGTTTTTAAGGGCAGCCACGGCCGCTTCCTTGATATATTCCGGGGTGTCAAAATCCGGCTCGCCCACGCCGAAGCTGATCACTTTTTTACCTTCGGCGGCAAGCATTTTTGCCTTTGTATCGATCCCAAGGGTTGCGGAGGGGGCGATGGCCGCCGCCTTGCTGGAAACCTGCATGTATTTTTCCTCCAATGAATGAAAACGTTGTTGGCTTATCATAATATACTTTTATGATTATTTCAATACCCTTTTGCATTCTTTTTAAATAAAAATTGCATTTTTTATATTCATTTAATAAAAATACCCGAAGCCCGGGTATTTTTGCAATTTATCCTTCTCTATTCCTTCAAATCGGGATCTTACTTTTCTTCGGGCGCGGAGGGTCGCTGAAGCCGGGGGGTGATGAGAAAGCTCACCCGCTTATAAAGAAGGACGCACAGAGCCGCCGAAAGAAGGCATTTCACAAGGTTAAAGGGCAGAGTGGCAAAGAGAATGAGGCTCTTTAAGTCCGTCACTTTGGCGTTCATGGCGGAAGTCATCTCGATGATGGCGTCAATGGGCAGGCCGAACACTTCCGCGTATACGGGGATGAGCACAAAATAGTTCAGCAGGGAGCTAACGATGAGCGTGCTCGCCAGTCCGATCCCCAGCCCCAGAAGCGCCCCTTTGAACGTCCGCCTCTTTTGATAAACAAGGGCGGCGGGCGCCACAAAAGCGCAGCCGATGAGAAAGGCGGACGCTTCCCCCACAAAGGCCGTGTCCGTGCCGTTGAACAGCATGTTCACCAGCACTTTCAGCGCCTCCATGATAACGGCGGGCACGGGCCCTAACGCGAAGCCGCCCACCAGCACCACCGAATCGCTCACGTCGAGCTTATAGAAAGACGCGAACACCGCCGGCATGCGGATCAGCATCACAAGCCCGGCCAGCGCCCCGAAGAGGGCGGTGAGGACAATTTTTTTCACGGACATATTTCTGCCGCTGTTGATGGTCATATCAAAAAACCTCCTTCAAAATAAAGCGCGCCCCAAAAGCGGGGCGCGCTTAAAACCGCGAAAACGCGGTGCTTCTCTCATCCGGACTGTACCGTCGGCTGCGGAATCACACCGCATCGGCTTGCCAGAGGCAAGTTCGCAGGCTTTTTGAACGCGGGTACGCGCTCTGCTGCCGGTGGGGAATTTCACCCCGCCCCGAAGCCGCCGGCATATGCCGGCGAAACTTTCCTATATGATATTACATCTATGATATTACATCCGGACAACCCTTATCCGGCCGTCTCCAGCTCTGACGCGCAGTATTTGCACTTCACCGCGTCCACGGGCACCTCGCTCTTGCAGTAGGGGCAGGTTTTCACCGTGGGCGCGGCCGGAACTTCTTCCTTTTCCTTTTTAGTGAGGCCGGAAAGCCGGTTGATGCCCTTTACCAAAAAGAAGATCACCAGGGCGATCAGCAAAAAGTTGATGATGGCCGAGATGAAAGCCCCGTAGTTGAGGGCGGCGGCGTCTTCCCCGCTTCCCAGGGGGATGCTCAGGGATTTGAAATCCAGCCCGCCCGTGACGAGCCCGAGAAGAGGCAGAAAGATGTCGTTCACCAGCGAGTTCACGATGGCCGTGAAAGCGCTGCCGATGATGACGCCCACCGCCAGATTCATCACGTTTCCCCGGGAGATGAATTCCTTAAATTCCTTTCCGATCTTTTTCATAATTCCTCCTTGCGCTTAAAGCCCTATTCCAGCACGGCGCGGATGCGTCTCACGCCGGCGGAAGAGCTCTGCTCTTTCATAATTTTAAACCTTCCCAGCTCGCCCGTGTTGTTCGCGTGGGGCCCGCCGCAAATCTCCTTGCTCCAGCCGGGGATGGAATAGACCTTCACCACCTGGCCGTACCGGGAGCCGAATGTGCCCGTGGCGCCCTCTTCCTTCGCTTCTTCCACGGTCATCTCCCGCATGGTGACGGGCACGGCCGCCTTGATGGCGTCGTTCACAAACCCTTCCACCCTGATAAGCTCCTCTTCCGTGAGCGGACGGGAAAAGTTGAAGTCGAACCGGAGCCGCTCGGCGGTGATGTTGCTGCCCTTCTGGTAGATGCTCTCGTCTCCGAGCACCTTGTGGAGCCCGGCCAGCAGCAGGTGGGTGGCCGTGTGAAGCCGGGTGGTGGCCTCGGCGTTGTCCGCCAGGCCGCCCTTGAAGCGCTGCTCCGCGCCGGCGTGGGACAATTCCTGGTGCTTTTTAAAGGCTTCCTTAAAGCCCTCCGCGTCTACGGCAAAGCCCTTTTCCCTGGCCAGCTCCAATGTGAACTCAATGGGGAAGCCAAAGGTGTCGTACAGCCGGAAGGCGCTCTTTCCGGGAATCACAGGCTCCTTTAAGTAAGTGACGAGCTTGTTCAGCTCCTTCATGCCCTGATCCAGGGTGCGGGAAAACCGCTCCTGCTCCTCGGCGATCTCGGACAGTATTTTTTCCCTGTTCTCTTTCAGCTCGGGGTACACGTCCCCGTATTTTTTAATCACTTCCTCCGCCACTTCCGTGAGGCCGTTTTCTTTCATGCCCAGGTTCATGGAGTAGCGGATGGCCCGCCGCAGAATTCTTCTTAAGACATAGCCCTGGTCCACGTTGGAGGGGGACACGCCCCGCTCGTCTCCAATCACGAAGGTGGCGCAGCGGATATGGTCGGCCACGATGCGAAACGCCCGGGTCACCTCTCCGCCCTCTTCATACTTCTTACCCGAAAGCTCCGAAATTTTGGCGATCACTTCGGTAAAGGCGTCCGTATCGTATACCGACTTCTTGCCCTGAAGCGTGCAGATGGTGCGGTCGAGCCCCATGCCCGTGTCCACGCATTTCTTTTCAAGAGGCAGGAGCTTGCCTTCCTCATTCTTATTATACTGCATGAACACGTTGTTCCAGATTTCCAGATACTTGCCGCAGGAGCAGGAGGGGTCGCAGTTTGGGCCGCAGGCCGGCTTGCCCGTGTCGATAAAAATTTCCGTGTCCGGGCCGCAGGGACCCGTTAAACCGGCGGGACCCCACCAGTTGTGCTCGGCGGACAGGAAGAACAGATGGCTCTCCTCCACTCCCAGGCTTCTCCACACGTCGTAGGATTCCGTATCCTTGGGGGCGTTCTCGTCCCCCCGGAAGCAGGTGAAGTAAAGCCTGTCCTTTGGGATGCCGAGCCACTTTTCGCCGGTTAAAAATTCATAGCTCCAGGTGATGGATTCCTGCTTAAAATAGTCCCCGAGAGACCAGTTGCCCAGCATTTCAAAGAAGGTGCAGTGGGAAGCGTCGCCCACGTCGTCGATGTCCGCGGTGCGCAGGCACTTCTGCACGTCCGTCAGGCGGGTGCCCGCCGGGTGCTTCTGGCCGAGAAGATAGGGCACCAGGGGGTGCATGCCCGCTGTGGTGAACAGCACGGTGGGGTCGTTTTCGGGGATGAGGGAGGCGGAGGGGATCACCGCATGCCCCTTTTCCTTAAAAAACTCCAGATAAATCTCTCTCAAACTGCTGCTCGTAAGGTTTCTCATATCTATCTCCTGATTGGCATAATGCCGCATTTTTTCCATATCAGTATAAGTTTTAAGGCGGCGTTTGTCAATCGGGGTGGGCGCGCTCTTTTTCCCCCTTGACCATCAAGCGGCTTGAACCTTTATAGTGGAGGGGAAGAAAGGCAGAAAATCCCATGAAATACCCTTCGGACGGAATACGGCAAAAAGTCCCTCCCTCTTTTTTGGCATCGGCTCAGAGCTGTCCAAAAAAGGAGGAAACTAATGAATACGGTTTATCGGAATATCAAAGGCGGGGATCAAAAAGCCCTGCTGCGCCTGGTGTGCGAAGGCTGGAATTATGACGGACATATGCAAAACACCAGGCTTCCAAAGCATTTTTTAAACTACACCCTGCTGGTGGATTTGCGCCATTGCGATTACGCCCGGGTGGCTGTAACGGAAGGGCGGCTATCGGGTCTCCTCTTCGGCCGGTGTTGCTTTTATTCCCACCGGGCGGCCCGGCTCCGCTTCATCCCCTCTTTTCTTTATTCAAGACTCTATTTGGCCTTTACAAAAGAAGGCAGAAAGAGAATGGCCGTGACCCGCGCCATCGAAGAGGCCGATCGGCTGCTCATTGCGGGCAGGGAACAGGATTTCCACGGGGAGCTGGCGCTTCTCGCCGTGGGGAAGGCATTTCGCGACCTTGGCATCGGAACGAAGCTGCAGGAAGATTTCAAAGAATATATGCGGGGAAAAAGGGCGGGAAATTTTTACGTCTACACCGATTCCCACTCCAACTACCGTTTTTACGAAACCCATGGTTTTCAGCGGGCGGGAAAGCGGGAGGTCTTTTACCCCCTTCCCGCCCGACCGGGCAGCAAGGGGGAATACTTCTTATATGACACGTATTATAGGATAAATTTCCCTTTCTATCCTTCATTTATTTTTTAAAACGGCTGTTGCATTTTCAAATCTTGTTATATAATGAGCTTAGGTGGAACGGAGGTTTTTATGCACGACGGCCACAGAGAACGCCTGCGGGAGAGGTTTCAAAAAAACGGCCTGGCGGGTTTTGCAGACCACGAAACTTTGGAGCTTCTTTTTTCTATGCCATCCCCCGGGTCAATACCAACGATATCGCCCACCGGCTGATCGCCAAGTTCGGGTCGCTGTCCGGCGTGCTTGCCGCTCAGCAAAAAGACCTCGCCACGGTTGCGGGCATCGGGGAGAATTCCGCCACGCTCATATCCCTGTGCTTTGAACTCATGAAAAAATACTATGCCTCCTCCCGGTCGGACAGCAAAATGCTCAAAAGTTCGGATGCCGCGGCTTACATCGCTCCCCGGCTTAAAAACGAGCGGCAGGAGCATTTTTATGTGCTCTGTCTCGACGGAAACTACCGTCTGGTACACGAGGAGTTGCTGTTCACGGGCACCATCAACACCGTGAACGTATCGCCCCGGGAAGTGGCTCTCGTGGCGTTAAGGCACAGCGCTGTGAGCGTCATACTGGTGCACAACCACCCCACGGGCAGCCTTCGCCCCTCCACGTCCGACGTGCAGATCACCATGGACATCCTTTCCGCGCTGAAGCCGCTTGGCATCACGCTCATCGACCATCTGGTGATCGGAGACGCCGGGTATTACAGTCTGCTGGAAAAGCAGGTTTACAAGCTCACGCTGAGGGACGGCAAAGCCCTTTACGCATCCGAAGACAGCGAATATACGCCCGAGGCCTACGCCGAAGACGAATAAAATAAAAAAATTTAGAGGCAAATTCATTTATGGATACATCCGTATCATACCGACGATTGAAGCGCAGGGATTATAAAGAGGTGCGCGCGCTCATTTGTGATGCCTGGCGGTACGACCAAGCCATCTCCAATCCCCGCGAGCTGAACGAATTTCTGGAACTCCAGCTGTACAACGTACTTTGTCACAGCAACTATACGGAAGTGGCCGTCATCGGCGGCCGGGTGGCCGGATTTCTGTTCGGCCGCGTCAACAAAAGCCCCCGTTTGCTCCCCTGCCTGAAGTTCGCGGCGCCCCGGGAGTTTGACCGGTTAAAGCTCTACTTCACCGCCATGGGCCGAAAACAGCTCCGGGCCGAAGCCATCCTGAGCGATATTTACAAGCGCCTCATCAAAGGGCGCAAAAAGGAATACGGGGGCGAACTGGTGCTCTTCGTGGTGTCCGAAGACTACCGGGGAAAAGGCATCGGCAGCCATCTCCAGGAGGGGTTTAAAAACTACCTTCGGAGCAGGCGGGTCAGGAGCATGTGCGTGTACACCGACACTTACTGCAATTATAAGTTCTATGACGATCACGGCTTCCGATTGGTGGACTGGGAATACATCGACTGGTGGCGGCGGAAAAAGCTCAAAAACGGGCGGCACAAAGTATTTTTGTACGCAAAAGATCTGTAAAAAAATAAAAAGCGGCTTTTGCCGCTTTTTTATTTTTAATCCGGAAAAACGGATATTTCCCGGCGCTTGCGATTCGTCCTGCGCGTTCGGGTTCAAAGGAAAACAAGGCCGGGAAAAACTGCGCGGACGCCGATGATCAAAGACGGCGGACGCGGCGCGGGTTTCGTCCCCTGCGCTTACCGCTCGCTTCCGAAGAAGAACAGAGAAATGGTGCCCGGGCCCGCGTGGGCGCCGATGATGGGGCCGATGTCCGTCACGATCACGTCTTTTACCCGAAGCTCAAACTTGATCTGCTTGGCCATCTCCTCCGCCTCTTCCCTGGACACGGCCTGGCAGAGGAACACGGTCTGCCGGGGCAGATCCACCCCCGTTTCAGCCATGCGCCTGATGAGCGTCTGTATGGCTTTTTTGCGGCCCCGCACTTTTTCCACGGGCACGAGCCGCCCCGCGTCGTCCACATGCATCACGGGCTTCACTTTGAGCATGCTCCCCACCGTGGCCGCCATGGCGGATATTCTGCCGCCGCTCCTTAAAAAGTGCAGGTCGTCCACCGTGAACCAGTGGCAAACCTTGAGCTTGTTCTGCTCGACCCAGAGCACCAGCTGGTCCATGCTCATGCCTTCCTGCTTTTGCTTGGCGGCATAGTACACCAGCATGCCCTCTCCCGAAGAGGCGCAGCGGGTGTCCACGCTCATGATCTTCCGGTCGGGGAACTTTTCAATGAGGTCGCGCACGGCCACCAGCGAGCCCTGATAAGTGCCCGAAAGGGCGGAGGAAAAGGACAGGTAGAGCACGTCCATGCCCGCTTCCAGCACGGGGGTGAACGCGTCCATAAAGGAGGAATAGGTCACCTGGCTGGTGCTGGCTTTTTCGCCGCCTTTCACCCGCCGGTAAAAGTCCTCCATGGGCATTTCCCGGAAGTCCGCGTAGTGCGTATGTTCTTCCTCCCCGATCCGGAAGGGCATGGGGAGCGCCTCCACGCCGATTTCCTTTAAGAGCTCGTCCGGAAGGTCGGCGGTGACGTCCGTAAATATCCTGTAATCGCTCATCGCTTTGTAACTCGCTTTCATGAAGTTTCCACAATTATACAACAGGAGCATGTTCCCCACAAGCATAAATTATGAACGCGTTGAAAACAAAAAGAGCGGCGCACGGCGCCGCCTTTTTATATCCCGTACTCTATCTTACTTCGACTTGGAATTCTGTATGTCCTCGATCATCTTCTTGACCATATAGCCGCCCACGTAGCCGGCTTCTTTGGAAGTGAGGTCGCCGTTATAGCCCTGTTTCAGGTTCACGCCGATCTGGTTGGCGATCTCATACTTCATGTTTTCCATCTTCTGCTTGGCAGCAGCGGTGTTCTTTACCTTGTTATCCATTAAAGTTGCCTCCTTTTTCACATATTTTTTTCAGATATGATTTATTTGTTCTGATACTCTTCGATCATCTTCTTAACCATATAGCCGCCGACGGTTCCGTTTTCTTTAGCGGTGAGGTCGCCATTGTAGCCCTGCTTCAGGTTAACGCCCTGTTCGTTTGCAATTTCGTACTTCATTTTCTCAAGATACTCTTTTGCCTGAGCTTTGGATGAGTTCGTCATGTTTTCACCTCCGTTTTTTTCACGAACTTGCTTCGTGTAACCTTAATTTCCCCATTGAAAGGCGGTTATACTCTGGTAATTTTTGCAGTTTGCATTGCTTCCAAAAAATGGCCGGCACGCCCATCCTTTTCCTGAAATGCCATGGTTGCGGGCTTTTTGCGATTCCGCTTTTTCGTCACGGCGTTTTTTCCGGCTGCAAAAACCGCCGTTTTTGCAAAGCCCGCAAAAGCCGGGGATTTTTTATTCTTTTTCATATTCATAATAGTATGCTGCACAGACGGGCCGCAAAGTATGTGCGCATAAAAAAGGAAAGAGGCCGCCGGATTTTTGTTCAACAGGCAGACCTGTCCGCTTTTTTCCTTTTCCGGCGGCCTTCGCTTTCTTTTTCACGGATGCGGACGAGCTTTTTGTTTGTAATTTTTTCCGAACAATGGTAGAATAAAATTAAACAGAGCCAAAACGGCTTGAATATTTGAAATGACATAGGGGGGAATTGTACATGCTGAACATCAGATCTTTAAACGATGTGGCAAAACTTCCAAACGGCGTGCTCATGCCGCGCTTCGGCCTTGGCGTATGGCAGGCTGAGGGAAACGACGTGGTCAACGCGGTGAAATGGGCCGTCGAGGGCGGTTACCGCCATATCGACACGGCCGCCATCTACAAGAACGAGCCCGAAGTGGGCGTGGGTTTAAAAGAGTGCAGCGTCTCCCGTCACGACATATTCGTGACCTCCAAGCTCTTCATGAACGGTTATGATTTTGCGCTGGAGCACTGCGAAAAGACCTTGAAAGACCTGCAGACGGATTATCTCGACCTGTATCTCATTCACTGGCCCCATCCCCAGGAGGGCAACCAGCAGTTTATCGACGCCTGGAAGGGCCTGGAAAAGCTCTATAAAGACGGCAAGACCAGAGCCATCGGCGTCGCCAACTTCACTCAGGAGCATATAGAAGTTCTGAAGAAAAACTGCGACATTCTGCCCATGGTGAACCAGTTCGAGTGCCACCCCTTCTATCAGAGGCGGGACCTCCAGCAGTATTGCAAGGACAACGGCATCCAGTATGAGGCTTATTCGCCTCTCGCCGGCAGCGCCGTGTTCATTGAAGCCGAGCTGTTCCGTCCCCTGGCGGAAAAGTACAACAAGACCGTGGCTCAGCTGGTGCTCCGCTTCGAGCTTCAGGAAAACATCATCGTCATCCCCAAGTCCGTAAAGAAAGAGCGCATCCTCTCCAACGCCGACGTGTTCGACTTTGTGATTTCGGATGAGGACATGAAGACGCTCCGGGGCTTCGACAAGAACCTGAAGATCACCTGCGCCGACCCGAATCAGACCTGGCCCGAATTTATGAAAGCAAAAGAAGAAAGATTAAAGAGCGGCGCCAAGTATTAAGAACCGCAAAACAGGCCCTCCGGGGCCTGTTTTTATTTGCGGAAAAAGAGCTTTGCGCCATCCCCATACAGCAACGGCTGAAAACTCTTATTTTTATTATATCCATGTCGGAATATTTCCCCAAAACGGCGCGAAAACCCGCGCTTCCTCTTGGTTAGAATATAAATCTCCGTGCAAGGCATTTGAAAACTCTCTGATTGGCTTCTTTTAATTTCCATGGTAAAATGGCAATAGATCGGTCATGTGCGCGGGCGAAGGGAATCGCGCCGCCGCTCATTCAAAACAGCATGGGCGGAATGCAGGCATCAGCATCGTCCGGGAACGTGCAAGAAAAAATCTTTAATCTGCGTTCATCGCCATTAGCCTTTTTCGTCAAATAAGCAAACTGCCCTGAAGCATACACGCGTCTATGGAGCGGATACGCTCTCATATAAAAAGAGAGGAGCTTGCACGATGTTTGACATCATTTCCAACGGGGACCTGATCATCGACTTTGTTCAATGCGGGTACGGCCCCAACGGCAACCCCGCCTACGAGATGAACCCGGGGGGCGCCCCCGTCAACTATCTTGTGATGGCGTCCCGGCTGGGCGCAAAAACCGCCTTCATCGGCATGGTGGGAGACGATTTGTTCGGCAATTACGCCGCAAACGCCGTCTTGAAATATGGCGTCAGCGACCGGGGCATCGTCAAAACCAATGTGGATCACACCACGGTCAGCTTTGTCTCCCTGGACGAAAACGGGGACCGGAGCTTTTACTTCGTGGGGCCGGGTGTTGACAAGCTCATCAGCCCAGGCGACGTGGATGCCGCAATGCTGAAAGGCGCCAAGATCATTTACGCGGGGGGCAACAGCTACGCCGCCGACTCGAACGGCTGGAAAACGGCGAGAATGTTAAAAGACTACGCCATAGAGAACGGCATCGATCTGGCTGTGGATGTGAACTACCGCGCCGGCGCCGAGAAAAAGCACGGCGGGTTTGAGGGGCTGCGCAAGCGCTACCTTGAAACGGTCTCGGAGGGGACGATCATCAAAATGTCCGATGAAGAGATGTCGATTGCCACGGGGCTTGACCGGGCGGACTATGCGGCGGGCGCAAAGATGATTGCCGGAGTGGGGCGCAGAAAAAAAGTGGTGGCCGTCACGCTGGGCGCGGAGGGCGCCTACTACTATGTGAATGAAGAAGACCGGGGATATGTGCCCGGGTTTCAGGTCAAGGCGGTGGACACCACGGGCTGCGGGGACTGTTATTTGGGCGTCATCAGCTACTATCTCGCCTGCGAGCCCCACGTTCCCATGGGCGAGGCGGCCGTCGTGGCCAATGCGGCGGGGGCGCTCTGCGCCAGCAAGATGGGCGCGTTCGACTCCATGCCCACGCGGCAGGAGGTGTTCGCCTTGATTGCCGGCCGGGGCATTGAGCTGCGGCACGCAAAAACCTGATCAGTCTTTATAAATACCACCCTTTCGCGAGCGGGGGGGTGATTTCAAAAGAGGACAGGAGCCGCTCCGGGGCTTCGGCAAGCGCCCAAAGATCATCTGCGCCGGCCGGAATTCATAAAATAATAAATGAAGAAAGAAGAACGGCGAAAAGGATTGATGAAGCCGGATAAAACAGGCCCTTGGCCTGTTTTTATTTGCGGGCAGGGGGTGTTTGTGCTATCATGAATACAGAAATTAGAAAGGAAGAATATTGCCATGCTGAAAATCAATTCCATCAACGACGTCGCCCGGCTTGCAAACGGCGTGCTCATGCCCCGCTTTGGCCTCGGCGTCTGGAAAGCCGGAGACGAAGAAGTTGTCTCCGCCATCGGATGGGCGGTGGAAGCCGGATACCGGCACGTGGACTCCGCCTCCATTTACGGCAACGAAAAAGGCGTGGGGCGGGGGCTCAAGAACTGCGGCGTGTCCCGCCACGACCTGTTCATCACCTCCAAACTCCGGGCGCACGACCAGGCCGCCGCCGAGTGCGAACAGACGCTGCGGGACCTTCAGACAGATTACCTTGACCTCTATCTCATCCACTGGCCCCGGCCTTACAACGGAGACGAGTATGTGAACGCCTGGAAGAGCCTGGAAAAGCTCTATCGGGAGGGAAAAGTGCGGGCCATCGGCGTGGCCAACTTCTACGCCGAACACATTGAAAAGCTCCGGGAGAACTGCGATATTCTCCCCATGGTGAACCAGTTCGAGTGCCACCCCTATTACCAGAACGAGCCTCTCCGGAAATACTGCGCCGACAACGGCATCCAGTACGAAGCCTATTCCCCTCTCGGGGGCGGCGCCATCTTTGAGGATCAAACGCTCAAAACCATTGCGGATAAATATCACAAGAGCATCGCCCAGGTGGTGCTCCGCTACACGCTGGAACGGGGCATCGTGGTCATCCCCAAGTCCGTCAATCGGGATCGGATCGCCTCCAACGCGGACGTGTTCGACTTTACCCTCGACAAAGAGGATATGGAAAAAATCCGCGCGCTGGATCAGGACATGAAAGTGGTCTGCTCCTATCCGGACATGACGGGCGACCAGTTCCGCCAGTTAAAAGCCGAGCGGATGGCCAAGGGCGCCAGATTTTAGCGGAATATCCCCATCCTTTACTGCAAGAAAAACCAAAAAACCGGGAAAACCCGGCTTTTTTTGGTTGGCAGGCTCTTCGGCAAGTACCCGCCCAAAAGTACACTCCCCGGCTCGTCCTTTGCCGAATTGCCAGGCAAACCAGAATACCAGAATATGCGCCCAAATAAAAAGCGCCCCTGCGATGATCCGTTTTCACGAACAAGTCGTGAACCAGCACCACGAAATCGCAGGGCAGCGCCCAATCACTATTATATTCAAAATTCCAAAACATTGCAACAAAATTTGAATAAGGCGCTCCCCGGCTCGTCCTTTGCCGGATTTCCCAGGCAGGCCAGCATGCGCCCCAATAAAAAGGCGCCCCCTGCGATGATGGCCGCTTCCAAGAGAACAAGTCTCAGGGACGTTCCACAAAATCGCAGGGCACCGCCCAATCATATTATATTCAAAATCCCGAGCATTGCAACCAAATTAAGTAGAACGCGCCCCGGCGGGAGTATGAAACTCCCCTCGGCTTCAGGCCCGCCTCCCCCGCGCTCTTTAACCGATCACCTTCATGCGGTACGTGAAAGACTGCTCCGCTCCCGGGGGCAGAAACTGCACGTGGGGCTTTTGTTCAAAATCGTCTCCTTCCCACACCGCCGCCGGCGTGCCGCACCAGGGCTCCAGGCACACGTAATCCGCCTTTGCCCCCGGCTTGCTCCACACGCCCAGCACGGGGAAATCCGGAAAGAAAAATTCCAGCCCCTTTCTCGTGTCCTTATGGATGAGCTTCACCGAGCGGGAACGAAGGCCGGCGAGCATAAGGGCGTCCTGCCGGTCGAAATAGTCGTGCGTCAGGGGAAGAGTATTTCCTGAAAATTCAGGCACCACTTTCACGTCCTCCACCAGATAGCCTGTGGGGCAGTAGAGGCTCTCCCCCTTTTCCGCCTCGGGAAATTCCAGGATATAGTCCGAAAACGCCTCTCCCTCCTCCCGGGGACAGACAAAGCCCGGGTGTCCGCCGATGCAGAAGGGCATGGTCTCCCCGCTCTCGTTTTTCACGGTGAATGTGGTGGAAAAACCGTCGGCAAAGAGGCGGTGGGTGACGGACAGAGTAAAATGAAAGGGGTAGCGGGCCAGGGTCTCTTCGTCCGAAGAAGCGGAAAGGGTGATGAAGTCTTCCCCCTGCGCCGTGGGCTCAAATTCCCGAAGCATCATAAACCCGTGTTTTTTAATCTCATAGGGCGCGCCTTTGATGTTCACCCTGTTGTCCCGGGCCGCGCAGACGATGGGAAAGAGCAGGGGCGACTGTCCGCCCCAGACCAACCGGTCTCCCTGCCAGATGTATTCCTTTCCCCCCGGGGGGACAAACGAGGAAAACTCCCCGCCCCTGCTTTTGACCCTGGCTGCGGCTCCCTGCCGGAAGAGCGTATAAACCGCCATATGAAAGACTCCTTTTTTATTTTCAGTTTATGATAGAAAGAATGGAAAGGCAAGAGGAGATTCATGCACCAATATATGAATATATTCATATGATAAATCGTCATTTTGGTTATTTTGCTAATTTTTTTATATTGTTTTATACATATATTATGCATTATATTTGCATAATTATTATATTTATACGGATATTTGCCGTATATATTCATTTAGTAAACAGAATTTTAAAAATTGTATAAAAAACACTTGAAATTCATAAATATTCTGTTATAATGAATCCATACTCAAATTACAATTTTTTTTGGAGGATTGATATAATGAAAAAGGTACTTGCGTTATTGCTGGCCGTGCTGAGCGTTCTCATGATGTTCACAGGCTGCAAGAAGAAGGAAAAGAGCATGCTGGACGAGATACTCGACAGCGGCAAAATCACCATGGCCACCAGCCCTGACTTTGCCCCCTACGAGTTCATCGACCCCACCAAGAGCGGTCAGGAGTCCTATGCGGGCGCCGACGTGGCCCTTGGCTACTACATCGCTGAAAAGCTGGGCGTGGAGCTCGTGATCGAAGCCATGGACTTCGGCGCCGTACAGACCGCCGTTTCCACCGGCGCCGTGAACATGGCCATCTCGGGCTTTGCTTACACGGAAGAGCGGGCCGAGAGCATGGGCCTCTCCGACTATTACAACATTTCGAACGAAGGCTATCAGGGCGTCATGGTCTTGACCGAAGACTACGATCTCTATAAGACCGCCGAAGATTTCTCGGGCAAGAAGGTCGCCGTTCAGACCGCGTCTTTACAGTATAACCTTACCACCACCCAGCTCCCCAAGGACATCGTCATCGAGCCGGTGGCCAACCTGAACGACGCAATCCTGATGCTCCAGACGGGCAAGGTAGACGCCATCGCCATGGCTTCCACTACGGGAGAGATGTACTCTGAGAACTATAATGAAGTGTGCATGTCCCAGTTTAAATTCGACTATACAGGCGAAGGCACGGTTCTCGCCGTCCCCAAGGGCGAAGACGAGCTTCTCGAAGCCATCAACGAAATACTGGCCGAAGTGAATGAGCTTGACCTCTACCCCGAGTGGGAAGAAGCAGCCACCACGCTTGCCAAGTCCCTGGGCCTTGAAGTCTGATCGACAGCAGACAAAATCCGGCCGGCATGGCTATCCATGCCGGCCTTAAAACCGTCAGGAGGTAAACGTGGACATATTCGCAAGCATCGTCAAGATACTCAACAAATACGGATACCTGTTCGTTGAAGGCCTCGGCTATACGCTGCTCCTCTCCGCGATCACTGTATTCTTCGGCGTACTGCTCGGCTCCTTCACCGCCCTTATGAAGATGTCGAGGCTCAAAATCGGAAAGCATTTCCGGCCCGTGTCCTTTCTGGCCACGATCTATATTGAGATCATCCGGGGCACGCCCCTTCTCCTGCAGCTCTACTTCTTCTACTTCCTGCTGCCGGGCATGGTGCCCGCCCTGGAACTTTCAAAGTTCACCTGCATCGCGGTGGCGCTGTCCATCAACAGCGCGGCCTATGTGTCCGAAATCATACGGGCCGGCATCGAGGCGGTGGACAAAGGGCAGGACGAAGCCGCAAGGAGCCTCGGTTTAAGCCGCTCCAAAACCATGATCCGGATCATACTCCCCCAGGCGACGAAGAACATCCTTCCCGCGCTGTGCAACGAGTTCATCATGGTGATCAAAGAGACGTCTCTCGCCTCCACCTTCTTTGTGGGCGATCTGATGACGCAGTACAAAACCATTTCGGGCATCACTTATCTGAACATTGAGCCGCTCATACTGGTGGCCATCATATACTTCATACTCACCTTCGTGCTTTCAAAATTTGTGGCGCTCATCGAAAGGAGGTTCAAAGCCAGTGACTGAGGAAAAGATGATACAGGTCGTCGACCTTCATAAGAGCTTTGGAAAGCTCAACGTATTAAACGGAATCACCGAGCATGTGAACAAGGGCGAGGTGGTCACCATCATCGGACCTTCGGGCAGCGGAAAGAGCACCTTTTTAAGGTGCCTCAACCTCCTCGAAATGCCAAACGCCGGACAAATATTTTTCGAAGGCGAAGAGCTTACGAAAAAAGGCACGGACGTGAACCTGCACCGCCAGAAAATGGGCATGGTGTTCCAGCTCTTTAACGTGTTCCCCCACATGACCGTGCGGAAGAACATCACCCTCGCCCCCGTCTCTTTAAAAAAGATGACCCCCTCCGAGGCGGATCATCTGGCCACCGAGCTGCTTGAAAAAGTGGGCCTGCTCGACAAGGCGGACGAATACCCAAGGCGTCTCTCGGGTGGGCAGAAGCAGAGGCTGGCCATTGTGCGGGCGCTGGCCATGCAGCCCGACGTGATGCTCTTCGACGAGCCCACCTCCGCCCTCGACCCCGAAATGGTGGGAGAGGTGCTGGCGGTCATCAAAGGGCTGGTGCAGTCGGGCATGACGTCCGTAATCGTCACCCACGAAATGGGCTTCGCCAAAGAGGTTTCCGACCGGGTGCTGTTCATGGACGAAGGACTCATTGTGGAAAGCGGCACGCCCGAAGAGGTTTTCGGCAATCCGAAGAACCCCAGAACTCAGGATTTTTTAAGCAAAGTGCTCTATTAAAAAGGAGAAAGAAATGGATAAGCAGAAACTGTACGACCTCATTGAAGCAAAAAAAGACTTGATCATCGACGTAAGCGACAAGATTTGGGAATACGCCGAGCTGTCCCTCTTGGAGTTCAAATCACCGAGCTTTATGTGAAAGTCCTGAAAGAAGAAGGGTTTGAGGTTGAGGAAAATATCGCCGGAATTCCCACCGCCTTCACGGGCGCTTACGGCAGTGGCAAGCCGGTCATCGGCATACTGGCGGAGTACGACGCTCTTTCCGGCTGCTCCCAGGTGCCCGGCCTCACTGAGCGGAAGGAATACGTGGAAGGCGGCACGGGTCAGGGCTGCGGACACAATATGCTGGGCGCGGGTTCTCTCGCCGCCGCCATCGCCGTAAAGAATACCTTCAAAAGAAAGGCCCGAACAGCGGCACCGTGATCTTCTACGGCTGCCCTGGGGAAGAAGGGGGCGCGGGCAAGGCCTTTATGGCAAGAGAAGGCATGTTCTACAAGCTGGACGCCGCCCTCACCTGGCACCCGGGGGACACCAACCAGGTTTCCACCGGCTCCTGTAATTCGAGCATCCAGGTGGAGTATAAATTCACCGGTTTATCCGCCCACGCGGCGGGCGACCCGGAGCTCGGGCGTTCGGCTCTCGACGGCGTGGAGATGATGAACATCGGCGTGCAGTTCTTAAGAGAACATATGCCCGATTCCAACCGGATCCACTACGCCATCACCGACGCGGGCGGCAACTCCCCGAACGTGGTGCAGCCCACCGCCCAGGTGCTTTACATGGTGCGCGGGAGCACGGTGCAGCAGGCTCTCGACCTGTTGAAGCGGGTGGACAACATCGCCAAAGCCGCCGCCATGATGAGCGAAACCGCCCTTTCCCGGCGGTTCATCGACGGCACCGCCGACCTGGTGTCCAACTCCGTGCTGGAAGACCTGCTCTATAAAAATCTGCAGGAAGCGCCCCTCCCCGCCTACACCAAAGAGGAGATGGACTACGCCGCCAAGCTCCGGAGCACCTTCATACTGAGCGACACAAAGCTCGCCGGCGACGTGACCATGCAGAGCAACCCCGAGCTGTACGCCAAAATAAAGAAGCTCACGGACAACAACAAAAAAGTAATGAACGACTTCGTCGTCCCCTACTATCACTCCTACGGCCAGAGCATGGGCTCGACGGACGTGGGCGACGTGAGCTGGCAGACTCCCACCGCCCAGATCAACACCGCCACTTGGCCTTCGGGCAACCCGGGCCACTCCTGGCAGAACGTATCCTGCGGCAAGACCTCCATCGGTCACAAGGGTGTGCTGCTGGCGGGCAAGGTGCTGGCTGGAGCGGCAGTGGACCTGTTTGAAAATCCGGACATCATTCAAAAGGCCAAAGCCGAATTCGATGAAAAGACGGAAAAAGGCTATCAGTGCCCCATTGAGGCGGACGCGATTCCCACGGCTGTCGGCGGCAAATTCTAAAAATACTTCCCAAAAAAAGCGGGTGCAGCTGCGCCCGCTTTTCTCTTTCCTTGCGCAAAAGGGTTTTTTAGTATATCATAGAGGTAAGGGATCGTTTCCCCAATACTTTTTGAGGTGCGCCTATGAAAACACTCATCCCCATACTGGGCATATCGGTGGGCATCCTGTTTCTGGCTCTGAGCGTGCTGACGTCGGGCAGCTTTACAGGCAGTATAGTCAAAGCCCTGTACCTGGTGGGCGGCTCCGCCTTCATATTTGCCTTCGCGGGAAAATTCAAGAAGTAAAAGCCTGTGCACACTGAAACGGCGTGCGTGGCGCGCCGTTTTTTTATAGGCCGGAGGCCGGGACGTCCCGCCGCCGCCTGAATACCGGAATTTTTAAGGGAGAACAAGCATGGAATACAAAATAGGCGACATCGTTTTATACGGCATACACGGCATATGCAAGATCACCGATATTGCAAAGAAAGAAATATCCGGCGTGCTGGCGGAATATTATATACTGAAGTCGGCGCGGGACGACAGCTTCACCATCATGGTGCCCACAGAGAGCGAGCTTCTCACCTCGCGCATGCGCCCCATCCTCTCCGCGAGAGAGGTATACGAGCTCATCGAAGCCATGCCGGACACGGACACCCCCTGGATCGAAGACCAGTCCGTCCGGAGGGAGCGGTATAAGGCGGCACTCACGGCGGGCGACCGGGAGGAGCTGGTGCGCATGATCCGGGCGCTGTATCTCCACGGAAAGGAGCAGAAGGCTTCGGGCAAAAAGCTCCACGCCGCGGATGAGACCCTCATGCGGGACGCGGAGAGGATGCTCTACGATGAATTCGCCCACGTGCTGAACATCGATTACGACGATGTGGCTCCCTTCATCAGCGAACACATCGGCCAGGAGGATGAGAAAAACGGCGACGTATGACGCGGGAACATACCTGCTCTGCCGCTCGGGCGGCGTGTGGCGGGTGGAAGAGGCAACAGAAGGGGCATATGTGCTGTCCGCCCACGAAAAGGGCGAGAAGAAGCGCGTCCCTTTGGGGAGCGGGGAAATACTGCGCCCCCTGTGTTCCAAAGCATACATCGAAGAGGTGATCGACCGGGCGGGGTTTGTGCCCACACTGCAGGCCCCAAATGACAAATTGTTAAAATCCCTCTATCAGACGGCGCTCTCGGAGTGCGACGAGCTCCAGTGGATGCGGATTTTAAAAACCGCGGCTCTCCGCCGGAAAAGCGCCCGGCTGTTTCCCGGGGAAGAGGAATTCGAAGAAAAAGCCAAAGCCTTTCTGCACGGGGAAATATCCGTGCTGCTGGGCATCCCCTTCAAAGAAGTGGAAAGCCATATCGCCGTCGCTTTAAAAGAAGACTGGCCATAAAATCGACAATGAGATGAAAAGAAGGCCCGGAGGCCTTCTCTTTTTATGCAAAATAACCCCTTTTTCCGCCCCTTCGGGGCGCTCACTCGCTTTTCAGCACCACTTCCACGCTGCCTTGGGCCGAGGCGGGGATGCCCTCCGCCTCCTCCCCGTTCACAAACATGCGCCACTTTGTGCCGCTTCCCACAATCGTGAAGTCCAGCTCCATGCCCCGGTACTTCACGTTGTAAACGCTCATGTCCGCCAGCTCTTCCGGCACGCAGGGGGTGAGGGTGAGGCCCTCCTCGCCGTAGCGGATGCCCAGCACGCCGAAGAGGAAGTAGGAAATGAAGGCCGCCGCATGCCAGAGCTGGCCGGGCCACCGCCAGGCTTTCCCCGACTGGTAATCCACCACCTCATAGAATGTTTTGTTTAAAAGAGCGTTCCGGGTCTGCTGGGCGATGAAGGTCTTTAAGATATCCGGCCGCCCCGCTCCCGCCGCCGCGGCCGCCATGCCCGCCGTCCAGGCCGCCCAGGCGGCGTTGCAGAAATGGTTCACTTCCTTCCGGTAGGGGAACACGTTCACGCCGAACTCGTTCATGGCCACTCTCGGCAGGTTGTCAAACACCCGCGCCGTCTGTTCTTTCTCCCCAATGCCGAATTTGGGCCAAACGGCCGCCTCCTCCCCGCAGGACTCCCAATAGCCCTTCTCGTAGCTCTCGCTTCCCTTTGGGCCGCTGGTGAAATAGCCCGCCTCTTCCTTCCAGTAGTCTTCCCGGATGGCCTTGCGCATGCGGCCGGCCTTGTCCGCCCACTCCTCATTCGGCTCCTCCCCCATCAGGGGAGCCAGCTTTGCCATGGATTCCAGGGCGTTCAGGAAGTAAATCTGGGTGGACAGGGCGAAGTTGCCGCACTCCGGCTCGGGGAAGGCGTCGTTGGAGGTGGACTGGTCGGCAAACACCAGGTTTTTCTCCCCGTCGAAGAGCCCCACCAGCCGGTTTGCCCGGGCTTTCAGGTTTTCCCACACTTCGGCCGCCGCCGAAACGTCTCCCGTCACCAGATAATAGTCGTACAGCCCCACGATGGGCATGCAGATGCCGTCGATGCCGTTGTCAAAGCCGTTTTTGGTGGTGTACAACAGGCTCTTCCGCGCTCCTTCCGGGTCGATGAAAGCCCCTCCCCGAAGGGCGATGTGCGCCGTGTCCCGCACCCACACCCCAAAGCCCGCTCCCGGGCCCTGGAACTGTCCCGCCGCCCACATGCCCTCTTCCCCCGGCCGGGCAAACTCGTCTCCCCCGCAGGCGGAGAACACGTCAAGGGCCAGCTTATAAGCCGCGTCCACGGTGCGAAGGCCGGTGGACACCTGGGGATATCGGTCGATTTCGGGCCGGGGGTGCCACACGTTCGTCCGGTTCACCGCCCGGGTCATGTCCCCCATGCCCCCTTTTCTCCACTGGAACTCCTCCACCGCCCGGAGAGGGGAGATGACCGTCTCGTCGTCGGGCACGTAGGCCCAGGGCTCGCCGTACACCAGGTCTTCCACCCGGTCTTCATAAATCCGGTAGCTTTGGGACTGGGCGAACAGGCGCTCGCTCTTTCCCATCTCCTCTATGCGCCTCTGCTCCTCCGGCTTGAGCCAGAGGCCCCGGAGGCCGTATACCCGAAGGTCGTTTAAGATGAGCTTGCGGCTTTTGGAGAGAAGAGCCACCCTGTCCTGCCGCGCCGCTTTAAAGGAGGCGCAGACGCCGTTCACGTACAGTTCCGCGTCCCCGTGATCCAAAAGCAGGCGCAGTTTCAGCACGCTTCCCGCGGGGCCGGTGCCCCATTCATGATCCCCGGCCCGGAGCTTTTTGGCGTAAAAGTCGAGAGCGATCTCCGCCCCCGCCAGGCACAGCTCCGCCTGCCCGCTCTTTTCCACGGGGATTTCCGCAGAGATGTCGAGAAGCGCCGTGCTGATTTCATTGGGAATCCCCTCCGCCGGCAGCAGGCGGATGTTGGGAAAAGCGTCGGGCGCGACCCGAATGGCCAGCCGGGCGGAAAAATCGTCTCCCGGCTGGAGGTATAAATCCTGCCACCGACGCATCCACACCCGCAGGTTCTCCGCCGCGGCGAGAGGAGCGTATCCCCCCTCCCCCTTTTGCCGGGCGAAAAGCGCTCCTTCCTCCAGATAAAGCTCCGCGTCTCCGATTGCAAGCGACTGAGCGCCCCCTTCCGCCTCCTCGCCGAAGAGGCGGTAAGCCTCCTCCGTCTCTTGCCAATACAAAAGGTCCCGGCTGAAAGCCCGCCCCACCCGGGGGTTGTCCCCCTCCCCGAAGGGGTCGTGGGCATAAGAAAGCTCATAGCCTTCCTCCGTTTTATCGAGCTTCAATAAGGAAAGGAGCCTCCCCAAGGCCGGGCGGAAGCGAAAGCTCTCGGCGTAAAAAGCCGGCCGCCTGTCCGCCGCACTGATGAACCGGGACGAAAACGCCCCCTCGATTTCAAGGGCGCCCGTCAGTCTCGACAGGGCGACGTACGCATACCCGTCCGGCTCGGCCACCGCCGGCCGGAGAGTGAGCGCCGTCTTTTTTCCCTCCGCCCAAAAGGTCACTTGCTTTTTGGGGGCGCCGCTTTCCGTGGCCAGGCGGACATACCCTTCGCCCGCGCCGATTGTCTTTTTCATATTCCCGCCTCCTATAAAAAAGAGCGGCCTCCCCGCTCTTTTGCTTCCTAAAGGCTCCCCAGCCTGCTTAAGGGGAACACCACGAACAGCGCCCGCCCTTCCACTTCGCTCATGCTGATGGCGCCCACCACCCGGCTGTCGAGGGAGTCGTTCCGGTTGTCGCCCATAACGAAGATGCACCCCTCGGGCACCACGGTTTCGGCAAAATCGCTGTACATATAGGGCTCCTTCGTGTAGTCCTCCGGCTGCGCCTCTTCGTTCACATACAGCACGCCGTTTTTCACGGCCACCGTCTCCCCCGCAAAGGCGATGAGGCGCTTCACATAGGTGTCCGTCCGGTCGGGGTAGCGCACGATCACAATGTCAAACCGCTTGAGGTCCCCCGTTTTCACCGAGATTTTCTCCATGAAAACCGTCTCGTTTTCTTCAAGAGTGGGTTCCATGGAGCTTCCCTTTACCCGCACGAACTCAAATACGAATATCCTCAACAGAAGCGCCAGTACGATCGCGCCGGCCACGCAGCCCACCCAGCTGAAAATTTCTCTGTAAACGTCCTTCTGCTTCATTTATTTTTTACTCTTTTCTTAAGCTCTTCATAGGAAAGCATCACCAATCGGCCGCAGAGCGTGCACTTGAGCTTGTAGTCCGCGCCCGTGCGGATCACCTGCCACTTGTCCGAGCCGCAGGGATGCTTTTTTTTCATGGTCAGTATGTCACCGATATTATACGCGCTCATGGTAATTTTGATTATACTCTAAACAGGGAGTTTTGCAAACAGGCGGCGTAAATATTGCTTTTCCATGAAAAAAAGTTTATAATCCTTATGGAAGCATTTTTGTGTTGAAAAAAGAGGTGAAAAACTTTGGACGCTGGCCCTCGAAAAACCTGGAAATTGTATCATACTATATCCGGCGGGGGAAGCGCATTGTTTATGTAGCCCGCCAAAGAAAGCGGGTGTTTTTTATTTGATCAAAATCATATCCACCATCAGCGGGGAAGTCAAAGAAGTGCCTTCCATGGAGCCCGGCACCTGGGTGCATTTGTTGGACCCAAGCGAGCAGGAGCTCGTTTTGGTGTCTGAGAAGCTGGGCATCGAGAAAAGCCTTTTGTCCGCTCCTCTTGACGACGAGGAGTCTGCCCGCATTGAAACGGAAGACGGGGCCACCATGATCATCGTGCACATCCCCACCATCGTGGCCGACGGCGCCGCCTTTTTTTACGACACCATGCCTCTTGGCGTGGTGCTCACGGAAAACAACGTGGTGACCGTGTGCCTGGAGGACACAGCCATCATCGAAGACTTCTGGAACGGGCGGGTGAAAACCTTCGACTCTGCCAAGAAGACCCGGTTCCTCCTCCAGATACTCTATTTGAGCAATACCAAGTTCCTCCAGTATCTCCGGCTCATCGACAAGAGCTCGGAGCGGCTTCAGGCGGCGCTGGAAAAATCCATGAAAAACCGGGAAGTGGTGCAGATGATGCGCCTTTCCAAGTCCCTCGTGTATTTCTCCACCTCGCTTAAAGCCAATTCCATCGTGATGGAGCGCATCCTCCGGACGCCTTTTATCAAGAAATACCCGGAAGACGAGGATCTGCTGGAAGACGTGATGATCGAGACCAAGCAGGCCATCGAGATGTCGGCCATTTACATGGAGATCCTCTCGAACACGCTTGACGCTTTTGCCTCGGTGGTGTCCAACAACCAGAACACCGTCATGAAGCTCCTGGCGTCCGTTACCATGGTCATGGCCATCCCCTCCATATTCTCCGGGTTCTGGGGCATGAACTTCGAGAACATGCCGTTTTTGAATACCGAAAGCGGATTTTACATAGTTATAGGCATATCGCTTGCCGTTGCGACTGTGGTCGCCCTTATCATTGGCAAGCGCAAAATGTTCTGAACCGAAGGGAATTGAAATGGAAGAAAAATTCGTCATAAAGGGCGGCAAAAAGCTCAAAGGCGAGGTGTCGGTGGGCGGCGCGAAGAACGCCGCGGTCGCCATTCTCCCCGCCACGCTTCTCGCTCCCGCCGTATATACCATAGAGAACCTGCCCAAGATCGACGATGTGATCATTCTGCTGAACATATTGAAAAGGCTGGGAGCGGAAGTCTCTTTTCAGGACAATACGGCGGTGATCGACACCACGCCCGTCGCCACGGGCGACGTGAAAATCGAACTCACAAAGCGGCTTCGGGCCTCTTATTATTTTTTAGGCTCGCTGGTGGCCCGTTTTTCACCGGCGGAAGTGTACTTGCCCGGCGGCTGCGACATCGGCAACCGGCCCATCGACCTGCACATCAAGGGCTTTGAGGCCCTCGGGGCAAAGCTCGTGGCCGAATACGGCGTGCTCCGGGCCACCCGGGAACGGTTAAAAGGGAGCGACATTTATCTCGACCAGGTCTCCGTGGGCGCCACCATCAACATCATGCTGGCGGCCGTGCTGGCCGAGGGGAACACCACCATCGTGAACGCGGCCAAGGAGCCCCACGTGGTGGACTTAGCCAACTTCTTAAACAAAATGGGCGCCCGGATCAGGGGCGTGGGCACAGACATCATTAAAATACGGGGCGTGTCCGAGCTTCACGGCTGCCAGTACAGCATCATACCCGACCAGATCGAGGCGGGTACGCTGATGATTGCCGCCGCCGCCACAAAAGGCGACGTGCTGGTGAAAAACGTCATCCCCATCCATATGGACGCCCTCACCTCCAAGCTGGTGGAAATGGGCGTGGCCGTGCAGGAGTGGGACGACTCCATCCGCGTCTCCTGTAAGCGTCCCCTAAAAGCCGTGAGCATCAAAACCTTCCCCTATCCCGGCTTCCCCACCGACCTTCAGCAGCCGGCCACCGTGCTTTTAAGCACAGCCAAAGGCACCAGCGTGGTGGTGGAAAACATATTCGAGGCCCGCTTCAAGCACATTGAAGAGATCCGCCGCATGGGGGCGAAAGTAACCATCGACGACCGGGTCTGCGTTGTGGAAGGCGTAGACAGGCTGACGGGCGCCCAGGTGAAAGCCAGCGACCTCCGGGCGGGTGCCGCCCTCATCATCGCGGGACTCATGGCCGAAGGCGCCACCGAAATACTCAACATCAAGTACATCGACCGGGGCTACGACCGGATTGAGAACAAGCTCATCGCCCTTGGCGCAGACATCCGCCGCATGCCGGCGGACAGCGAAGACGCCCTTGCTCTCGACTTCATTTAAAAAGACAATGCGCGGATTTTCCGCATAAACACGAGGTAACGCAATGGAAAAATATTATCCCATCCGGGTGGCCGGACTGGACCGGAACCTCCCCGTCTGCCGCATCAGCGATGAGCTATGCATCGGGGCCTTTGTCATTTTCGGGGACGTGGAACTCACGGTGAACTGCGCCGCCGAGCTCATAAAAAAAGCGCCGCCCCACGACATCATGATCACCGCCGAGTCCAAAGGCATCCCCCTCATTCACGAAATGGCCCGCCAACAGGGCGTGAACAGCTATATCATCGCAAGAAAGGCGGTCAAACTGTATATGGTGGACCCCGTGGGCATCGAAGTCCATTCCATCACCACCGCCACCAAGCAGGAGCTTTTTGTGGGGCGGCAGGAGATGGATATGATGAAGGGCAAGCGGGTGCTCATTGTGGACGACGTGATCAGCACGGGGGAATCCCTCCGGGCAGTGGAAAAGCTGGTGCGAGCCTCGGGCGGCGAGATCGCGGGCAAAATGGCCATACTGGCCGAGGGAGACGCCCGCCACAGGGGCGACATCCTCTATCTGGAATACCTTCCCCTGCTGGACGGACAGGGAAAACCCATTCACGACTGAGCCGGACGTTTTGTGCATCTCAACAGGCGCAAAGCCTGCGCGCGGAGTGCCGCCCTTCCTGTTTTCAGGAAGAGGGCGGCGCTCTTATTTTTGCCCCGGGCGGCAGAGGGGACGGACAGAGCATCCAACCCCTTCCCTCTTCCGGGCGGTCGGGGCTTTGTCATCCGGAGCTGAAAAGGACCTCCCTTCTCGGGCAGCCGGAAGGGACAAGAAGGTAAAAACCTTTGCGCAAGGCGGGCGCGCGCCTGCGGAAGACACCTTGGCTATTCTGCGTCAAGCCGAAATGCTCCCGCCGGCATTTCCCGGGAGAAAGCAGAGTTTTTAAATTGAGCGCACTAAAAAAGCAGGCTTGCGCCTGCTTTTTTTATTCCCGCGGGATGCTCCTGTAAAGGGGCGCCAGCTTTTGATAGATCTTTTGATACACTTCCCGGTAGAGTCTCCCGTAGAGCGCCTGATTGTCCGCGTCCGGCAGGAAGACGCTCCCCGGCCGCACCATGGCTTTGGCCGCCTGCTCCACGTTTTCATACATCCCGAGGCCATGGAAGGCCACCGCCGCCGCCCCCAGCCCCGCCGTCTCGTTGGTCTGGGCGCGGAAAACGGGGAGGCCGAACATGTCCGCCGTGATCTGGCAGATCTGGTCGCTCACCGCGCCGCCGCCCGACACGGTCAGTCGCTTTACTTGAAGCCCGCTCCGCCTCTCCATGGTTTTGAGGCCGTCCAGAAGGGCGTAGTTCAGCCCTTCGATGATGGCCCGGTAAATATGTCCTCTCGTGTGCACGTCAAAAAAGCCGATGATGGCGCCTTTCGCGTCCGGATTGGCCAGCCCGCCGCCCCAGTAAGGCTGCAAAAAGAGCCCGTCGCTCCCCGGGGGAATGAGGCTTAAATATTCGTTCAGCACGTCTTCCACGGGCACGCCGAGCGCCTCCGCTCTCGCCGTCTCCTCTTTGGCAAACTCCTTTTTAAACCAGCTCACCATCCAGTAGCCCCGGTAGATCTCCACCTCCGGGTTGTAGACCCCGCTCATGACCGCCGGGTAAGCGGGCATGTACCGCTGAGGCTCCACATACCGCTTTGTCCAGAGCTGCACGGTGCAGGTGGTGCCGAAGCTCACCGCCGCCGTCTCCTCGTCCGAACAGCCGCTCCCGAGCGTCTCGCAGCCCTTGTCCGAACCCGAAAGGATGAAGGGCGTGCCCGCGGGGATGCCCGATGCCTCCGCCGCCCCGGCGGTCACAAAGCCCGCGATGTTCCCCGGCTCCAACAGCTCCGCCTGCTTGTCCGGCTCCACGTTGAATATGTGGTAACGCACGGCGGAGGGGCGCATCCAGCGTTTTTTCTTGTAGTCAAAGGCGATGTGCCCGATCTGGGAGGCGGTGGAATCGGCCAGCCGTCCGGTGAGGCGGTATGTGAGGTAGCAGGAGAGCATCACGTACTTATGCGTCTTCTCCCATATCTCCGGCTCGTTTTCCCGGATCCAGTTGGACTTGGTCTTTTTTACAATGCTGTTCACCGTTGCGAGCTTGCCCGCCGCAAAAAAAGCCGCTCGCTTCCAGAGGGGCATTTTCTTTTTGACGTCCGCGTCCCGGTCGTCCAGCCACAGGATGGCCGGGCGGAGGGGCTTTAAATCCTGATCCAGGCAGACCGCCGTATCCCGCATGGTGGTGAGGGTGACGCCCCGAACCCGGGAAAACATCTCCCCCTCCTGTTCTTTCAAATAGAGGCAGGCCTCGCAGATTTTTTCAAAATATAAGTCGGCGCGCTGCTCCGCATACCCCGGCTTCAGGGAAAAATAAGGCGTAAAGGAAACCTGCCTGAAGGCCGGAAGGTTTCCCTTCTGGTCTACCAGGAGCACCCGCACGCTCTGCGTGCCGCAGTCGATGCTTAAAACCAAAGGCTCGCCCATCTGTTTTTCCCCCGTACGAAAAGAGCTGTCACATCGGCATGATCTATGCATCATGCCGGGATGTTTCGCCTCCGGAACGCCGAACCTGCTGTCCCGCCAAGTGCATTTGCATATTCATCCGTTGTATGCGCTGAACACGGCCGCCCGAAGTATTAAAACTCAGCCCACCTGGGCACCCGGGGGAAGGGCTGCACGTCCCGTATGTTGCCCATGCCCGTTAAATACATGATCATCCGGTCAAAGCCCAGGCCGTAGCCCGCGTGCTTCACGCCGCCGTACTTCCGCAGGTCTGTGTACCACCAATAGTCTTCGGGCTCCATGCCCATCTCCCTGATGCGGGCGGTGAGCACGTCGAGCCGCTCCTCCCTCTGGCTTCCGCCGATGATCTCCCCCACTCCGGGGGCCAGGAGGTCCATGGCCGCCACCGTCTTGCTGTCCTCGTTCAGGCGCATGTAGAAGGCTTTGATCTCCTTCGGATAGCCGGTGACGAAAACGGGCTTGCAGAATATCTTTTCGGTGATGTAGCGCTCGTGCTCGCTCTGGAGGTCGATGCCCCAGGCCACGTCATAGTCGAACTTCTGGCCCGACTTTAAGAGCAGGTCGATGGCTTCCGTATAAGTGATGCGGGCAAATTCCGAGCTCAATATGTTGTTCAGCCGCTCCATCAGCCCCGTATCGATGAACTTGTTAAAAAACTCCATCTCCTCGGGAAACTTTTCCAACACGTAGGTGATGATGTATTTGATCATGTCCTCCGCCAGGTCCATATTGTCCGAAAGCTCGGCAAAGGCGATTTCAGGCTCCAGCATCCAGAATTCGGAGGCGTGGCGGGCGGTGTTGCTGTTTTCCGCCCGGAAAGCCGGCCCGAAGGTGTAGACCTTCTGAAAGGCCAGGGCAAAAGCCTCGGCTTCCAGCTGACCCGATACGGTGAGGCTGGTCTGTTTGCCAAAGAAGTCTTTTCCGTAGTCCACCTGACCCTCGGAGGTCAGAGGCGGGTTCTGGTCGGGCAGCGTGGTCACCCGGAACATCTGACCCGCGCCCTCGCAGTCGCTCCCCGTGATGGCGGGCGTCTGCACGTAAATGAAGCCCCGCTCGTTAAAGAACTTGTGGATGGCGTAAGCCACCGCCGAACGCACCCGGAACACGGCGGAATAAGTATTCGTGCGGGGGCGGAGATGGGCGATGGTCCGAAGATACTCGTTGGAATGGCGCTTTTTCTGGAGAGGGTAATCGGTGGGGCAGTCCCCCGCCACCGTGACGCGCTTTGCCCGAAGCTCAAAATTCTGCCGCGCCCCGGGAGTCTCCACCAGCGTGCCCCGGCAGAGTATGGCCGAGCCCAGGCTGATGCGGCGGACCTCATCAAACTCCTCCGTCTCCCCCTCTTCAAACACGATCTGAAGGTTCTTTAAAAACGTGCCGTCGTTCAGTTCAATAAAACCAAGCGCCTTGCTGTCCCGTATGGTGCGTACCCAGCCGCCCACCAGTATTTCCTGCCCGGCGTATTTTTCCGTCTCTCTATATAGTTCCTTTACCGTCAACAATGTCCTGTCCTCCTAAAGCAGATGAATGCCCGCCTCTTCGCAGGCTTTGATCATTTCCTCTTCCCACACCGAGGCCTGTACCTCGCCGATGTGGGCTTTCCCAAGAAGCAACATGCACAGGCGGGACTGGCCGATGCCGCCCCCCGCCGTTAAGGGAAGCTCCCCGTTTAACAGCCGCTTGTGGAAAGGCAGTTCGCTCCGCTCCATGCAGTTTGCCAGCCTGAGCTGCCTGAGCATGGCCGCCTGGTCCACCCGAATGCCCATGGAGGAGAGTTCAAACGCCCTCCCAAGAAGCGGGTAATAGACCAGTATATCCCCGTTCATCGTCCAATCGTCGTAGTCGGGCGCCCGCCCATCGTGGGGCGTTCCCGATTTCAGCGCGCCGCCGATCTGCATTAAAAACACAGCGCCGCACTCCTTTGTGATGGCGTCCTCCCGCTCCTTGGGGGAGAGGGCGGGATACCGGTCTTCCAGCTCCTGGGCGGTGATGAAGCACACCTCCCTCGGGGCAAAGCGGGGCAGGCCGGGAAAGGCTTTCACCACCGCGTCCTCCGTCCGCTCCAGCGCCCGGAAAATCTTCCGCACGATCTCCTTTAAGAATTCCGCCGTTCTCTGCTCTTCGGATATGCAAAGCTCCCAGTCCCACTGGTCCACATAGACCGAGTGGAGGTTGTCCAATTCCTCGTCCCGCCGGATGGCGTCCATGTCCGTATAAATGCCTTCGCCCGCGTGGAAGCCGTATTCCTGAAGGGCGTTCCGCTTCCACTTGGCCAGGGAATGGACGATCTCCACGCTGCTCTTCAAATCTTTGATCTCAAAGCTCACCGGGCGCTCCACGCCGTTTAAATTGTCGTTCAACCCGCTTTCCGGCCGCACAAACAGGGGAGCGGATATCCGGTACAGATTCAGCTCCTTCGCCAGTTCCCGTTCAAAAGTGTCCTTGATGAGCTTGATGGCAAACTCCGTTTGCCTGACATCCAGTATGGGCCGATACCCCTCGGGTATCACCAGCCTCTTTAACGACATGAGAGCGCCTCCGTTTTTATAAATATGCATAATATTTTAGCACCATCGGGGCGCTTTGGCAACCTGTTTTCTTATTTTAACGCGCTGTCCAGCACTTTCTTCACGATTCCCCTGTCAAGCGCCCCCTCGTGGAGCTTCACCCCGTCCACATAATAAGTGGGGACATAGTAATAGTCGTAGCTGTCCGCCCGGGCTTTTTCTTTCCGCTCGTCCACAATTTCGATGCTGATCCCGGCGTAAGCCGGGTTTTCCCGCACCAGCGCCTCCTGATAGCGGAGAGCTTCCACGCAGTAGGGGCAGTTTTTTAACACAAACAACAACACTTTTTTCATTTGTATCGTCACTCCGGTTTGATTTTTCTATAGAATTCGCCAAAACTTGCGGAAATCCTTCACAGCAGCACCACCTTTTCAAAAATATCCCCGATGATCTTTTTTAGAGATTCGTCCGTCACCTCGTGCATGTCGATGCGCCGGGGCGCCAGATTCGCCAGATAAAACAGCAGCTCCTCGGGGGAGAAAGGCTCGCTTTTGTTGATGCAGCCGCTTTCCGAAAGCACGATGTAGCCCTCGCCCCGCTCTTTGATGAGCGCCATCTCGGCCATGGGCGGCTTGGCGTTCACAAACCATTTTAAAAGCTCGTAGGCTTCGTACTCCTCCTGCTGGCGGAGGTATTCGTCCGCCGCGGCCCGGGCGGCCCGCTCCCAGACGGACACCCAGTCCTTCATGCGAAAGTGGATGAAAGAGTCGAGATAAAAGGTGCCGCTTTCAAAAAGGGCGGCGGCGATCCGGGCGCTGATCCTGGCTTTTGTGTATTCCGGCTCGTTTTTCCGGCCGTACCAAAGCTCCCGGGCGGTGATGATGAGTATTTCGCACCGCTCCTTGTCGGATAAAAAAGGGTATTCCTTCTGCAAAAGCTCCAGCAGAAAGCGAATCTGAAGGTTTTCGATGATGATGTCCGAAAGTATGTCCGAAAGCACCAGCGCTTCCGCCGCGCTTTTGGCGTAGACAACCACCGTCTCCTCCAGGTCTTTTTCTATGTAAAGCTCTTTCGACAGGCGGCTCTCTGCGGGCAGCCTGTTTTCAATGAGACCTTTTAAGCGTATATTTTTATTCTGAACACAGATTGCATACTCCAAAAGAGCGCCCTCCCAAAACCCACGGATAGTTTAGAATATGCCGGGGGCGAAAAAAGGTTTACCCGAATATTTTCCCAAAACCCCGCCTTTTTCATGCACATAAAATCCCCCTCCGGGCCGGAATGGCTTGTGAAAACAAAATGAATCTGTTAAGATAAGTTTGTACTTATCTTTATTTATTTCATATTTGGAGGAAATCAATGGATCTATTTGACAAGTGCGATAACACGCTGTTGGAGCAGGTGAAAAGCATTGGCGTGTATCCCTATTTCCACGAGCTTCAAAGCCGGCAGGACATCGCCGTCATCATGGAAGGCAAGCGGCGCATCATGCTGGGTTCCAACAACTATCTGGGCCTCACGGTAGACCCCCGGGTCATCGAGGCGGGCATCAAGGCTCTGGAAAAATACGGCACCGGCTGCTCGGGCTCCCGCTTTTTAAACGGCACCCTCGACCTCCACGTCCGCCTGGAAAAAGAGCTGGCGGAATTCCTGGGCAAGGAATCGGTGGTGACTTTTTCCACCGGCTTTCAGTCCAATCTCGGCATCATCAGCGCCATTGCGGGCAGGAACGATTATATCATATCCGACAAGGAAAACCACGCCAGCATATACGACGGCTGCAAGCTCTCCTATGCCAAAATGCTCCGCTATAAGCACAACGACATGGAAGATCTGGAGCATCAGCTTCAAAAAGTGCCCAAGAGCGCGGGCATCCTCGTTGTGACAGACGGCGTGTTCAGCATGGGGGGCGACATTGCCAACCTCCCCGAAATCGTGCGTCTGGCCAAGAAATATGACGCCCGCACCATGGTGGACGACGCCCACGGTCTCGGCGTGCTGGGCGCGGGCGGGCAGGGCACCGCCGCTTATTTCGGCCTCACCGAGCAGGTGGACATCATCATGGGCACCTTCTCCAAATCCCTGGCCAGCCTGGGCGGATACATGGCCGCCAGCAAGCAGGTGGCCGACTATGTGCGCCACGCGTCCCGCCCCTTCATTTTCAGCGCATCCATGCCCCCCGCCTGCGCGGCTTCGGCTCTGGAAGCGCTCCATGTGTTAAAGGAACGCCCCGAGCTCGTCTCCCGTCTGTCCGACTTGTCCCGCCATATGCGGGACGGCCTGAAAAAGCGGGGCATCGCCATCCGGGAAAGCGCCACGCCCATCATCCCCCTCTATACTTACGAGCGCATGAACACGCTGGTGCTCAGCAAAAAGCTCTATGACGAAGGGGTGTATGTCAACCCCGTGCTGCCCCCGGCCACGCCCGAAGGCGAATGCCTGCTCCGCACCAGCTATATGGCCAGCCATACCTTTGAAATACTGGACGAAGCGCTCGACATCATTGAACGAGTGTTTAAAGAGCAGGCATGAGTAAAGTCGCAGTCATCACGGGCGTTTCGGCGGGCATCGGCGCGGCTCTTGCCGGGCTGTGTCTCAAAAAGGGCTATACGGTCTACGGCATTTCCCGGCGGCCGGCGGAAGCGGAGGGGCTTCGCCACATCGCCGCCGACGTGACGGACGAAGAGGCCGTTTTGGCGGCTTTCTCCCAAATATACGAGCGGGAGGGGAAGATCGATCTCCTCCTGTTAAACGCGGGCATGGGCATATCGGGCGCGGTGGAATTCACCGAACTGGAAGACGCCCGGCGCCAGATGGACGTAAACTTTTTTGGGAGCTTTTTATGCGCCCGGGCGGCCATCCCCTATATGAGAAAAGAGGGCGGCGGCCGCATCCTGTTCGTCAGTTCGCTGGCCGCTCAGTTTTCTCTGCCCTTTCAGGCTTTTTACTCGGCTTCCAAGGCGGCCGTCTGTTCTCTCGCTCTGGCTCTTGCAAACGAGCTCCGGCAGTTTGGCATCTCTGTCGCCGCCGTGCTCCCCGGGGACACGAAAACCGACTTCACCGCCGCCCGGAAAAAGGATTACCGGGGGGACGACGTGTACGGCGGCGTCATCGGCCGCTCCACCGCAAGCGCTGAAAAAGACGAAGAGAACGGCATGAGCATCGCCTATGTGGCCAAAAAAATCTTAGCCGTGGCCGAAAAAAAGAAGAGCAAACCTTTTACCGCCATCGGCATGAAGTATAAGCTCTTCATGCTTCTGGTAAAAATCCTCCCCCTCCGGTTGGCCAACTGGGTGGTGGGGAAAATGTATATGAACTAATCCTTTTGTTTTTTGGAAAACAGGTGTGGCAAAACAGTATTGTACAGGAGGAAATGAACATGGCATATTTGGGTGAAAACGTGAAGAAGCTGGGCTTTGGGCTCATGCGTCTTCCCATGAACGGAAAAGAAGTGGACATGGAACAGACAAAGCGGATGGTGGACCTGTTTATGTCCAAGGGGTTCACGTATTTTGACACGGCTTACGGGTATCTGGACGGCAAGTCTGAAGAGGCGGCCAAAACCGCCCTGGTGGACCGTTATCCGAGAGAGAGCTTTACCCTTGCCACCAAGCTCCCCGCCTGGGCGGGCGCCAAAGACGCGGAAGAGGCGAAGAATATGTTCTGGACGTCTCTCAAGCGCACGGGGGCCGGGTATTTCGACTTTTACCTGCTCCACAACCTGGGAGACGAGCGCACCCGCGTGTTCGACGATTTTGGGATATGGGACTTTGTGGCCGAGCAGAAGGCGGCCGGACTCATCAAGCACCTGGGCTTTTCTTTCCACGATAAGGCCGACGTGCTGGACGGCATTTTAAACGAGCACCCGGAAGTGGAGTTCGTGCAGCTCCAGATCAACTACGCCGACTGGGAAGATGAAAACGTCCAGTCACGAAAATGCTACGAAGTGGCGAGAAAACACGGCAAGCCCGTGGTGATCATGGAGCCGGTCAAAGGCGGTTCGCTGGCGGCGCTTTCGGAAGGGACCGCCTCCCTGTTAAAAGAGGCGAATCCCTCCGCTTCCCTGGCCTCCTGGGCCGTCCGCTTCGCGGCTTCCCATGAGGGCGTCATCACCGTATTGAGCGGCATGTCCACCCTGGCTCAGATGGAAGACAACATCTCCTTCATGGAGCATTTCGTTCCCCTGAATAAAGAGGAACTCTCCGTGATCGGAAAAGTGCAGGAGGCTTTAAAATCCATCTCCACCATCCCCTGCACCGACTGCCGTTACTGCGTGAAAGACTGCCCCATGAACATCGGCATCCCCATGATCTTCCGGGAAGTAAACAACTACCGGCTGTATAACCATTTAAGCGGCGCCAAACGGGGCTATTCCTTCATCACCCGGCACGGGGGCAAAGCCTCCGACTGCATCGCCTGCGGACAGTGCGAATCCGTGTGCCCGCAGCACATTGAAATCATTGAGGAGCTCAAAAAAGCTGCGGAGCTTCTGGAATAGTCTTTTTGTGAAGGGGGCGGAGCTGTGAATCCGGCAATATTTTTATGCTGCTTCCTGCCGCTCATACTGGTGGCGGCCGACCAGGAGCTGTGGCAGATTGCGAGAGTGCTTAAAACCTCGCGGGAAAGAAGGGGAGGAAAGAAAAAGATGACGGAGCTGATTAAACACTATATCGGCAAAGAATGCGTGATCTACACCATGATCGCCCAGCTCACGGGCGTGATCAAGGCGGTGGAGGAAGGCTGGGTCTCCGTGGAAAGCGGCAAGGCGATCGAAGCCTTAAACCTCGACTACATCATACGCATCCGGACGAAAAAGCAGAAATAACTAAAAAAGAGGCTTTCAGCCTCTTTTTTTATTTCAAAAAATCTATCCGCCGGAGTAAACGCCCTTCTAAAAGAAAAACACCGCCGCCGCGCCCAGCACCGCCGGGAGCAGGTCGGCCGTTTTAATGTCCGCCGCTTTTAACATGTTGAGGCCGATGGAGAGGAGGATGGCGCCCCCCGTGCCGCTGAGCTGGGCTAAAAATTCCTCCGTCACCAGGGGCGAAAGCGTGCCCGCCAGCAGGGCGAACGCCCCTTCCAGCACCACCATGGGCGCAAAAGAGAGCATCACCCCGCCCCCGAGGGTGGCGGACAGCATCATGCAGGAGAAAAAGTCGAGGATCGACTTTACAAGGAGGGTGTTCCCCCGCCCGAGTCCCGCCTCCACGCTGCCGTACAGGGCCATGGCGCCCACACAGACCAGCACGGTGGCCGAGGAAAAGCCCTTGGCAAAGGAGCCGCCGCTTTTACCAAACCCGCTTTCCAAAGACGCCCCCAGCCTGTCGAGCCCCCGGGAAATGCCCAGCGCCGCGCCGACGCCCGCCCCCACGGCCAGGCTCAATATCAAAACCAGCGCGTTTGGGGTTTTGATCACGTCCATCACGCCGATGGACAGCACCGCCAGGCCCATGGCGGCGTTCACCGCCTGCTTCAGCTTTTCGCCCAGCACTTTCTTTAAAAAAAGACCCAGGAGGGAGCCGGCAACGACCGCCCCGCCGTTTATGAGCACATACAGCATATCAGTCTGTGATCTCCACTTTTTCCATCACGATGTCCTCCACCGGGCGGTCGTCATAGGCCGTGAGGGTGCCTGCGATTTCGTCCACCACCTCCATGCCCGAAACCACTTTGCCAAAGGCGGCGTAGCTGCCGTCGAGATAAGGCGCGTCGGCATGCATGATGAAAAACTGGGAACCCGCCGAGTTGGGGTCTCCCGACCGGGCCATGGAAATCACGCCCCGCTCATGCTTTAGGGGGTTGTTCACGCCGTTTTTTTGAAACTCCCCTTTGATGGTGTAGCCCGGTCCGCCCATGCCCGTGCCCTCGGGGCAGCCGCCCTGGATCATAAAGCCGCTGATGACCCGGTGGAAAATGAGCCCGTTGTAAAAGCCCTCTTTTACCAGCTTTAAAAAGTTGGCCGCCGTGAGGGGCGCGGCCTGTTCGTTTAATTCCACCTTGATTTCACCTTTGCCTTTGACGCTGATCAGAACCATTTGTTTCTCCTTATCATGAATCATTAAAATCTGCGAAACTCCATGCAGTCTATGAATTCCCGGGAAAAGACCTGCTCGCAGCCAAAATCGAGGGGAGTGACCCCCGCCACGATCCGCCCGAGCGCTTCCCGGTTTTCCCTTTTACAGGCCATCGCCGCGCCCAGCAGAGCCGCGTCTTCCACAAAAATGAGCTTTCCCTGAAGGGCGGAAGGCAGCAGCCCGATATCGAAAATCTCGTCGTGCAGCGCGCCACCAAAATTGCCCGTTATAAAGACCCGATCCGGGACTGTGCCGGCTTTTTCCATGAGCGTGCGCACGCCCGCGCAGATGGCCGCCTTGGCCAGCTGGAGGCGGCGCACTTCTTCCTGGGTAACGCGTATCTCCCCCGCCACAACCGCTTCTTCGGCGGCCAGCCTCCCCGAGGGGTCGAGCGCCCCCTCTGTTAAAGGAGCGCCAGCAGGCTCACCAGCCCCGAAGCGCAGATGCCTTTCGGCTCCCCCCCGCCCATGACTTTGATGCCCGCCGCGTCGTAAATGGCGCCTTCCGCCGCTTCCATGCCCCATCTGGACCCTTCAAAAAAAGCCGGGCCCGCCGCCGCGGCCGCGCCCAAAGCGCCTCCTTCATACAGGAGAACCATCTCCCCGTTTGTGCCCAGGTCGAGCAGCAGGTCCCCCGCCCGGCAGCCGCAGTAAAGAAGCCCGGCAGACACGTCCGCCCCCACAAAGGCGGAAACGGCGGGGAGCAGATAGCAGTTCTTGCCCCTGATCAAGAATTCCCGGCCGAACAGCTCTTCCGCGTAAAAGGGAAAGGCGGAAAGAGGGGAAACGTCCGTACCCGTGAGAAGAGACAGCATGGCCGTGTTGCCCGCAATGGCCGCTCCTTCCTCCTCTCCTATGAAAGAGAGCACCTGGCCTTCCGCCGCTTCTTTGAGCGCCTCCGCTTTTCCTTCAAGAGCCAGGCCGATGCGGGTGATCACGTCCCGCCCGTAAGCGGTCTGGGCGTTTTGTTCGGACCTGCGCGTCAAAATTTTCCCGCTTGCTTGATCAAAAGCGCAGGCTTTGATGTTGGTGGTACCCAAATCGATGGCGATTCCCTGTCTGTTCATGGCTATTATTTTATCATCTTTTGCTCCCGCCCGCAACGAAAAAACCGGGAGGCAGCGCCCCCCGGCTTTCTTATCCGTCTTTTTCGGCTCCCGGGATGAGCACCACTCCGCCCGGGCCCTTTTCGCTTTGCTGTCCGCCCTCCGCCGGGGCAATCAGCTTCCCCAGGTCTTTTAGGATGGCCACCGCGTCCCGCAGGGTTTTTATATCCACCTCTTGGTTCTCCGGCTCGCTCTTCAGCAGCTTTTCAATCCGCTCGGCCGCCATGCGGGCGGCTTCGTATACCGCATCGCCTTTTTTTCTTCTGCCCATATCCTCCCTAATACTTCTTGCACACCAGGGCGGCCAGAGGGCAGCCCATGTATTTATACGTCTCGCAGGCGATGGACTGCCACCTCTCTTTGTTCGACTCGTCCTTAAACCGGAGCATCATGCTGCTCCCGGGTATGATCCCCTCGCAGCTAATGGAAAGCCGTGCCTCCTTAATGTAAAAAGGGCAGATGGTGTCCGCGCCTCCCTTGCAGTTGCTCATGGCCGCACCTCCTTCACGGGCGCCCGCCCCGTGAGAAAAAAGATGAGCCCCGTTGGGAACTCCCTGTTGAACAGCATCCTCATGATCTTTTTCTTTCTCATCCCTCCGCCTCCTCCGGTTTTGGCCGCCGGGCTCTATGCCGCGCCCCTCCCGCGCTCCGGTATAAATACCGGCTGCTCCGCCCGTAACAGTCCATGCATCCGCTGCACTCGCCGCCGTACACGCATATCAGCGCCACATCCTTACTCCTTTTTTAGTAGTATTGCTTCTATTTTGAGCACAGTATACCATGCCAATTTTAAAAATACAAGAGTATTTTAATATTTTTTAAAAAAATACTTGAAATATATTAGTTTATCTATTATACTGTTTTTAGTCAGGAGGTCTTTTCTATGAACCGTTTCAAAGAGCTTCGGAAAAAAAGCGGCATGACCCAGACCCAGCTGGCCGCCCGGCTGAAAGTGAACCAGACGGCCGTGAGCCAATGGGAGCGGGCGCTCACCTCCCCTTCCCACGAGGCCCTTCTCGCTTTAAGCGAAATTTTCGGCGTTTCTCTCGACTATCTGCTGGGGCGGAAAAGCGGCGCCACCGTGAACGTATACGGCACGGTGCCCGCGGGCATCCCCATGGAGGCCATTGAGGACGTGATCGACACGGAGGAGATCCCCTCCGAGTGGCTCATGGGAGGAAAAATGTACTTCGGCCTCAAAGTCCGGGGAGACAGCATGTTTCCAAAATACATGGATGGTGATACAATTATCGTAAAAAAGCAGTCGAACTGCGAAAGCGGGGACGACTGCGTGGTGTATGTGAACGGCTACGAGGCCACCCTCAAAAAGGTGTTGTTCATCGACAACGGCGGCCTCCAGCTCGTGCCCCTCAATTCCAACTATCCTCCCATCTCCTTTTCCAGAAAAGAAGTGTCGGAGCTGCCCGTGATGATCGCGGGCGTGGTGGTGGAAATCAGAAGAAAGGTCGGTACATTCATTTGAAACGATTGGCGGCGTTTTTGCTGGCGCTTCTCCTCTTCTACGGATGCAGCGTGTCAAAAGAAAGGGGTCACGGCAGCCCTTCCCCGAGGCAGCGCGGAAAGAGAGTATTAGCACCCAAAATCAGGGGGAACAACGAAGACGGTTCCTGCTGATGCTCTATGTAAACGGAGAGGGCAACGCCGAGGCGGTGAAAGAGGCCTTTTCCTCCTTTGGAAGCCTCACCGTTTCGGGCAAGCTCACGGTGATGATCCAGGTGGGGGGCGTGGAAGCGGGGGACGCTTACTTACCCGAGGGCGGCGGGCGGTATATGCTGTCGGAAGAGGGTTTTTTCCGCCTGACCAGCACGGAATACATCTCCAACATTGAAAGCCCGGGGCGGCTCTCGGAATTTGTGGAGTTTTCCAAGGCTCAGACGAAATACGACCGGGCGGCTTTGCTGTTCGTGGGTTCCCTTCCCCTCAAGGTGTCCGAGATCGCCACCGCCCTCTCCTCGGAGGAGCTGGACTTCATCGGCTTCAACGGCCCCTTCTCCTGCGCGGTGGAGGACATCTACGCCCTTTCCCCCGCTTCAGACTATCTCATTGCGGATGCTTCGCCTCTGCTCACCCTCTGGGATTATCCCTCCCTCTTTTCCCTGCTGGATGGCAGCAGCTCTCTCGTGACCCCCTCCATCGCCAAGGAGATTTCGAGCGACCTGCTGCAAAACGAGCTTTATTTTGCCAGCGGCTATTCCCCCCTGGTGTTCTGCGCGGACATGACCCGCGCCGGGGAGGCGAATCTGGCGGCGGAAGAGCTGTTCTCCCATTTGCAGCGGGAGCTTCTCGCGGGAAACCTCCCCGACGTGAGCAGGGCTCGCCTGCACGCGGGAGAGGGAGACTATGCCCGGATTTCCGACCTCTGCTTTTACATCAACAATGAAGACGGGGAAAAGCTCACGGAAGAAGCGGAGGATCTGCTGGCTTACGGTCCGGGCGTGCTCCCCCTGTCCCTCTACTTCCCCTTCTTTTCGGAAAACGTATCGGCCCACGAAAAGTTTTTAACCAGTTATTATTCCCTCACCCGGCCCGAGGCCGCCTCCAAGCCCTGGTACAACACGGTCCTTGCGGAGAGCTATGCCGGCCGCTCCCTTTCCTACGACATGACCGCCCTTCGGCTCTGGTATCAGGAAGAGGGCACTATGCCCTTGCCCTCTTTGAGGGAGATGAAGAGCGGCTTTTAAAGGCCGAACTCTACACCCTGATGGACGTGGGGACTACCATCTGCTCCTTGGGGAAATCGGAGATAAAAGAGAAAGATGCGGCGGGCGTGACTGTCTGTCTCCGCCGGCGGGGGTGGCTCACGGTGAACTCTCAGGTGGTGTCCTACTCTTCCCAACTGCGGGGGAAGCGTCTATTACCGCGTACAGACCCGGCTCAACGGGGAAGAGGCGGAGATCTGGTCACCTCCACTCCTCTTACGCCCGTGTGACGGGCGCGTTAAAACAGGCGGGGATTTTGCCCTCTCTTCAGGAGATCAAGCCGGGAGACGTGATCGAGTTTTTGTTCGACTTTTACGACAAGACCACGGGAGAATTTGTCCGGCGGGGGGCTTACGGCTATAAAATCGCCGTGGCAGGCGGGGCTTCGGAGCGACGGAGCACAGGAAGGCGACGTGATTTTATTCGCCGAGGCCACCGACGCTAACACCATCGGCCGCTCGGCCAAAAGTGAATCTCCCTCTTCCGACGCCGCCCATTAAAGAGCACGGCTATGAAAGGAATGGAACTTTCAAGAGCGTTCTTTCTGGAAGCGGCGGAGCCTCTGTTAAAGGAGCACTTCCCGGGCTTTCCTATTCCGTCGGCCTGCTTGGCTACGGTTCGGACGTGCTGGGCTATGACGACGAAACCTCCCGGGACCCATGGGGCCCCCGGTTTTCCATTTGTTTCTATCGGAAGAGGATCTGCATCTGAAACCCCGCATACAGAAAGTCTTTTCCGAGGGCTTCCCTATACCTTCCGGGGTTTGACGTAAACTTCAGCCCACTCCGACCCGGCGGACCACGGGGTGCGTCACCCCGTCCCTTTCCAAGGGGCAGGTGGACCCCCTCGTCTGGATCACCCACCCTTGAAAACTTCTTGCTGGGCGAATTGGGTCAAACAGACGCGGCGGATATGAGCCCTCTTACCTGGCTGTCTCTTTCGGAGCACCGCCTGCTCACCATTGCGGCAGGCAGGCTGTTTGCCGACGGTCTCGGTTTACGCCCTCGGCTTTTGGGATTTTCCTTCTATCCCGAGCCGGTGCGGCTTTACCTCGCGGCTTCCCACTGGAACGCCGTCGCCAGCGAACAGGCTTTTGTCCGGCGGACGGCGGACGTGGGGGACGAAATGGGCTCCCGCCTCGTCTGCGCCCGGATTTGCGAGCGGCTCATGCGGCTCTGCTTTTTATATAAGCGCCAATACGCCCCCTACAGCAAGTGGCTGGGCACCGCCTTTTCCCGCCTGGATGTCCCTTCCGAACTGAAGGAGCGCCTCCAAGCCGCCCTTGCCGCTCAAAACCCGACGGAGCGGGAAGAGCATCTGGTGGCCGCGGAAAGCCTCACGGCCGCGCTCCATAACGAGACGGGGCTTACGGAACCTGTGGCTTTTTCCGTAGAAAACTATTTCAGCCGGGAGATCAAGGTCATCCGGGCGGAAAAATTTGCCGCGGCGGCAGCGGGTAAACTCTCCGGCACCGGCCTTGAACAGCTGCCCCTCATCGGCTCCATGAGCGCCCTCCCGGGCATTTCGGATTTTTCAGACGACCCGGCCATGTTTCCTGAAATCCTCCGTTTCTATCAAATGTTTTAAGCGCCTTTTAAAGCCCATGAAGCCCCTGGCTTAGGGGCTTTTTCATTCGTATTGGCCTCCCGGGCCGGGTGTGTTATAATAAAATTTATAGTGTCACAGGAGGAAAGGTATGGAGTTATTCGAAGGCCTGAACGAAGAACAGCGCCTGGCCGTGACCTCCACGGAGGGGTATGTGCGGGTGATCGCGGGAGCGGGTTCAGGCAAAACCCGGGCCCTTTCCCATCGCTTCGCCTATCTGGTGAACGAAATCGGCGTGCCTCCGGCAAACATCCTCTGCGTCACGTTTACAAACAAGTCCGCGGGGGAGATGCGAACCCGCATCCGCGCCCTCACGGGAGACAACGGCACGGGCTATATCTGCACTTTCCACAGCTTTTGTGTGAGCGTGCTTCAGGAGGAGAGCTACGCCGTGCAGTACCCCAAAAACTTTCTGGTGATCGACAACGGGGATATCAACGCCATGCTCAAAACCATCTATGAGGAACGGGGCCTGACTCTTCGGGACATGACCTTCCAGGCAGCCCGGGATATGATTGAACTGCTGAAAACCGTAAAGCGCCCCACCTACTACGAAGACATGATCGCTCTCTCCTTTGAGGAACTGAAACAAAAATATGACTCCGCAAAACACAAGGAAGACATCATTTTTTACGGCTACCTGTACCAGCAGAAAAAATGCTTTGCCCTCGACTACAACGACCTCATTAAATTCACCCTGCATATCTTCACGGAAAACCCGGATATTAAGCGGAAATGGCAGGAGCGGCTGGCTTACATCATGGTGGACGAGTTTCAGGACATCGACGACCTGCAATACCGGCTCATGCAGTCTCTCATCGGGTATCACAACAACCTGTTCATCGTGGGCGACCCGGACCAGACCATCTACACCTGGCGAGGGGCGGACGTGCGGTTCCTCTTGGGCTTTGAGCGGGAATATCCGAACGTGAAGACCATCATGATGATGAAAAACTACCGCTCCACCCCCGAAATCCTGGCAACGGCCAACTTCCTCATCGACAAAAACGCCAACCGGATTAAAAAAGAGCTGCTCCCCACCCTCCCCTCTGGCCCTAAGGTGCGCTACAGTCACCATAAAACCGCCGAGGAGGAAGCCCGCTCCATCCTGAAAAAAGTGCGGGCGCTGGAAAAAGAGGGAGCGCCCCTGTCGGACATGGCCATCCTCTACCGGGCCCACTATGTGACCCGCACGCTGGAAGAGGTGTTTTTAAAAGAGGGGCTTCCTTATGTGATTTACAGCGGCGTGCAGTTTTTCGACCGGGCGGAAATCAAGGACGCCCTTTCTTACCTCCGCTTCATCGCCTATCAGGACGACCTCTCTTTTGCCCGTATCATCAACGTGCCCCGGCGGAACGTGGGCGAGCGGCGGCTGAAACTCTTGCGGGAATACGCCGAGCATAAGGGCTGCTCTCTTTATCAGGCGCTTCTCGAAAACGCCGAACGGGAGGAGTTCAAAGGCGCGAAGGTGACGGGCTTCACCAGGTTGGTGGAACGGTTCTCGGGGCGCTGCCGGGATATGCCCGTCTCCGAGCTTTTGACCGCGCTCCTCCAGGAGAGCGGCTATGAAGCGCTTTTACGCACCGAAGGGAGCCAGGAACGGCTTAACAACCTGGCCGAGCTGAAGCAGTCCATTTACGAATACGAGACCACTTCGGGGGAAGAAAGCGCTCTCGAACACTATCTGGCCCGGGTGGCCCTGTTTTCCAATCTAGACGCCGCCGAACAAAAAAACGCCGTGAAGATGATGACCGTGCACAGCGCGAAGGGTCTGGAATTTCCCTATGTATTTTTGGCGGCCCTGGAGGAAGGGGTGTTCCCCTCCAAAAAAACCGCCACCCTGGAAGGCATGGAGGAGGAGCGCCGCCTGGCTTTCGTGGCCATGACCCGGGCGGAAAAAGGCCTGTTCCTTTCCGACTCCGAGGGCCGGAATCTGGACGGCTCCTTCCGCTGCCCCTCCCGCTTCATATTTGAAATCGACCCGGCTCTGCTCCAATTTGAAACCGAGCTGCCGGACGGTCTGGTGCGGGAAGCCAAATGGCGCATTAACGATAGTGAGGCCCGCCTCTTTGCCCATTCGGGCGCGCTTCCCTTCGGCATCGGGGACCGGGTGGTTCACAGCGTCATGGGTGCGGGGGAAGTGGTGGACATCGACCAAAACGCGGCGGCTTACGTGATACAGTTCGACATCCTCCCCACCGAGCGGAAGATCAGCTTCAAGGTGAAGCTGCAAAAGGAATAGGTTTTATGAGAGGGAATAAAGAAAGGTCTGAAGACTCTTTCAGACCTTTTTTTGATTGGGAGAATCGCTTGGGTACGCTTCCCGTATATTTGTCCTGTTTAAAAGATAATCGGTGCTGGTCTGGTGAAAGTCCGCCAGCCTGATTAAAACAGCCGTGGGAATGTCCACGTCCCCCCCCGCTCATAATTGCTGTAAATCCGCTGGCTGCAATGAAGGTATTCGACCATCTGCGTCTGGGTTAAATCCCGATCCTCCCGCAGATTTCGTATCCGTTCGTACATGGGTTCCCCTTTTCATGCTTATTTTGCTTCGTCTTTCCTCCTGGTCATGCCCAGATAGACGGCCGCCAGAAGGGCCGCCAGAAGGAACATGCCCGCCGCAATTAAAAAGGGCAGTTTGGGAAAAACGGTGTAAGAAAAGCCCGCGATGAGCGCCCCCGCGATCATGCCAAGCCCTTTGATGGCGTTGAAGCCCATGATGACGCCGCTGTTCGTGCCGTCCGACCGCTTGGACACCAGCGTCTGTAACAGGGGCGCCGCAAGGGGCCATGAGGGCGAAGAGGAGTACCGTCACGGCCATGAACGTGAGCACGCTCGGCATCAGGATCATGGCCACGTTGAACGCTCCTGTGAGCAGGCACACATAAAAGAGGGGCTTTTTCACACCGGTCTTTTTCAGAATGGCCGTGCAGATGAGAAAGTGGGTGAGGAAGGAAACGCCGCCGATGATGGCTTTCATGAGGCCGTTATAGGCGGAAGACAGTCCGAACTGATCCTTGATATAGTAGTTGAAGCACTGGTCGAAAGCGTTGATGCCGATATTTGAAAAGAGCGCGGCGGCAAAGAGCAGGATGAGCGCCGGTTTCAGATAGGGCCGGATGGCGAGAAAACTCACAAAGGGGTTGGCCTCCTTCACCAGCACCCGCACGTTGGTGGAGGCGTTTTTATGCGCCGGGGTGGTCTTTTTATAGAGCAGGAAGAAGAAGCCCGCGCCGCTTAAAAAGAGCATGACGCATTGAGTTAAAAACACAAGATTGAGTGAAATCTCCCCTAAAAGCCCGCCCAGCAGATACCCGAAGGAGCCGAAGGTGAGATACAGCGTGGAGCCGATGGCAATGGCCTTTCCCTGCCGGTCGGCGGGGGCGTAGTCGGCCACGTAGGTGAACCCCAGCACGTTGATTCCCCCGGTGAACACGCCCGAGATCATCCGGGCGGCCGCGATCATACCCGGGCTGGCGGCCTGCCAGAATAAAAACTGCCCGACGGCGTACCCCGTGCAGCAGATGAACAAAAGTGTGCCGATGCCGAAATACCCGCTGATCTTGCCCCAGAAAGGGGAAAACAAAAAGTTGGTGAAGGCCATGGAGGCAAAGGCCACGCCAAACATGTAGTCGCCGATGCCGAGATTTTTGATGAGCGTGGGCGTGATGGGGTGGGCCAGACTGGCAAATACGCTATGGGCCGCCCAGACGGCCAGAAATAAAGTGAGGGCCCTGCTTTTTTCTTTCAGTTTGTCCATTTCCTCTGGCTTCTTTTCCTCTGATGGGTCAAAAAAGCGCGGGAAGCCCGCGCTTTTTTGCCGGTTTCTATCAGTATAACACAGAACCCTCATAGATCAAACGGGTTTCACTGGTGAGGGCCACGTCCTTTCCGGTATAGTTCACCGTGATGTCGCCGCCCCGCACTTTCACCACCACGTCTTTTCCATACTCGCAGTAGCCGTTTTCCACCGCCGCCACCACCGCCGCGGCCGCCCCCGAGCCCCCCGTCCAGGTCTCCCCGTTGCCCCGCTCCCACATGCGCATTTTGAGAGCGGCGGGATTGATGACCCGCACGAACTCCAGGTTCGTCCGGTCGGGGAAGAGCTCGGAATACTCGATGGACGGCCCGATTTTCGCGAGGTTAATGTCCTCCACCTTGTCTTCAAAGATCACGCAGTGGGGGTTGCCGATGGACAGACAGGTGACGCTGTACGCCCCGCCCGCCAGCTCCGTCTTCCGGTTGATCACTTTAAAGCCGTCGATCCTGACGGGTATTTTTTCGGGCAGGAATTCCGGCGCGCCCAGATGCACCGTGCCCGAAGTCACCTGTCCGCCGAAGGAGTGGAGAATCACGCGCTTCACGCCCCCCGCCGTCTCGATGTCCATCTCCTCTTTTTTCACAATGCCTTTGTCGTACAGATACTTGGCAAAACAGTGCAGGCTCCCCGCCGCCACCCGGTTTTCGCTGCCGTCCCGGTTAAAGAAGCGCATTTTGGCGTCCGCCGTTTGGGAGTGTTCGGCAATGATGATGCCGTCCCCCCCGATGCCCAGCCTCCTGTCCACAAAGTTGATGGAGAGGGCCTCGGGATAGGTGATTTTGCCGTCGAAGTTGTCGAATACGATGTAGTCGTTCCCCGTGCTCTGCATTTTGCAGAAGGAGAGCTTTTGCCGCTCTCTCCGAAGGTGGTTGATGTCCACCAGCTCGGTGTTGTGCTGGTTGAAACGGCTGGCGATGATGTCTGCGAGAGCGTTGGCCGTGTCGATGGAGGTGATGCACGCCACCCCGAGCTGCACCGCCCGCCGGTGGAGGCGGGTGTAGTCGGGCACGGAAGACCGCTCCCCCGCTCCCGTGAAGATGATGTATTCGAGCGCGCCGCTTTCCACCAAATCCAGCATGGTGTTGTCCTCATAGAGCTTGTTCACAGGGGTCACGTCGATGCCCAGCCGCGCCACCTCCCGGGCCGTGCCCTTTGTGGCGTAAATCTTCAGGCCGATATCATCGAGTTTTTTGGCCAGCTTCACGATCTCGTCCTTGTCCTGGTCGCTCACGCTGATTAAAACGCCGCCCCGCCTGTCTTCCGGCCGGCCGCCCAGCTTAAATCCGGCGGACACCAGCCCTTTGAACAGGGCTTCCTCCCGGGTGCGCCCCACGCCCAGCACTTCCCCCGTGGATTTCATTTCGGGTCCCACCGCCGAGTTCACGTCGGACAGCTTTTCAAAGGAGAATACGGGCACCTTCACGGCCACATAGGGGGGCTGCTTGTAAAGCCCCGTGCCGTAACCCAGTTTCTTTAAGGGTCTCCCCGTCATCACCTGAGCGGCCACGTCCACCATGGGCACGCCCGTCACCTTGCTGATGTAGGGAATCGTCCGGGACGCCCGGGGGTTCACCTCGATCACATACAGCTCGTTTTCATAAATGAGATACTGGATGTTCACCAGCCCTTTGGTGCCGAGGGAAAGGGCAAGGCTGGTGGAGCGCTCCACGATGGTCTTTAGCATCTTGTCGCTGATGTTGTGGGGGGGATACATGGCGATGGAGTCGCCGCTGTGGATGCCCGCCCGCTCCACGTGCTCCATCACGCCCGGGATGAGCACGTCCTTGCCGTCGGAAATCACGTCCACCTCCAGCTCGGTGCCCATCAGATACTTGTCGATGAGCACGGGGTTTTCCACCCCCTGAGTCAAGATGAGCTCCATGTACTCCCGCACGTCGTCCATGTTGTGGGCGATGGCCATATTCTGGCCGCCGATGACGTAAGAAGGCCGGAGGAGCACAGGACACGAGCTCCTTGGCGGCGGCAAGCGCCTCCTCCAGGGTCATGACCGTCATGCCCCGGGGGCGGCTGATGTGCATGCTTTCCAGCAGCGCCTCAAACTTCTCCCGGGATTCGGCGGTCTCGATGCCTTCCGCCGACGTGCCCAGTATGTTCACGCCCTTTTCGTGGAGGAATTTGGTTAAATTGATGGCCGTCTGGCCGCCAAAGGCCACCACCACCCCCTCCGGCTTTTCCACCTCAATCACGTTCCACACGTCTTCGGGGGTCAGGGACTCAAAGTACAGCCGGTCGGCCGTGTCAAAGTCGGTGGACACGGTTTCGGGGTTGTTGTTGATGATGATCACCTCGTAACCCAGGCGCTGGAGCATCCACACGCAGTGGACGGAGGAATAGTCGAACTCGATACCCTGGCCGATGCGGATGGGGCCCGAACCCAGCACGATGATCCGGGGTTTGCCGCTCCGCTCGTGAGCCCGGGCTTCGCAGAAGTCGTCGTAGGTGGAGTAGAAGTAAGGCGTTTCGGCGGCGAACTCCGCGCCGCAAGTGTCCACCATCTTATAGACCGCGTGGCGGGGCTTTTCGATCTTCTTCCCCGAAAGGCGCTCAATGGCTTTGTCCGTGTAGCCGTATTTCTTGCCTTTTAAATAGTAGTCCTTTGCCAGCTTGCCCGAAGCCAGCATTTTTTCGTAGTCCGCCAGGTTTTTAAGCTTGCCCAAAAACCACCGGTCCACCTTGGTGCGCGCAAAAATCTCGTCGAAGCTCACGCCTTCCTTGATGGCTTTAAAGATGGAGAAGAGCCGGAGATCGTCCATATCGCTTAACTTTTCCAGCGTGTCCGCGTCTTCCAGTTTGCGGCTGTTCAGCGTGTCCATGGAGATTTCCGCACCCCGGACGGCCTTCATAATGGCCATTTCAAAGGTGGGGGCGATGGCCATCACCTCTCCCGTGGCCTTCATCTGGGTGCCCAGCTTGCGGCTGGCGTTCACGAATTTATCAAAGGGCCACTTGGGGAACTTCACCACCACATAGTCAAGGGCGGGCTCAAAGCAGGCGCAGGTTTTTTTGGTGATGTCGTTTTGAATCTCGTCCAGCCGGTAGCCCAGGGCGATTTTGGTGGTCACTTTGGCGATGGGATAGCCCGTGGCCTTGCTGGCAAGGGCGGAGGAGCGGGAAACCCGGGGGTTCACCTCGATCACCGCGTATTCAAAGCTGTCGGGGTTTAAGGCAAACTGGCAGTTGCAGCCCCCCTCGATGCCCAGCTCGCTGATGATGTCAAGCGCCGCCGTGCGGAGCATCTGAAGCTCGGGGTTGGCCAGCGTCACCGTGGGGGCGATGACGATGCTGTCTCCCGTATGCACGCCCACGGGGTCGAAGTTTTCCATGCCGCAGACGGCGATGGCGTTGCCCGCCCCGTCCCGCATCACTTCAAACTCGATCTCTTTCCAGCCGTAAATGTATTTTTCCACCAGCACCTGATTGATGGGGGAGGTCATGAGGCCGTTTTTGGCCACCTTCTCCAGCTCTTCCCGGCTGTCGGCCACGCCGCCCCCCGCGCCCCCCAGCGTAAAGGCGGGGCGCACGATCACCGGATAGCCGATCTTGTCCGCAATTTCAAGGGAGTGTTCCACCGTGTTTGTGATTTCAGAGGGGATCACCGGCTGGCCGATCTTTACCATGGTGTCCCGGAAGAGCTTCCGGTCTTCGGCTTTGTTGATGGCGTCCACCTTGGTGCCGAGAAGCTCCACCCCCGATTTTTCCAGAAAGCCCTCTTTGGCCAGCTGCATGGCGATGGTGAGCCCCGTCTGGCCCCCCAGCCCCGCCAGCAGTCCGTCCGGCTTTTCTTTTAAGATGATCCGCTTTACCGTTTCCGTTGTGAGGGGCTCCAGGTAAATTTCGTCCGCCAGAGCTTTATCCGTCATAATCGTGGCCGGATTGGAGTTCACCAGCACCACGTTTACCCCTTCGCTTTTTAAAACGCGGCAGGCCTGGGCGCCCGCATAGTCGAACTCGGCCGCCTGCCCGATGACGATGGGGCCCGAGCCGATCACCATGACTTTTTTGATATTCAGATTGCGCGGCATATTAAACTCCTTTCATCAGCCTGATAAACTTGTCGAACAGAAACTCCGTGTCCCTCGGCCCTGCGCAGGCTTCGGGGTGAAACTGGAGGGAGTAGGCCCGGTATTCGGGGTAATCCACCCCTTCGCAGGTGCCGTCGTTGGCGTTTTCGTGGCTCATGCTGCCCTTTACAAGGCTGTCCCCCACCACCTGATAGCCGTGGTTCTGGCTGGTGATGTACACCCGCCCCGTTGCCCGGTCCCGCACGGGCTGGTTGGCGCCCCGGTGCCCGTACTTCATCTTTTCCGTTTTGGCGCCCGTCGCCAGAGCCATGAGCTGATGCCCGAGACAGATGCCGAACATAGGCTTTACCCCCAGGAGCTGTTTGATCACCTCGATGCACTCCGTGTTCTGCATCGGGTCTCCCGGGCCGTTTGAGAGCATGATTCCGTCCGGCTTCATCTCCAAAATCTCCTCGGCGGAGGTGTCGTAAGGCACCACGCTCACGGCGCATTTGCGCGCCTGAAGCTCCCGCACGATGTTCTTTTTGGCGCCGTAGTCGATGAGCACCACGTGCCACCGCCCCTTTTCCAGAGCGGCGTATTCCTTCACCTTGGTGGGGCTCACATTCTTCACGCAGTCCAGTATTTTATACTCTTTTAACTGCTTCACAATGTCTTTGGACAGCACGGGGGTGATCTTGGCGTTGATGACGCCTTTTTCCCGTATGAGCTTGGTGATCTCCCGGGTGTCCACCCCGCAGATGCCCACGATGCCCTTTTCCTTTAAAAAGGCTTCCAGCGTGCCTTCGGAGCGGAAATTGGAGGGGGTCGTGCAGTAGTCTTTCACCACATAGCCCTTTAAAAAGCTGTTCCGGCTCTCCATATCCGCTTCGATCATGCCGTAGTTTCCGATGAGGGGGAAGGTCTGGAGCACGATCTGCCCGTAGTAGCTGGGGTCGGTGATGGTTTCGATGTATCCCCCCATGCCCGTCGTAAACACCAGCTCGCCCACCGTCTCCCCCTTGGCGCCAAAGCTTTCTCCTTCAAAAACCTGCCCGCCTTCCAATACCAGATAAACTTTTCCCATACTCTCCCCCGCGGCTCCGCCGCCTTTTCAAAAAACACCCTTAAAAAAAACGCCTCTGCCGATGAAACAGTTCATCCTGCAAAAAGCGTTTTTTGAATAACCGTATTTCCCACTCTCCGATGGGATTTTTTAAAAAAGTCAATATCCCTCAACACCCCCGTCGAGCAGCCGTACACCCTTCTTTGATTTATCACGTATATCCGTTTATTCGCACCCATATCTTGCATATCATATACGACAAATCTTCATTTGTCAAGATCACAGCGCCGGATTTTTATAAACAGTGAAGCGGGATTTCCCGCTTCACTGTTTATAGGGCTTAATTGACGGACTTCTTCCAGCACCGCCTCTTTTTGATGTTCATTTCGGTTTTAAAATAGTCCCACATCTTCTGTATGTTGTAGTTGCTCTCCAGCTGCGGCCCTGTCTCGGCGTAGACCACGCCGTCTTCGAGAGCGCGGTTCAGCACCTGGTTCATCATCACCAGGTTGAGCCCCGCGCCCCGGTACTCCTGCCGCACGCCCACCAGATACATATCCAGCACCTTGGGCGCTTTCAAAGCCTTCAGAAGAGAGATGAAGCCAAAGGGGAAAAGCCGCCCGCCCGACTTCTTCATGGGTTCGGCCAGGCTCGGGGCGTTCACCCCCACCGCCACCAGCTTGTTCTCCTTATCCACGATGAGGGACACATAGCGCAGGTTGATGAGGGTGAGAAACTGGCTCGTGTAGTACTGCATCTGGGGTTCGGTCAGGGGCACCACGCCGAACAGGTCTTTATAAGTCTCGTTCAACAGCTCGAACACACCGTGGATATACGGCTTTAAGTCCTTTTTGCTCTTAAGCTCCAGCTCCCGGCACTCGGTCTTTTTGAGGATCCGGTCGGAAAAGCGCTGCATCCGTTCCCGATCGGGGCACTCGGCGTAAATGATGTGCTCCAGCCAATCCACCTCTTTTTCAAAGCCCGCTTCTTCCATAAAGGTTTTGTAATAGGGATGGTTGTAATAAGTGATGAACATGCCCGCCCGCTCAAAGCCCTCGATGAGCATGCCCTCCTTGTCGAGATCGCAGAAGCCCACAGGGCCCACCACCTCTTCCAGGCCCTCTTCCCGCGCCCAGCTCTCCACCGCGCCGAGCAGGGCGTAGAATACGTCCCTGTCCTCAATGAAGTCCATGCGGGTGATCCGAATCCGCTTCTCCCCCCACTTTTTGTTGGAGGCTTTGTTGATGATGCCGCCGATCCGCCCCACCGTCTGCCCGTCTTTCTCCGCCAGGAAAAACCGCATATCGCAGTATTCAAAGGCCGGGTTTTTCTTTGGGTCCAGGTTGGCCAGCTCATCCATCATCATGGTGGGCACATACTGGGGCACGCCCTTATACAGGTCGTTTTGAAACTGATGTACCGTTTCGTCCGCTTTCTTCAATACTCTTTAATCATGATCATATCAATAATACCTCTATAAGATTTGCGCCGGACTCTACCACCCGGGCACTTTAAAAAAGTATAACACAAAACAAGCCTGTTGTGTAAAAAAACGGGAGCGGAATTCCGCTCCCGTCAAACTTTCTTTTGATTTATCTGTCTTCTTTCTCGCCCTGCTTTTTGAGCCGCCGCTCCCCGCTCCTCTGAACGGTCTTGATGAGGATCACAACGACAAGCCCCACCACGGCCAGCAGCACCAGCACGGGCGCCGCGGCCACCAGGAAGACCAGCGCTTCCTCCAGGAACACCCCGATGGCCTTGATGGAAGAGTCGAAGCCTTCCTTGATCCGCTCGCCGAGGCTTTCCTTCTTCACCACCACGCTCCCCGACTTCACCAGCTCCTGAAGCGTGATGTTCACGGTGGCGTATGACACGTCGTCTTCCAGCCCTCTGAGCGTGCCTTTCAGGCCGTCCAGCTGGTAGAGTATCTCGCTCATGCGGCTTTCGAGCGTGATGATGTCCTCCATGGCGGTGGCCGACTGAAGATACCCGTCTAACTTTTCATACTGGGTCTCCAGCATGTCGATGCGGTTTTCCAGATCGTAATAGGAATCCGTGTTGTCCGCCACGTTCATGTTCTTTTTCACCACGTTGCCGCTGCCTTCCACCTGAGCCAAAAAGGCTTCCAGCCGCTCCACGGGGATCCGGATGCCAAGGGAACTCGTCCGGCCCGCGTCCCCGTATTCAGCGGGTTCGGTGCCGTAGGTGTTCTCCCGGCTTACATAGCCTTTGGCCGCGCGCACATCGGCCATCAGCTTCTGATAGTCGGCGCTGAACGCGTCCGTCTCCAGATAGAAATCCACCGTGTACACCAGCTTCCGGTCCGTGTCCGCCCCGGGAACCAGGATGTTCGTGCCGGGCGCGCCGCTCTCCGAGGGGGCGGCGGTGGCTTCGCCGTCTTTCTGCCCCGCGCTGTCTTCGGAGGGGATATAATTTTCTTCGCCCGGATAGCCTTCTTCTTTTCTGCTGGCGCAGCCATACAGCATGGCAAGCACCAGAACCAGCACGGCAATGATACAGATTTTTCTTCTCATAAACAGAACCCTCCAAAAAAGCGCCTGATTTGTTACCCTTTAGACGGAAAACCCTGGTTAAAAGTTCCTGCCGCCCTCTTTAGAGCGCATACGCCAGTATCTCCCCGCCCTCCAGGTCTTTCACGATGAACCTTCCCTCTTCGTAGGTCATGTAGCTTTGCACATTGCCCCCTTTTGGGATGGAGACCGAGCCGGGGTTGATGTAGGTGTAATCTTCCTGCTCTTCCGCCGCCTGCACATGGGTGTGGCCGTGGAGGAGAATGTCTCCTTTTTCAGCATGGGCGGAGCTTCGATGTTGTACAGGTGCCCGTGGGTCACAAACACCAGCCTGCCCTTTAAATAGAGGAGCAGCGCCTCGGCCCGGACGGGGAATTCCAGCACCATCTGGTCCACTTCGCTGTCGCAGTTGCCCCCCGGACGGGAGAGAATCTCGCTTTTCACGGCGTTCAGCAGGGTGGCCGTGCCCCGGGTGTCGTAGTCCCGGGGAAGGTCGTTCCGGGCGCCGTGATAGAGCAGATCGCCCAGCAAAATGAGCTTATCCGCCCCTTCCGCCCGGTAGCGGGCAAGGGCTTTTTCGCAGTAATACCGGGAGCCGTGTATGTCCGAAACAAACATGAGCTTTTGCTCCATGAATTTTCTCCTGTCAAAAAGGGCGAAGCATTGCTCCGCCCTTCGGAATTTTTCTTAAAGAGTATCGCCGTCGTCAAAGGGATCGCCGCACTCGGGGCAGAACTTGGGCGGATGAGCCGGATCTTCCGGCTCCCAGCCGCACTTGTCGCACTTATACAGCTTTTCTCCCTTGGGCTTGGGCGCGGCACACTCCATGCAGAACTTGCCCTTGTTCACCGTGCCGCACTTGGGGCAGGTCCAGCCCTTTTTGCCCTCGGGGCGGGGCTTGGCGCATTCCGAACAGAACCGGCCCGTGTTTTTCGCGCCGCAGGCGCACACCCACTCTTCTTTGTCGGCCGCGGAATCTTTGGCCGGGCCGCCGCCCATGGCGTACAGCCCCTGGGCGTTCATACCCCCCGCCTGACTGGCCATATTGATCCCCGCAAAGCCCAGGAACGCGCCCCCCGTGTTTTTGGCGGCGTCCTGCATGGCCTGCGCCTGGGCGCCCACCAGCGTGGCGGCGGCCATGGTGGGATTGCGGAGCGCCGCGTTCTTCTGGAGCTCCTTGATCATGGCCTCGTCTTCGTCCGAGGCTTTCACCGAGCTCACCCCAAAGGCCGCGATTTTACGCCCCGAAGCTCCGTCCATTTTTTGGAGAGCACGTCGTTCAACACTTCGGCCAGCTCCTGGGTATGCCCGGGAAGGGCGCTGTACTGGATGCCCATTTCGGAAATTTTATGAAAGCGGGCTGGAGCGCTGTCATCAGCTCGGCTTTCAGCTGACTGTCGATCTCTTCTCATAAAGCCCGGCTCACGTTGCCGCAGACGTTCACGTAAAACAGGAGGGGATCGGGCGATTTTATAGGAATACTTCCCGTGGCAGCGGACGGAGATGTCGATGTCGAGGCCGATGTTTTGTCCACCCGGAAGGGCACGGCGTTGGGCGTGCCGTACTTGTTGCCCATGATCTCTTTGGTGTTGAAGTAATAACCCTCTGGTCTTTGCCCGTGTCGCCCCCCAGCGTGAACCGCTTGCCGATGGTCTTAAAGGTAGCGACGATGCCTTTTCCAAGGCCGCCGTAAAAAATGCTGGGCTCGGTAGAGGTGTCCCAGATGAACTCCCCCGGCTCGGCGCAGACTTCCACGATCTTCCCCTGCTCCACGATGATCATGCACTGCCCGTCGTTCACGGCCACGATGGAGCCGTTGGAGATGATGTTCTCATCCCCCTTTGTGTTGGAGCTGCGCCCCGACGTGCGCTTCTGCCCCTTCACCACCAGTATATCCGCGCTCAGGGAATCGCAGTAAAAATATTCTCTCCACTGGTCGGCCAGCACGCCTCCGATGGCGCCGATGCCCGCTCTTATGAGACCCATAGCATTGCCCTCCAAAATATGATCGATGATAGTACCATATTACAACATTTCCGCCATAATTCCAAACACTTTTCTCTCCCGCCCGGAGGGTTTTGCCCCCGGAAGGGATAAAATTCCCTTGTCCGGACCAAAATATACCTGTAGTTCACCCGGGAGGTGTCAAGATTTGTATATTTGCGATTCCTGCAAAAACGTCATGGGAAGAAAGCAAAAGGCCTGCGCCTGCTGCGGGAGGGGCGTCCCTTCGGAAAAGCGCGTCGTGCTCACTTCTCCGGCCAAATGGTTTCTCGGGGAAGTGGTTTATCTGCTGACCGCTTTCTTCTTTTGCCTGCTGGCCGACTCCCTTTTAACGCAGCAGGGGGAGGGACCCCGCATGATGGCGGCGGCGTTCAGGCTGGTGGCCTACATCCTCGCCCTCCTGTCCGTCTACTTCCTCGTCATGCTGGTCCTCTCCATGGTGTTTCAGGTTCGCCTGCCCCGCTATTCGGAGGAAGCCTTCGCCCGGGTGCTGAAGGACGGCCGGACGTATCAAAACAGGACGCTCATCCGTTCCCGGGCTATGCGGTACGTGAGCCTTACGTTTCTCGTCCTTTCCATACTGCTCCTTATTTTAACGGCTTTTTCCGCCATTGATCTGGCCTATGCCGCCAAATATGAAAAGCCCCTCTTTCCCGCCCTTCACAAGCTCAGCGCCGCCCTTTTCTCCCTCCTTCTCATGTAGCTCAGCGGTTGAATAAGACGGCCTTGATGGCATTCTCCCGGTCGGCCATATAAGCGTCGAAATCCTCTTTAAAATGGTCCATGCGCAGGTCGTGGGTATGAAGGGCGTCCAGGTCTATCATCCCCTCCCGGGCCAGCTTTATGCAAACGGGGAAGAACAGGGCGGGCGCCGCGTAGGAAGCCCGGATTTGCAGCTTGTTCACATGCCAGTAGTTCATGTCGAAGGTGGCGAAGCCCCCCTCCCCCACGTCCCCGCCGATGTAGCTCATGACGCCCCCGATATTCATGGATTTTAAAAGGGGCGGCATGGATTTGGGCGGCGCGGTGACGAGGATCCGGTCGGCCTTATATTTTGTGAGATCGTCCCCCTCGTACACCACTTCGTCCGCGCCGTAAGAGCGGGCCACCCGGTCTCGCGCCGCCCGGCCTTTTGTGCTCACGGCGATGATTCGGGCCGCTCCCGAGAGCTTTGCCAGCCGGAGGGCGCAAAGCCCGATGGTGCCGATGCCCACCACCATCACCGTGGCGCCCAGGGGGATTTCCGCCAGCTTCACCATATCGAAGGCCACGCCGAAAGGCTCGATGAGCGTGGCCGCCGCAAGGGACAGCCCCTTATAGGGCACCAGCACTTCGTCCGCGGCGATCAGGTATTCGCCGAAGCCCATGCCGTTTCCAAACTGCTGGGTGTTGAAGAAATGGCGGCCGCTGTTGTCGAGATCATACCGGCCGTCCCGGGAAAGATCGGAAAACCGGTTGTACGACCCGCTTTCGATCACCACCCTGTCGCCCTTTTTCACGTTGGTCACCAGGGGACCCGCCTCTTCCACCACCCCCGCCACTTCGTGGCCGAGAGGCTGAAAGCGCTCGGCATAGCGGGCGGTGCGGATATCCGAGCCGCACAGTCCGCAAGCCTCCACCCGGATGAGCGCCTCGTGCTGTCCCAAAGCCCGGAGGTTCACCTCCCGCACCTCAAACACATACTCCTTTTTCACGTAGATGGCTTTCATATGCTCCTCCTCTCTATAAAACCGCCGGTTTTTTCCCCGGAGGCACGTTTCATGGCCGCAGCCCGCATATCCCGATTCTTCCGTTTTTCTGCGCGGTTTGGGCGCTTCGGCACAGATTGATTTCCGCGCCTTAATCCACGTAAGTCACGGGATTCCCCGTCCGGGGAAGGGGACTCATCTCTTCCAAAGGCAGGGCGGAATACCCAAGAGCCGCCGCCGCGCAGACAGACTCCTCCCGCCCCAGCCCGAACTCCTGAAAGAACGCCCGAAGCGCCGGGTTTTCCGCCAGCCAGTGAAGGGGGTTGATGTAGCAGGAGCCGATATTTAAAGACCGGGCGGCCAGCAGGATGTTTTCGATGACGCACACGCTGTCGGCCATGGCGTTCCCGTAGTCCCGCCGGTTGGCGGCGGCCAGGATGACGGGCGCGCCGTAGTCGTACACATAGCCGCCCTTCCGGCTGGCCAGCACGGCGTTTTTAAGGCTCTTATAAGTGCTGTCGTCCACTTCTATTTTGGCCAGTTCCCGGCACACCAGCTCCCTCAGCCGGACGAGGGCCTCGGGGTTTCGGATGACCATGAGGTGGGTATACTGGTTGTTTCCCCCGCTCGGGGCATAGCGTCCCGCCTCTATGATGTCTAAAAGCGCCTGCTCCTCCGGCGCCCGCCCGTCGAACTTTCGCACGCTTCTTCTGCTGATGACCGTCTTTATAAATTCGTTCATGTGAACCCCCTATTTTTATTTTTCCATCATAAAAGGCCGCGTTTAACACGCGGCCTTTTAATAAACCGTACACCCGCCTTTGATGGACATGCCCCACAGGAATTCCGGCAGACGGCTCAGAACAGAATAATCTGCGGCACACGGCATATTCCGCTTACTGCTGCTTCCGTCAGGATCTGACAGGGTTCACGGCGTCCCGTTGCACAGGGTCCATCCCTCAACACCACTTACCGTCTCCACGCTTAAAGCACATCAACCGGGGGCGGGAATTCGGCTCTGCTGCAGCGGATTGCAGATACAGGGCACCGCTAACTCCCCGCTTAGTACGGCGTTTTATCATTATACCCGAAAGCCGCCAGTTTATCAAGCGCCCAATTTGAAACTTCTGTTAAAAGCGGCTCTTCCGCCAATTTCTCCAAAATGGGCGCCAGTTCTTTTTTCCCCTGATTGGCCGCGATGCAGGCCGCCTGAGCCAGCAGCACGTTGGTGCGCGCCATGTTTTTTCCGCAAAGCTCCTGAATCTCCCCGAGGACTTTTTTGCCGAGGATGTCCGCCAGCGGGTACGCATGGCCGGCGGCTTTTTGGATATGGGCGTTTTTGGGGCAGACTTCCTGACAAAGCTCGCAGCCTAAGAGCCGGGTCACTTTGGGGCGGGCGCGGGGATCGGGGGGATTCTTGCCCATACGCGCCCGAAGACAGTGCTCCCCCACGCCTTTTTTGAGCGCGTCCATGGGGCAGGCCGGCAGGCACCGTTCGCAGTCTCCGCAGCCTTCCATGCCCTCCCCCCACCGCTCGGGGAGTTTTTCCCGGGAAAGAAGGGCCTGTATGGTCACGAAAGAACCCAATGTCTCATGGTAATACAGGCTGTTTTTCCCGATAAACCCGCCCGTTTTGGCGGCGAGGGCTTTTAAGTCCACGGCCGTCACGTGTTCCAGCCCCGCCTCTTCCGCCAGCTTTTTGGCCTGATGATAAGCCTTGTTGGAGGCAGGATAATAATTGGAAAGGGCGGCGGAACCCGTCCCGGCCGGCAGAAGGGGCGCATAGGGAAAAAAGAGCACAACCGCGCTTTCATAGCCCGCCCGCCCGGAAAAAAGCGCCGCCGCTTCCGAAAAGGGAATCACCCGGGCGTCCGCAAAACCGTATTCACGTGCCAGCCGTACGATGTCTTTGTCCATTAAAAGAAAAAGCCCAATCCCTTGGACTTTTTTCTCCTTGTTACAGTGTTCCGAATATCCGGTCCCGCGTCTCCGAGACCGGGCACGATGTAGGCCGTGTCGTTTAAGCACTCATCCACCGCGGCGGTATAGATGTCCACGTCCGGGTGAGCCTGCTGAAGGGCGGCGATGCCCTCGGGCGCGGCCACCAGGCACATGAACTTGATCCGCTTGCCCCCCCGCTTTTTCACGGAGTTCACCGCGTCCACCGCGCTCCCCCCCGTGGCCAGCATGGGGTCCACCACCAGCACGTCCCGCTGCTCCAGTCCGCCCGGGAGCTTGCAATAGTATTCGATGGGCTTGTGGGTTTCGTGGTCCCGGTACAGCCCGATATGCCCCACCTTGGCGGCGGGCACCAGCTGCAGGAGCCCGTTCACCATGCCGAGCCCCGCCCGGAGGATGGGCACGATCACCATGGCTTTGCCCGCAATGATGTTGCATTTGGCGGTGCAGATGGGCGTTTTCACCTCGATCTCCTGAAGAGGCAGATCCCGGGTGACCTCGTAAGCCATGAACATGGCGATCTCTTCCAGCAGTTCCCTGAAATCCTTGCAGCTTGTCTCCTCGTTTCGCATGATGGAAAGTTTATGCTGGATGAGGGGGTGGTCCACTACCACAAGTTTGCTCATAACGCGCTTCTCCTTCGCAACCGATATGGATTGATCATTTATAATTTTTTTCAATCTGGCTGATCTTGTCGATCCTTCTCTGATGCCGCTCGATATTTGAAAAGTCGGTGCTCAAAAAGGTTTCCACGATCATGAGCGCCAGTCCTTCCCCCGTAACCTTGGCCCCGAGGGCCATCACGTTGGCGTCGTTATGCTCCCTTGTGAGCTTTGCGCTGTACACGTCGGTGAGAAGCGCGCAGCGGATGCCGGGAATTTTATTGGCGGAAATGGAAATGCCGATGCCCGTGCTGCAAATCACAATGCCCCTGTCCGCTTTCCTCTCCAGCACTTCTTTGCAGACTTTTTCCGCAAAGTCGGGATAGTCCACGGATTCATATCCGAAGGTTCCGCAGTCCGAAACCGGATAGCCTTTTTCCTTTAAAAACTTCACCACCGCGTCTTTTAAATCCACCGCGCCGTGGTCGCAGCCAATGGCAATTTTAAGCATGCTCATCACTCCTCCATCTCTTCCTTTTCCAGCCGCGCGGCCACCCGGTCGACGGCCTCCTTGATTTCCAATGCGCACTCCCGGTAGGTCTCCTCGTCTTCCCCAAAGGGGTCTTCGATGTCGTAGCCCCGGGTGCCGGGATACCCGTCTTCATAATTTGAAAAGCCGATCAGCGTGTGGAGCTTGGCTTCCGCTTTAGGAAACATGGCTTCCAACTGATCATAAATGGAGGTGTCGAGGGCCAGTATGATGTCCGCCCACTCCACCAGCTCTTCGCTTATCTGCTTGGAGCGGTGTTTTTCAATATTGAGGCCCATCTCCTCCATCACAATGATGGCGTTCATGGCGGCGGGGGAACCCTTCATCGCAAAAGTCCCCGCCGAGTCCGACCGGTATTCCCCGTCGAGATACTCGCTTTCTTCAATGGCTCTGTCGAGGAGCGCCTCAGCCATGGGGCTTCTGCAGGTATTACCCGAGCAAGCCAGCAATATATTTTTCAATTTCATCCTCCCTGGCGGAATCCACTACGGAAAAAGCCGCAGCGCGGAGCGCCCTGTTCATAATGGCAAGGCCGATGCCGTTTTCATCCACCGCTTCAAAATAAATCGAATCAGCGCCGTTTTCATCCGCCCGCCTAAGCTCCCAAAAGAGCGCGCGGGCTTCCTCTTCGGGTGTGGTCCCCAGTGTCACGACCCTTCTGTTCCCATATGAAAAAGCATGGAGCGAATTGCAGAAAATATACGCCTTCCCGCCCGCGCTCTTCTCTTTATCATACATAAGTTTAATGGCTTTTGAATACCGAGCGCCTCGCCCTTACGATGGTCGGGCTCTTGGCGCGTAATGCTTGATTTCATGCCGGGAGAGAGGGCGCTTTCCCCCTCTTTTACCCCTTCCATGGCCGCCGGGGCGATTTTTGCCTTGGGGTCGATTTTTTGGATCATCTCCAGACTCACGCCGCCCGGCCGGAGGATCACAGCCTCTTCTCCCGTGGCGTCGCACACGGTGGATTCCAGGCCCACAGAGCAGGGGCCGCCGTCTAAAATGAGGGGCACCCGGCCGTCAAAGTCCAAAAGGGCATGTTCGGCCGTGGTGGCGCTGGGCCGCCCGGAGATATTTGCGCTGGGGGCGGCGATAGCCTTGCCGCTGAGAGTGATGAGGTCACGGGCGGCCTTTCCCGAAGGCATGCGCACAGCGATGGTGCCAAGCCCCCCTGTGACGGTTTTGGAATAGACCCCCCGGCTTTTTAACACCACCGTAAAAGGCCCCGGCCAGAAGGCGCCCACCAGCTTTTCAGCCAGGGGCGTCACATGGGCGATTTCCCCGAGCCGGGCAAATTCGGCGATGTGCACGATAAGGGGATTATCCGCCGGCCTCCCCTTGGCTTCAAATATGCGCCGCACCGCCTGCTCGTTTCCCGCGTCCGCCCCGATGCCGTAGACCGTCTCGGTGGGGAACACCACCAGCTCCCCCCCGGCAATGCGCTCGGCGCCCACCCGGATGGAAGCCTCATAATCCGTTAAAAGGCTTAATACTTCAGTCTTCATGGCTCTTGAGGCTCGCCTCTTTGTCCGCCAGGGTGAGGGCGTCGATCACTTCGTCCATATCCCCGTCGATAAACTCTTCCAGACGGTAGACCGTAAGGCCGATCCGGTGGTCGGTGAGCCGCCCCTGGGGGAAGTTGTAGGTGCGGATGCGCTCGCTCCGGTCGCCGCTCCCCACCTGGCTCCTTCTCTCCTCCGCGTGCTCTTTCTCCGCCGCGGTGGCCGCCAGGTCGTACAGGCGGCTGTACAGCACCTTCATGGCTTTTTCCTTGTTTTTCAGCTGAGACTTTTCATCCTGGCAGACCACCACCAGCCCGCTGGGCAGATGGGTGATGCGCACGGCCGAGTCGGTGGTGTTCACCGACTGTCCTCCGTGCCCGCCCGAATGGTACACGTCGATCCGAAGGTCGTTCTGGCTGATCTCCACGTCCACTTCTTCCGCCTCGGGAAGCACGGCCACGGTGGCGGCGGAGGTGTGGATGCGCCCTTGAGACTCGGTCTGGGGCACCCGCTGCACCCGGTGCACGCCGCTCTCGTATTTGAGGCGGGAATAAGCTCCCTTGCCGCTGATCAGCAGCACCACTTCTTTCACGCCCCCAAGCTCCGTGAAGCTCGAAGACATGGTCTCGATTTTAAAGCCGTGGCGCTCGGCGTAGCGGGTGTACATGCGCAGTAAATCCATGCCGAAGAGGGAGGCTTCCTCGCCGCCCGCCCCCGCCCGCACTTCCAGCATCACGTTTTTGTCGTCCCGGGGGTCCTTGGGGATGAGGAGGAGCTTCAGATCTTCCCGCTTTTTTTCCAAAAGCTCTTCTTTTTCAAAAAGTTCCGCCTCGGCCATTTCTTGCAGTTCGGCGTCGCTCTCCTCTTCCAGCAGCTCTTTTAAGCCGCGGATCTCCTTTTCGATCTCCAGGTATGCCCCGTATTCGGCCACGATCTCCTCCAGGTCCGCGTGCTCTTTAATGAGCTTCCGCCAAAGCTCCTGGTCCGTAATGACCTCGGGCTTGGCCGTCTCCTCCGAAAGGTAGTCGTAGCGTTTTTTTAAATCGTTCAATTTTTCAAACATAGATCATCCTTTATTCACTTCCACCATCCGGTCGAACCCATTGTAGTCCTTTTTCACCCGGACGTTTTTAAAATCCCGGAAAAGTCCGGCCACCCGCTCTCCCTGGGAACTGCCGATCTCCAAAAGGAGCGTGCCGCCGCTTTTTAAATGAGCGCCGGCCTGTTCGGCGATTTTCCTGTAATAGAAAAGCCCGTCTTCCCCCGCCTTTAAGGCCAGGGCCGGCTCATAGTCCCGCACCTGGGCTTCCAGGGACGCGTATTCCCCCTCCGAAATATAGGGGGGGTTGATCATGATCAACGGGTACTCCCCGATTATATTGGCAAAAAGATCGGATTCAAAAAAACGCGCCTTGGCATGATGCCTCTTTGCGTTCTCTTCCGCCACCGGCAGAGCCTCGGCGCTGATGTCCGCCCCGTCCACGCTGATGCCCGCCTCAAGAGCCACGGTCACGGCGACACAGCCCGAACCGGTGCACAGGTCGAGTGCGCGTTCATACTTTCTTTCCCTTATGATCTCCGCCGCCCGCCTGCACAAAAGCTCGGTCTCCCACCGGGGGATGAGCACGCTCTTATCTACATAAAAGGGCCGCCCCATAAAATACCGTTCGCCCAGTATGTATGCCAGCGGCATATGAACCCGGCGGGCGGCCGCAATGCGCTCTGTTTCCCGCTCCTCTTTCTCCGTAAGCTCTTCCTGCAAGGAGAGAGCGAAGCCGAGAGCGTCCGTCTGAAGCGTATGAAAAAGCGCCTCTCTGGCTTCCGCCTCGGCCTCGTTTTCGGGGAGCCCCAGGCGCAGGAATTCCTCCCGCAGGAAGCGCAGGGCGCTAAGCCGGTTCCGCATTGTTTTTTGAAAAGGCGGCCCGCATGGCTTCGATTTCTTCCCCGCTCTTTTCCCCGAGGGCCATTTCAAAGGCCAGAATGGCCACTTCCATCATCTCGTCGGTGGGTTCTTTGGTGGTGAGCCGCTGAAGCTGCATGCCCGGCCAGCGGAGCGCCCGGCAGAGCCAGTTTTCCCCTCTCGCCAGCAGCTTTAACACCTCGTAGGACAGCCCGGCAATGAGAGGCAGCATCAGGAGCCGGAGCCCCAAACGCAAAAAGAGGTTCTCGCTCCAGCCGAAGAGGGAAAAGACGGCCATGGTCAAAATCATCACGATGAGCAGGTAGCTGGTGCCGCAGCGGGGATGGAGCGTGGGGTATTTCCGCACGTTTTCCACCGTGAGGGCTTCCCCGTGCTCGTAGCAGGACACGGTTTTGTGCTCCGCCCCATGGTACATGAACACCTGCCGGATCTCCTTCATGAGGGAGACGAGGAGCATATAGACGAGGAAAATCACAATGCGGATGAGGCCGTCCGTCAGATTGATGAGCCAGGACTTTTTCAGCAGACCCTTTAAAAGGCCGGTCAGAAAAGTGGGGAGCAGGATAAACAGCCCCACCGCCAGTATGACGGAAATGACCACGGCAAAGCCCATCATCACGTCTTCGGCTTTTTTGCCCGTTTTTTTGGCCACAAACTGCTCAAACCGGCTGGGCTCCATGTCTTCCATGCCCGCTTCGGACAGTTTGGCCGAATCCAAAAGCACGGTGACGCCGCTCTTTAACATATCCACAAAGGCCGCGATGCCCCGTATGACGAACAGCCGGAAAAACCAGTTTTTCCGGGTTTTGATCGCCCATTTTTTTATGACGATCTCGCCGGACTTTTTCCGTACAGCCAGGGCGCCGGACGTCTCGGAGCGCATCATCACCCCGTCCATCACGCCCTGCCCGCCTATGGTCGACCTCTTCAAAATTCTTTCTCCCCGCATAAAAAAACAGACCGCATGCGGTCTATTTTTTACGCAATTAATTTAAGCCGTATTTCTTCTTGAAACGATCCACACGGCCACCGGTGTCCACAAGTTTCTGCTTGCCCGTGAAGAAAGGATGGCACTTGGAGCAAATATCTATTCTCATCTCTTTTTTGACAGAGCCGGTTACAAAAGTCTCGCCGCAGGCGCACTTGACCACGCACTCGCCATATTTGGGATGGATGTCAGCTTTCATATCTGATTCACCTCACTTTTCAAAAGTTGCATTTAATAGTATAGCATAACAAAGGAATAAATCAATACTTTTTCAAATTTTTTAGTTCCGGGAGGTATTGAGCTTATACCCTTCTTTTTCATAGAGCCTGAGCCATTCCCGAAGCCGGCTGATAAACTCGTTGTTTGTGCGGGTGCGCTCCATCATGGATAAAAGCTGCTCGGTGGCCGCCCCCGAGTCCGCGGTGGACAGGAGCTTCCGCATCGCCCAGATGCCCTCCCGCTCCTCTTCGGACAGGAGCAGCTCCTCCCGCCGCGTGCCCGACTTTGGAAGGTCGAGGGCGGGGAAAATCCGCTTTTCCGAAAGTTTCCGGTCGAGATGCAGCTCCATGTTGCCCGTGCCCTTGAACTCTTCAAAGATGATCTCGTCCATCCGGCTGCCCGTCTCCACGAGAGCCGTGGCGATGATGGTGAGGCTGCCGCTGTTTTCAATGTTCCGGGCCGCGCCGAAAAAGCGCTTGGGCTTGTAAAGCGCGCTGGGATCAAGGCCACCCGAAAGGGTGCGGCCCGAGGGGGGCACCGTGAGGTTATAGGCCCGCACCAGGCGGGTGATGCTGTCTAAAAGGATCACCACGTTTTTCCCGTGCTCCACCAGCCGCTTTGCCCGCTCGATCACCATCTCCGAAACCCGGGTGTGGTTTTCGGGCCGCTCGTCGAAGGTGGAGTAGACCACTTCGCCCCGGATGGAGCGCTGCATGTCCGTCACCTCTTCGGGGCGTTCGTCAATTAAAAGCACAAACAGCTCGGTATCCGGATAATTGACGGATATGCTGTTGGCGATTTTTTTCAATATGGTGGTTTTGCCCGCCTTGGGGGGCGCCACGATGAGGCCTCTCTGACCCATGCCGATGGGAGCCACCAGGTCGATCAGCCGGATGGCCATATCCCGCTGGGTGTTGTCGTTTTCCAGCTGGTAGCGCTGGTCTGGGAAAATGGGGGTGAGCTCGTCGAAGTTCTTTCTGGAAAAGCACTCGCCGATGGATCGGTCGTTCACCGTGTCGATATACAGCATGGCCAGGAGCTTTTCGCTTTCCTTGGGCGGGCGGGTTTTGCCTTTGATCAGGTCTCCCGTGCGCAGGTTGAACTTCCGTATCTGCACCATGGACATATACACGTCTTTATTTCCCGGCAAATAATTTTCTTTGCGCAAAAAGCCGTACCCGTCCGGGTGGATCTCCAGCACGCCTTCGGCGTCCTTGCACTCCCCCGAATTCAACAGCTCGTTCACCGCTTCGTTTCGTGTGACCCGCTTTTTCTCCTCCGGCTTTTCCCCGGCTTCTTCCGGCTCTTCCGGTTCTTCCGCTTCCAAGGCCTCTTCCGGTTCTTCCATGCCGGGCAGCGTTTCTTCCGGCTCGGCCTCTTCGCTAAAGCTGTTCTCCGGCTCGGCCTCTTCCTGCATCGCCCGAAGCATGTCCAAAAGCTCGTCTTTGCGATATTTGGTCACGGATTTAATGCCCACGAGTTTCGCGATCTCCCGCAGGTCCTTCAATGTCTTTTCTTTTAATAGTTCAAGATCCATGCTTTCTCCTAAAAACCAACAGGCATGTTAAAATATCTGTCCAGGTTAAAAAATAATATCAGGGATGATTCATTGGGAGTAATGTGTAAATCAGTCAAATTCATTTTGACCTGCCCATTGCCGTTTGTCAAGCCGCAGAGCTATAATTTACATTTAAAACGGTATTTATACAAAAAACGGGCGGATTTCCGCCCGTTTTTGCGCTTTTACGGCTCAATGGAAAGGCTGTTGTCGAGTATCACGATGCGGGGGCGCTTTTTCCGCCGCCCCGCCTCAAACTCCAGGGTGTTCTTGCCCCGGGCCGAACGGTCGTAATACCCGCTGGTGACTTCGATGAAGCCGTGGAGCGTGGCCACGTCCACCGTGAGTCCCGGCGTTTTATAGTGCATGGGAAGGATGATGTTGGGCCCGATTTGTTTGCACAGCTCGAAGGCCTCTTCGGCGCCGATGGTGTAGTTGCCCCCCACGGGGATCATAAGCACGTCAAGCCCGCTTAACCGGCTTGCCTGTTCCTCTGAAAGCAGATGACCCAAGTCGCCCAGATGGGCAAAGCGCACCCCTTCCGCCTCCACTAAAAAGACCAGGTTTTTCCCCCGCTTCGCTCCCTCTTCCTTATCGTGGAAGGTTTCCATGCCCGTGATGCGTATGCCCTCTTCTTCGAAAACCCCCGGCTCCTGAAACACCTTGAAGCGCCCCTTCACGCTGTCTTTGGCGTTATGGTCCCGGTGCTGATGGCTCATAAACAGCAAATCCGCCTCCACCTCGGGCATATCGAAGCCGATGCCCATAAAGGGATCAAACACAAGACGCCGCCCGTCGGACAGCGTGACCTGAAAACACGAATGGGCAATCCACTTGAAAATCATGTATTTTTCCTCCTCTCATGGTCGCTCTTTGGGGGCTCACCTGGAATATCGTAGCTGATACTCATGGAGTTCACGGTCTGGGCGCCGGCGATGGAAAGGATATAATGAAGCCGGATGGTTCCCCCGGAATCGTCTGTTTGAAATTGAACGAGCCGCGGGTATACGGATACCCGCATGCTGCCAAAGGGCGTGCTGTAAAAAGCCGCGTAGGGGATCCCCTCTTCAAACACCAGCTGCATGCCCTTTTTGTCCATGATCACGGCTTTGCCTTTGAGGGTGATTTTCGTAAAATCCCCTTCCTCCCCGCCGAAAAATTCATGGGCGGAGCCTTCCCTGAAGGAAATGACCGGGTCGCCGCTTTCATCCGTACAGACGGTGCCCTGGGTGATCATTTCCGTATCCTCGGGGACGCCGTCCTGAAACTGCCGTTCTTTTATATTGATCGTTGCGCTGTTTGTCATGTTGAAAATATCGTATCACAAACGCGCGTAATTTACCAACTATTTTGTCAGCGTGCCGTTGTTCACGTGGATGACCTGGAGTATGTCTTCGGTTTCAAGAGTATATGCGTCTAAATAAACGATATATTCTTCCTCCCCGTTCGGACACCAGAACTCATAGGCCAGTGCTTCGCTGCCGTCGTCCTTGGGGATGACCGCCAGGGCGCTCATCTTCACTTCCCGGCCTTCCATTTTGGCCGAAGCCTCCTCCATGCTCACCATGCCCTCGGGGAAAGTCCGCTCCTTATGGGCGGAGACGTAGGAGTTCAGGTCGAGAGCCACCACTTCTTTCGTTTCAATGCCGATCTTCACTTTAATGAGGTCGGGATACACCCGGGCGCCGTTCACCACGGGGATCATGTTGATGAGGGCGCTGCCGTTGTAATACTGCACGTAGCCGCTCTCACACTCTCCGAAGCCCAGCTCTTTTAAGTAGGCCGCCGCTTTGTCGATGAACTCCCGTTCCTTTTCTTCAGTGGCCAGCATTTCGAGACCGCCCTCCGTCCGCTTTTCAAAGCCCAGCAGCAATCCGCCATGCTCGGCCACTAGACCTCCGTCTCGTCCTTCACAAATGTGAAGAAGGGCTGCTTGCCCTCTGTGTAGGAGAGGTACTCCGTCTGGGTTTTCAGGAATTTATCGGCCACTTCTTTGGCCTTCTCCTTACTCACTTTTTCCAGACAGAGGTTTTCGGGCACCGTCTGTTCGGTTTCGGAAAAGGCGCCGTCGTAGATGAGCTCGGGGTACTCGTGGGTCGCAAAGTCCACGGCTCCGTCCACTTCGTTGCCCTGAAGGAACGCGTCGATCTCCTCCGTGGGGTCGTAGCCCCCTTCCCAGGCGTTTCGCACGCACTCATAGAGCTTCGTGCAGTTATCTTTCAGTTTGGACAGGTGGTCTTTGGCTTCCTCGGTCTTTCCGCCGAACAGCAGGTAGCCGGTGTAATCGTAAATGGTGTTGATGAAGCCCGTGAGCTTTTGCTTGGCTTCCTGGCCCATGTTCATTTCAGACAGTCGGATGACCGCCTTCTCCGAATCTTTCCATACTTCGGCTAGCAGCTTTTCCCCCATCTCGGAGCCGTATCCCATGGAGAGCTTGCTGAGGCTGGTGTTCACCTCTGAAAAACTGTCCAGAAAATCGTAGAAGGACGCGCCGTCCGCGTTGGAAAGCTGATTTTGAAGCGCTCTCCTCTCGGTGTCCACCACCGCCGCAAACACCACCAGACCGATCATGGCAAGACCCAGGGCCACATAGGCCGTTATTCTAAATGCTCTTCCCATATTGCCTCCTTTAGAAGAAATGGTGACTGCCTATGACCAGCTTCACGGGCTTGGACTTCATATAGGCGTTGCTTGTCTTGGCGGGGTTATAGTAATAAAGGCACCCCCCCGTGGGGTCCCAGCCGGCCATGGCGTCCCGGGCGGCGTTCAGGGCGTCGGTGTCGGGGGTCAGGTTGATCTGCCCGTCGGCCACCACCGAGAACTGGTTTTTCTGATAGATCACGCCGGCGATGGTATTTGGAAATAAGGAACTGTCCACCCGGTTAAGCACCACGGCGGCCACGGCCACTTTTCCCTTATAAGGCTCGCCCCGCGCTTCTCCGTATACCAGCCTGGCCAGCAGGTATACGTCGCTCCCCGCGCTCTTGCCCCCGCCGCCCCCTTTCAGGTACGACAGGCTTATCCCCAGCTTTTCAGCCGTTTTGGAGCCTACCACGCCGTCCACAGCCAGCCCGTTTTTGCGCTGGAAGTACCGCACCGCCGCGTCGGTCTTGCTGCCGAATACCCCGTCCACCGGGCCGGTATAATAGCCCCAGCTTTTGAGCCTGGTCTGTATCTGCTTGACCTCCTCTTTGGTGAGGTCGGCGTTGCCCGCAAAAATGGAGGTGGTCACAAGGGCCACCGAAATGAGCGCAAGCACCAGGCATACGATCCTTTTCTTATCCATGCTGTCCTCCTAATCCAAATAACCGACGAAAAAGTCCCATATGGCCGAACCCACTTCCACTTCCGCCTCCGTTTCCGCGCCCTCTTCTTCCGTGAGGGCATCGGTGTTCACCAGGCAGAGAGGCGGGAACGCGCACCACCAGTTCTGCCCCTCCCCTTCGCCGAGCACGAGACGGGGGCATCGTAGTCTCCGGCGGGATAAGTGGTGTCGCCGTAGCTCTTTTCAGGGAAGGCAAACACGCCGATCTCCGCCCGGGCGGTATAGTCCATGCCGTTTTCTTTCAGCACGCCGTTGGCCGCCTCCAGCACTTCGCCGATGTGGGCTTTCATTAGGAAATGGCCTCCTCTTTATTCATGGAAGCCTCCATGCCTTCTCCCGTCACGGCCAGCGGCGTCTCTCACCTGGAGCTTCACCGCCTGGTCGGCGGCGCTGTCGCTGTTGGCGATGACGTGCAGCCGGAAGGGTTCTTTGTACCCTGTGCAGCCGGCGGATAAAAGAAGCATCAGAACGATAACGATTGAAATGATCTTTTTCATAACGCACCTTATGTAATATTTTGAATTTATTATTTCCAAAAGAGAGCCTTTTAAACAAACGGATTGTTATAGACGGGCAAACTATGTGGAAGAATAAAGCTCAGGAGGTACTGCTATGATTTGCCAAACATGTGGATTTCATTCTTCCGAGGAAGCCCGATTCTGCCCGCTCTGCGGTAGCGGCCAACCGGAAATAAAGCCTGAAAAGGTCGAAAAAAAGCAAAAAAAAATCCCGGCCCCCGGGGCATAAAAGGGTCGGTTACATCGTACTGCTGGCGCTGGCGGTGCTGGCGCTGGCCGCTTTTGTGGGCGGGCTCCTTCTCTCCCGGTCGGTGAAGTACAGCGCGGCCGTGCGGGCGTTTGAGTCGGGCTCCTATGTGGAAGCCGCCTCGGCTTTCCGTTCCCTCGGAAATTATAAAGACGCGGGAGAAAAGCGGGAAGAGGCGCTGGAAGCGGCCTATCAGGAGGCGCTCCGCCTCATGAAAACAGAGGACTACGAAGGGGCCGTCAAAATTTTTTCCGCCCTTTCGGATTGATAAAGACTCAAGACCAGCTGCTCCTGTGCAACGGATTTCAAAAAAGCACGGGCAGTACCTGGCCGCTCTGAGCCTGCTGGAAGCGGGGGAAAACGAGGCGGCCATCCACGCCTTCGACGAGATCAAGGATTACAAGGATTCGGATATGCGCCGGTTCCAGGCGGCCAAAGTCTACTATTTGGATCTGCTGGATCTATACGAGGCGGGGGATTTTGAAAGCGCCAAAGAAGGCTTTACGCTCATTCTCGATTATCCGGGAGCCCAGCTCTCCCTCCAAAAGACCAACATCGCCCTTGCCTGCCAAAGCGGCAAGACGGAGGAAGCCAAGGCCGATTTCTTCGCCCTCTATCAGACTCTGTCCGACCCTTCCCTGGCGGAGGACATCCCCATCATCTTTAAAGGAAGCGAAACGGTTTTCACGCTGGAGGAGTGGAAGGGCTTTTTAGACGACTACGTCTCCTTCCGCAGCCCTTCGGACAGCGAGTCTCAGGCGCTTCGGGAGCGGCGGTTTTCCGGGTATATGAAAATTTTCGGGGCTTTTCGGGCTGCCGTGCAGGGAGGGCTGGTGAAAGCCGATACGGCGGAAGGGACGTATGAGCTCTTCAGCCGGTGCCGGTGGCAGCTTGCCGATGGGGATGGTTCTCTTCTCTCCTCCCTCGGCGCTTCTCCCGGGGGAAAAGTGCTCATCTGCTCTTCCGCCGAAGGGGAAGCCCTCTCGGGCGCCAGCGTGGAGCTCTCCCTCATGGCCCTCCTTCCGGAGAAGCTCCTCCCCTCTTCCCTTCAGGAGGTGGAATACCTGGTGCGGATCATAGAAGGAAAAGACGTGTTCGGCCACTACGATTCGGGCGCCATCGCCTACAAGCGGCGGGCGCAGGTGGTGGTCTACAAGCTCCCTAAAAAAAAGGAAGTGAAGACCTATGAGACGGTTTACGGAAGCGATCCTCCGGTGACTTACACCTACTCCGTCTGGGCGCCTTCCGTGCTGGGAGGAGCCCCCGATTACAATCCCATATTAAAGGACATACTGAGTTTCATCGCCACTCTGTAACCAAAAAAGGGCCTTCCACCGGAAGGCCCTTTACTTTGGGTTTTATTTCTTTAAAACGGCGTTCACCACTTCGTTGTATTTGATGGGGTGGTAGGAGAGCTTGGCTTTCCGGAGCCCCTCCATGCCCATGTCCTCTTCCCGGTTCACCAGTTCCACGCCCTTCCAGACGTTCTGTAAAAACTCCTTGTTGATGACGGCGTAAGCCCCCTGATAAGAAGTGTCCGCCTTTTCGATGATGATGTGGGCGGTGTCCGGGGCGATGAGTTCGCCGATGGAAAAGGCGCAGATTTTGTTTCCCACCCGGATGGCTCCCGCTTTTAAGTCGAGCGCGCCGAAGTTGTGCATCAAAAGCTCAATGGCCTGCCGCTCGTCGAACAGGGGGGAGACGTAGCCCGGATGGGCGCCGTACCACTCGTTTAAAATGGGGATGCACTCCCTGACCGTCTGCTCGTTCAGCTCCTCAAACCGGTAGTCGTAGGTCATGGTGAAGCGGGTGATGAAGTTTCGCTTGGAATGGTATTTCTTGCCCGTGAGCTCGGTGAGGGCGGAGTATTCGTAAAGATAATCGTAGTCGTCCCGGGCGTCTTCAAAACAGAACATGCCGGGGCAGGCCGCCTCCAGCTTTTGCCGCATAACCGCCGAAAGGGTGGTGTAGCGGGCGATGCCGAACTCCTCCTTTAAAAGGCGGATGGCTTTTTTCAGGTCTCCCTCCCCCAGGGGGAAGAGGGCGCTCGGCTCCCCGACTTCGGGGGGCGGCAGCAGGAGTATGACGAGCATGCCGTCGATCTCCACATATTTTTGATAAGAGCAGTCCTTGGACATGAATATATTCGGAAATCTGTAAAAAGAGATCGGAATATCTTTTGCCAGCGCGTGATATTTTTCTTTCAGATCGATTGTGATTTCTTTGGGACTTAACATAAAATGAGTCGTGATCTCCGATGAGTTTATTTTTTAAATACCGTTCGTTTAAGGTCCGCAAGCGGCGTGAAGCCCCTTTGCCGACTGTGTTTAGTATACCATGAAACGCTTTTCTTTTCCAGGCAATTTCCCTGCTTTACAAAAGATTATCCCGGAGCTTTGAAAGTTTACATTTTTATCATATTTTTAAAAAGGATTTTTTGTGCCGGCGGAGAATACTATAATTAACAAGACCTGAGAGGAGCGTGATGCCAATGTACAATGAACAAATGAATGCCGGGCGGTTGCCGAAGCGTGATGTCTTGTATGGCATCATGTGGGCGGAGGGAAAAAGCCTTTAACCTGAAGCACTTGGGACGTTTGGGTGTCCTCTTGAGCCGGATAGGCAAGTAAGGGCTTTCACCAAAGCCAGAGAAGAGGCAAAAACGCGGAGCATAAGCCGGTTTGATCCGTTTCATCCTGTAAAAGGGTGCAGCGTGCATGGCCCGGGAAGCGGGCGGCAGAGGTTTTCCCGAAAAGATGCGGGAAGGCAGGCGGATGAAAGCGAAGCTTAGAGGGAGCGTATAAAGGGATTTAACGCAACCCGTACGCACAGTAAGCGGCAGAAAAACGGGTAGCTGCCCGGTACTTCATAGGGTCACACAGATAAGTCCATTGTAAAGAAAGTGGGCTTATGGCAAAAACGAACATGAACAACGAGGAGCAGGCCAAACGGCCTGCTCTTTTTTACGTTGACAGGGAGAGGACGCGGGTGGCCACGTTGTTCACAAAAGCTTCGTCGTGCTCCACAAAGATCATGGTGGGCCGGTGGGACAACAGCAGTTCCTCGATCTGGATTCTCGAAAGCACGTCGATGAAGTTCAAGGGTTCGTCCCACAGGTACACGTGGGCTTGCTGGCACAGGCTCCTTGCAATGAGCACTTTTTTCTTCTGCCCGCCCGAAAGCTCCCGGAGAGTCTTTTTCAAACTGGGTCAGGAAAATCCAGCTTCCGGAGGATGGTTTTAAACAGCGTCTCGGCGATGCGCTCTCCGCCACAAACTCCTTCGTGCCGCCCGAAAGAAAAGAGGTGTCCTGGGGCACATAGGAGAAGAGGAGCCCCGCTCCCGTCCGCAGGCTCCCGGCATGGGGGATGTCTTCTCCCATGATGAGCTTCATAAGGCTGCTCTTGCCCGAACCGTTTCTTGAAAATAAAGCGATGCGCTCCCCTTCCGAAAGGGTGAAGGTGAGGTTTTGGAAAACAGGGCCGGCGCCGTAGTCAACGGAAAGCTCTTCGGCAAAGAGGCAGCGCTTTGCGCGGTAAGAAAGGGAGGGGAGCTTCAGGGGTTCGGCCTGCTCCACATTTTTAAGAAGGGCGGACTTTTCCTCCACGGCCTTTTGCCTGCGCCCCTCGATGGCCTTTGCCCGCTTCATCATCTTGGCGGACTTGGCGCCGATATAGCCCCTGTCCACCCCGCCCTCGCCGTACTTGCTCTTTTCCACCCGGTCCGACCAGCCCGCCGTCCGGCGCATGGCGCTTCCGAGGCGGGAGATGTCGCTCTGCAGGCGCTCGTTTTCCGCCAGCTCGTGGCTCAGGGCATACTCCATATTTTGCCGCCAGCTGGAAAAGTTGCCCCTCTGCACTTCTATGTTCGCCCGATTGATGGACAGCACGTGATCCACCGCGGTGTCGAGAAAAGTCCGGTCGTGGGAGACCAGGATGAAGCTCTTTTTGTTTTTGAGATAAGCCGCCAGCGTCCGCCGGCCCTCCATATCCAGATGGTTGGTGGGCTCGTCAATGAGCAGAAAGTTATTTTCCTTTAAAAACAGGGCAATGAGAAGGAGGCGGGTCTGCTCCCCGCCCGAAAGGGTGTGAAAAGGGCGGCGGAGCAGCTCTTCTTCCATGTTCATGGCCGAAAGCTCCTTTAAAATCCGCCACTCCTCTGCCCGGGAAATAGAGAGAACCACCTCCCCCGCGGGGCGGGATTTGTCCTCCACCGGAAAGGGAAAGTAATCAAAGTGCACGGAGGCGCTGATGCTCCCCGCGTATTCGTATTCTCCCATGAGCAGTTTTAAAAAAGTGGTTTTCCCCCGGCCGTTTCGCCCGATGAAGCCCAGCTTCCAGTCCGTGTCGATCTGAAAGGACACGTTTTGAAACACATCATCGTAGCTGCCCGGGTAGGCAAAGGTAAGGCCGGATACGTTAATAAGAGACATCATTCCTCCAAAAATCAGTCCGCGTGAAAAACCGTCCCTCTTGGGGCGCTTTTCACACAATATGCCGCCGGGCGAGACCCGGGCGGTTGATGGGCTTCATTTGGGGTTAGATGCGCATTCCGGCCTCCATAAAAAATGATCTGATTTTATTGTATGAGAAAGAGCTGCTCCTGTCAACGAAGCTCGTAAAGATTTTTCGCCCGGAAAAAAGCCACGATGTAAGCAAGGTACAGGAGCACGCCGGCAATGACCCCGAGCGCGCCCAAAAAGTTGAAATACGCCATGAAATAGCTTGCCGCGGACACCACGGCCAAAACTTTCCATATTTTTTTGAGTATGTCCGCGCCGATCGGCCTTCCCGCCCGGACTTCCAGCTCTCCCACCCCTTTTGCAAGCCCTTGCAAAAGCAGGAGCTCCCCGGCGAGCGCCGCCAGGTTAAAGAGAAAGCCCGCCGCGCCCAGGTCGGTCACGCCGGCCAGCGCCAAAAAGAAGAGCACAAGGGAATAGCAAAAAAGTGCCAGCGCGTAGACTTTCACACCGCCAAAGGCGGGCGCCAGACGGGACAGGTCGGACAGCCCCCGGAGTATGAACAGGTAGCCCGCGAAATCCGCCAGTATATCCACCGGCCCCTGATTCAAATCAAAAAATATGAAAATCAGCCCCGCAAGCACCAGTCCCATGGCAGTTCCCCTCCATCGCTCTCTCCCGCCGCCTCTTTCCTGCGGCTTTAACAATAGGATACCACACTTTTAGTGGGAATGGAAAAGAGAGCGGAGCCGCTCTTTTGATTATTTACTGGGCGTCTTTCAGCAGGAAGAAAAGTCCGGTCAGGATTGCCAGGCCGAGGATCACGGCGATGATCACCCGAAGAGCGGACACGGGGGCTTTTCCGCCCACCTCGCCCGTCTGCCCGTTCACCATAAACTGGAATATCTTCTCCTTATACTTAAACGAAGAAAGCCAGAGGGGGAGCATGAGGTATTTATAAGTGAGGCCGGAATAGTTGGTGCTCACCCGAAGCCCCGCCACTTTATCCGCATGGTGCCGCACCCGGATTTCCCGATCGATCAGGGTCCTCAGCTGAGCGGTGATAGAAGTTTTGGCCTCCTCCCAGCCCTCCCGGATGCCCACAGAATACCGCTCGGACACAAAACCTGCCAGGTATTCGGGCTGATAGACCTTGTTCTCCTCCGTTTCGAAGGGCTCGATTTTTTCCATCACCTTCGTGTCGTACCTGCGGGTGCCCCGCACCAGCTCGTCGTTGAAAAAGTAATCGAACGTGCCGCTGGTGCTGTACCAGTCGGTCACCACGCGGGTTTTATCTCTGCCCACCCGCACGATCCGGTCCCGGCCGTACCGGGCGGAATAAGCGGAGGCGGTGAATGCGTCAAAAGTCCAGTAAGGCAGATACACGCCCTTAAAAGACTCGGGCGTGGCGCTCTTTTTGGCCGCCCGGGGACAGAAGAGCTTTCTTCGTATCCAGGCCTTGAACTTTTCCCCCGCTTCTTTCAGGGCGATTTTAAAGGGCACCACGCCCCCGGGGGCGAGGGTGTCCACATCCGCCGCCTCCATCACCTGGTTGGAGCCGCAGTAAGGGCAGACTTCCGACACTTGGAGAACGTCGTAAATCAGTTCGGCGCCGCAGGAATGGCAGGAGACTTTTTTCTTTTCCACGCCCCAGTCCCGGTTTTCCGTGTGGGCGGCGCTGAAAAGGTCCAGCTCAAAGGCTTTGCCCGGGGAGGCGATTTCCTCCTTGTGGCCGCAGTAGGCGCATAAAAGCCCGCCGGTGGCGGGGTCGAAATTCATCACGCCCCCGCACTCGGGGCATTTTTTATCCGTCTCGTCCATGGTCGTAACAACAGTGGGCTGTTCTAAATTGTTTTCATCCATATCAAAGCTCTTTTTCAATTTTGGCGATGGAAATATCCATCCTGGCCAGCGTTTCCCGTTTGCCCAGTATTTCGGCGATTTCCGTGGCTCCGCCGGGGGTCACCGCCGTGCCCGTGATGGCAATGCGCACGGGCCAAAGCACGCGAGCGCTCTTCACCTGAAGCTCTTCGGAAAGAGCGGTTAAAGCGGCGTACAATGCGTCGTTCGTGAAGTCTGAAAGCCCGGCGAGGGTTTCCCGTGCCTTTTTTAAAATGTCCAGGGAATTTTCCGCCGTGGTCTTCATCTTCTTGTTTTCGTAAAGCTCCAGCCCATATTCGGGGAGGGCGTTGATAAACCCGACCTTATCCCCAATCTCTGTCAAAACGGTGAGGCGGGGCTGAATCAATTTGATCAGCTTGTTCACGTCCGCATCGGCTTTCAGGGCGGACTGCAGATAAGGCCGGGCACGCTTCAAAAACTCCTCTTCCGAAAGGGCGCGGATGTATTCCCCGTTCATCCAGGTGAGCTTTTCCATGTCGAATATGGCGGCCGATCTGCTGAGTCCCGTGAGGCTGAAGGCCTCGGCCAGCTCTTCCAGCGAAAAAATCTCCCGCTCGCCCCCCGGGTTCCAGCCGAGAAGGGCGATATAGTTTAAAACGGCCTCTTTCAGATAGCCTTTTTGGATCAGGTCTTCGTAGGACGCGTCCCCGTGCCGCTTGGAGAGCTTGCGCTGCTTATCCCGCATGACGGGGGGCAGGTGGATATACACCGGCCGCTCCCAGCCAAAAGCGTCGTACAGCAGATTGTACTTGGGGGTGGAGGAGAGGTACTCGATGCCCCGGATCACGTGGGTCACGCCCATCAGGTGGTCGTCGATCACGTTGGCCAGGTTGTAGGTGGGCCAGCCGTCCGACTTTAAGAGGATATTGTCCTCCATGTCCGCCATGGGCACGGAGATTTTGCCGTATACCACGTCCTCATAGGAGGATTCCCCTTCCGTGGGGATATTCTGGCGGATAACATATTCCTCCCCCGCGGCGATCCGGGCCTGCGCCTCTTCTTTTGACAGGTTTATGCAGCGCTTGTCATATTTATACACCCTGCCCTGCTTTTCCGCCTCTTCCCGAAGGCTCTGGAGCCGCTCTTTTGTGCAGAAGCAATAGTAAGCCGCGCCCATGTCCACCAGCTTTTCCGCGTACGCCCGGTAAATCTCTTTCCGCTCGCTTTGGATATAGGGCCCGAAGGGGCCGCCCACGTCCGGGCCTTCCGAATAAGTGAGCCCCGTATCTTTTAAGGTATCGTAAATCGCCCGGTAGGCGTCTTCCACCAGCCGGTTCTGGTCGGTGTCCTCAATCCGCAATATGAAGTCCCCGCCGTTCTTTTTGGCGAAGAGCCAAGCGTAGAGCGCGGTGCGGAGGTTTCCGATGTGCATATAGCCCGTGGGGCTGGGGGCGAATCTGGTTCTTACGTTCATATGTTATTTACCTGTTTCGTATAAGTGTCTCTCAAACCGACAGACATGTTCAAAACCACGCGTTCGGGAGAAAAATCCCGGCTGTCCGCGCAGAAATAGCCCTTCCGCAGCAGCTGGAACTGCTCGCCCGCCTTTGCCTTTTTGATTTCCGGCTCAATGAAGCCCTTGAGCGCCTGTTTGGAGTCGGGATTGAGGCGCTCTTTAAAGTCGCCCTCCAGCTCGTCCGTGAGCAGGCTTCCGTATATCCGGTATTCCGCAGGTAGAGCGGTTTTTGCGTCCACCCAGTGGAGCGTGCCTTTGATTTTCCGGCCGGCGTTCACATCGCCGCTTTTGGAAAGAGGATCGTAGGTGCAGACGACTTTTAAGATGTTGCCCGCCTCGTCCTTCTCCACCCGCTCGCATTTGATGATGTACGCGCCCTTCAGCCGCACTTCCCCGCCCACATACAGCCGGAAGTACTTTTTGCTGGGGGGCACTTCGGAGAAATCCTCCTCCTCGATGTAAAGGTCCCGGGAAAAGCTGATCTCGTGTTTTTCTTCGCTCCCGGGGAGGTTTTCCATGAAAAGCGTTTCGCTCTTGCCTTCCGGATAGTTTTCGATCTCCAGCCGGAGGGGCCGGGTGACGCCCATGAGCCGTTTGGCGCGGGCGTTTAAATCCTCCCGGAGGCAGTGCTCCAAAAGACCCGCGTCCACCACCGAATCGGCTTTGGCAATCCCCGCCCGCGCCAGAAAGTCTTTGATGGCCTCGGGGGTGTAGCCCCGCCGCCGAAGGCCGCAGAGCGTGGGCATGCGGGGGTCGTCCCACCCGTCCACCTGCCCCTCCTCCACCAGCGCCCGCAGGTAACGCTTGCTCATGACGGTGTTGGTGAGGTTCAGCCGGGCGAACTCGATCTGCCGCGGCCTCGGGTCAAAATCGCAATGCTCCGCCACCCAGTCGTACAGGGGGCGGTGAGCCTCATATTCCAATGAACACAGGGAATGGGTGATCCCCTCGATGGCGTCCTGAATGGGATGAGCAAAGTCGTACATGGGGTAGATGCACCACTTGTCTCCCGTCTGATGGTGAGAAATGAACATGATCCGGTAGAGCGCCGGGTCCCGCATGTTCAGGTTGGGGGAGGCCATGTCGATCTTGGCCCGGAGCACTTTGGAGCCTTCGGGGTGCTTTCCCTCCTTCATCTCCCGGAACAATCGCAGGTTTTCCTCCATGCTCCTGTCCCGATAAGGGCTGTTTTTGCCCGGCTCGGTGAGGGTGCCCCGGTATTCCCGCATCTCGTCTTTGGAAAGGTCGTCCACATAGGCGAGACCCTTCCCGATGAGCTTCATCGCCAGCTCGTAGCAGGTGTCGAAATAGTCCGAACCGTAGGCCAGCTTGTCCCAGCGATACCCCAGCCAGCGGATGTCTTCCATGATGGCGTCCACATACTCTTCGTCTTCTTTGGCGGGGTTGGTATCGTCAAAGCGGAGGTTGCACTTGCCGCCGTATTTTTCGGCGATGCTGAAGTCGATGAACAGCGCCTTGGCGTGGCCGATGTGCAGATAGCCGTTTGGCTCGGGAGGGAAGCGGGTGCGTATCTCGGACACCTTGCCCTCCGCCAGGTCCTGATTGATGAATTCTTCTATGAAGTTGCTCGCTTTTACGCCCGAATCGGCTCGGGAAATGTTGCTGTCCTCGGTCACTTCGTCCACTTCCTTTCCTGAAAATTGAAAACTTTTTAATAATTCCAATATATATGATTGCCCTTTGTTTGTCCATCCATTTGTGCATTTTGCGGCGGGGCGATTCTTCCGCCTTCTTTCCTTTTTTTACATTTTTCCCCTTTTCGCGCCTTTTTTTCATTGACAGAGGCAAATCCTCATTATAGGATAAGGCTATGATCGGACCGCCCGAACGGCGGAAAGAAAA
>JAXGQH010000020.1:0-27238 GCA_040766545.1 Christensenellaceae bacterium
CCTCCGCCCGGGCGAGGCAGAAAGCATGGCGGGCGTTCATAATGGTGGTGCCTTCGTACAACCCTTCCATGCCCACCGCCTTTTGATAAACCGCCTCCAGCAGCTCCCCGATGCCCTTCTTTTCCAGAGCGGATACTTCGAGAGGTTCCTCTCCGAAAGCCTCCGCCACCCCGCCTTTTGACAGCACGGGAGGAAGGTCGGTTTTATTTAAAAGCGCGATCAGGGGCACGCCCGTCTCCCGGGCAAAGGCAAAGGCTTCCCGGTCCTCTTTTGTGAGGGGGGCGGAAGCGTCTAAAATCATGAGCACGCAGGAAGCCCGCCGGATGGCCGCCCGGCTCCTGTCCACCCCTTGTTTTTCCAGACTGTCTCTCCCCTCCCGCATACCCGCCGTGTCGAGAAACTGGATGGGGAGGGATTTATAGGTGTAGTATTCGGAAATCACGTCCCGGGTGGTGCCCGGCGTATCGCTCACGATGGCCCGATCCTCCCCGAAAATGGCGTTTAAGAGGGAGGACTTGCCCACGTTGGGCCGGCCGGCCAGAACGACACAGATGCCCTCCCGCATGAGCTTGCCCTGCCGGAAAGTGCCCCGGAGGGAGGAAAGCTCCTGCCGGAGGAAGGAAAGAACGGGAAGGAGCTTCTCCCCCGTCTCCTCTTCCAAATCCTCTTCCGGATAGGCGATGACCGCCTCGATTTCGGAGAGCGTGTCCGTCAGCCGCTCCTGAAAAGCGCTGATGCGGCAAAAAAGCTCTCCGCCCATGTGGCGGGCGGCCATTTCCGCCCCCGCTTCCGATAGGGCGAAAATCTGATCGGCCACGGCTTCCGCCGCCGAAATGTCCATCTTGCCGTTTAAAAAAGCCCGCTTGGTGAACTCCCCCGGCTCGGCCGGACGGGCGCCGTTTTGCATGAGCGCCCCCAGCACCCGGTTGGTCACCACCATGCCCCCGTGGCAATGGAATTCAAAGGCGTCCTCCCCCGTATAGGAGGCGGGCGCTTTGAAGTACACCCCGAGGGCCCGGTCGATCAGGGCTTCCCCCTCCCGCACGCTCCCCAGGGCCATATACCGGGGCCGGAGGGACCCTTTCCCGTCCGGCCTGAATATTTTTTTTGCGATCCTGAGGCTGTCCGGCCCGCTCATGCGGATGACGGAGATGCCCGCGTTTCCGGCGGCCGTGGCCACCGCCGCAATGGTATCCTGCTCCATAAAAAACCCCGCAGTTGAAAAAGGCGCTTTCTCGGCGCCTTTGTAGAAGTATGGAAGGCGCTACACGCCTTTTTTCCTCTTGATGATGACCCTTCTGTAAGGCTCCTCCCCTTCCGAGGTGGTACACACGTCCGGATGGTCGTGGAGCGTGGCGTGGAGGATTCTTCTCTCATAGGGATTCATGGGTTCCAGCACCACCCGCTTGCCCGACTTGGCCACTTTGGAGGCGATCCGGTTGGCCAGGCTCACCAGCGTCTCTTCCCTCTTCTTCCGGTAGTTCTCCGTGTCTACGAATATTCTGGTATAGTCTTTTGCGTCTTTATTCACCACCAGGCTGGTGAGGTATTGGAGCGCGTCCAGCGTCTCCCCTCTCCGCCCGATCAGCACGCCGGTGGAGTCTCCTGAAACTTCCACGCTTAACGCCTCTCCCTCCGGCTGGGCGGAAGCGACGGCCGAAAGGCCCATTTTAGAAAACAACCCGTTTAAAAACTCTTCGGCTCGGTTGTCCTGCGCCGTCTTTTCCGTCAGCCGGACAAGGGCGCTTCTCCCGATGCCGAGAAAGCCTTTGCTGCCTTCGGACAGGATTTCCACATCGACCTGGTCGATGCCCAGTCCCAGTTCCTCCAGACCCGCAAATATGGCTTCGTCAACCGTCTTTGCCTTCGATTCGATAGACTTGCTCATGTATGCTTCCTTTCCAGGTCAGCCCGCCGTGACCGGCGCGGCTTTTTTCTGCTTCCTGTCGTAGAAATAGTTATAGATCAGGTCGGCGGCAATGCTGTATACGTTGGAAAACGCCCAGTAAATGGAGAAGATGGTGTTGCTGGTGGTGCAGACTAAAAGGGAGATGACGGGGTACATGTACTTCATGACGCCGTTCTGCTGGGGCTGCATCTGGGCCGCCTCCGCCCCCTTGTTCCGCTTTGAGCTCAGCATCTGCTGGAGGTACATGGTGCCGCCGGCGATGATGGGAAGGCCGAACCAGCCATTGGCAAAACCGGACACTCCGTTTGCCTCAATGATGGCGTTTTTCAGGGCGTCGTACGCCGCGCCGTTCACGCTTAACACGCTGTTCCCGAATATGATGAGACCCTTTTGCTGCAAAATCTGCATGGTCTGGGGGGAGATGTCGTTGGCGTTGCTCTGAAGGAAGGACAAAAACTCAGAGGCCGTGGGCAGCACGCCCGCCATGCCCGAATCGGGCTGCCAGATGTTGTGCACCCAGAGCCAGCCGGTGAGATTCATGCTCCCCGCGCCCCCTTCCGCCGCCTCCAGGATGATCTTCATGGTCTCCTTGGTGGCGATGGATTTAAGCGCGCCGTAAAAGGCCAGGAGCACCACCAGCTGGATGATCATGGGAAGGCACCCCGCCATGCTGCTGATGCCGTTTTCCTTATAGAGAAGCTGTATTTTGGCGTTCATCTGATTGGGGTTGTTGGCAAAGCGCTTTTTCACGCTCTCCACCTCGGGAGCGATGGCCGCCATCTGCTTCATGCTTTTCCTTTGCTTTAAGTCAAAGGGTATGAGCACAAGGCGCACAAACACGGCCACCAGTATGATGGCAAACCAGTAAGCGCCCACAAACTCATAGACGATGTTCAGTGACAGCTTTAAAAAATCAGCGATAAAGTTATCGTTTAAAAAACTCATTGGTCCTCCAGTCGTCCTTAAGGAACGGGGTCATACCCGCCTTTGCAAAAGGGATTGCACCGCAGTATCCGTCTTAGCGCCATCCATCCGCCTTTGAAAGCCCCGTATTTTTCCACCGCCTCATAGGCGTATTCCGAGCAGGTGGGCCGGAACCGGCAGGAGGGGGGCAGATAGGGGGACACCCCTTTTTTATATAACGCGATAAAATATAACAGTATCTTTTTCAATTGAGTCCGGCTTTTTTAAGAAGGGAGAGGAGCTGCCGCCGAAGTTCTCCGTAGGAAATCTCGTAAGCGCCCGGCTTGGCCACAATCACGGCGGCGGCCGAGAGTTTCACGGAAGAAAGCTCTCCCCGCAGGGCTTCTTTCAGCCTCCGCCTCACTTTATTCCGTTTGACCGCCCCGCCCACTTTTTTACTCACTGAAAAGCCCGTGCGGAGCCCGCCGTATTTGTTCACAAAACAGAGGAGCAGCAGATGTTTTTGAGAAAACGCCCTGCCCTTTCTGTATACAAAGGCAAACTCCTTGTTTTTTTTCAATGTGACGAGCTTCTTTTCCGCTTTCAAACCGCATTACTCCGGACAAAGGGGGCTTATAAAAGGAAGGGCTGTATAAACCCGCTACAGCCCCCGACATCTTTTTTTAAGCTGCCAGTCTCTTTCTGCCTTTATTGCGCCTTCTCTTGAGCACGCTGCGGCCGTTCTTGGTCTGCATGCGCTTTCTGAACCCGTGGATCTTGTTTCTCTTGCGCTTTTTTGGCTGATATGTTCCGATTTTCATAGACAATTACCTCTTCCCAATATGTACTTAAAGTGCGCGTAGCACTTTTTTTCGATAAAAATACGATTTTATTATATAGAAAGCGCCTCACCCTGTCAATAGAGGGGTCTGTGAATTTTGGCGCGACTACCCGGTATTATATAACGGCCCACCGCTTTTTGTACAGAGGGAAAGGCAGGAAAATCCGCACATACCAAAAAAATCTTTTCGGAAAATACGGAAAAATTCCCCAGAAATTCGACAAACGGGTCCCTTTGGTTATCAACATCTGTGGATATAAAGGCCCCCGATTGTTGATAACTTTTTTCCCGTTCCCGCAAATGCGGGAGAGAACCGTTCTCAATTCATCCACATTTTGTGGATGAAAATGTGGATATGTTGATAACATCCCGTTGGCCGAAGTTTCCCGCCTTCCAGATAAAAACAGGAGGAAACGGACGGAAAAATGTGTTATACTGAACATATTCAACACCGGATGAGCCGGTTTTGCGCGCCATAGGGCGCGTCCCGATGCTTTTTCATGAATAGGGAAGGTTTTTTTGTTTCGGAGGAATTATGAACTCGTTCACCGTGCTATGGGAAACGGCTTTAAAAAAGCTGGAAAAGTCTTTTTCGCTCAACAACAACTATGTTGGGTTCAACACCTATATCAAAATGCTGGCGCCCGAGTTTGAGGACGGGGGAAAATACTTTTTTAAAGTGGGCAATGTGTTCTACAAGGAACAGCTGGAAGAGCGGTTTTTGCCCCAGATCAAAAAAGTGCTGGAGGAGTGCCACTACGAGGCGTACGGCAAAACGGCGGACATCACCCCCAAATTCCTGGTTTCCGCCGAACTGGACGAATACCTGTCGAGCCGCCCCAAGGAGGAGGCCCAGATTGAAAATATTTTTCTTGACCCTTCCTACACCTTCGACTCCTTTGTGGTGGGCAAGTCCAACAATCTGGCCCATGCCGCGTCCATGGCCGTGGCCAACGCCCCCGGGCTTTCCTATAACCCCCTGTTCATTTACGGCGGGGTGGGACTTGGGAAAACCCACCTGATGCAGGCCATCGGCAACCGCATCCTTCAGAACAACAAAAACGCCAAGATCATTTACATCACCACCGAAGCTTTCATCAACGAGTATGTGAACGCCGTGCAGAAGAGGTCCATGGAGGACTTCCGGAACAAGTTCCGCAAAGTGGACGTGCTCATGATCGACGATATCCAGTTCATCTCCCGGGCCAAGGAGACCCAGGAGGAGCTGTTTCACACCTTCAACACCCTGCGGGACGGCAACAGGCAGATCATTTTCTCCTCAGACAAGCCGCCTGTGGACATCCCCGGACTGGAGGAGCGGCTTTTGTCCCGCTTCCAGTGGGGCCTTCTGGCCGACATCGGCCTGCCCGACTACGAGACCCGGGTGGCCATCTTAAAAAACAAGGCGCCTTACATCAAGGAGATTACCCGCTGCAGCCTCAACATAGACGATGAGGTGTTTCATGCCATCGCCTCCAAGGAGGACACCAACATACGGGACCTGGAGGGGGCGTTAAAGCGGGTCATCGCCATGGCCCATCTGGACAGCACCCTGAACAGCATTTCCCTTCCCATGGCCGAGAGCGCCCTCAAATCCTTTTTTGTGGTAAACGCTCCCAAAGCCGTGACCCCAAGGCACGTGGTTAAAACCGTGTGCGATTATTACGGCGTCACGGAAGAGGACATCCTGAGCAAAAAGAAAAACAGGGAGATCGCCTGTCCAAGGCAGGTGGGCATGTATCTTCTAAAAGAACTCACCGACCTCACCAGCCAGAAAATATGCGATTATGTGGGGCTCACCAACCACTCCACCGTGATTTACGCCTGCAAAAAAATCGCCGAGCAAATCAAAAAAGACTCCGATCTTCAGCGGCAGCTGGGAGACATCACCCAGAGGGTGCGGGAGTGAACAGAGTGTGCATAAACTGTGGATGGATGGTCTCTTTCAAAAGGGGCGGAGCGCGGAAAAAAGAAAACCCTCCTTAAAGAGAGGGTTATCCACAGACATCCACACTTTATAGACGAGTGATGCAGAAGTTATAAAAGGGTTATCCACAGGAAAGAGGCTTTAAAAAGCCCTGTGCGAACAGGTTTTTGGGGATATCAACAACATCAACAGCACCTATCACGACGACTACAATAGATATATTTTAATAGAAATATGAGGTGGGATTATGAAATTTACCTGCACCAAAACAGAACTTCTCCGGGGAATCGGGATTGTAATCAAAGCGGCCTATGTGAAGTATCAGCGCTCCATTTTAGAGTGCATCCATATCAAAGCCGAGGGAAGCCGGCTGCTGCTCGATACGTTTGATATGGTGACGGCCATTAAGACCAGCGTGTACGCCCAGGTGGAAGAAGAGGGGGAAACAGCCATCCCCGCCCGGGTGCTGTTTGAAACGGTGAATAAATTTCCCGAGGAGGAGATCGTCTTCCAGCGAGAAGGGACGGTCTTAAAACTATCAGGCCGGAGTTCAAACGTGGACTTGATTGAAATGGACGCGGAGCAGTTTCCCCGCTTCCCCGAGCTGAACGGCAAAAAAGTGGCCATGGGTAAAGCCGATTTAAAAGACATGATTGAAGCGACGGCCTTTTCGGCTTACGTGGGGGACGATCGACCCATCTTTACCGGTCTTTTATTTGAGGCCAGCAAGGAAAAGGGAACGCTCAGCATCGTGGGTATCGACGGCATCCGCCTGGCCAAAAACACCATCCGGTTAAGCGTGGCCGAAGACGTGAAAGCCGTCATCCCCGCCAAAACCATGAAAGACGCCTCCCGCATCCTTTCGGAAGGGGAGGAAGAGGTGAATCTTTATTTTTCCAACAATTCCTGTTTCATTGAAGAGGGAGAGACGGTGATCTTCACCCGGCTGTTGGACGGGGAATACATGAATTACAGCGCCATCCTTCCGGGGGAATACAAGACCCGGGTGAAGGTGGAGACGGAGGCCATGCGGGCCAGCTTGGATCTCATGATGGTGCTGGCCAGAACGGACAGCTCGAACTTAATCCGCATGTCCGTCGAGCCCGCGGGCATCGCCGTGAGCTCGGTATCCGAGTACGGCCGGGGGAAAAACAGCGTGCCCGCCGAGGTGGACGGGGAGCTTTTGAAGATCGCCTTTAACGCCCGGTATCTGCTGGACGTGTTTAAAATATTAAAAGAGGAGAGCGTGTATATGGAGTTTACGGGCAGGCTCCAGGCCTGCGTCATCAAGCCGGAAAAGGGGGAGAAGTTCCTCTATCTGGTGGTGCCCGTGAACGTGGCCGAACAGTGAGGGCCTATGCGGATCACCTCCCTGGCTTTAAAGGATTTCAGAAATTTCAGCCGGCTTTCGCTGGAAAACATACACGGGGGCGTGAACGTCTTTTTGGGCGAAAACGCCATGGGCAAGACGAATCTGGTGGAGGCGGTGAACTACCTCTCCTGCGCCAAATCCTTCCGGGGCGCCCAGGACTTGCGGCTCATACGGGAAGGGGCGGCTTTTGCGGGCATCTTCGCCAGGTATGAAAGCGGGGAACGGACGGGCAAGATCGAGGTCAACATACTGGGGGAAGGGAAGAGGGGCATCCGGATAAACGGCGTGCCCGCAAGAAAGCTCTCCGAACTCATGGGCGTGCTGAATTCCGTGGTGTTCGCCCCCGAAGACCTGAAGACCATCAAGGAAGCGCCCTCCCTTCGCAGGCGCATGATGGACATGGAGCTCTCCAAAATACAAAGCGTCTATTACGCCGAACTTCAGACCTACTATTCCGTGCTCCGAAACAAGAACAAGATACTGAAGTATAAAAAACTGGACGGCACCCTTCTTGAAACCTACAACGCGGCTCTGGCGAAGAGCGGGGCGTACATCATTCAAAAGAGGACGGAATTTGCGGGAGTGCTGGAAAAAAAAGCGGGGGCGCTTTTTCCCCGGCTTTCGGGAAAAGAGTCCTTCTCCCTTCAGTATAAGCCTTCCGCCCAGCCGGGAGACGAGCAGGCTCTTTTTAAAAAGCTCATGCAGATAAAAGAGCGGGAGGCGGAAGCGGGGCTTTCCCTTTTGGGCCCCCACCGGGAGGAGATGGATTTTTTCATCAACGGCAAAGACGCCAGGTATTACGCTTCCCAGGGCCAGCAGCGGACAGCCATGATCGCATTAAAGCTGGCTTTTGCCCAAATCGCCGAGGAGACGCTTGGTGAAAAGCCTCTGATCCTGCTGGACGACGTGTTTTCCGAGCTGGACGCCGCCCGGCGGAAAAACCTGCTCTCCCTTATGGAAGGGAGCCAGGTGTTCATCACAGCCACGGACGCTCTTGGCATAGAGGGCTTTCCGGCGGCGGATTATTACCGGGTGAAAGAGGGAACCGTGAGCAAATTGTGATGCGGTCTTTGTGGATAAAAAGATGATAAAAGCCCTTTTTATTTTTCGGGAGGGCTTTTTTTGCCCGCGGAAAAAGGCTTTTCTTGACGAAAAGCCCTGTCCGCGGATATAATCAAGAAAAGCGCGGGCAGGGAGGCGGTATCTATGAGAAATGACGGCAGGTTTGAAGCCATCGTGGAATCGGCCGCCATAAGCGGCGAGGTTGTAATCGAAATCGGCGAAGAAAGCCTGTTTTTCATCAGCATGCTGGACATCACCGAACTTTCCTATGGGGAAATCGGGGCCTTTTACATGGAGGGCTTTGGGGTGGTTCTCAGCACAAAAGGGGGAAAAGTGCTGATTTCCCGCCTGGGCAACGACCAGGAAGTGTTTTACCGGGAACTTTGGAAAGCCTATAACGCCCTCACGGAGCGCGCCCTTTTTACAGACGGCCCCCTTTATTTTGAAGCAAAGGGAGAGTATGTTTACTCGGACATGGGCGGGGAAGCCTCGGGAGAGGCGGTCATCCGCCTGTATGAAAACGCATTGCTCCTGCTGCCCCCAAACGCGGGCGCCCGGCGCATCTCCCTCCATTTTATAAAGAGCGCGGAGATGAAAGACTATGCGCTGTCTATTTTGCTGGACACGGACGAGACATACCGCATATCCAAAATCGGCCTTCAAGCCGGCTCGCTCCACAGGCTCTTGAGCGAGCGGCTGGAAGGGATCGGCCGGCAGGCGGCGGACATTGTGAAGCGGCTCGACCCTCTCTGCCCGCCTCCAAAGTGGGGGAAGCGGCCCGCATATTCAAAAGGCGGCGGCGTGCTCCTCTCTCAGCTGGAAGGGGTGGCCCTCCTCGTTAAAAGCCGCCCGGGAGAACATAGAAAAGAGCCGGGCGGGGAAGCGCTCTGTTTTTTTGAAGAGCTTTGGGGAAAGGAAGGGGTGTATCTTGGCATGATGCCTCCCTTGAAACGAAGCGGGGCGGAGGCCGGGGACGACCGGGAAGAAGGGGAGGACAAAGACTTTCTGCTCTGGTCGGCGGGGGTGAGCCAACGGGGCGCGGCGGCGGTGGAACTGGCCGTGGACGAAGGGGAAGCGGCGGCCACGTACGTATACCGCTTTAAAGGCGGGCCGAAGGTGTTCATGAACGTGCTCATACACGGCATGGAGGCCGTTTCCTACGAAAGGGAGGTCATCTCCCTGCCCGAGGAAAAGCTGGCACAAAGCGACTATATGCTTTACGCCATGGCAGCCGAACGGATACCCTGCCTCCGGCTCCTTCGGAACTGCTTTGCCGGGCGGGTGATCCATCACAGCCCCGACTCCTGGAAAAGCAGCCTGCTGCGGCAGATGAACTGAAAAAAGCGCGCTTCTTCAAAAGCGGGCGGTTGACGGGCAAAAAAGCGCATGTTAAAATATGGAAGTACCCTTATAAGAAGGCGGTGTTGTTGTGAACGGTTGGAAAAACAAAAAGGGCTTCACGCTGGTGGAAGTCATTGTAACCCTTCTTATCCTGGCGGTTTTATCCGCCATCATCGTTCCCTCCGCGGTGGGCTGGATTGAAAAAGCCGATGAAAAGGCCTGCCAGCTGAACCGCAGCCAGATCATCCGGTATTACGCTTATGTGCGGCAGCTGGAGTACAAGGAGAGCGGGGAAGTGACGCTGTCGGCCGTGCTGGCCGGCGATTACGAGGTGTGCGCGGCGGACGTGGCCGTGCTTCTCTGCCCCACGGGAGGCACTTATACGGCGGACGATGAAAACGGCGTGATCGCCTGTTCCCACCACGGCGGAGGCGCGGGAGGAGAGACGCCGGGGGGCGGGGAGGAAGAGCCCACGCCCAGCACGCCCGAGAACACGCCCGGGTATTTCTACCTCATGGGAGACAGCCGCTACAAAGTGAACACCTGGGGCGACCTGGAGCAGTTTCAGCCCGCCCACGACGGCCAGCCGGGCACCAACATCCCGACAGGCACCATTTTCTATTACCAGGGAAACTATTACCTGTTCCGGGACAACCAGTACCTGACCGCCGGCACAAACCTGCCCGCCTATGTGGCGGGGTACGGCGTCAGAATAAACAACACGGCCTTTACCACCCCCAGCACCTCCACCAATCCGGGAGACGTGAAGCTGGTGAACGGGCGGGCGTATGTCTTCTACCCGTACAGCAGGTATTATCAGGACTATCTGAACCAGAGCTGGTGGTATGAGATCGTCCTGGCGTCCTGAAGGAATTGAATATCCGAAAAGCATCCCTTTAAGGGAGTATGAGCAAAACAACGGACGCCGGTTCTTACAGGGATCACGGCGTTCTGTTTATTGAGGCGGCAGGCACAGGAAGAGAGGCCGCGTTTTCACAAGGGGACCTGCCGGAAGTCTGCGGCTGTAAACGCGCGGATGAAGCGCGGCATCCGTTGGGAAACGATGTGAAATACTTATTATAACCGGGTATTGTTGTTGATTTCTCCGGAGGAGGCTGCTTTATGATCAACCACATCGGAACACAAGTTGTGCAAACAGAGCGCCTGATCCTAAGGCGTTATCAGCTGTCGGACGCGCAGGGTCTATTTTTGAATTGGGTAACGGACGGGGAAGCATCCAGGTTTTGGGGATGGTCTCCCCATAAGGATATTGAGGAAACAAAATCTTTATTGAAAGAGTGGATTGAGCAGTACGATCGCCTTTCCGTTTACCACTGGGTTGTTCTATACAAAGAAAATAATCAGGCAATCGGATATATCTATCTGAACGCGCTGGACGAAGAGAAAAAATGTGCCGCCATAAATTATCTGATCGGCAGAAAATACTGGAACAAGGGATTGGCAACGGAAGCGTGCAAAGCCATCATCGGGCATGGTTTTTCGCAAATCGGTTTACAAACGATCCATGGGCACCATCATGCGGATAATCCCGCAAGCGGCAGGGTGATGCAAAAAGCGGGTATGCGTTTTGTGAAAAAAGAATACAGGGCGTTTCCCAAAGGCGAGGAAAACCTGAACGGACGTTATTGTTACTATACGGTCAGTGCGAACGACTGGAATGAAACCAAGTGAACCCTGAACGAAAAAGAGCGGGGAGAAGCCCCGCCCTTTTTTTGTTATGCGGTATTCAATAAAAACCAGCCGGGAAAGCTCAGACCAGAAAAAGCAAATATCCGTACCCTTCCTTTTCCATCTCCTCTTTGGGGATGAATTTCAGCGAGGCGCTGTTGATGCAGTAGCGAAGACCGCCCGACTCCTTTGGACCGTCGGGGAACACGTGGCCCAAATGGGCGTCTCCCGCCCGGCTTCTCACTTCCGTCCGGATCATGCCGTGGGAGAGGTCGTCCCGATTTTGGAGCACGCTTGGGTCAACGGGCTTTGAAAAGCTGGGCCAGCCGCAGCCCGATTCGAATTTATCCGAAGAGGAGAAAAGGGGCTCGCCCGTGGTCACGTCCACATAGATGCCCGGGCGGAAATCGTTAAAATAGGCGTTGGAAAAAGGCGGCTCGGTGGCGCTCTCCTGGGTCACCCGGTATTGAAGGGGCGTGAGGGTTTTTTGCAGGGTTTCCTCATCCGGCTTTTGAAAGCCGGCCGGATTTACGAGAGCCCGGGCGGCCCGCTCAAATTTTTTAGGCGGGATGTGGCAGTAACCCCCGGGGTTTTTGTCCAGATACTTCTGATGATACTCTTCCGCCGGGTAAAAATGCGCCAGGGGCAGGACTTCGATCCGCACCGGCCGATCATACTTCTTCTGGAGCGCGGCAAGGGAGCAGCGGATAACCGTCTCGTCCGCCGGGTCGGTATAGTAGACGCCCGTGCGGTACTGCACGCCCGCGTCCCCGCCCTGCCGGTTTAGAGAAAGGGGATCGACGGAGTCATAATACAGCTCCAGCAGAAATTCCAGGGGAAGCAGGGCGGGGTCGTAGCGCACCCGCACTGTCTCCGCGTGGCCGCTTCCCCGGCAGACTTCCTCATATGCGGGGTTTTGAGTGCCGCCGTTGGCATAGCCCACCTCCGTCTCCGTCACGCCCCGTATGGACGCCAGGTATTTTTCCGTCCCCCAAAAACAGCCTCCCGCCAAATAAATTTCAGACATCCGAACGCTCCTCCTTTTTATTTAGTGTGCCCCTCCCGGACGGAGTATATAAGGCGACGGGGAAAGATGCCTTTTAAATTAAGATGGGTTCGCCCCGGCCGGAAAAGGGTTTCTTCCCGCTTTCAGGACTTCTTTTTATAAAGCTCGATCACGCCGCCCAGAACCACGCCCAGCGCGGCGCCCAAAACAAGCCAGAGCACCAGATTATGCAGAAGCGCGCCGAGAACAATGCCGATGGCCGCGCAGGCGCCGATGGCCGTGCCCATGTTCAGGTATGCGCCCATGCCCCGCTTTTTTTTATCCATGCGTTTTTCTCCTTATAGAAAGCGTTTGTTTTTTCCAGTTTAGCAGGAAAATACCCGGTTGAAAAGGGAGGAAAAAGGATTTTGAGGCAAAAAGAAGTCCGGCCGGGCGGGAAAGCCAAAGCGCTTTCCGGTTTTTGAAGCGAACGCCAAAAGAAAGTGTTTATGGCAAAAACATTTTAAAGGCGGTGGGGAGGGGATAGGTTTTTGAAAGTTCGGACGCCTCCGCCCAGGTGAAAAAGGAAGCCTCCGCCGCACAGTCGATGAAATAGGCGGTCATCTCCCATTTGATGTGGGTAAAAATGTGCGTGCGCCTTTGGGACTTTGTGAGCCGAAGGGGCGCGGCGCCCCACCGGGCGGCCAGGTTCAGCGCCTGCTGTTCGGAGAGCTCTCCTTCCTCATTGGGAAATTCCCATAGTCCCGCCAGCAGCCCGCTCTCTCCCCGGCGGCGGACGGCCAGTTTCCCCCGGCAGGAGAGGAGAAAGACGGTGATCTTCGCCGCTTTCCTGCTTTTTTCTCCGCCGCTTGGGAAAATCCAGCGCCGCGCCCGCCTGAAAGGCGGCGCAGAGGGGAGAAGGGCAGAGGGCGCAGCGGGGCGGGCCGGCCGGCAGGCAGACCGTGGCCCCGAGCTCCATGAGGCTCTGGGTGAAAGCGCCCCTGTCTTCCCTCCGGGTAGACGGCCGCCAGAGAGCGGGCGATGCGCTTTTGTCGGCGGGCGTCTATCGGCTCAGAAAGGGCCAGCATGCGCGCCAGTATCCGCAGCACATTGCCGTCCACCGCGGGAACGGGCCGTTCGAAACAGATGGAAGCGATGGCGCCCGCGGTGTAAGGCCCCACCCCGGGAGAAGAAGCTCCCCGTATGTATCGGAAAGCTGCCTCCCGCTCAAAAACCACCATCCGGGCAGCTTTTTGCAGGTTACGGGCGCGGCTGTAATAGCCAAGACCCTCCCAAAGCTTTAAAACCGCTCTTCCGGAGCCGCCGTAAGGGCTTGCACGTCGGGGAACGCCTGCAAAAGCGGAGATAGTAGTCTTTTACCACCTCGGCCCGCGTCTGCTGGAGCATGATCTCCGAGACCCACACATGGTAGGGCTCCCGGTCTCTCCGCCAGGGCAGCGGACGGGCGTGAAGGCGGTACCAGGGCAGTAAAAGGGAGAGGCGCCCGGTAAAGCGCCTCTTCCCGTCCGGCCGGTTATTTTTAATGGGTTGTCTGCCATGGTGACTCCGCCTTTTTCATCCTTTCCTTTTCTTAGGGTAACATAAAAGCCGCCCCAGGGATAGGGCAGCTTTTGGAAGAGAGCGAAAGCCCTCATTTCTGGGGATGAGCGCCTCCGCCAGCAGGCCGAATTTTTAAGGCAGGATACGTATTCGGCTACTAAATAATCATTTTGCAAATCCCGCTCGTCCAGCCCCCGGCGGCAAACAGCTCGTCCCATAGTTCGCCGCTCCCTCCACGTGAAAATATCCCGTTTCCAGCTCGATTCCCGCCACAATGGCCTGCCCCTGAAAAAGCGGCTCCTGTTCTTGATACAGCCGGGCGCCTTCGCCCCTGTTTTCAAGGGAAAACACAACTGCCCTTGGTTTTCTTCCTTGAAGCTTTTCCGCCGCCCATTCGTTTTGCAGCACGCTTTGTTCCACCAGACGGTTCCAGCGCTTGTCTTTCATCTCGAGAAGGGGATATCTGTTTTTCAGATAATCCACAAGCGCCTCCGCCGGCGCACGGTTGGGTCTGAGCCGGGGTCTGTAAGCGGCGGAGACGGCTTTCCAGGCCTCCGCCATTTCGGGCGTCGCGCTTCGCGTGAGCATGTGTTTACCTCCGTGGCCCGCCTTTTTCAAGACGGCTGACACCATTATAGCCGGAAAGGGCGGAGGAGGGCAAGGGGCGGGGGAAGAAAGAGGGTTGCCCTTCCGGCCGCTCGGGAAAAAGGGCGTAAGGTTTTATAAAGAGATTTTTCGACAAAAGAGGTGCACTTAAAGTGTTTTTGGAATAAAAAACACGCCTTTCAAAGGGCGTGTCCGGATGGTTAAATCCAGTACAGGGCTCACGAAGGGCTTTCCGCAGGAGAACCCCCGGAGGCTTTCCGTCATACGCTTACGCTGACCAGAAGCAAAAAATCAGCGATGTGGTCTTTACTACTGAAAACACATCCCAGGACATGCCCGCAATGGCTGTTCACACCGCTGACGGAACAGAAGTGATTTCCATTCCTGTTTTCAATATACGCAATCTCTTCAAAACAGGCAACCGCGGAAAGAGATTTAACCGTTCCGCCCTACCTAATATGGCCGGCGCGCGGCGGAAAAGGCAAGACAGGCGGAACCTTAGCCGTAATACGCGTCAAACCGGCTGCATCCGGCAAGGGCGTCCTTTGGAAATTCTAGAAGGATGAACCAATAAGCCATATCGTCGGTCAGGTCGTCCGGAACGATCTCTTCGATCACGGCGGTGAATTTGCCATCTGCAATCCCCGCCTCCACCCGGTGGCGTATAGAGCCGCTGGATTCGGAGGTGTAGAGCAGGAGCAGGCTGTTTTCCCCGAAGAATGCGTCGTCGTACTTTGGCAGGGCGTCGGCAAAGCTCTTTTCCCCCTCATAGGTTTGGGAAAACTCAAAATAGTCCATCCCCGCGTCCATAAAGTCCCGGAGGGAAGCCGAGTCGGAAAAGAGCATCACGGGCAAATGCCGGACGCTGCTCATGAAAAGCATCTCGCTGTTTTCAGCCCGAGAAAGGAGAAAATCAAAAGACCCCTCCCGCTCTTTGCTGACGGTGCGGAAAAAGAAGATGGTTTCATCCGTCTCATCCGGCTCCTCCGGCTGGGAAATAAGCTCTATGGCCACCGCGGTGACCTGTACGGGGTACGATTCGCGAATTTCGGGCAGGATGGTGATTTTCACGGTCTGCCCAACGGCCAAGCCGAACCCGGCCTTCAAACCGGGGGCAAAACCCACGCTGGCCTTCTGAAAACCCACATCGTCGGAGGTGAGCACCAGCAGGGATTTTTCCCGGACTTCTTCTATGACGCCCGTGAAGACGATGTTCGGCTCTTTTTTACGGCACCCTCCCAATAAAGGGAGCAGAACAAGGGCGCAAAGGAAGAAAGAAAAGGCTCGTTTCATAAAAAGGCCTCCTTTTATAACGGTAAAAACGCCGCCCTGCCCGGCGGCCGGCGCGCTCGCTCCATGGGCGGTTAGGGAGCTTTTCTGTTCCGCCCGTTTCCCCGATGCCGCCCGCAATTCTTCTGCGGGGCACGCCTCTTTATGATGATTATATCACATGGAAAGCCGGGGGATTCAGGCAATAGGAAAGAGGGGTATCTTTGCTGGAAAAGAAGGAGAAGGCGAACATTTTGCAAAACCGGAACGGAAAGAGAGCAAATGGAAAATCATCCCGCTCAAAACAGGCGCAAAGAATCCGGGCGTATTTGCGGGAAGGTTTCATTTACTCCGCATACGCATAGACTTTGCGCAGCCCCGTATCCGCGTCGCCGTGCTCGGCTATGTTTCGTTCGGAAAGAGTGAAATGCATGGCGTCGCAGGTATGGGAATAATAATACCCCCATCCGAAACCGGCGCGGTAAAAAGCCAGTTCATACAGCAGATAGTTCAAAACCGTGGCGGGGACCTCCTGATGATATTCCTGCCACTCCCCGGTGTAGGTGAAGCTGTAATAGCTCTTTCCGCCGCTTTTCACAATTCCGTCATAAGCCAGGCAGTCCCTCACTTCATGCCGGATGATGTCATGATTTTGAATGTCGTTGTTATTGGGCACAAGGGCGGCGTTGAGATCAATCGCCGTACCGAAGGCGTGGTGGCTGACAAAGGTTTTTTCAGTTACAAATCTGGAATAGTAAGAGCCGTTAAAGGCCTTGATCAGTTTGGAAAGCCGGATCACGCCCGAGTCGTGCCCGTTGCCCTGCACCCGCACATAGGTGTTTTCCAGATAATCCACGGCTTTTTCAAAGTAAGGAATGGCGTCCACGTGAACTTGCCACTTCTTCCCGCCCACACCTGTTACCGAAGTGATATACGCCTCCACCCACGCCGGGTCTGTGATGATATTCCGGCCGTCCGCCCATTTGTATTGAAACAAAAACCGTTCGGGCTTCTTAAAAAAAGCAAGCGCTTCCAGATAATTGTTCCGGAAATTGTTTGAAATGAGCGGTGTCCATTCCGAGGGTTCATCCACGATAAATTCGGCTGAAAAAAGGGTGATATTCTTTTCCGAGACAGTGGACGCGGTTAACGTGAGGGAATGGCGCCCGGGCAGCAGCCTGCCAAAGGAGATGAGATCGTCTATGGATGCGCCGCCCACCGGGCGTTCCCCATCTTCCAGAGCGTAGGAGGTGACGTGATCAGACGCCTCAAATGTGACGGTGGCCGTATAAGGGTACAGGGGATCGGCCTTTTGCTCATGGCGGATGGTGATCGTCACGCCCGTGAGGGATTCGCCGGACTGAACCGTGCCCCTCAGATGAAAGCGCTGCCCGCAGGGAAGGTTTTCCCCAAGGCCGGGCATCCGCAATTCTGCGGATTCGATGAAAGAGAGGGACACCTCCTGAGAGGAGACGGAGGGGGAAGCGCTTCCGGCGGTTTCCGTGGGCGCGTGGGTTACGACGAGAGCGCCCTCTCCCGGACTTCCAAGCATCACCTTGAGCGCAATGAACAGCAGGGCGGCGCAGGAAAGCGCAATGAGCGCCCGGGCAGCCCAAAGCCATTTCTTTTTTGTCATAAGGTTCACCCACTCCTTTCCTCAAGGCGCGGCCTTTGCCGGTCGCCCGGCGGGCCTATGCCGAATAGAGGGTGTTTCCGCAGTGAATGTCAAAGGGCATGATGAGCAGCCTTTGGATTTCCTTTCCGTAACGGTCGAAAAACCACGCAATCGCTTTTCCGTAGTTTTCTTTGCAATCAAACTCCCAATATGAAAAATACTTGACGCATTTTACAATCTTTGTCAGCTCTCTTGGAGGATTGCCCCGTTCAACGCCGTCTATCGTGAAAAAGCGCTTCAAATATTTGATGTGGGCGCACCCGGGCTGCCGCCGCTGCGCTTCCGCCACGGTCTCAATGAGGGCTTCAAATTCCGCCAGCTGGTCGGGCCTGACCTGGAACAGCTTCACCTCGGAAAAATGGTCTTTTATGTTTAACACCTCCCGGCGTGTCCATCCTCTGTATCTCATTATAATACAAATAAAGGAAATGCACCATTCGCCATGCTTGCTGGAGGAATTGTTTGAGTACTGTCAATATCTTACGTATTGGTTATTAAAGAGTCACAGAAGAGTTAAATTGCTTGTTTCTATACACAATAAGTATGTATAATAGTATACAGGCAATATAATAAAGCAAGACTCACTTGCCGAATATATAAAAGAAAGAGTAAGGTTCATTATGAAAAAAGTATATCCTGTTGTTTTTAAAATGTCTGAGGGAGGATATGCCGTGTGGGTGCCGGATATGGATATAAGTACCCAGGGCGCGGACTTGGCGGAAGCCATTGAGATGGCACGGGACGCAATCGGGCTGATGGGGATTGATATGCAGGATGATAAAAAAGCAATACCGGAACCCACGAGTGTGGACGCTATAAAACCCACGGCGAAGGAGATGGTATCCATGGTGGACGTGGATTTTGATGCCTACCGCAGGGCAAACGAAAGGCGGATTGTACGAAGAAACGTATCGCTTCCATCCTGGTTAAATGATGCGGCAGAGCAGGCGGGGCTGAATGTCTCGGCAGTGCTCCAGGCGGCAATAAAAAAAGAGCTTAATATATAAGGCCGGAGAGAGACAAAAAGGGCGCAATGTTGATCGGGTCCTTTTTGTCTGTAAAAGTGGGTTAAAAGGCGGGTTATTTTATAAAAATAGACAAATAAAAAAACCAAAATATGATTGCAATGGGCTCTTTTTAATGACTATAAAACAGATGCATATGCTCGTATCCCGCAAAAAGGTGGTAGTAAGCCAAAGCCGCAGCGAGGGCGTTTACAACCGAGCAGGCGACGAGAACATGCTTTTTTGCGGAAGAGGAGGAGCAAGGAAGCGGGCGGATGTTTTCTTTTGAAAAAAAGAAAACGGAGCAAAGCGAACTTTGCTCCGACGTGGCGGAGAAGGAGGGATTCGAACCCTCGCTGCGCTTATGGCACACTACTCCCTTAGCAGGGGAGCCCCTTCGGCCGTACTTGGGTACTTCTCCAAAATAAAAAATCGCTATTCTGTTTGCCGGGCTTAAAAAAGATATGGCTGATTTCCGGCTTTCCCCATACAGTTTTATAAACTTCCCATCCGATGACAAGGCGCTCATAAAAAATGGCGGAGAAGGTGGGATTCCCCTTCGGGCCTCCTCTGCTCGCTCCTCCCGCCACCGGCGGCGCTCGCTCCGGTTCGAATCCCGTCTCACCATGACGGAGGGAAGAAATTTGATATCCAATGCGTTGCGCTGCTTTATATGGCGGAGAAGGTGGGATTCGAACCCACGGTACCTTGCGGTATCACTGGTTTTCAAGACCAGCTCCATAAACCTCTCGGACACCTCTCCAAGCCTTCCCTCAAAAAGCGAGCATAGTCATTATAGCAAAGGGGCTTTTGCGTGTCAACTTGTTTAAAAAAATTGAGGGGCCTTTGAAAGACCCCTCAAAAAGCGCTTTTTTACTCCTCTTCCTCCTCGCCCATGTCCTTGGGAAGTTTGGCCGCGGCCAGCACTTTGCCCCCCTCTTCCAGGCGCATGAGCCGCACGCCCTGAGCCGCTTTGCCAAACACAGAGATGTCGTCGGCGTTGGTGCGGATGATCACGTTCTGGTCGTTCACTAGCATGATGTCCTCGTGGTCCCGCACGGTGAGGATGGCGCACATACTGCCCGTTTTTTCCGTGACATAGAGCGTTCTGCTCCCCATGCCGCCCCGGGCCTGCTCCCGGTATTCGGAGGCAAGCGTGCGTTTGCCGTAGCCGTTTTCCGAGATGACCAGCACGCACTGGTCGTCTTCCAGCCGGGAAGCGCCGATCACTTCGTCTCCGCCTCTGAGCTTCACGCCCCGCACGCCCATGGCCGTCCGGCCCATGGGGCGCACGTCTTCCTCGTGGAACACGATGCCCATGCCCTTTTTGGTGCCGATGACGATCCGGTTGTCTCCCCGGGTGCGGATGACGCTGATGAGCTCGTCTCCCTCCTTGATGCCCATTGCGATGATGCCGTTCTGGCGGATGTTCAAGAAAGCGGAGAGGGGCGTCTTTTTGATGATGCCTTTTTTTGTGATCATCACCAGATTGAACTCTTCCTCAAAGCCCGAGATGGGGAAGACGGCCGAAACCTTTTCCTCCGGATCGAGCGCCAGCAGGTTCACAATGGCCATGCCCCTGGCGTGCCGGCCACCTTCGGGCACCTGGTAGCACTTTTTGCTGTACACCTTGCCTTTGGTGGTGAAGAAGAGCAGGTAGTTATGGGTGGAGGTGACGAATATATCCAGGGCAAAATCCTCATCTTTTGTGGAGAGGCCGGTGACGCCCCGCCCGCCCCGGCGCTGGGAGCGGTAGTTGTCGCTGGCGCTCCGCTTGATATAGCCCTGGTGGGTCAGGGTCACCACCATCTCCTCCTCCTGGATCAGCTCCTCCATGTCGATCTCGTCTTCGTCAAAGGTGATTTCCGTACGGCGGGGGTCGGAATACTTCTGTCTGATTTCAGAAGGTCGGTCTTGATGATGTGGTATACCATGCTCGGGGTGGAGAGCACCTCTTTAAAATAGGCGATCTGCTTTTGGAGCTCTTCAAACTCCAGCTGGAGCCTCTCCCGTTCCAGTCCGGTCAGCCGCTGGAGACGCATGTCTAAAATGGCCTGAGCCTGTATCTCCGTGAAGCCGAAGCCGCTCATCAGGGCGGCTCTCGCCTCGTTTCCGTCTTTGGACGCCCGGATGGCGGCAATGATCTCGTCGATCACGTCGAGGGCCTTTAACAGGCCTTCCAGTATATGCGCCCGCTTTTCCGCCTTTTCCAGCTCGAACCGGGTGCGGCGCTCGATGACTTCCCGCTGGTGGGCGATGTACTGTTCCAAAATCTCTTTCAGGTTCAGCACTTTGGGCTCGTTGTTGGAAAGGGCCAGCATGATGATGCCAAAGGTGACCTGCATCTGGGTGTGCTTATACAGCTGGTTCAAGATGACCGAGGAGCTGAAGCCCCGCTTCACATCAATCACCACCCGCAGACCCGCGTGATCGGATTCGTCGTTGGCGTCGGCAATGCCTTCCACCCGCTTCTCCCGGGCCAACGTCCGGATGGCGCTCACCAACAGTTCTTTGTTCACCTGATAAGGGATTTCGGTGATGACGATTTTTCTGAGCCGTCTTTTTCCGTCTCAATTTCGGCTTTGGCCCGGAGGCGGAGCTTGCCCCGCCCTGTGCGGTAAGCCTGCTTGATGCCCGAAAAGCCCATGATCTGCCCGCCTGTGGGAAAATCCGGGCCGGGGAGGAACTGCATCAGGTCTTCAATGTCCATCTCCGGATCGTCGATGAGGGCGCAGGCCGCGTCTATCGTCTCCCCCAGGTTGTGGGGCGGGATGTTGGTGGCCATGCCCACGGCAATGCCCCCGTGCCGTTCACCAGCAGGTTGGGGAAGCGGGCGGGAAGCACGGCGGGCTGCTCTAAAGAGTTGTCGAAGTTGGGGTAGAAATCCACGGTGTCTTTGTCCAGATCCCGCACCAGCTCCAGGGAGATTTTCCCGAGGCGCGCTTCGGTGTACCGCATAGCGGCCGCTCCGTCTCCGTCCACCGAGCCGAAGTTGCCGTGGCCGTCCACCAGCAGGTAGCGGGTGGAGAAGTCCTGAGCCATGCGCACCAGGCTTTCATAGATGGCGCTGTCTCCGTGGGGATGGTACTTGCCCAGCACGTCGCCCACGATACGGGCGCTCTTCTTGTGGGGCTTGTCGGGGGTGATGCCCTGCTCGGTCATGGAATAGATGATCCGCCGGTGCACGGGCTTTAAGCCGTCCCGCACGTCGGGGAGCGCCCGGTTGATGATGACCGCCATGGCATAGGAAATAAAGGATTTTTTCATCTCCCCCGTGAGATTTAGGGGGATGATCCTGGAAGTGTTGGTGCTGCCGGTATTGTCGTTTTGCATGTGCCGCTCCTTAAAATCATTGCCCGCGTTCACACTTCGCCGCGGCTCTTGAACGCCACTCTTCGGCCGGGGGTCAATCACCCCGCGCCTCGCGCTTCATGAACGTGTTTTTTTAAAAATCAGATGTCCAGATTGTCCACCATGGTGGAGTTTTCTTCAATGAACTCTTTTCTCGGCTCCACCTCTTCGCCCATGAGGATGGTGAACAGCTCGTCGGCCTCGATGGCGTTGTCGATGGTCACCCGGAGAAGCGTCCGTTTTTCCGGGTCCATGGTGGTCTCTTTTAACTGGACGGCGTCCATCTCTCCGAGACCCTTGTAGCGCTGTATGTCGAAGCTCCCGCTGTTTTCCGCCAGGAACTTGTTCCGCTCCTCCTCGGTGTAGGCATAGAAGTGATCCTTGCCCTTGGACAGCCGGTATAAGGGCGGGAGCGCCACATATACGTGCCCCTCCTCGATGATGGGCCGGAGATAGCGGTAAAAGAAGGTCAAAAGCAGTATCCTGATGTGGCTTCCGTCCACGTCCGCGTCCGTCATGATGATGATCTTGTCGTAGCGGAGTTTGGAAATATCGAAATCCGCTCCGATGCCCGCCCCGAAGGCGGTGATCATGGCCCGGATTTCCGCGTTGGCCAGCGCCCGGTCGTACCGGGTTTTTTCCACGTTCAGTATCTTGCCCCGAAGGGGGAGGATGGCCTGGGTCTTCCGGTTCCGGCCGCTCTTGGCGCTGCCGCCCGCGCTGTCTCCCTCCACGATGAAGATTTCCCGCTCGGACACGTTCTTGCTAGTGCAGTCGGCCAGTTTGTCGGGCATGGAAAAGAGGGAGGATTTGCTTCTCGTCATATCCCGGGCGCGCCGGGCCGCCTCCCGGGCGTTTCTCGCCACGAGGCATTTGTCGATGATGCGCTTCCCTTCCTTGGGGTTTTCCTCCAGATATTCGGAGACGCTCCCGTATACGATTTTATCCGTCAATGTGCGCATATAGCTGTTGCCGAGCTTGGTCTTGGTCTGGCCTTCGAACTGGGGTTCGGGGAGCTTGACGCTGATGATGGCCACCAGCCCCTCCCGCACGTCGTCCCCCGAGAGGTTTTCATCTTTTTCCTTCAGCATGCCGTACTTGCGGGCATAGTCGTTCACCGCCCGGGTGAGCCCCGTGCGGAAGCCCAGGTCGTGGGTGCCGCCCTCGGCGGTATGAATGTTGTTGGCAAAGGAATAGATCATGGAATTGTAGCTGTCGTTATACTGGATGGCAGCTTCCACGATGTCCATATCCTTCTGTCCGTCCATATAGATGATGTTGTCAAGAAGGGAGGTTTTCCCCTTGTTCAGGTATTCCACGAAGGAGACGATGCCACCCTCATAGCAATAATCGTGCTTCACCACGGGATCGGTGCGCTCGTCCGCAAGGGAGATGTGGATGCCCTTGTTTAAGAAGGCCATTTCCCGCATGCGCTTTCGGAGCGTGTCGTAGCTGAAGGTGACCGTCTCGAATATTTCCGGGTCGGGGATGAATTCGATGATGGTGCCCGTCTCTTCGGTTTTGCCGATCTCGGTCACTTCGGTCTGGGGAATGCCCCGGGAGTATTCCTGGGTCACGATGCGGCCGTCCCGCTTGACGGTGGCCGTGAGCTTGGCGGACAGCGCGTTCACCACGGACACGCCCACCCCGTGAAGCCCGCCCGACACCTTATAGCCCCCGCCGCCGAACTTGCCGCCCGCGTGGAGCATGGCCACGGCCACTTCCAGCGTGGACTTGCCCGTCTGCTCGTTGATGCCCGTGGGGATGCCCCGGCCGTTGTCCGTCACCCGAAGGCCCCCCTCCCGGGTGAGCACCACGTCGATTTTGCTGCAGAAGCCGGCCATGGCTTCGTCGATGGAGTTATCCACGATCTCGTAAACCAGATGGTGCAGGCCGTGCTCGTCTGTGGAGCCGATGTACATACCCGGGCGCTTGCGGACGGGCTCCAGACCCTCCAGCACCTGGATATTGCTTTCGTCATAATGAGAAATATTGTTTTCCATATATCGATAAACCTTTCGTTTTGAATTCCGCAAAAGGGGGGCTCCAGGCCCCCAAACTTCTTACTTACTTATATATATACTATACACCATTTTTTGCAAAAATAAAAGCCCTTTTCAGGCTTTTTACGCTCTGTTTATATTTTTTGCCGTCTTATCGGGTAAACGGGCCGCCTCAGGGTATTTTCGTGCAAAATACCTCAGGAAAACGCGGGGGATAGAAGGTCATGCTTTTGGAAGGCCGCCCTCCACCGTTTCCGGTTCGGGATAATCAAGGCCGAACGTTTCCACAAAAACGGATAGGCGCTCCTCGTTTAAGGGTTCGTTCACCTCCACGCCGCCGCCCGCGTCGATCCTTTTGGTGCCCACGGCTTCCAGACGGCAAAGCTCCTCTTCTCCCCGGATCAACTGGCCGAAGGCGGGGTATCTGCCCTGAAGTTTTTTTCCCGCCTCGTCTGAAAGCACGATGAAAATGTCCGTGCCCGAGACGGTGTTCCCTCCGCTCCCTCCGAGGCCCAGCGTGCCCCGCTTCATCGGGAGGGGGTTGGAAAAGCCGTTTTTCTCCATCTCCCCCCGGAGATGATAGTGGCAGCGCTCGTCGTCAAAATGGGTATAGGAAGGCTCGATCACATAGCCGGGCACGATACGCTTGATGAGCCTGTCTTGAAAAAGACCCGCTTTTGCGGCGTAAATAAAGCTGTTCACCGTGTTGGGGGCGCAGTCGGGGAACAGCTCAAAACTCATGCTGCCCCGGGCGGTCAGGATGGTGGCGATGGGATGTTTCATGGTCTCCTCCGATATTTTTTTCATTATAACCGCTCGGGGAGCAAAAGACAACGCCCGGAAGCGGGAAAAGGTTTTTGTTTCACGAAAAATGTGATAAAATAAGGGCAATGACGAACGTGATACGCGAACAGGACAAACAAATACTGAGCGAAATCAAAAAGCTCTTTCAAAGGCTGGGAGAAGAGGCCTATGTGGTGGGGGGCTATGTGCGAAACGCCCTTCTGGGCTTTCCCCCGGCGGATATGGACCTGGCTTCCCCCGTGCTGCCCGACCGGCTGCTGGCCGGGGCGGCGGAGCTTTCCTTTCCCGCGGCCATTGTGAACAAGCGCCTCGGGACGGTGGAGCTCCGCATACTGGGAGAGAAAGTGGAGCACACCACTTTCCGGCGGGAGAGCTACGCCCCGGGGGGCGGCCATCAGCCTGCGGAAGTGGAGATCGGCGTAAGCATGGAAGAAGACGCGCTCCGCCGGGATTTTTCCGTGAACGCGCTCTATTACAATATCTTTTCGGAGCGGGTGGAAGACCCCACCGGCCGGGGGCTTGCGGATATGAAACGCCGCCGGCTCCGCTCCACCACCGCCGACCCGGCGGACATCATTAAAGACGACGCGCTCCGCCTGCTGCGCCTCGTCCGCTTTGCCTGCGAGCTGGGCTTTACCATCGACCCGGCGCTGTTTTGTGCCGCCCGGGAATACGCGGCCCAGATCGAGGCCGTCTCCAAAGAGCGGGTGCTGGCCGAACTGGATAAAATCCTGCTGTCCGACGGCAGATACCCCATTAACCTCCCCGTGCCCGCCCCCAAAAGAGGGCTCCTGTATCTGGAGGCCATGGGGATTCTCACCCGGCTGGTGCCCGAATTTGCGGGCTACCGGGACGTGGGCGCCTGCCAGTACCACAAGTATAATGTGTTTTTGCACACGGTGAACACGGTGGCGGCGGCGCGGCGGGACAGGGAGCTTCGCTACGCGGCGCTGCTCCACGACGTGGGCAAGCCCGTGGTCTTTAAAAGCACGGGGAAGATGTTGGGTCACGACGTGATCGGCGCGGACATCGCGGCGCTCCGCTTAAAGGAGCTCCGCATGGACAAAAAGACGGCGGCCAATGTGGAGGCGCTCATACGGACTCACATGTACGACCTGAACGGCAAAGCCCGGGAGAACAAAGTGCGGAGAAAAGCGCAGGCCATGGGCTACGAGCTTTTTTATAAGCTGGCCGACCTGCGGGAAGCGGACTTTATCGGGAGCGGCACGGAAAAGCTCCCCGTGGAGACGGCGGAAAAGTTCCGCCGTATCGCGGACAAGATGAAGGAGGAGGGGACGCCCATGAGCGTGGCCGAGCTGAACATAGACGGGCACGAGATCATGGAGCGGTTCGGCGTGAGCGGCCCTCTGGTGGGGGAAGTGCTCCAGGCGCTTTTAAACGAGTGCGTCCTCTCTCCCCGGCTCAACACCGAAAAGAAACTCCGGGAGATGGCGGGCAGGAAGATTCTTGCTAAAACACACAGTAAATAGTATGATAGTAAAGGAAAGACGCAACGGAAGAGGAAAGGTGTTTGAAAACGAACCAGCCAGGCCTGCAAAGGACGGTGAGCCAGTTTATCACCGTGGGCTTCCCAACAACGGTTACGGATCAAAAGGGAAACGAGGAGCCGATACACGTTAAAACCAGAGTCAGGTATGTGGATGTGGGCGTCGGCCCGCCGGTCCTGCTGCTTCACGATGCCGCCCAGTCTTTATATTTTTTTAAGCGCAACCTTTCCGCCCTTGCAAAACACTTCCGGGTCATCCTGCCCGATCTGCCGGGCCACGGCCTGTCGGGCTGCCCGGACATGGACTACACCATCGACGATTATTCCCTTTTCATAGAGGCCTTTGCAAAAGGGCTGGGGCTTCCGCCCTTTTTGATCATTGCCGCGGGGCAAAGCGCAGCTTACGCCCTTGATTATTGCTATTATAATGCCGAAACGGTCCGAAAGCTCGCCCTCATCTCCCCAAGCGCCCTGCTGGACACCCATTTTGCCGGCGCGGGCAGGCTGCCGGGTATGCTGGGGGGCATGACCATCCGGCGTTTTCAGGACACCTTTTATATGGAGCGCCAGCTGGCCAAGGCGTTTTTCGACCGCACCGTACTCACGCGAAAGGATGTGGAAGCCTTTTGCCGTCCTTATCTGAACGCCCGGGTGCAGCAGAGCGTGCGCATGTGCGTGAGCAACTTTGAGCACAAGCCCATGCTGGAAAAGCTCAAGGGCTATACCCCCGACATCCTCTTTGTGACGGGCATGGAGGACTATCTGTCCAGCCGGAGGGTGATGAACGACTTTTTTGCGGCCTTCCCCGACAGCAAAGTGCTGGAGGTGCGAAACGCCGGCGCGCTGCCTCATTTTGAAAAGCCCCAGGTGGTAAACGGGGAGATCATAAGGTTTTTAACGACATGATTGAATTCGACAAGACAGCCCTCGACATGGCCATCATCCCCAAGGACGCCATTGAAACGCTGCTAGGGGCGGACGAAAACAGCATACGGCTCTACCTCTACGGGCTGCTTTTTAAAAGCGCGGAGGTGGAGCAGATATTAAAAGCCACCGGCCTTACAAAGGACGAGCTTTTTGACGCCATGGAAAACCTGCAGCGGCTGGGACTGTACAGCATCGGGGCCTACGGCGGCAAGTTTATCTACAGCTCGGCCAAGGAGCACATTGAGATCGCGGGGGACGACCTGTATAAGGACGCGGGGTTCAACTCCATGCTCCAGGCGCTTTTTTCAGACAGGCAGCTTTCCTATAACGATTATAAGGTGTTTTATGAGCTTTTAGACGTATACGCCCTGCCCCGCCAGGTGATTTTGGTGCTGGCGGAATACTGCATCAATAAAAACCGCTCGGGCAACCGGGTGAAGATGAGCTACATCAAGGAAGTAGGCAAGAGCTGGGCCAAGGAGGGCATCCACACCTTAGAACAG
>JAXGQH010000021.1:0-26304 GCA_040766545.1 Christensenellaceae bacterium
AGGCGAAGGGGATGAGCCCGGCTTTTTCCGCCAGGCGGCGGGAGGGGAGGTTGGTTTTGAGGGTGCTGTACAAGGGAACCGCTCCCAGGGAGGCTACCGCGCCCGCCCAGGCAAAGAGGGCTTCCTTTGCGTACCCCTTGCCCCGGTAAGCGGGAGCCGTCTCGATGCCCGCCTCATGGGCGGCGGGGGAGGAGGCCACGCCCGAAACACTTGCCCCTTCGGCTTCCTTCGCCTCATGGGCGGCGGGGGAGATCATGCCGTCCTTTTGAGAAAAAATCCGCACGCTCCGGCAGAGGGAGACGATCTTGTTCCCCTCCAAACAGGCAAAGCAGGGTTGGACGAAGGGAAGCTCCTCTATGAGCCAGGGGAAAAGGGAGAAGTCGAAGGCGCCGGCGTCGTCCGGCGTCACTTCCCGGCAGCCCGCGCTGGGCGGGATGGCGTCGGGAAAAGCGTAGCAAAGCTCCTCCTGAAGGGAGAGGCGTCTCCTGGCCAGCGTTTTAAATATCCCCGCCTCGGCAGCGCCTCCTTCCGCCGGCGCTTCCACCTTCCGCCGCACCCCCTCAGGCAGATCGCGGTTGCCGCGGCGGGCGTCTTCGTACTCCCCCAGCAGCCGCAGGAACGCCTCGGGCGAAGCGGTTTCCCCGGCCAGCGCTTCCGCCTTCCGCCGCACCCCCTCGGGCAGATCGCGGCGGAAATAGAGTGCGCTTTTGCCCCGGCCACGCCCACATGAAGAAAAGGCGCGGGGCGGGCGCCGTCCCAGGGCTCGTTCACAGAAAGCAGGCGGCCTTCCCCGTCTATCGTGTACAGCGCCGCCATGTGCAGGCGCAGCAAGTCCATTTGGTTCATGGTTTCTCCGTTTTTCGCTTCAAGGGGGATGGTTTTCGTTTTCTCTTATACGGCTCCGCTTCTAAAATGAGAGGGCTTTTCATTCTGCCGGAAAGGAGCGGCAACGGACTATCAAAAAGCCATGGTCAAGCTCTTCCCTCAATACCCTCCGTCGAAGGCAGGCGAAGCGCCTCCCGCCAACTGCACACGCCCTTTTCTTGAAAGGCGAAGCGCCTCACACTTTCTGTACAAATCCCGCGAAAAGTTGGTAGTGAGCAAATCGGCTAAGCCGATGCGAACGTGACTTTTCGCGGAAGAGGAGTGATGATGGAACGGCCAAAACCTCCCCGCTTAGGGGAGGCAAGGCCGCGGAATCCATCACGACGCCGTGTCACACCCACTCATGATACCTCTTAATATACACCTTCTTAAACAGCTGGAGCACCAGCGCGTACCCCGCCATGAGCAGCCCCAGCCACAGGAGGTAAGAGGGCGCCACGGGCGCCATGTCGAAGAGGTGCGCCAGGGGCGTGAAGCCGATCAAAAGCGTGATGCCCGCCACAAGGAGCGTGGACAGCGTGAGCTGCCAGGAAGGCCGGCTCTTGAAGATGGGCTTGTGGCTCCGGATCAGGTGGATGATGAGCGTCTGGGAGACCGTGCCGAACAAAAACCAGGCCGTGTGGAAGTACGGCGCGGCGGCGGGGGTGTTGTACCCCAGCACAAAGTAGAGCAGGAAAAAGCAGGCCATGCTCCAAAAGCGTGCTCACCGGGCCGAAGAAAAACATGTACCGCCGAAGGCTCTTGCGCCCCCACTTCTTTGAAGGGGCGATGTATTCCTCCTCCACCCGGTCAAAGGGCATGCCCAGCTGGGCAAAGTCGCAAAGCAGGTTTTGGATGAGGATGTGCACGGGGAGCAGGGGCAGGAAGGGGAGAAACGCGCTTAATATGAGCACGGACAGCATGTTCCCGAAGTTGCCGCTGGTGGACATTTTCAGGTATTTCAAAATGTTCGCGAAGGTCCGCCTGCCGCTCACCACCCCTTCTTCCAGCACCATCAGATCCTTTTCCAAGAGGATGATGTCCGCCGTCTCCTTGGCGATGTCCACCGCCGAATCCACCGAAATGCCCACGTCCGCCTGGCGCATGGGCGGCGCGTCGTTGATGCCGTCCCCCAGGTAGCCCACCGTCCGGCCGGACTCCTGGAGGAGCCGCACCACCCGCCGTTTCTCAAAGGGCGTGAGCTTGGATAAAAGGCTGATCTTTGGGAGCCGCTCTTTTAACTCTTCGTCGCTCATGGCTTCCACGTCCGCGCCCGTGAGCGCGCCCTTGGTGGGAATGGAGAGCTTGTCGCAGACGTTTTTCGCCACACCCTCGCTGTCCCCCGTGAGCACCAAAATGCCTACGCCGTGCTTTTTCAGGGCTTCGATGGCCGGACGGGCGCTCTCCTTGGGCGGATCTAAAAAGCCCACGAAGCCGATCAAAACCATGTCGCTCTCGTCGGCCACGCCGAAGCTTTCCACGTCGTGTATCTCGTTTTTCTGGGCGACGGCCAGCACCCGCAGCCCGGCTTTTCCTTCTGCCTCGGCCAGGGCAAGCGCCCGCGCCCGAAGCGCCCCGTCGAGAGGCCGCACCTCCCCCATGATCTCCACAAAGGCGCATTTTGCCAGCATTTCCTCCACCGCGCCTTTGGTGATGAGCTGCCGCTTGCCCCCCCGGTCGGTCAGCACCACGCTCATGACCCGGCGGGTGAAGTCGAAGGGGATTTCGTCTTCCCGGATATAGCGCTCCTTCAGCTCCGAAAGCCCTTCCTTCTCCGCCCGGGCGATGATGGCCAGGTCGATCAGGTTTTTCAGCCCCGTCTGGTAATAGCTGTTCAAAAAGGCGTGGCGGAGCACCCGGGGGTCGTCCGCTCCCAGGGCGTCCATGTATTTTTCCAGGATGATCCGGTCTTCCGTGAGCGTACCCGTCTTGTCCGTGCAGAGGATGTCCATCTCCCCGAATGCCTGGATGGCCGACAGCCGCTTCACAATGGTCTTTTTCCGGCTCATGGCCACCGCGCCCTTGGAGAGGGTGGAGGCCATGATCACCGGGAGCATTTCGGGCATCAGCCCCACGGCGATGGTCACGCCGAAAAGAAGGGAATCCACAAAGTCGTTCTTGGTTAAGAAATTCACCAGGAAGATGACGGGGAGCATAAAGAGCATGAAGGTGATGAGCAGGCGGGACAGGGCGTCCACCCCCCGCTCAAAGCCGCTTTTGTCCCGGTCGGTGGAGATGGAGCGGGCCATGCTGCCAAAGTACGTGTCGTTGCCCGTATGGAGGATGAGGGCGGTGGCGCTCCCCGAAACCACGTTGGTGCCGAGAAAGCCGATGTTTTTAAGCGCCGTCACCTCTTCTCCCGGCCCCGGCTCCAAAAACTTTTCGGACGGGTCGGACTCCCCCGTGAGGGCCGCCTGGTCGATGAACAGGTCTTTCGCGGTTAAAAAACGCACGTCTCCCGGGATCATGTCCCCGGAAGAGAGCTTCACCACGTCTCCCGGCACGGCTTCGCCGATGTCGATCACCCGGCTTTCGCCGCCCCGGATCACGTCGATCTGGCTGGAGATCATGCTTTTGAGCTTTTTCGCCGCCTGGCCCGACTTCTCCTGCTGGAAAAAGGAGATGAGGGAAGACACCGCCACGATGGCGATGATGAGAATGAAGGTCTCGTAGCTGGGGGTTTTGGCGAGAGCCACGTCGGTCACAAACGTCACCGCGCCGATCAGGATGAGCACCAGGTTAAAGGGGTTGGCCACGCTCTCCAGGAGCCGCCGGGCAAGGCTTTTTTCTTCCGTGAGGTCGATGAGGTTTTCCCCGTAGTAGTCGAGCCGATCCTCCGCCTCCACGATGCCGAGCCCCTCTTCGGAGGACTCGTACAGGGAAAACAGCCGTTCCCGCCCCAGACGGGCCAGCTCCTTCAAGTTGTTTTCCGCCTCCAGCCGGGCGGCTTCCTTGTCTTTTTTCATCTGTCGTCCTCCTTCTCGTTTTTATCACCGTGCGGTTTTCAACACCGTGCGGATTGGGGCAAATGTTTTTAAGCGCTTTGCGGCTTTTATCACGGTTTTCACCATGGCGACCATTTTTCAAAACGCCGGGGCGCTTTCTGCCCCGCCTGCCGCCTGATAAGGACTATTTCGTTTCCCCGTCCTGCCCGCCCTCTTCGTCCTGTTCCTCGTGTTCCGCCTCGGGCTGCTTCTGGTCATCGTAGCGGATGGGCGCGCCGCACTTGGGGCAGCGGTACACCTCCGGACTGTAAAAAGGCTGGGTGTAGCGGGCGGCGCCAAAGCAGCCGCAGCTGCGGCATCTGCCCGAAAAGGCGATCATGAGGATGCCCCCGGCGGACACGAACAGCGCCAGCAGCACCAGGGGGATGCTTAAAAGCACCGCTCCCGCGAACGCGGCGGCAAAGCCGATCACCGCCAGGATGTTTCCCCCGCGGATGAGTTTTCTTTTGACCATAGGATTACCTCTCTTCGTTAAAATGAGCCAAAGGCCATAAAGCTATTATAAGAAAAAAGATGAAAAAAGGCAAAATAATTTGTTTAAGGGAAGGGGAGGGGGTGGTATGTTATAATCGGTATCATCGTTTAGGCGTAAGAGGGGTTTTCCCGTTAGACACGGGGGAGAAGCGGGCCGGTTTGGCCCGCTTCTTTCGTCGTGATGGATTTCACGGCCATTCCTCCCCTAAACGGGGAGGTTTCGGCCGTTCCATCATCACTCCTCTTCCCCAAAAAGGCAGAGCCTTTTCGGGGGCCCCTTTAAACCCATCGGGCGGGGAGCCTTTTGCCATTTTGTTGCATCCCTCAGTTCGCAATGGTCACCGCGTCGCGGTGGATTTCGCGACCACAGCTCCCCTCACATGCTCGGGGAGTTTTTTGTCGCTCCATCACCGCTCCTTCTCCCCAAAAAGTCACGCTCACATCGGCTAAGCGCTTGCAAGCGCGCGCTTTTAACGCCGATTTATTCGCTACCAACTTTTTGCGGTTGCTATTTCGGCGTCTGCCTTCGCTCCTTGTGCTCCCTTGCTCACTGGGCTTGCGTCGCAGCAAACTTCACGGCCTTGCCTCCCTAAACGGGAACCCTTTCAACCCTTCGGCATGCCTCGTCTTTGCCCTCGATTATCTTCCCTGCAAATGCAAAAAAGAGCCGGAATTATCCGGCTCTTCCTGCACAAATATTCTCACTCCGCCTTTTCCTTCAGCTTATCCAGCGTCCGCTTTAAAATCCGGGACACCTGCACCTGGGACACGCCGAGCATCCCCGCGATCTCGCTTTGGGTCTTGTCCATGAAAAAGCGGAGCATAATGATCTGCCGTTCCTTTGCGCTCAAGACCGACAATAAATCCTTTAACATCAGCCGGTCGATGAAATTCTCGTCCTCGGGGGCGGGTAGACGCTCCAGCATGCTGGCGCCGTCCTCCTCCGAAATGGGCATGTCAAAAGACACCGGCTCCTGGCAGGCTTCGAGAGCCAGCGCCGCGTCTTCGGGGGTCAGCCCCGTGGCCGCCGAAAGCTCGCTTAAGGTGGGTTCCCGTAAAAGTTTTGCCTTTAACGCCGACGACGCCCGCGCCAGCTTGATGGCGTCTTCCTTCAGGCGGCGGGAGACCTTTACCATGCCGTCGTCCCGCACAAACCGCTTGATCTCTCCCGTGATCATGGGCACGGCGTAAGTGGAAAACTTCACGCCGAAGCTCTCGTCGTAGCCCTCGATGGCCTTTAAAAGCCCGATGGAGCCGATCTGCAAAAGGTCGTCGTAATCCGTGCCCCTGCCTAAAAAGCCCCGCAGCAGGCTTTTTACAAGGGCGATATTGTTGTTTACAAGCTCTTCCCTGGCTGTCTCGTCTCCCTCCCGGGCGCGGCGAAGGAGGGCCAGGTTGTCCTCAAAATCCCGTCCGCTCATTTTTCCGAAATCTTCTTTGTGAGCGTCACCCGGGTGCCTTTGCCGGGTGCGGAGTCCACCTGGAGTTCATCCATAAAGGAGCGCATGATGGAAAAGCCCATGCCGCTCCGGGCGCCGTCGCCCGTGGTGAAGAAAGGCTGCATGGCCTCCTCCACGTTTTCGATACCCACGCCCTCGTCTTCCACCCGAAACACCGCCGTATTCCCCCGTATCTCGCCGTACAGGAAGAATACGCCGCCCCCCTCGGGATAGGCGTGGACGATCACGTTCGTCACCGCCTCGGAAATGGCGGTTTTAATGTCCGAAAGTTCTTCGAGCGTGGGGTCTAAGGGGGTGATGAACGCCGCCGCCACCGTGCGGGCGAAGGCTTCGTTTTCCGAGAAGCAGGGAATGCAAAGTTCAAAAGAGTTGTTAGCCATTTTTCCTCCAAAAAAAGTCAAAGCTTTTTGATGATGCCCGAAAGCCCGGAGATCCGGAACACCTTCGTGAGCTGCGCGTTCAGGTTTTTGGCGTAGAGCGTCGCGCCCTTTGCCCGAAGTTTCTTGTAGCGCCCGATGAGAAGCCCGATCCCCGAGCTGTCCATAAAGCCCACGCCCGAAAAATCCAGCACCACGTCCCCTTCGGAAGCGGCGATGAACGCGTCGAGCTTTTTTTTCAGCGCGGTCGCGGCATGGTGGTCTATGTCGCCCTTTAGCTCCACCGTTCGCATGAGTTTTGCCATAGTTACCTCCGTCTTTTGTTCATCCATTAAAAATTCTCCGCCCGCGGCTCCGCTCCTTCCTCGAAAAACCGCAAGTTTTAAGGAAAAAGCACTTTGTTTGTAATAAACCTTCTTCCCCCGTGCATACTGAGGGTATGAAGAAAAAGAGAAGCGTTAGAAAAATAATCGGGCGGTGTGTGCTTTCACTCTTAGTATTGGCAATTTCCGGAGTTTTATTCATCTTTATGTATATCATGGGGATCGAGGAATGGCAGGAATTCGAGCCGAAAACCGTGAGCGAAATGAGCCTGTCCATCTCCCTTTATGACGGGGATGAAAACCTTTATTTGAAACTTTACAGCGAGGAAAACCGGGAGTACGCCGAGTTCGAGGAAATCCCAAAGTCCGTTATCAACGCCCTCATCTCTACGGAAGACATCCGCTTTTATTCCCATAAGGGCTACGACCCCGTGCGCATGGTGGCCGCCTTTTTAGACGACATCAAAAGCGGCAGCTTTAAGGAGGGCGCCAGCACCATCACCCAGCAGCTGGTGAAAACCTGCGAGCTCTCTTTTGGAAAAATGGTGAAGAGGAAGCTGGCCGAAATCATCATGGCCGCCAAGCTGGAAAAGGAGTATTCCAAAGAGGAGATACTGGAGCTTTATTTGAACCGGGTGTACTTCGGCGGCGGGGCGCACGGCATTAAAACGGCGGCGGCGGAGTTCCTCGGCAAAAGCCTTTCGGAGCTCACCCCGGCGGAAGCTGCTCTTTTAATCGGCATGCTCAAGTCGCCCACTTATTACAACCCCCGGAAGTACCCCGCCTCCGCTTTTGAGCGAAGAGACCTGGTGCTCTCCAATATGTATAAATACGGCTACCTCTCGGACGAAGACTACGCCGCCGCTTTAAAAGAGGAGATCGTTATCCAAGACCATGTGGACATGGGCTATCCTTACGGCTGGTATACCGACACCGTGCTCTTATACGCCTGCCGCCTTTTAAGCGTCTCCTATAAGGAGCTTCAGGCGGGGGGATACCAAATCTATACCTATCTCGACCCCGCGCTCCAGACGGAAATGGAAAACTACGCAAAAGACCCCGCCCACTTCCCCGAAAACGCGGAAGACGGGGAGCTCTGCCAAACGGCGGGGGTGGTGCTCGACCAAAACGGCGCGATGCTGGCTCTCGTGGGCGGGCGGGAGCATACGGCGCGCTTTCCTTAAACCGCGCCACCTCCATGAAGCGCCAGCCGGGGAGCGCCATCAAGCCCGTGCTGGTCTACGCGCCCGCCATCGAGTATCTCCGCTACACCCCCGTGTCCCTGCTCCTCGACGAACCCACCGACTTTTCCGGCTATACCCCCCGGAACTCGGGCAAGACTTACCGGGGCTGGGTGAGCCTCAGGGACTGCGTGGCCCTTTCCATCAACATCCCCGCCGTCTCCCTTCTTAGGGAAGTGGGGCTGAGTAAAGCCAAGGGCTACGCTTCGGCCGTGGGCGTGGAGTTCGCCCCGGAGGACGACAGTTTGACCCTGGCGCTCGGGGGATTTTCCCACGGCGTGAGTCCTCTCGAACTGGCGGGGGCGTACCTGCCCTTTGCCTCGGGGGGGTATTACCAGGCGCCCACCGTCATCAAGCGGATTGAGGACGCCCACGGAAACGTGATCTACGAGCGGGGGAAAGAGGCGAAGTCCGTCCTTTCGGCGGAGAGCGCGTACATCATGAGCTCGCTTCTAAGCTCGGTGGTGGACTACGGAACCGCCCAGTCCCTCCAAATGGAAAACGTGCCTCTCGCCGCCAAGACGGGCACCAGCTCTTATGACGACGCCAAAAACAACAAGGACGCCTGGACGGTGGCTTTTAATTCCGAGTATGTGGTCTGCTCCTGGATCGGCTTTGACAAGACGGACGAAGCCCATTCCTTAAAGCAGGGCACCACGGGGGGCACCTATCCCGCCGCCTTTGTGAAGGCCGTGTTTTCCTATCTGTATGAGGGCATCGCCGCGCCGGCCTTTCAGATGCCTTCGGGTATCGTGGAAGCCAAGGTGGACAAGAAGCTCTTAACCGAGCGGCTCACGGTGGCGCCTCCCGAAGAGGCGGAAAACGCCTTAACCGAGTGCTTCACCGCCGATTCCCTTCCCGTAAACCTCCGGGTCGCCCCCGAAGACATCTTCGTGAGCGTGCAAAACGGCAAGGTGGTGGTGGACTTTTCGGGCTACCGGGAATATACCTACATCGTGGAGCGGCGAAAGCTCCAGGAAAACCGGTTTGTGGCCGTCGGAAGCACCAAAGGCGGCGGGCGGGTGGAAGACGTATCCGCCGAGCCGGGGCAGTCCTATATTTACCGCATCCGCCCCGTAGGGTTCCAGGATTATTCGAGGTATTATCTCTATTTGTCCTCCCGGATCGGGGAAGGGGAGGAGTAGGGGAAAATAAAAACGCCGCGGCCGTCGCGGCGCTTTTTTTATAAAGGGCGGGGCGTATGTCACGCCCGGAGCTTTTACTTTTTCTCTTCCGTTTCTTTTAACCGTTTCAACAGCGCGGCGCGGACGGCGGCGAATTTCTTTGCCACGGGAAGGGCCACGTCGCCTTGTTCCATCAGCGCTTCCAGCTCGGAAAGGGAAACCCATTTGGCCGCCGCCGTTTCCCCCGGCTGGAGGCGGATCTCTGTCGGGAACACGTCCCGCCGCAGCAGGTAGAGGTCGTGAAAGGAGCGCGCCCCCCGGTAAGTCCCTAAAAAGAACAGCTCCTCCGGCCGGGCGGCAATGCCCGTCTCCTCAAACAACTCCCGGATCGCGGCTTCCCGGCTCCCTTCCCCGGCGCGGGCGGAGCCCTGGGTGTTTTCCCATTTGCCCGGGTATTCCTCTTTTTTTCCGTCCCGGAGGGTCAGGAGGAACTGGTTTTTGCCGTTCACCGTCCACACCTCGGCCACCAGATAATATTCTCCTTTTTCAAGGGGTTCTCCCCGGCGGCGGGCGCGGAAGAGGGGCGTGCGGTTTTCGTCGTATAAGTCCCGCAGTTCCATGGCCGGTTTCACCCGATCACCATCGTCTCTTTCCCCGCCACAGCCGCTTTTATCAGCGCCTCTTCATCTAAGAGCTTCATGGAAAGGGCGATTTTTTCCATTTTAGGGCGGGTGGCCGGGTGCTTGGGCACAAACACGGTGCAGCAGTCTTCAAAGGGTTCGATGGAGGTCTCAAAGGTGCCGATCCGCCTTGCCGTCTCGATGATCTCCTCCTTGTCCATGCCGATCAGGGGACGGAGCACCAGCATGCCCGCCGCCCCGTCCGTCACCGAGAGGCTTTGCATGGTCTGGCTGGCCACCTGGGCCAGGCTTTCCCCCGTGATGAGCGCTCCCGCCCCCGCTTCGGCGGCGATCCGGGCGGCGATTTTCATCATGAACACCCGCATTAAAATCGTCAGCTGCTCTTCGGGGCACTTTTCGTAAATCTGCATCTGGATGTCTGTAAAGGAGACGAGATGGAGCCGCACAGGCCCGGTGTAGGCGCTCATAAGCCCGGCCAGGCGGATCACCTTGTCCTTGGCCTGTTCGCTGGTGTAGGGGAAGCTGTGATAGTGCACCGCCTCCACCTCCACGCCCCGCTTGGCCATCCGATACCCGGCCACCGGGCTGTCGATGCCGCCCGACAAGAGCAGCATCCCCTTGCCCGAGGTGCCCACCGGCATGCCCCCCTCCCCGGGGAGGAGTTCCGTATAGAGGAGCGCCTCGTCCCGGATCTCGATAAACAGCCGCAGCGCAGGGCTGTGCACGTCCACCGTGAGATGGGGGAGCGCCTTTAATAAAAAGCCTCCCACCTCTGCCGACAGTTCCATGGACTTCATGGGGAACCGCTTGTCCCCCCGCTTGCTTTCCACCTTGAAGGAGGCGGCCTTGCCTCCCGCCTCCGCTTCCATGAGGGAGCGGGCGAGGGCGTGGATGCTGTCCAAATCCTTGGGGACGGCGTAAGCCGGGCTGACGGAGTGGACGCCGAACACCCGCGCCGCCGCCCGCACGGCTTCGTTAAACCGCTCCTCCGCCACGCCCCGGACGTAATAGCGGGTCTCCCGGAAGCTGACTTTGCCCCCGAACCCCGCCATGGCGCGGGCAAGCGCCCCTTTCAGCATGTTCTCAAAATACGGCCTGTTCTGGCCCTTTAAATGAATCTCGCCGTAACGGACGAGAATGAGCTTTTCCATATTATCTCCTTACAAAGTACCTGTATTTTTGAAGCGCGCCCCTGATTTTCCCGGCGGCTTCTTCGATTTCGTCTACTGTGTTGTCCGGTGAAAAGCTCACCCGCACCGCGCTCTCGCTTATTTCTTTTGAAAGGCCGAGAGCCTGGTGGATCCGGGGCGTGCGGGCTTTGGACGAGCAGGCAGAGCCGGTGGAAATATACACCCCCTCCGCCTCCAGCGCCCGGAGGAGCACCTCCCCCTTAAGCCCTTTAAAGGCCAGGTTCAAGATGTGGGGCGCGGATTTTACCGGCGTGATCACATAGGGTTCTTCAGGCTCCAATAACGCCAGCAGCCGCTCCTTCAGCCCTTCCATATGGGAGAGCTTTTCCATGGTGGTTTTCCAGATAGCTCTTGGCCGCCTCGTAAAACGCCAAAATGCCAAAGGTGTTCTCCGTGCCCGAGCGGAGCAGGTTTTCCTGCCCGCCCCCCAGCATGGAAGGGGAGAGGGGCGCGCTTTTTTGATAAAACAGCGCGCCCGTGCCCTTTAAGGCGTGGAGCTTGTGGGCGCTCACGGAATAGTAGTCCACCGCGCCCATCGTAAAGGGGAATCTTTCAGGTAGCCCTGCACCCTGTCGGCGTAGAAAAGCGTCGGCGGGATTTTTAGCTTTGGCCGCTTTTGCCAGCGCCGCCACGTCGTTCACGGCCCCCGTCTCGTTGTTCACGTGCATCACGGCCACGAGCGCCGTGTCTTCCCGCACCGCCTCCGCGACCGCCTCCGGGGAGACCGTTCCCGTCTGCCTGTCCGGCCGGAGCCAGGTCATGCTGTGTCCCATCTCTTCCAGCGCCCTGGCGCACTCGTACACCGCCGGATGCTCGTAGAGCGAAACCACAAAATGCTTTTTCTTCCCGTCCTTCTTCCAGCCGTGGAATAAGACGGCGTTCGCCGCTTCCGTTCCCGAGGCGGTGAACAGGCAGGCGTCCGCCAAAACCGTGGCGCGCAAAAACGCCCGGGCTTCTTCCAGCGCGGAGCGGCACTTTGACCGCACCCGGATAGAGGGCGGAGGGGTTCATCCATCCGTTTTTTATATATTCTTCAAAAAATCCGCAAAGTTTTGCAAGCGGCTGCGTGGTGGCCGCGTTATCGAGATAGATCATACGGGCTATTTTAACATTTCGCGGGCATAATTTCAAATTTTTGCGGCAGAATAACAAAAAAACAAAGGAGAAAAAATGGATAACCGAAGGAAGGAACGCCTGCCCGCCGACCTGACCGGCCGGGAGATCGAAGGCATGGAAGAGGTGCGCGGCCCGGCGGTGCCGGGGGAGGAACCTGTCCGCAGCGAGAAGTAAAAAAGAAAGGAAGGAAGAGATGAACATCAAGCAAAAGCTCTCGGTTGGGAGCTATAAGGAATATGTGGAAAAACAGATGCCCAAGTCGAAGACGCTTTTAGACTGTGTAAAGGCGTTTTTTGTGGGGGCGCCATCTGCACCCTGGGGAGGCGGTGCGGACGTTTGGCATGGAGGTTTTGAAGCTGGATAAAAAAGACGGCGCGGCCTTCACCGCCATCGTCATGGTCTTTTTGGGCGCGTTCTTCACCGGGCTCGGGGTGTACGACGTGCTCGGGGAACTTCGCCGGGGCGGGCTCCATCGTGCCCATCACCGGCTTTTCCAACTCTATGGTCTCCCCGGCCATGGAATATAAGCCCGAAGGCTATATTTTGGGCGTGGGCGCCAAGCTCTTCACCATCGCCGGGCCCGTGCTGGTGTACGGCATCGCCAGCTCGGTTTTAGTGGGGCTTATTTACTGCCTGCTTCGGGCGCTGGGGGTGGCGTGATGGAAGGATTTGTGAAACTTTCAAAACCGGCGTATATTCTCGGCATCGGGAGCGCGGGAGGCAAAAGCGAGAAGGACGGCCCTTACGGGAGCTATTTTGACATCGACGTGCCCGACGCCCTGTATACGGCGGGAAAAGTCCTTCGAGCTGGCGGAAAAGAAGATGTATCTGGAAACGGCCAAGCGAGCCATTGAGGACGCGGGGCTCACGCAAAACGACATCGGCGTCATGCTGGGGGGCGACTTGTTAAACCAGATCATCACGGCCAGCTATTCGGCTCGGGACTTAAACATTCCCTTTTTGGGGCTGTACGGAGCCTGCTCCAGCATGACCGAGTCCCTCGCCGTCGGCTCCATGTTCATTTCCGGCGGGTTCTTTAAAAACGTGCTCTGCGCCACCAGCAGCCACTTTGCCACCGCCGAGCGGCAGTATCGCTTTCCGCTGGAACAGGGCGCGCCCAAGCCCCCCACCGGGCAGGACACCGTCACGGCGGCGGGCGCCACCGTGATCACGGATGAGAAGACCAACATTAAAATCGAATATCTGACCGTGGGGCGGGTGGTGGACTTTGGCATCACGGACAACAACAACATGGGCGCGGCCATGGCTCCGGCGGCGGTGGAGAGCCTTTTAACCCACCTGGAAAACCGGAACGCCCAGCCTTCGGACTACGACGCCATCGTGACGGGCGACCTGGGCGTATTCGGCTCGGAAATGCTCTGCGACCTGGCCTATCGCCTGGGGACAGACCTTTCCCCCGTCCACAAGGACTGCGGCGCCATGATTTATCAGGGCCTCAAAGGGCATCGGTCGGGCGCCAGCGGCTGCGGGTGCAGCGCGGTGATGCTGAACGCCTATTTCCTTCGGAAAATGCGGAGAGGGAATGTAAAAGGATTCTCTTTGCCGCCACGGGGGCGCTCATGTCGCCCACCAGCATCATGCAGGGGGAAAGCATCTGCGGCGTGGCGCACGTGGTGGAGATCGAAGCGGAAGGAGGAACAAAATGAATTTCTTGCAGGCGTTTTTAGTGGGCGGGCTCATCTGCGTGGTGGGTCAGCTCCTCATCTCCTTAACCCGCATGACCCCGCCCGTATCCTCGTCACCTTTGTGACGGCGGGCGTGTTCTTAACCGCGCTCGGGCTGTATGAGCCGCTGGTGAAGTTCGGCGGCGCGGGCGCCACCGTGCCTTTGACCGGCTTTGGCTACTCCCTTTGCAACGGGGTGGTGGAAGCGGTGAAGGAAAAAGGCGTGTTGGGCGCGTTCACGGGCGGCGTGATCGCCACGGCCGGGGGCATCACGGCGGCCATCGTGTTCGGCTATCTGGCTTCCCTTATTTTCAAACCGGGCATTAAAAAATAAAGGCGAAACTTCCGGGCGACCTTTTCAAAAGGGAAGATCGCCGCGAAACCACGGACGGCGGCGGCTTGCCGAACGGCTTGCCCGTTTGCCGGGGCGGGTTGGTTCCTGTTCTTGGCTGCCCGGCTTCCCGCATCTTGAAGCCATTTCAAAATGGGAAGATCGCCGCGAAACCGCGGGCGGCGGCATTAGCCATAACGGTCTTGCCCGCCGGTCGGGGCGCTCATCGGGCGCCGCTTGACAAGCTTTTTCGAAAGCCGAAAAAACAGGCAAAAAAATTTTGGGCGGCGGCATCATTGTCTTGGTCGGGTATGCGCCGGCAATCGCGTCCGGCCATCCGGCTTCCCTTATCTTTAAGCCGGGATTAAAAAAAGAATGGAAAAAACCTCCGGGAGAGTGGTAAAATATCCCCGGAGGTATTTTTATGATCGCTGAAATTTTATGCGTGGGCACCGAGCTGCTGCTGGGAGACATTGTGAACACCAACGCCGCCTATATCGCAAAGGAGCTGGCGGCTCTCGGCATCGACGTCTACCACCAAAGCGTGGTGGGGGACAATGCGAAGCGTCTGGCGGACAGTCTGGCCCTCGCGTTTTTACGTTCGGACATCGTTATTTTAACGGGCGGCCTCGGCCCCACTTACGACGACCTTACCAAAGAGACGGTGGCCGAGTATTTCCGCCTCCCCCTGGAGACGGACGAGGAGACGAAAAAGAGCATCTACGACTATTTCGCCCGCCGGGGCCTCACGCCCACCAAGAACAACGACAAGCAGGCCCTCGTTCCAAAAGGGGCCGTAATTTTTAAGAATTACGCGGGCACCGCCCCCGGCATGGCCGTTTCGGGGCGGGGAAAAATCGCCGTCCTGCTCCCCGGGCCTCCCTATGAGATGACCACCATGTTCGAGACGGGGGTGCGGGCGTATCTCTCGGAGTTTTCCGACCATGTGCTCTTTTCAAGGACGCTCCATCTCTCGGGCATCGGGGAGAGCGCGGTGGAATACGAGCTTCGGGAGCTGATGGAAAAGACCCTGAACCCCACCATCGCCCCCTATGCCAAAACGGGGGAGGTGCAGATCCGCTTAACGGCCTCGGCCAAGACAAGGGAAGAGGCGGATCAGCTCATCGAGCCGTATCTGAAGATGATTTCGGAAAAATTTGCGCCCTATGTGATCGGCGCGGACGTGAAAGACCCGGAGAGCGGCGCGGTCATGCTGCTTCTCGAAAAGGGGCTCACCCTGGCCGTGGCTGAAAGCTGTACGGGCGGGCTTTTATCCAAGCGGGTGACGGACGTGCCCGGCTCGTCGGGGATGTTTTTACTCGGCGTCACGGCCTATGCCAACGAGATGAAAACGCGGGTGCTGGGCGTACCGTCGGCGCTTATTTCTGAAAAAGGCGCGGTGAGCCAAGAGGTGGCCGCCGAAATGGCCAAGGGCGCGCGGCGGGTGTCGGGCGCGGACATCGGCGTGGGCATCACGGGCGTCGCCGGCCCCGGGGGCGGCACGCCCGAAAAGCCGGTGGGGACAATTTACATCGCCGTCGATTCGGATGTACTCTCAAAAGTGGTGAAATATGACAGCATCCACCCGGGCTACGACCGGGAGCAGCTCCGCTTCCGCGCCACCCAGGAGGCGCTCCGGCTCATCGTGGAGGCGGCAAGGCAGAGCTGAGGAAGGCCGTGCCCGAAGGGCGCAGGGCGGAGCAGTTCATGAGACGCCCTTTTGGAGGCGCCAAGAGCGGCGGGGGTAGGCAGCTTTGCCTGAATGAACGAAGCCGCGGCGTCCGTCAAGGGCGGAAAGGCGTGTTCAAAAGCCGGGAGGCGCGGGTTTCATATCCGCGCCTCTTTTTTGCCGCGCCGGGTCTGGGGCTTTTGCCGCGCCGGACTTGGGGCTTTTGGCCGCAAGAACCCGCCCCGCCTCAAAGCCGCGTTTTATTTCCGCAAAGCCTTGCGGGGTGCGGATTCATATGGTATTTTTAAAGCGAAAGCGCGCAATGAACCCGTCTTGGACGTATCGCCGGGGCAAGCACATCGGTGGTCGGCGCGGGCTTTCCGGAAGCCGCCTCTTGTCTCCGTCTTGAACGGGCAGGGTCTTTGAACCCACTCAGTCGGGAGCGCGGCTTCCGTTTTTTTTGTTTAATTTTTTGTTTGAAAGCAGTTCCGCCCGCCTTCGCCCCTGTCCCTTCCTCCGTCAGCCCCTCCCCTTTTACGATCTGCTTTCACCCTGCGCTTTCGGCCAGTATCGGTTTTTTGCCTCGCCGCCTGTTATTCTTCATCCGCTCCATCCTTTTTCCCCCCGCCGTCACGATTGACTTTTTCCCGGCATATACTAAAGCATGAACTATCGACGCGCAAGACGGCCCCCAAAAAAGAATATCTCCGCTCCGCCGCCTCCGCCCCCCGCCCCCAGCCCCGAGCCGCTGACGCCCATGCTCGCCGGTATGCTGGCTCTGGTGGCAAAAGACGGCATGCTCGGCATCACCTCCACCAGCATGCTCCGGGACATTTTCCCTTACGTTCCCGCCCGGGATCGGGCGGCCATCAAGACCCTGCTCAACTACAACAACATGGCCTCCGAGCTCACGGGAGACCGGAAGCTCTATCCCATCGACTACGCCCCCGAACGGCGGCTCTCGGACAGGGAGCGCTTTCTGGCGCTTTTAAATATCCTTTCCCGGTACGGCGGCCAGGGCTCCCGGGAAGCCTTTTTCCGCATGCGCCGCTACACCGAGCTCATGAATAAAATGCAGGGTATGGGCATGGGGCCGGGAACGCCCGATCTGGCGGGACTGTTCTTCTCGGAGGATAACGCCTTTTCTAAAATGGCTCCCTTCCTGTCCCAGGGGATGAATCCCGGGGAGCTTTTGAAGAGTATGGGCGGCTTAAACCCGTCCATGCTGGAGCTGTTTAAAAATCTCGGCAAATAGAGGTGAAAACATGAAAAAAGACCTGAGGAGCTTTGCGGGCATGGCTCAAAAAGCGGAAAATAATGAAACCATGGGCAATCAAACCGCCGCCGAACAGTTAAAGCGCTTGAAGGCAAAGCGAGGAAGAGCTCTTTCCGAGCCTGCGAGGTGAACAAAGGCAAAGCCGAGGGTACCTTCAATGCGGAAAAACTCCAAGCGGCTTTGCATTCCGGGGCAGGTGTCGCCCATGCTGAACGCCGAGCAGAAAAAGCGGCTGTCCGAGCTTATCGCCCGAATTCAATAACCTGACGGATTTCGCCGCTCTTCCCGTCTTTCGCGCTCGCCCTCCCGGCCGCGGCTCCCCTTAACCGTGGAGCCTTTTGCCATTCCGTTGCTGCTCCTTCTCCCCAAATGGGCACGCCCTTTGGGACCCCTTTATATTCGCCCACCGGCGCGCTCGCCTTGCCCCTTCTCTCCCCAAAAGGCTTGCCTTTTCGGAGCCCTTGAACTCCGCCGGGCGCGCTGCCTTTGCCCCCCGAGCTTCTTTTTATTCCTCCGCTTTTCCGCTTTTTCGCGTTCGCCCCCGGCGCGGGGCAGAAAAAGCGGCTGTCCGAACTCCTGAAAAAGATCAAATAAATTTCCCGCCGCCGCCACACTGACCGACATTCTTGCCGTGGCGCTGTGATGAAATAAAAGAGCATCATATCTTTTTAGAGGTCACCATATGCAAAAGAATAGCGAAAAGGAAAAGCGCCTGGCAATAGGCGTGGCGGGAATGGCGGCCGTCCGGCTTTTATGCGCCTTCGCCGCCGGTTTTTTAATCGGAAAAGTGAGGATAGGGGGCGAACTCTATCCTTTTTCGGCCGCCTATATCCTGACGGCTTTCATGAATTTTAACTCCGTCAACCCCTTCATGGCTTCGGGCGGCGTGCCCCGCGTACGCCACCTGTCCAGACCATGGACAACCCGGCCTACCGCTTCGCCCTCATGGCTATCCTGGCCGCGCTCATGATGGTCGCCCTCTGCCTCAAGATGGACATGCGGTTTTACGTGGGCGCCATCGCTTCCGTGATCGCCTACGCCGTCTGCGCCTTCACCTTTAAAACCCTCTCGGTGCTTGATCTCTTTTCCTCCCTCATCGAGCTGTTGATCACCCTCATCGCCGTGCTGGCCTTTTCCAAGGTGGCCAAGCTCTTCGAGCGGCGGCGGAAGCGGCGGGTGTTTACGGACGAAGAGGTGGTGAGCATCTCCTTCAGGGCGCTCATCTGCGTCATGGGGGGGGGGAGCATCGGGGCGGGGGGCGTGTACCTCCGGGAAATCTTCTCCTTTTTTCTGACCTTCCTCTTCGCTTACGCCGGAGGCACGGGCATCGGCACGGCGGCGGGCGTGTTTTCGGCCCTCGCCTGCGTGGTGGCGGGGAGCCCCGCCGCCTTTATGGGCGTGGCGGGGGTGGTGGGCGCGGCGGCGGGAGCGTCCCGGGGTTTTAAAAAGCCGGGGGTGCTCATCGCGGGGAGCGGGGCGGCGCTCTTTTCTATCCTCTACATCTCCGCGGGGCAGGTGGCGACGGGTTCCATCTGGAGCTTCCTCCTCTCGGCCGTGGCTTTTTTGTGCCTGCCCGGACGGGTTCTTGATAAGTTCTGCCGGTTTGTGGACTGGAACGTGCTCTGGGTCTACCAGAAGGAGCTGCGGGAAGAGCGGTTCCGGGAGCTCACCATCGGGCGTTTAAACGAGATCGCCGAAGTGTTTTCCCGGGTGGGGGAGGTGTTTTCCGATTCCGCGAAAAAGCCCGAGGAGCCTAAAATCTCCTATGCCATGAGCGAAATCCCCGAAATGGCCTGCGAAGACTGCCCCCTATATCGCACCTGCTGGGACGGGGACTTTCAGGAGACCTATGAACTCATGCAGCGACTGTACGGCAAATACGCCAAAAAAGGCCAGCTGGCCGCCCGGGATTTGGGGGCTTTCTCCAAAAAGTGCCTGGCGCAGGACAAGCTGCTGGCCGCCGCCCGCACCGTCTTTCAGAAATTCGACACCAACGCCAAATGGGAGCAGAAAATCGCCGTCAGCCGGAGCATGGTGGGGGAGCAGATGAAAAGCGTCTCCCGGGTCATCGATTCCCTGAAAAAAGAAGTGCAGGTGGACATGGACTTTTTAGAGGATTTGGAAGCGCGCCTCCGGATGCAGGCGGATGAAAAGGGCGTGGAGGTGACGGATGTGGCCGCGGTCAATCGGGGCGGCGCCCTTCAGATCGAGGCGGTGGTACGCACCAAGCGGCCCGAGCTTTCGGAAAAGCGCATCGCCGAGGCGGTGGCCGAGTGCACGGGCGCGCTCGTGAAGCCCATTTACAGGAAGGAGATCAACGAACGGCGGAAGCTCTTCCGCATGAGCTTTGAGCAGGTGCGCAATTTCGACATCCAGACGGGCGCGGCCTGCGCCGTGAAAAAGGGCGGCTACGTTTCGGGAGACGCCCATTCCCGGGAGTCCCTTCGGGACGGCCGGTTCATGATGCTCCTCTGCGACGGCATGGGCAGCGGCGAGCGGGCGGCCAAGGAGAGCAGCATCGCCGTTTCCCTGATGGAAGACTTCTATAAGGCCGACTTTGACGATAAGACCGTGCTCGACGCCATCAACAAGCTCCTGCTATTAAGCAGCAGCGACGACATGTATTCCACCATGGACTGCGCGCTCATCGACCTCATCGAAGGGAAGCTGAAGCTCATCAAAATCGGCGCGCCCTATTCCATCCTCATTAAAAAGGACGGCATCCGCCGCTTCTCCTCCGGTTCCCTTCCCATGGGCATATTGGAGGACTACCAGCCCATCATCTACGAGGAGGAGCTCCAGAAGGGGGACACGCTCATCATGTTCACCGACGGTCTGGCCGACATGGAGAACAAGTACGACGGCTTTTATAAGCAGGTGCTGGAGTTCGGCGAAATGCGCAACGCCCAGGAGATCGCCGATTGCATACTGGAATACGCCCTCCGCCTTCAGGGCGGCCAGGCGGAAGACGATATGAGCGTGATGGTGGGGCGGATCGTGTAGGCGCATTGTTTAAATCGCCGTAGGTTTTATGAAAAGGCTCCTCGCATATGCCCGGGGGGCCTTTTTCTGTGCCGCTTCATCACTGCGCCTTTTCCCCAAAGGCAAGCATTTTTGGGGCCATTCAGTTCACGGGGTGTGAAGCATTCGGCCGTTTGCAGCTTGCCCGCCCGTGCGCGGCAGCCGCCCCGCCGAAAGTTTTCCCTTGAAAACGGGGCGCGCGGCAAAATCCCATCCTGCTCTTTTCCCGGGAAAGAAAAGCCTGCCCGGGATTTCATTCCCGCGTTATTAAGAAGCCGCTCTTCTATGAAGAGCGGCTTTGCTTTTTCAGTTGTTTGAACGACGTTCCTCTGTGTTCCCGCCGATTGGGAATCCATATAAAAAAGCCGGAGTGCGGTTGATCGCCAAGGGGAGGAAGCGAAGCGCTGCTTTTGCCGTCCTTCTCCGGCTCTTCCACAGGATATCAAAATTTGCGGGACCAGTCAAATTCCAGGGCCGCCTCCGCCCGGGAGCAGGGTTTGCGCGGTAAAATCACTCTGCCTATCCGTCAGATACCCGCCTCACTCCCTCCGCACACACCAAAAACCGACCAAAGAGCCGGAGGACGCCTGAAAACAGGCACACTGGAAAGAGGTCGATTTTAAGACATCGCCTTGCAGGTGTTTGCGCAGCTCTTTTTAGCGGCTGCCCGGGCGCAGATTTTGATGGTCTTCATAAGCTGGGAGGTCAGCTTGTCGAGCTTGGCCGACTCCTCCAGTATCTCCTGATCGGAGAGCTTCCCGAACGCACCCGTTTCTCGGCCAGCGCGCTTAAGCGCTTGCGCTCGGCGGCGTAACGCTTGTAGACCTCAGTGGCGCACACCGCTTTTTTGAGTTCGGGAGACATACCGGCGTCGAAATCGAATACTCTTTTCTGATTCTTATCGTTGCTTTTCATATACACTCTCTTTATTAAAATGATATCATCATCCATATTAATTACTCCGGCCAGAAACTCTTTTTCCCTTTTTGGAGCCGCATGCGGCACTCTCCGCGTTCAAAAGCGAGAAACAGGTCATAACCGGCTTGCAAGTCCTTGCGCGCGCCCTTTCAGAAGAACGTTTTGCGGCAGAATCGAGGGAAACCTCCTTTGTTTCGTCATTTTTCTCCGGCAAAACTTCCGTTTCATAACAGAATAATTTTGCCAGCGCAACACGCTTATTTTTTGTAAAATTCGACAAATAACGCGCTGTAAATGGCATGTAAAAAAGTCTGCAGGGCCGCGCCCAGAGCGGCTTTTGACGCTCCCCCGAGACTGCCTCGGCGGTCGGTGCCCATACCCTTCGAAGCCCGCGCTCTCTTCGCCTCACTCCCGGCGCCCCGTCCAAACAAAAGAGCGGCGGTATACCGCCGCTCTTTCTGTACTTTCCTGTTCGGCCTGCCGCTTTCCAAAGGCAGGAAAGAGGCTTTCTTCCCCATTCCGGTTTTCACGTCTTCGGGCTCGGGCGTTCGCCCTGTTTGGAGGAGGATTCCATCACCGCCCGCGCTTTTCTTCCCTCAGATCGCTTCTTCCTCCTCCGTATGGAGGGGGATTTTCTTCACCTTGCCCACCAGCAGCGCGGCGGCAAAGAGCACAAGCCCCGCCGCCTGAAGCAGTCCGTTCAGCCAGAAAAGACTCCGTATGCCAAAGGCGTCTATGATGTAGCCCGAAAAGAAATTGCCCACGATGCCGAGTAGCCCCGCCGAAGCCGAGGCCACGGTCTGGGCGGTGGCGGACAGGGAACGGGGCACCAGCGTGAAGATGTAAGACACCGCCGTGCCGAACATCACCCCCGAGGCCAGCCCCCGGAGCACCTGCGCGCCCACAAGGGAGGCGAAGCTCGTGGCGTAAATGTGCCAGAACTGCTCCGCCACATAGAGCACGCTGGTGGCCATGAGGGCTTTTTTATAGCCCACCCTCCGCACGATGAAGGGGAGCGCGAAGAGCAGAGGCACCTCGGCAAAGGCCCGGATGGAGTTGAACAGCCCCGTGGCCGCCGGGTCGATTCCGATGTCTTCCATGAGGTTTGTGATATAGCTCTGGCCGAAAAACATGGTGCTCGACATGAGCACATACACGAGTAAGAATGTGACGAAGTAATAATTCTTGAACAGCCGCCCCAGCCGCAGCTCCCGGAAGGTCACGGGCTTCAGGGACGCTCCCGCGCCGCTCTCCCTGTTCTTGCCCAGCCGGGCCGCGAGGAAGGAGAGCGCCGCGCCTCCCGCCGAGATCATGAAGGTGACGGACACGTCCGCCCCGCCCTTTGTGATGGCGAAGTAATAGAGCAGGCAGAAGAGGGAAAAGCCAACGCTCCCCCACATGCGCACCGCGCCGAAGTTGATGCGGCTCCCGTCAAGAGACGCCCGGCTGGTTTCGGAGAGGATCCAGGTATCCCCCAGGGAAATATTGGCCGAACGGGCCCCGGCAAAGATGGTGGTGGTCGCAAGGAGCAGCCAGAACCCCCGGGAAACGAGCACGCCGAGGAGGCTCAGAACCGTGAGGAACAGCGAAATCATAAACGCCCGGCGCTTGCTTTTGAGCTTGTCCGCCAGCACGCCGAAAAAGGGCGGGAACAGGACGGACGCGGCGGAGTTGGCCGCCAGCAGGATGCCGATGCTGGTGTTGGGCAGCCCCCGCCCGCTTAAAAAGGGCACGAGGAAAGCCATGCAGGCGTTTAAGGCGCAGAGTATGAAGTCGAGGGAGGAGTAATAAAAGTAGCCGCTCTTTTTCAGATCGGCCAGAAGAGCGTTGTTTTTCATGGCTTTTCCTTTACATGGTTTGGATTTCGCCCCGGAGCTTTTTTAATATGCCTGCGGAGACCGCGTCCTGCTCCCGGTCGTAAGCCTTGACCTTAAGCGCCCGGCCAAGAAAGAGAGTCAGGGCGAAAAGCAGGAGCGCAAGCAAAGCCGAGGAGGCGCAGATCACGTAGATGGCCCGCACGCCGTATACGTCCAGTATAAGACCGCTTAAAAAGTTCCCGATGATGGAGATGACCGAGCAGGCCGCCGCCGAAAGGGTCTGAGCCGTGGCCGAAAGCTCGTAGGGCACGAGGGAGAAGATATAGGCGATGGCCGAGCCTAAGACCAGCCCGTTGGTGAGGCCGTGGACCATCTGGAAGAGCAGCACCTGCCACACCTCTTTGCAGAAGATATACACCGACTGCTCCAGCACGAGTATGACGAGCACGATGAAGATGGTCTTCACATACCCGAGGCGGGCGATGATCTTTTTGGAAAAGAGCAGGCTCGGCACTTCGCAGAGCGCCCGCACCGACCCGATGACCCCCACGAACACGGGCACCGTTCCCAGGTCCCGGAGCAGGTTTTGGATATAGGAAATGCCGAAGTAGCCGGGCACGTTCAACAGCATGTACACGAACAAAAAAGTGATGAAGTAATAGTTTTTAAACAGCCGCCCGGGGCGCAGCTCCTTCATGCTGAGGCGCACGGGCTTGCTCTCCGCCCTCCGCATGTTCTCGGGCACGCCGCTCCTGTCCTTATAGGAAATCACCAGCAAAAAGGAGCCGGCGGCAAAGAGGGCGGAAAACAAAAAGGAGTATTTGGTGGGGAGGCCGAACCGGGAAAAGAGGAAGTAAAACAAAAAGCCCGCTCCCGCATAGCCGATGGAACCGAATGTGCGGATGGGGCCGTAGTTGAGCCGGCTGCCCGAAAGGTCGGGCTGGTTCACCTCGGAGATGAGCCAGCTGTCCGTGATGGGGGCGACGGACGCCCGGAAGATCATCATCAAAAAGGCAAGGCTCATGGTCAAAAACACGGTCAGGGAGAAAAAAGTGGCCAGGGTGGCGCTGACAAACACGCCCACGTAGAGGATGAGCAGCGTTTTTCTCTTGGAGCCCAGCTTGTCGGCCAGGAGGCCGAACACGGGCACGAACACAAAGCCGGCGATGGAGTTTAAAGCCAGGGAGACGCCCACTTCCACGTTGGACAGCCCCTGGTCGTATAAATAGACCACCATGTAGCTGGCCTGGGCGATCATGGCCCAGAACACCACTTCCAGCGAAGCGAAGAATAAAAACCGTCTGTCCGCCTTCCTTGCAATAGACATGCGCGCACCTCGAATAAATTGCTAAAATGTATGTACCACCCCCGGGGGAAGGCAAAACAATTTTTATGCCCGCGGGAAAAAATTGCCTTTCTGTTTCTGATTTGCTTTTGGGTTCCGCGGCGTCCCGCGGGCGGGCGCGTCTTTTTCCAATATGTGAACTGCGGCGTTCCGCGGGCGGGTATGAAGAGGGCTTTTCGGTTTTTTTATTTCTTTCGTCCGCCGCCTGTCACACGTCCCGTTGTGTACGCAAAGGGGTTTTTGTGCCGGGCAGGGCGGAAGCCGCCCCGTTCTTCGCGGCGTCCCGCGGGCGTACGCAAGAGGCTTTCCCATCCGCTCCATGGGTTTTGACGCTTTTCCAGCAGCGCCCCGCAGGCGTGATGCGGGAAAAAAGAGCGTTCCCCCGCGCCGCGCCGGTATCATAGCGGAGCAGGATTTCCTTGCAGGCCGCGCCGGGTTTGGCCGCGTCCGCTTACTCCGCCGCCGTGAGGTTTTGCAGCGCCGCGCCGGAGTAATAGTGAAGCAGGATTTCCTCGTAAGTCGCGCCCGATTTGGCGAGAGCGTTCGCGCCGTACTGGCTCATGCCCACCCCGTGGCCGTACCCCCGGGTTTTAAAGGTCACCCCGTCCTTTCCCGCCGTAAAGGTGAAGTTGGCCGAGCGGAGGGAAAAGGCGAACCGGGCGTCTTTGCCGGAAACCGTCGCGCTCCCGATTCGGAGTTCCGCCACGATTCCGCTCTCATAGCGGGAGAGGATCTCCATGTCTCCCGCGTCTTTCAGCTTTGCCTCGGGGAAAGCCTCGTTGGCAAGCGCCACGAACTCGGAGGCGGAAAAGCTCTTTTCCTCCACCCGCACCTCCTCCGGGCTGTCCACCCCCACGAGATAGGGGAGATTGCCCGAAAAGACGTTGGCCACGTTTTCCGTCCGGCCGCCCGAGGAGGAGAAATAAAGGGCGTTGATGAGCTTGCCCTCGTAAGAAAGCACCTCCCCGGCGCAGGCGTATACCGCCTCTCTCACTTTGGCTTTGTAAGCCGCGTAATCGCTTCCCCACCGCTCTTTTAAGGCTTCGTCCGAAGCGTAGGCCTGGCAGTGCTGGGAGTCGGTGCACAGGGGCGCGCCGCTTTGGAGCTTGCGCATGGCGTATGTCCTTGCGGCCACGGCCTGGGCTTTTAAGGCTTCGCTCTCAAAGGCCGCGGGCATCTCCGCCGCCACCACGCCCGAAATGTATTCCTCCAGGAGCACCGTTCCGAGCCCCTCCACTTCGATTAAATAATCCTCGTTCCTGGAAGCCGTCTCCCCGGGAAGAAGGTCGAGAGACTGGCTTTCATCCGGCGGGGGAGGGGCGGCGGCTTTTTTGGGGAATACAATGACCGCGAACAAAAAAAATGCAAATACGCCCAAAATTGCCAGGTATTCCGGCTTGACCACAAGTTTTTTCTGAATTTTTCTCATGCTTCTCATACATACTATCTATGAAAGATTTTTGCCGGGCATGAATGGATTTTTGTCGAGCGGGCAAAATAAGAATACGGAGGTGCAGCATGGAAAGAAAAGCGAAGATAATGGATTTTTTCAAAAAGAATAAGCTGTATTTGATCCTGGCCGTGAGCGTGCTGGCGGCGGGAGCGATGATGTATTTTGCCTTTATGGGGGCGGAAGGGCCGGGCGCGGTGGTGGATAAAAACGACTCCGAGGGTCTTGGGGAGGCGACGAACAAGCCCAGCGGTTCGCCGAGCGTGAGTCCCGCCACGCCCGATAAGGGCACGGAGGTGAGCGCCAGTCCCACGGACAGCGAAACCCCAAGCGAAAGCGAGAGCGGGAGCAACACCCCCTCGAAAACCAAGACCTATCTCAAAATGCCTCTCGAAGGCGAGATCATTAAAGAGTTCTCGGGCGAGACGCTGAAGTACAACAGTACCCTTCGGATGTGGAGCACCCACAACGGCATCGACATCGCCGGCAAGACGGGCGACCCGGTTTCCGCCGCCATGGCGGGCACCGTTACCAAAGTGAAGGAAGACGTGACCATGGGCAAGATGATCGAAATCACCCATAGCGACGGCACCCTCACCCGCTACGCCGGTCTTGAAAGCGTGATCGTGGCCGAAGGGGACAAAGTGAACGCCGGCACCAAGATCGGCACGCTCGGCACCCCGCCCTTTGAGGCGCAGAGCGGCCCCCACCTGCATTTTGAATATGTGGTGAAGGGCAAGTATTCCGACCCCGTGGCCCGCATGGAGAAGGAATAAGACCCATTAAAAAAATCCGTCCGTTGGGCGGGTTTTTTTATTTCCCGGGTCGTATCACTAAAAGAGGCGGGTCGGAGGCAAAAGAGGGCAAGGCCGCTCCCCTCCGGCTCGCCTCCTTTCGCGCCTTTCATCCCTTCGCCCGCCCGTTTTTTCCCTTTTCCCGCTCCGCGCCTTCCGGAAACCGGGAAAAAAATGGAGCGC
>JAXGQH010000022.1:0-24996 GCA_040766545.1 Christensenellaceae bacterium
CCCGCCCATGAACTACACCGTGGACTTTGAGGTGGAAAAGATCAAGGACGACGAACCTTTAGAAGAGCCCATGGTGGTGCTGGACGGCCAGCTGGCTTCGGGAGAAGAGAAGTGGATCAAGCCGAGGAAAAACCAGGTGGTGGTGCTGGTGTGGAAAAAGAAGATCGACAAAGCCACGGGAGAGCAGGTGGGAGACCGGGAGCTTTTATACACCGACACCTACAAGGCCCAGGCGGGAGAGAAGGCCGTGGGCCCCGAGACCACAACTTCCACCACCGGGACGGGCACCCCTTAAGCCGCCTGCCAACGGGTTTTTTATACAAGGAAGCTATTGACAAACACATGCTTGAAAGATACAATATTCTATGCATGTGTGGCCTGCGGGTGTAGCTCAATGGCAGAGTGCCAGCTTCCCAAGCTGGTTACGAGGGTTCGATTCCCTTCACCCGCTCCAGAGTATGCGGCAAAGGACTTTGCCAATGCGAAGAGACCGCCGGCATGCAGAATAAACCTTTTAATCACATATGTTAAGGGGATTTTTTGTAGGAGGAGTTTTATGGCAAAGGAAGTATTCAGCAGGAATAAGCCGCATGTGAATATCGGAACGATCGGACATGTAGACCATGGGAAGACGACCCTTACGGCGGCGATCACAATGGTATTGGCAAACAAGAACGGACACACCAAAGGGCTGAAATATACCGACATCGGCACAAAGGAAGAGAACGAGAGAGGGATCACGATCCATACGGCGCACGTGGAATACGAGACGGACAACCGTCACTACGCCCATGTGGACTGCCCGGGACACGCGGACTATGTGAAGAACATGATCACGGGCGCGGCGCAGATGGACGGCGCGATCCTGGTGGTGTCGGCGGCGGACGGCCCCATGCCCCAGACGAGAGAGCACATTCTGCTGGCGCGTCAGGTGGGGGTGAAGTACCTGGTGGTCTTTTTAAACAAAGTGGATATGGTGGACGATCCGGAGCTGCTGGAGCTGGTGGAGATGGAAGTGCGGGAGCTTTTAAGCGAATATGAGTTCCCGGGCGACGACACCCCCATGATCAAAGGCTCTGCGTTAAACGCCCTGGAGCACATGCAGGACGGGGGGAGCTGGCAGGACGAAGTGTGCAAACCCATCCTGGAACTCATGGATACGCTTGACACCTATATCCCCACTCCCGAGAGAGCGGCCAACCTGCCTTTCTTAATGCCGGTGGAAGACGTGTTCTCCATCACGGGCAGAGGCACGGTGGCCACAGGCAGAGTGGAAAGAGGCACGGTGAAGCTGTCTGAGACAGTGCAGATCGTGGGCTTGAAAGAAGAGACGAGAGACGTGGTGGTGACGGGGGTGGAGATGTTCAGAAAGCTCCTGGACCAGGCCATCGCGGGAGATAACATCGGACTGTTGTTAAGAGGCGTGCAGAGGAACGAGATCGAGAGGGGACAGGTGCTGGCCAAACCCGGCTCCATCAAACCCCACCTGAACTTCGCTTCGGAGGTGTACGTGCTGACCAAGGAAGAAGGGGGACGTCACACGCCCTTCTTTAACGGATACCGTCCCCAGTTCTTCTTCAGGACGACGGACGTGACGGGGATCATCAAGCTGCCCGACGGGGTGGAGATGGTGATGCCGGGAGACAACATCAAGATGGAGATCAGCCTGATTACGCCGATCGCCATTGAGCCGGGACTGCGGTTCGCCATCCGGGAAGGCGGGCGGACAGTGGGCTCGGGCGTGGTATCCCAGATCATGTAAGGAAAAGCAAGGAAGAGATAAAGCCGTCCCCCATAAACGGGACGGCTTTTTTTCAAAAGGGCTTGACAGGCCCCTTTCCCTGTGATAAATTCTAAGAGTGGCCTTGCGGCCGCTTTTTAGATTGCGATTTTTTAAGCAGGAGCACTGTGGAGGTATTTTGGTATGCGTACAAAGATCATACTGGCTTGCCAGGATTGCAAGCAGAGGAACTATAACACCTACAAGAACAAGAAGAACGATCCGGACAGGCTGGAAGTGACCAAATACTGCCCGTTCTGCAAGAAGCACACGGCCCACAGGGAAACCAGATAACGCCTTCACGAGGTAACCATTATGGCAAAGACCGTTTTACTTGGCGAGGATAAGGAAAAGCAGAAAAAAGCTCTGAAAGCCAAAACCAAGAAGAAGAGAAGAAGCCCCGTCCGGTTTTTTAAGGACATCTGGAGCGAAATAAAAAAAGTCACCTGGCCCACCCGGAAGGAGCTTACGAGCTACTCTCTGGCCGTCATTGCCTTTATCATCATCATGGCGGCGGTGGCGGGTCTGTTTGACTTCGGCCTCGGCCAGCTTTTCGGCCTTCTCATCAAGAGCTGAGATATGGCTGAAACAGTAAAAGAGGAGGTGTTCCAGGCTGTGGAAAACGACGAACTGAAAACCCAGACCCCCGAAACGCCCGAAGTCGTCCCGGAGGAAGACCTTCTGGACGAGGACTTAGATAAGCAGGACGCCAAACACCTTTTCATCAAGCAGGAGAAGACAGACCGGCCTTATTGGTATGTGGTTTACACCTACTCGGGCTATGAGAACAAGGTGAAGGCGAACCTGGAAAAGACGGTGGAGAACAACGGCCTCCAGGACATCATCTACGATGTGAAGGTTCCCATGGAGGAGACCATCGAAGTAAAGAACGGCAAGAGAAAGCACGTGCAGAGAAAGCTCTATCCCGGCTATGTGATGGTGAAGATGCTTTTGACGGACGAATCCTGGTACGTGGTCAGAAACACGCGGGGCGTCACGGGCTTTGTGGGCCCGGGCAGCAAGCCCATCCCCCTGTCCGACCTGGAAGTCCGCTCCATGGGCGTGGAAAACGTGCAGATCAAGCTGGACATCGAAAAAGGCGAGAACGTGCTCATCACCTCCGGGCCTCTTGAGAGCTTCGTCGGGGTGGTGGACGAGGTAGCCGAGCGGCAGAAGGTGAAAGTGACCGTCTCCATGTGGACGGGACACCAGCGTGGAACTGGACTTTGTTCAGGTGAAGCGCATTTAACGAATTTTAGATTTAAAGGAAGCTCCTTTTTATCGTGGGAGGGGTGATGCCCCGCTTATACCACATTGCACAACTTAGGAGGTGTACAAATGGCAAAGAAGGTTGTTGGTTTAGTAAAACTTCAGATCCCCGCAGGCAAGGCAACGCCCGCTCCGCCGGTCGGCCCGCCCTCTTGGTCAGCACAGCGTGAACATCATGGAGTTTGTGAAGCAGTTTAACGAGCGGACCGCCAAGCAGGTGGGGCTCATCGTTCCCGCCGTCATCACGGTGTATGCGGACCGGTCGTTCTCGTTTATTCTGAAAAGCCCGCCCGCTCCCGTGCTCATCAGGCGCGCCTGCGGCATTGAGAAGGGCTCAAAAGTCCTGAACAAGGATAAAGTGGCCACCATCACAAAAAAGCTCAGCTGCAGGAGATCGCCGAGATCAAAAAGAGCGATTTGAACGCAGCCAGCGTAGACGCCGCGGTCAGCATGCTGGCCGGCACTTGCAGGAGCATGGGCGTTCAGGTTGTCGACTAATTTACACTGAGTGGGAGGCGAAAGCCGAAATAACCACAGGAGGTTTTATCTATGAAAAGAGGGAAAGAACTATATAGAGAGCTTGAAGCTCTATAATAAGGCTTCGCTTTACGACGTGGAACAGGCGGTGGATTACTGCCTTCAGTCCGCAAAAGCCAAGTTCGACGAGACCATTGAAGTGGCCATTCGTCTTGGCGTGGACCCCCGTCACGCGGACCAGCAGGTCCGGGGCACGGTGGTGCTTCCCCACGGCACGGGCAAAACCGGTGAAGGTTTTGGTGTTCGCCAAGGGCGACAAGGCAGCCGAAGCGGAAGCCGCCGGCGCGGGATTACGTGGGCGCGAAGAGCTGGTGCAGAGAAAATCCAGCAGGAAAAACTGGTTTGACTTCGACGTGTGCGTCGCCACCCCCGGACATGATGGGCGTGGTGGGCCGCATCGCCCGTATCCTTGGCCCCAAGGGCCTCATGCCCAACCCCAAGTCGGGCACGGTGAGCATGGACATCGCAAAGGCCATCGGAGACATCAAAGCCGGCAAGGTGGAGTACAGGGTGGACAAAACCGCCATCTGTCACTGCCCCATCGGCAAGAAGTCCTTTGACAAGGAAAAGCTCACGGAAAACCTGAACGTGCTCATGCAGGCCGTGGTGCGGGCGAAGCCCGCTTCGGCCAAGGGCGTTTATTTAAAGAGCGTCGTGCTCTCTTCCACCATGGGCCCGGGCGTGAAAGTGAACCCTCAGCGGTTCATGTAAGGCTTGACAAAGCATTGGCTCTATGATAACATGTAAATCGTCCTGAGACAGCGGGTGCTTTTTTAAAGGTAAATCCCTGCCGAGGAGAAATACGTGCAAAGTCTTTTTGCCCGTTTATCCGTCTTGGGTGAACGGGCTTTTTATTTGAACTCAATTTGGGAGGTGAAAAAGTGAAGGAGTATACTCCGAAAGCCAAACAGGCGGTGGAGGCGGAAGTCAAGGGTAAGTTTCAGTCCGCCCACAGCATTGTTTTTCTGGATTACAGAGGCCTGACCGTGGCTGAAGTCACCGAGCTTCGAAGAAGATGCGCGCAGCGGGCGTGGAATATAAAGTCATCAAGAACACGGTCATCCGCCGGGTGGCGGAAGAGCTGGGCTACGAGAACGTGGCACCCATGCTGGAAGGACCCACGGCTGTCGCGTATTCGGCCAAAGACCCCGTGGCTCCCGCCAAGATACTCGCCGACTTTGTGGAATCCGCAAAGAAGACGGCCATCAAAGGCGGCGTGCTGGACGGCAGAGCCATCGATGAGGCGGCGGTGAAGGGTCTTGCCAAACTGCCCTCGAAAGAGGAGCTGCTGGCAAAGATGCTGGGCAGCCTGAACGCGCCCGTCACAGGGTTCGTCATGGCGCTCTCGGGCATCCTCGGCAATTTCGTCCGGGTGCTCGACAAGATCAGGGAAAAGAAGACGGCGTAAGGGCCGCAACACTAAAGGGAATTTAAAAATTTTTGGAGGTTTATCATGGATAAGCAGCAGATCATTGAAGCCATTGAACAGATGAACGTACTCGAGCTCGCCGAGCTCGTGAAGGAACTGGAAGACAAGTTTGGCGTAAGCGCAGCCGCCCCCGTGGCCATGGCAGCCGCCCCTGTGGCAGCAGCCGCCGCGGAAGTGGAAGAGCAGACGGAATTCACCGTTGTGCTGAAAGCAGCCGGCGCGGAGAAGATCAAGGTCATCAAGGTTGTGAGAGAGATCACCTCCCTCGGCCTGAAGGAAGCCAAAGACCTGGTGGACGGCGCTCCGAACAATGTGAAGGAGAACGTCTCCAAGGAAGAGGCCGACAAGATCGCCGCTCAGTTAAAAGAAGTGGGCGCGGAAATCGAGATCAAATAAGGTTTTTTCATCAGTCAAAAGCCCCGCATTGCCGGGGCTTTTTGTTATTTATAAAAGGGCGGATTTTCTTCGGGGTTTTTGAATATTCCGGGAACATTTCAAGGGGAAAATGCGTCTAATCTGTATGTAACGGGAGAGGAACAGACATCATGGATAAACCCATACTTCAATGCAGGAACCTGACGCGGATATACAAAATAGAAGACAACGCCGTGGTGGCGCTCGACCATGCCAGCCTGGACGTGTATCCGGGGGAGTTTGTGTGCATCGTGGGCACCTCCGGCTCGGGCAAATCCACCTTTTTATACCTGCTGGCGGGCATTGAAAAGCCCTCGGAAGGGCAGATCCTGGTGGCGGGCAAGCGGATTGACCAGATGAGCCAGTCCGAGCTGGTGCGGTTCCGCCTGGAAAACGTGGGCTTCATCTTCCAGTCTTTTAACCTGATGCCTTACGACACGGCCCTTCAAAACGTGGCCTTCCCCCTGGCCTTAAAAGGGGTAAAGAAGCTGCCCCGGCTGAAAAAGGCGGCGGCCATGCTGAAAAAAGTGGGGCTGGCTCAGCGCTTCAAGCACAAGCCCGCCCAGCTTTCGGGGGGGCAGCAGCAGAGGGTGTCCATCGCAAGGGCGCTCATCGGGAGTCCCAAAATACTGTTCGCAGACGAGCCCACGGGCAACCTGGACAGCCACACGGGCCAGGAGATCATCGAGCTGCTGCGGCAGGAGATGAAGGAAAACGGCGCCACGCTCATCATGGTGACGCATGACATTAACAACGCGAGACACGCGGATAAGATCGTCAAACTTATGGACGGCAAAATCACAGAGATCGTTGATCAGGGGGTCAATCATGAAAAAGAAGCTTAGTCTGATGGTTGCAATCGCGCTTTTATTGGCGCTTTTACTGCCGCTCACGGCCTTTGCCGAAGGCGGCATATTGGCGTTCAACTACGGAGGGCTCGTCTCCGTGACCGCGGGGGCGGGGGAGACCTACGCCAGCGGCAAGAACCCTTCTAACAGCGGGGACACGGTGAACATCCGGATCCCCCTTATAAAGGACGCCTCTTTGCCCCTCGTGGGCGACATCACGGTGACGCCTGTGATCGGCGAGAACTATCCCTTTGTGCAGAACAGCGTGGCCAAAACCATCTTAAAGTCCAGCCCCGACTGGTTTGCCGATTTTGAGCTGAAGCTCAAGAGTGGCGTGTACAACGGTACCTATCCGGTGACCTTCAAAGCGGAGTATAAATACACCGACACTTACAGCAGCGAGGTGGTGAGCGGATTAAACGAGTTCACCGTCTATGTGGAAGTGACGGGGCGGCCCGCTCCGGCGGAGCCCTCCGAGTCCACGCCTCCTCCCGCCAGTCAGCCCCGGGTGATGGTGACCAAGTACGTCATTGATCCGAACCCCGTGGTGGCGGGCAAGGAGTTTGAGATCACCGTCGACTTCAAGAACGAAGGCAAAGTGAAAGTGCAGAACGTGAAGATCACGGTGGGAGGGGACGGCGGCGTCTTCCTGCCCGCCGAAGGCACCAACACGGCCTTTGTCTCCTCCATCAGCGCGGGCAAGACGGTTTCCAAAACCTTTAAATTCACCGTGAGCCCCGAAGCGTCGCCCACGCCCACCGCACTGAACGTGCAGATCGCCTATGAGAACGGCGACGCGGTTCAGTTCAGCGAAAACGCCTCCATCTCCGTGCCCGTGGTTCAGCCCATGCGGCTCAAGTTCGGCGACGCCACCATTTACGAGACCATGGAAGGGGAGCCGATTTACATCTCTATCCCCCTTTACAACCTTGGCAAGAGCACCGTCTACAACGTGATGGCCAGCGTCTTAGGGGGCGGCCTCATGGCCGAGCAGAGCTACTTTGGCGGCAACCTCGAGCCGGGGGGCAGCAAAACCATTGAATTAAGCGTAAACGCGGACACCTCCATATTCGGCGGCGGCGTGGTGGTGGAGCCGGGCGTGGACACGGGCTTTGACGACGGCTTCTATGTGGAGCGGGGCGAAGCCTATGCCGAAAGCGGCAAGGAAGCGGGCTACGGCGGGGGCATCATCATCGACGGCGGTATGGACGGCGGCTACTACGGCGGCGGGCAGCGTTACGAGTTCCCCGGCGAAGTGGTGGTGACGTACGAAGACGCCCTGGGAAACCAGTATACCGAAAGCATTGCCTTTACCGCCATTGTGAACGGCTATTATCAGGAACCCATCCCGGAAGAACCGGTTGGCCCCACGGAACCGACGGATAAGCCCAACCTCACCTGGCTTTACGTCACCCTCGGGGTGCTGGCGGTGGGCGGGCTGGTGGTATTCCTGGTGCTCCGGAACCGCAAAAAGAAGAGGATGATCGAAGATGAACTTCTTTGAGCTCATCGGAACGGCGTTTAAAAACCTGTTCCAGAGAAAAGCGCGGACGCTTCTCACCATACTGGGCGTCATCATCGGCACCATGTCCATCACGCTCATGGTGGCCATCGGCATCGGCTCTCAGCAGCAGTTTATTGAGAGCATCTCCAAAAGCGAGGATCTTACAAAGATCACCGTGAATGTTTCTTATTCCTCCAAGCCGGACGAGAGCGCCGTCTTAAACGACCAGGCAGTGCTGAACTTTGAGGCGCTGTCCCACGTGCGGGCGGTGCTCCCCATCAAGTCCATTCCCATTTACTTAAAGAGCCAGAAGTATTTTGCGGAGATATACGCCCAGGCGGTGCCTCTCGACAAGCTCCAGGCCCTGTTCGGAGACAAGATGGAGTGGGGGAGCGTCTCTTACAGCGCCCAGATGGTGGACATCGCCATCGGCGCGGACGCGGCGTCCTGGAGCTTCTATTTAAGAAAGCCGGGGAAGAGCATCTGGGAGTGCCCCCAGGCGACGGACATCGATTTTACCACCGAGAAATTTGACGTCTACTTTGGAAGCTACTACATCTACGAAGGGGAAGAGAGCTATCTCCCCGCCGGCGTGGTGCCTCCGAATAAAAAAAAGGGCCAAATCTCCGCTTTCTTTACCCGGACGGGGAGCGAGGTGGACTATCAGGCTTACATCGACATCAACTTTGTGACCGAGCTGGTGCGCAAAAACAAGAAGTTTGCCGAAGCCATCGGCTTAAATGAAAAATACGAAAGCATCTATGTCTATGCCGACGACATGAACCATGTGGAAGACATGATGCAGCAGATCAAGGACATGGGCTATGAAGTGTATTCCCCTCTTGAATGGATCAACCAGATGAAAGAGGAGAGCGCCCGCCAGCAGGCCGTCTGGGGCGCGGTGGGAGCCATTGCGCTTTTGGTTTCGGCCATCGGCATCATCAACACCATGCTCACCTCCATCATGGAGCGGAAGCGGGAAATCGGCATCATGAAGGTGCTGGGCTGCTCGCTTGTAAAGATCAACGGCATGTTTTTGATCGAGGCGGCGGTCATCGGCTTTTTGGGCGGCGTCACGGGAGTGGGGCTGTCTTATCTGGTGGCCATGCTGGTGAAGCTCGACCCCACGCTTTTTGGGGGGACGCTCCGGTTTGTGATCACGCCCCTTTTGGGCTTCCTGGCGGTGGCGGGTTCGGCGGCCATCGGCATGATGGCGGGCATTTATCCGGCCACACGGGCCATGCGCATGTCGCCCTTAGAGGCGCTCCGGAATGAATAAAGAGGAACTGGTGGAGCTTTCCGCTTATATACCCGGCATTTTGGTGGAGCTCCGCTACGCGACCAAGGATAATTTTACCGGCAAGGTGATTTACTCCTTTTCAGACGCCCGGCTTCGCCGGGGCACGGCGGATAAGCTGAAACATGCGCAGGACGCGCTCGCGGCTCTTGGGTATACCCTCAAAGTGTGGGACGCTTACCGCCCGGCGGCGGCTCAGTTCACTTTATATGAAGCCTGCCCCATGGATGAGTTTGTGAAAAACCCCCACACGGGTTTTTCCGACCACAGCCGGGGGAACGCGGTGGACGTGACGTTGTGCCGTCTTTTAGGAGAGGAGCTTACGATGCCCACGGGGTTTGACGATTTTTCCCCCGCCGCTTCCCGCTCGAATCTTCATGACGGGAGCGAGGGAGGGAAAAACGCCCTCCTCCTGGAGGAAATCATGGAGCGTTACGGTTTTACAGGGCTTCCAAGCGAGTGGTGGCATTTCGCCGACCGGGAGGAGTACCCGGTTATCCAAAGAGAATAAAGAAACGGGACGGCTTTTTTGAAGAAAACCTTCATAAAAAGCCGTTTTTTTGCAAAAAAATAGTTACTTGCGGTAAAAGATGGATGGATTTTTCTGTAATATTATGTATAATGAAATCATGAACGGACAATGAACGGAAAAGACGCCTTGATCAAGAGGTTTTGACGCCCGGTGCGCCGGAAGAGGGGGAGAGCATATGAAGCAATGCGAAAAAGGCCATTTTTACGACGACATACGTTTTTCGGCGTGCCCCTATTGCAAAGACGTTCCGGCGGCAGCCGCCGCTCCGCCTAAGACCGCCTTCGGGGGGATGCCCGCCGGAAACGCAGGTGCGCCGCCGGGCGGGATGCCGCCTGCCGGAGCGCCGCCGGTGGGAAACAGGGGGATACCCCGGGGGAATCTGCCGCCTGCCGGAGCGGGAAGCGGGTTTGCGCAGGATATGCCGAGAACCATGCCAATGGGGACGGGCGCGCATACGCCGGACGGGATGCCCGGGACGGTGCCCGCCGGGAACGCGGGCGTGCCGCCGAGCGGAATGACGCCTGCCGGAGCGCCGCCGGTGGGAAACAGGGGGATGCCCCGGGAGAATCTGTCGCCCGCCGGAGCGGGGAGCGGGTTTGGGGGAAATATGCCTAAAACCATGCCCGTGGGGATGGGCGCGTATATGCCGGACGGGATGCCGAGAACCATGCCCGTGGCTCAGCGAAACGCCCCGCCCGTGAACATACCCGCAAACGAAGCGGGAAAGACGGTGGGTCTCATGCAGAAAAAAATCGGTCTGGACCCGGCCGTGGGTTTTCTCGTGTGCATTTCGGGGCCGAACAAAGGAGAGGATTTCCGCCTCAGGTCGGGCAGGAACTTCCTGGGCCGGAGCGGGGAGATGGACGTGTGCCTCAGAAAGGACGAGGCCGTCTCTCGGGAAAATCATGCGGCGGTCACGTACGACAGCCGGGAAAACGCCTTCATGCTGGCGCCCGGCACGGGACGGGGCATCACGTATCTGAACGGCGCCCAGGCGGAAGCGCCCGTCCGCCTGTCGGCCTACGACCGAATTGAGCTGGGCGGCAGCAAACTGCTGTTCCTGCCCCTCTGCTCAGAACAATTCCGCTGGGAGGAAGCGTAAATGCCCAGCTGGCTGGCAAAGCCCGTGCTCCCGGAGGGAGGCTTTCAGATGTGGCACGGCGCGGCGCTTCTCATACTGATGGCCGTGGGGGCGATTCTTTTCGCGGGAGCGCTCCGCAAAAAGAGAAGCAAAAAAAAGAGCCCCGAACCCGGGGGTGGGGAGCCGGTTTTAGAGGAACAGCCGGAGGAGCCCGCTCCGCCTCTTCTTGCCGCCAATCTGCAGGGGCAGGGCAACCGGAGCGAGCAGCAGGACTCTTTTTATCTCTCCCCCCTTTCGGACTATGGGGAAAAAGGCGTGCTGGCCATCCTGTGCGACGGCATGGGGGGCATGGCAGACGGCAAGGCTATCTCCGAATACGCCGTGGCTCAGGCGGCGGAGCGTTTTTCTGATGAGGACCCGGCGGCGTGCGCGGCACTTTTAAAAGAGCTGAGCCGGGAGGTGTACGGCGCCCACCGGGGAAGCGGGGGCACCACTCTTGTGATGACCCATATCCGCTCGGGGCGGCTGTGGTTCTGGTCGGCGGGAGACAGCGACCTTTTCTTATACCGTTCGGGGCGGATGTATGCCTTAAACCGCCGTCAGGAGCTTTGGGGCGAGCTGGTGGCCGAGGCGCTTTTTTCGGGGACGCCCCTTTATTACGCTTATTCCGACCCCCAGAAGGGGGCGCTTGTGGAATACATCGGAAAAGAGGATGTGACGATTGATTACAGCCGCTTTCCCCTGCCCCTTCAAAAAGGAGACAAACTATTGCTTTGTTCAGACGGCGTGAGCGACACGCTGGAGCTTTCGAGGCTGCAAACCCTCATGGCCTGTTCCCCCGAAGAGGCGCTTTTGCGCATGGGGGAGGCCATTTCCAAAGAGGGGATGGTGTTTCAGGACAACTACACGGCCGTGATGCTGGAATACGGCGAAGGATAGGAGGGAAAAAGTATGGCGTTAAGCGGGAAAAAGCTGATCGGCCTGGCCGCGGCGCTGCTGGCGGTGTTGTTCATCGTTCTTGGGTGCATAGGCGCGGCGGCGTCCGCCGGGCACAAGCCCATCGATTCCAAAAAGGGCGTGGCCTGGGTATACTGCGAATACTCCGACGGTTACAACTCCTACGGCAGCTCGGGAACGGGCTGGGCCATCGGCAAGCCGGGGGAGAAGGTGCAGTATTTTGTGACCAACGGCCACGTGGTGGAAGGAGCCAGGACTTATCGGGGCGAGGTGCGCGTCTACTACTCCTATGCGGAAAACGACTATGTGGTGGCCGAAGTGGTCTATTATTCCCCCGCGGACGAATACGACATCGCCCTGTTAAAAATCCCCACCCCCACCGACAAGCGGCAGGCGCTGGTGCTCCGCCCCTCAGACACCGTGGAGCAGGGAGAGGAGATTTACGTCATCGGCTATCCAGGTCTGGCCTCCTATGCCCAGATATTGTCCAGATACGACATGGAAGACGTGACCATCACCCAGGGCATCGTGGGCAAGCGCACCACCATCTCCTGGGCCAAGTACGACTGCTTCCAGATGGACGCCTCCACCGCCGGGGGCAACTCGGGCGGGCCGGTGGTGGACAGCAGGGGAAACGTGGTGGGCATCCACACCATCTCTTTTTCCAGCGAAGAGGAGCAGGGGGTGCTTTTAAAGTTCTCCATCGCCATCGACAATCTTATCCGCATACTCGATTACGAGGGCTACGCCTATACGACCACAGGCTACAAGAACTGGATGATGTATGTGTTCTGGCCGCTGGCGGCTGTTGCGCTGGGGTTTGCCGCGCTCTTCTTATTCAAGAAGACAAAAGCAGGGGAGGCCCCCGCCGTTTACGGCGTGAGCGGCGGCTTTGCGGGGCAGAAGTTTGACGCGTCAAAGCGCCAGACTTTCGGACGGAACGGGGCGGTGTGCACCATTCTCTTCCCGCCGGACGCGCCGGGGGTGAGCGGCAACCACTGCTCCATTTACTACGAACCTCGGGAAAAGGGCTACATCCTCACGGACAACGGCTCCACCTACGGCACCTACCTGGGGAACGGGGTGAAGCTCACGCCGGGGGCGCCCGCCCTTTTAAAGCCGGGGGACGCTTTCTATCTGGCCGATCCGGGCACACGCTTCGTTGCGGGCAGGAAACCCCAGTGAGAGATTGTTTTGCTTACACCAACATGGGAGGCTGCAACGTAAACGGGGACGCCCTTTTATACAGGGACGCCGAGCGCCTGTCCGCCGTGGTGTGCGGCAGTTTAAAGAGTGTGGAACAGGGGGCTCCGGCCTTTGCGGCAAAGGCGGCGCTCGGAGCGCTGGAAGAGGGGGCGCATCCAAAAGACGCCCTTTGGTCAGCCGCCCGCGCCTGGAGGGAAACAGGGCGGGACGCGGCGCTGTTAAAAACCGTGACGGCGGCGGCTTTGTCCGTAAAGGGCGGGGCGTGCGGCTTTGCGGGCGCGGGGGACAGCCGGGTGTATCACTTCACGCGGGAGGGTCTTGCTCACCGGAGCGAAGACGATTCGGCGGCTTACGAAGCGTATCTTCGGGGAGAGATTTCTTACGGGGACATACGCGCCTGCGAGGACAAAGAGCGTTTGACCGCCTCTCTCGGAGCGGGGGAGCCTCGGGGAGAGGATTTTTCCCTTGGGGAGGGGGACGGCGTTCTCCTCTGTTCCGACGGGTTTTGGGAATACATATACGAAGAGGAGATGTACATAGACTTTTTTAAAGGCGGGGGTGCGCGAAGGATTGGGCGGAGCTGCTGCTTTTGCGGCTGGCGGCCCGGTCGATGCTTCAAGGCGACAACCTTCGGTCTTTTGCTATATCCATAAGGAGAGTGCGGGTATGAACGAGAAACCTGTTACGGCTGCTTCAGGGAGCGGGCGGGGGCCTTCTGCCCTTACTGCGGCTACAATCCGGATACCGCCGACCACCCCTATCTGGCGCTTCCTCTGGGCACGCTCCTAAACGGGCGCTATGTGACGGGAAAGGCGCTGGGCATGGGGGGATTTGGCATCACTTATCTCGGGTATGACACGACGCTTGACATCAAAGTGGCCATCAAGGAATACCTTCCTTCCGGCCTGGCGGTGCGGGAGGCGGACGGATACAGCTTGAGCCTCCTGTCCAAAAGCGGGGAAGAGAGCTATCTGGAGGGGGCGGAGCGGTTTTTGGACGAAGCCCGCATACTGGCCAAACTCCGGCACATCCCAAACATCGTCACCGTGCAGAACTATTTTCGGGAGAATAACACGGCTTACTTCGTGATGGACTATGTGGAAGGGGTGAGCTTAAAGGAATACCTGAATCAAAAGGGCGGGCGGATTTCTTTTGCCGAGGCCCAGGCTTTCCTTTTGCCCATAGGAGAGGCGCTCTTCCGGGTGCACGGGGAAGGGCTGCTGCACCGTGACATCAGCCCCGACAATATTTATATCACTTCCTCGGGCGAGAGCAGGCTGCTGGACTTTGGGGCGGCGCGGTTTGCCCTGGGCAGCGACAAGAGCATATCCGTGATATTAAAAAAGGGCTTCGCCCCCGAAGAGCAGTACCGCACCCGGGGCAATCAGGGGCCCTGGACGGACGTGTATGCCCTCGGGGCCACGCTTTATACCTGCCTCACGGGCACGCTTCCCCCCGATTCCATCGACCGGCTCCACGAAGACGCGCTCCTTCCTCCCTCCGCTCTGGGCGCGTTTCTGCCTCCTTACGCGGAGCAGGCGCTTTTAAAGGCTCTGGCCGTGAAGGCGGAAAACCGCTTTCAGACCATGGGGGAGTTCACCCGGGCGCTGGGCGGGCAGGCGTATTCCGCGCCCCTTCCGGGAACGCTTCCGGACTACGGGGCGTCTTTGAACAACGCCCCCGCGGTGCCTCTTCCAGGGAGCGGAGAGGGTGTTTTTGGCAACGCCCCGATCGAGGGGTATGCCCCGCCCATGGCCGAAGGGGTGAAAAAGGCCGGGCGGGCAAAATTCGGTAAAAAGCAGGTCCTCATTTCCCTCATACTCTTAGTGGTGGCGGTGACGGCGGTGGTGCTCCCCCTGAGCCTTTCGGGGAAGAAAGGGAGCGGCCCTCTTCCCACGGGCTCGCCTTCCGCGCCTGTGGTGGCTCCGGTGGGGAACATCCCCTACGGGCACGCCGTCTATCGGAATGCGGAAAGAGATTTCTCTCTCCTGTACTCTTCGGACTATGAGTGCCTCTATGAGGAGCAAAACGGCTGCGCGGTGTACCTCGATCGATCCGCGCCGGCCTCTGTGTTCATCAACCGGCTGTTTCAGACGGGGGTGACGGCGGAGAATTATTTTAAGGCGGTTCAGAGCGGGCTTTCCTCTTATCCCGGCTTCCAGGCGGGGGAGATGCAGCAGTATTTCTACGGCGGCAGGCAGCTTCCGGGCGTGCTGTATCAGTACACGCTGAGCGAGGGGGGCGTTTCCCGCAAAGTCCGCATGCTCCGTCTGATGGAGGTGCTGTCCGACTCCTGCGTGGCCTACACGGCTCTTTGGGGCGAAGAGGCGCTGGGAGAGGAGATGAGCGCCGATTTGACGGCCGCGCTCGGAACGGCCGTTTCTTCCTTCCGCCCCTCCTCCTCGGCTTACGACAAGGCGGCTGTGGAAGAGAACAAGGGCACGGTTTATGAAAATAAGGGCATGGGCTTTTCCCTCACGCTCGACTCCCGCTTTACCGTGACGAACGACGACACGGGCCTGCTGGCTTCCGATCAAGAGGGGAACGCGCAGCTCATGGCTTTCTTCACCCAGTCGGACGGGAGCGGTTACGGGGCGGTCTATTCCGCAAAAGACGCTTACACCCTGGCCGGCGGCGACTCCGGCTGGCTGGCTGAGTTTTTAACGGCGGATTACGCCGCCGTGGCCGACAAGGGAAATCTCCCGGGGGGCGGGTATCGCATACGCTTTAACGGCACGCTTTGGGGAGAAAATGTGCAGGGCGAGCTTCGGCTCTGGGACGCGGAAGGGGAGTTTGGCTGCTACGCGGTGATGTACGCCGTTTCCACCGGCCACGGCGATTTTGGAAAGGTATACGCCCTTTTGGAAGAAGGGGCGGCCACCTTTAAAAAGACGGGCAGCCCGGGAAACGCGGAGGAGTATTACAAAGCGAGCAGCGCCAAGCTGGGTGCGGTGGAGATGCTTTACAGCCCCAATTTGTGCGGAACGGCTCCAGATGAACGCCGGCCTGGCTTTACCCGAGCGGCGTCCGGACGGATAATCTGGTGTACGCGGAGGTGCTGGTGTCTTACCTGGGCACGAGTTACGGCACGGAAGAGAGGGCCATATTGGAGGCGCTTTTGGCTGAAGACAAGGACTACTTTGGAAGCGGCCTTCAGGTGGAGCTGGGAGGAGACTTTTGGTGAATTCAGGGCGGGCGGACTTTACCGCCGGGACTAACTATACCTACCGGGGATCAGAGCTTCGGCTTTTCGGTTTGCGTCGGCAAAGTGGGGAACGATTTTATTCCGTGAGCTCATCATACCCGATTACGAAGACAGCACCGATCTCATTACGCTGGGAAACCAGATACTCTGGTCTCTTAGGGAAGGCGGATTAAGGAGGAAAGCATGAACGAAGTGTTTGAAAACATTGCCACAAGGAGAAGCGTGCGCTCGTTTCTGAACCGGCCCATCGACCGGGAGGCGCTTATGAAGCTGGCGCAAATGGGGGCGTGGGCGCCCTCGGGCATGAACAGGCAGAACTGCCAGTTCACCGTGCTTTTGAATAAAAGGCGCATTTCTGAGCTGGCGGAGGCGGTGGGTTCGGCCATCGGGAGCCCGGACTATGACTTCTACAAGCCGGCCGCGCTCATACTTGTCTCCTCCACGGCGGCGTACAACAGCCCCCTTGACTGTGCCTGCGCCCTTGAGAACATTTTTCTCGCCGCCCACAGCATGGGCATCGGCTCGGTCTGGATCAACCAGTTAAAGGACGCCGAAAAGGACGAGAAGGTGGCGGCGCTGCTCGCCTCTTACGGCCTGCCCCCGGGACACAGGGTGTACGGCGCGGCGGCGCTCGGGTATCCCGCAGAAATACCCCCCGCGCCCGAGAGAAAGTCCGTCATACGCTTTGTGGAGTAATAAGGGCAGTGGAGAAAATAAAAAGGCAAAGCAGCCGCTTTGCCTTTTTTTGTTTTGCTTACTCAGCTGTACATGCCGTTTTGGGACATGTAATTATAAATCTGTTCGCCGTGTTCCTGCTCTTCCTTCTGTATGTGGTTTAAGGCATCCCGGACGCAGGTGTCCCGGAACTCGATGCAGGTGTTGTACGTGGCGGACACGTGCTTTTTCCGTAGAGAGCAGGTCAGTGCAGAGATAGCTGTCGCACTGCTTGTTCTCGCTTGCTGTCCCCGGGGCCGTAAGTGGGAGTAGGGAAGGTGCGGGCTGGCTGCCGCTGCCGCTCTGTCCGCCGCTGCCGCTCTGACCCTGGGTGAAGGGGACGGTGCCGTTCATGATCTGGGTCACGGTCTGCAGGTGCTGCTGCTCCGCCTGGCCGAGCTGGTTCAGGAGCTGCTTTAATTCGGGGTCGTGAGCGTCGGAAGAGTATTTTCCATACTTTTCCACGCAGAGCTGTTCCTGACCTTTTAAGTCCTTTAAGAGTGTCGTTTCTTTCTGGTTCAACTGTAACATGTCTTTTCACCTCATGATTCTTGGTCTTTATGGATAATGTGCCCGTATTTCTTCCTGCTATGCAGGAATAAGCCTTTAAAATCCGGCGGGCGGTTTTTGAATCCTATCCAAAAAAAGTGAGATGACCTATTGACGGACTGGGCAAATCATGCTAAACCCCTATTAACATATATGAATGGTAGGCAATTATGAGCGAAGAATTAAAACGCCTTTTCAAGAAGAATTTCGCCCGTTGGCGAATGTGCCTTTTATTTGAGCGGGCAAGGCCAACTGTAAAAATGAAAGGAGTTCGCAAATGAGCGACAAAACTTATCAATTTGAAACATTGCAGGTACACGCGGGGCAGGAGCGTCCCGACCCGGCCACAGACGCCCGGGCGGTGCCCATCTATGCCACCACGTCTTACGTCTTTAAGGATTCGGCGCAAGCGGCCGGCCGGTTTGCCCTCACCGAAGGGGGCAACATCTACACCCGCCTGATGAACCCCACCTCCTCGGTATTTGAAGAGCGGATGGCGGCGCTGGAAGGGGGCGCGGCTGCCTTGGCCACCGCTTCGGGTTCGGCGGCTATTACCTATGCGGTGCAGAACATCGCCGTGGCGGGAGATCACATCGTCTCCTCCAAGAACCTGTACGGCGGAACGTATAACCTCTTTGCCAACACCCTGCGGGAGCAGGGCATTTCGGCCAGCTTCGTGGACCCCACCGACCTTGCCGCTGTGGAAGGAGCCATCCGGGAAAACACCAAGCTCATTTTTGCCGAGACGCTGGGCAACCCCAACGCGGACGTGCCCGACCTGGAAGCCCTTTCAGACATCGCCCACCGGCACGGCATTCCTCTGATCGTGGACAGCACCTTCGCCACGCCCTACCTCCTCCGTCCCATTGAGCACGGGGCGGACATTGTGGTTCACTCGGCCACCAAGTTCATCGGCGGCCACGGCACGGTGATGGGAGGCGTGATCGTGGACGGGGGCAGGTTCGACTGGGCGCAGAATGAAAAGTTTCCCGGCCTTTCAAAGCCCAACCCCTCTTATCACGGGCTGGTGTTTACAGAGGCAGTGGGCAGCCTGGCGTACATTATTAAAATCCGCACCACCCTCATGCGGGATCAGGGGGCGGCTATCTCCCCCTTCAACTCCTTCCTCCTTTTGCAGGGGCTGGAGACCCTGTCGCTGCGGGTGGAGCGGCATGTGGAGAACGCCTTAAAGGTGGTAGAGTACCTGAAAAGCCATCCGGACGTTTCAAAGGTGAACCACCCCTCCCTGGAGACCGGGGCGGCAAAGGCGCGCTACGACCGGTATTTTAAAAAGGGCGCGGCCTCCATCTTCACCTTTGAAATCAAGGGCGGAGCGGAGAGGGCCAAGAAGTTCACCGAGAGCCTCAAGCTTTTTTCCCTGCTCGCCAACGTGGCGGATGTGAAGTCCCTGGTGATCCATCCCGCCTCCACCACCCACAGCCAGCTGAACGAAAAGGAGCTGCTGGAAAGCGGCGTCAAGCCGAACACCGTGCGGCTGTCCGTGGGCACCGAACACATTGACGATATTTTGGCGGATTTGGCACAGGGATTTTTGGCGGCGCGGGAAGGCTGAGCGAGAAGACCTGGCCTGAAAGGGCGGGAAAGTGTCACGGAAAGTCCGCTTTTTAAAGGGCGGGCGAAAGAGAAAACTGCTCTGAAAAGCAGGGATGCCCCATAAGAACCGGCGTGCAATCCGTATGCCTTTGTAGCGGAGAGAAGAGACAAAAAAAGAAAAGAGCGGCGCGGTTTTATACCCGCCGCGTTTGGGCGGAAAAAAGGATTGGGAGGTATTCATATGCTGATATCCACAAAAGGAAGGTACGCCCTTCGGGTGATGGCCGATCTGGCCGAACAGGGCGCGGGGGCGTACGTCCCCTTAAAAGACATTGCCGGGCGGCAGGAGATTTCCCAGAAGTATCTGGAGAGCATCATGGCGGCGCTGTCCAGAGAGGGCTTTGTGGACGCCGTTCAGGGCAAGGGGGGCGGCTACCGCCTGAAGCGGGAAGCGGGGGACTATACACTTGCAGCCATCCTCCGGGCGACGGAAGGGCCGCTGGCGCCCGTGGCCTGTCTGGAAGCCCCGGAGAACAGCTGTCCCCGGGCGGGCGGCTGCCCCACCCTTCCCATATGGCGGGAGCTGGACCGGCGGATCGGCGAATATCTGGAAAGCGTGAGCCTGGCAGACCTTATTCAAAATACATCCAGCGGGGATTATGTGATCTAGGAGGCAAAGCGGCCGTTCCCGGGGCAGGGGGATGTTGACGGGAAGGCGGGGCGGGGTTCAAAGCAATCGGTGATTACCAGGAAATATAAATTTCTTCAATCACGGCATTGTCCGTAAACAGAAAATTGATCATCGACATGTATTGGTCGTATACGGGGGCAGGCGCCCCGCCCGGTCTTTTAATATCATCGAACGTCCTGTATTTGCCGGGATAAAGGTATGCAAAGTAAAATTCGACCTGGTCGCCATCGATTGGGCCGTGGGCTTTGATAAATCTGGAAGGGGTGTAAAAGTCGCCGTTTTCTTCAAACACAGCCAAATCATTCACATGGATAAAGGCTCTGTTATTGCCATAGACCTCTAAAAAGTCTTGCAAGGTGTCGCCTATTTTGATGCCACGCGCCGTTTCTTCCCAGTCAGAAAAATCATGGCCGTAGCTTTTTGTTTTTGTTTCGTCATCAAACGAATGATGAAATTCCCCGTCTTTATAGATATCAAAATCCTTTAGGGTAATCTTTTTTATGCCGCAGGCGGTAAACGAAAACAACAAGGCGGCGACCAGCGCGATACAAAAGGCCTTTTTCATCATGGTTTTAATCCCTCTCTTTTTAATTGATTGCATTTTAAAATCCGGAAGGGCGAGAATTTGGACATGGGACGATATGGATGTTTCCATTTTAATAGAAGAATCGAATAGCCGTGTTAAAAACGTAAACAAACAAAACCGCCTCCATCTGCCGGAAGCGTTTGATTTTGCCGCGATTTTCCCCGGGCTATTCGCCCATTTCATACCCCGTGGAGCGATCCACCGGGTTCAGAGAAGCCACGCCCAAATGGGCTTTCAGGTTTTTGGCGAAAATGTCCGCAATGAGATAGCGGGTGTGGGTGAAGTCCATGCCCCTCGAGATGTGGGGCGCAGATACAGGCGGGCTCCCGCCAGAGAGGGTCAGCGGGCAGGGGCTCGGGACTTGTGACGTCGAGGCAGGCCGCCAGGAGCTCTTCCGCCCGGAGCGCTCCTTTAAGAGGGCGGCGGGGTCAACTGCGTCTCCCCGGCCCACATTGAGAAGTACGGCGCTCTCTTTCATAAGGGAAAGGCGCTTCTCGTCGATGATGTGGTGGGTGTCCGGCGTGGAAGGGAGGCAGAGGACCAGGATGTCCGCCGTGGGGAGGAGGGAATCGAGCTCGGAATTCAAGTGCATTTCATCAAAAAATTCCTTTTTGGAGGCGTTTATGCGCCGCACGCCCAGGGTCTTGGCTCCCATGGCCTGCATGCGGCGGGCGAATTCCGTGCCGATATTTCCCGTGCCCAGGATGAGGACGGTGCTGCCGTAAACACAGCGCTTTTCCCCGCTTACTTTTTGCCAGGCGGCTTCTTTTTGGAGCGCCCGGTATTCGGGGAAGTGGTTATATACGTTTAAAATCATGCCCATAAGCCACTCGCTGATGACCTGGCCGTATGCGCCCGTGGCGTTTGTGAGCACCACGCCTTTTGGCAGCACCCCTTCTCTCGCGTAGGTGTCCGACCCGGCGCTGTTTAAACACAGCATTTCCAGTTTGGAGCAGCTTTTAAGCAGTTCGCCCGGCGGGTTTCCGAGGACGATTTCGGCGCTTTCAAGAAGCGCGGGGGTTAAGGACTTCCGGTCGGCCACCACGAACTCCGCTCCCGGCGCGGCGCTTTTGATCATAGACAGGTGTTCTTCCGAAAAGTCCACCAGCACAAGTATTTTCTTTGACATGGCATTTACCTCTTCATCATAAGAAAGGACGGCAGGGCGCCGTCCCGGTTCTTTTCTGGGTTTAATATTTTAAGAATTGATTTACTTCCAGCACGAAGACCGTGGCGCCCCCAACCGTGACTTCCACGGGATAGGGAGTGTACATGCCCATTGCGCCCATGGCGGGAGAGGGGAACACTTCGATCTGCTTGCGGCTGATGCAGACTTTTTTAATAATGGCAAGGGCGTCGTCCAGCTTTGTATCGTCTATGCCGAGAAGAAGCGTGGTGTTGCCGGCCCGGAGAAAGCCGCCTGTGGAGGCCAGCTTGGTTACGCTGAAGCCGTCGTTCATGAGACCCGCGATGAGATTGGAGGCATCCTCATCCTGTACGATCGCGATTAAGAGCTTCATAAAAACCCTCCTTCAAACTAATGTTTACTTTGTTCAATTATATACTTGATTATGCGGAAACGTCAAGGCAGGGCTTGGAGAAATTGTGAATTCATGCTATACTGTAAACCATGAAACGCGCGGCGGAATTCTTTAAAGTGAGCGAAAAGGTCTATAATCAGGCGGGCTACGAGCGCATCCGCCTCCCCTTGCGGGCCACGGCCGGCTCGGCGGGCTATGATTTTTTCACGCCTTTTGACATCGCCCTTCCTCCCCATGGGGAGGCCGTTGTGCCCACAGGCGTGCGGGTCAGGATGGAAGAAGGGGTGGTTTTACTGTGCTTTCCCAAAAGCGGACTGGGCTTTCAATATAACCTCACTCTCGCAAACACCGTGGGTGTGATCGACAGCGACTATTTTTATTCGGACAACGAGGGACACATCATCGCCAAGCTGAAAAACGGCTCCGACCGGCCTTTATTGATCGAGGCGGGGCGGGCGTTTATGCAGGGCGTGTTCGTGCCCTTTTTCATCACGGAGAGCGACCGGGCGGAAGGCAGGCGGAACGGCGGTTTTGGCAGCACGGGCGGGGAAAAATGGGAGAAGATGTAGATGGGCAAAACCGGCTGTGAAGCGGAGGGCGCTCTGGCGCTGAATTTTGCCGAACGGTATCAAAAAGAGGCGGAGGCGGTGATTTCTTCGCCCGCCCGGATCGAGCTGGCGGGCAACCTTTACCGACCATCAGGGCGGGTGCGTGCTGGCGGCGGCGGTGGGTCTGTTTATGCGGGGCGCGGCGGCCAGGCGGGAGATAGGGCAGTGAACCTCTATTCGGAGGGTTTGAAATTGCGCCTGGATTTTTCATCGACCGAGATGCGTCTCCGGGAGAAAACACTTCCGCCGCCCTCATTCAGGCATCGGGGAAGGGCTGAAGCGGCGGGGGTACGTCCTTGGCGGATTTGACGCGTACGTGACGTCGGACATTCCCGTGGAGTCAGGGGCTGTCCTCCTCCGCCAGCCTTTGAGCTTCTGATGCTGGGCATATTGAGCCGCTGTATAATGGCGGCGGTGTGGATAAAATTGAAGCCGCGTTAGATGCGGATTGCCGAGAACGATTACTTTTTAAAGCCCAGCGGGCTGATGGATCAGATGGCCGTCTCCCGCCGGGGGCATTTCCTCCATGGATTTTTCGGGCGAACCCCAAGCGGGCGCTGTTTAGATTTTAAAGACCAAGGGGTATGATATCCGTGACGGTCACCTCCAGCCACGCCGACCTGACGGCGGAGTACGCCGCCATTACGGCGGAGATGGAAAGAAGCGCGGCGGTGATTTTGGCAAAAAAACGCTTTCAAATTATTTCGGAAAGAGGCGTTTTACGCCGCCCTGCCTGAAATAAGAAAGCGGGTGGGGAACCGAGCGGCGCTTCGATCGCTCCATATGCACAGCTCAAACGGCCCCGAGCCATGGCGGAGGCGCTTAAAAAGACGATTTGCCCAATTCTGCGGCTCATGGGAAGTCGGGGATTCCTCCTTCAAGTATCTGCAAAACGTGTATCGGGGAGAACACCCGGCCTTTCCAGCCCGCTTTCCCTGGCTCTCGCCCTGTCAATGGGGAAGAGGGGGCGGTTCGGGTGCACGGAGGCGGCTTTGGGGAACGATCCTCAACCCTTGTGCCTGAGGATAAAACAGAAGGATTACGGGCGCTTATGGAAAGCGTGTTCGGCGGGGGCGCGTGCCGCCTGCTCTATATCACGCACACAGGGGAATGGAGAGAACAAGATGAAGAAAACGCTGGTGGTGTTGGCGGCGGGATTACCGTTGTGGTACGGTATCAGCAACTGGCGCCCGTGGATCCAAGCGGCGAGCCTTTGATCGATTACGGCGTGTACGACGCGCTGAGCAGGCTTTACCAGAGTGGTCTTTATCATCGGCGGGACTTCGGGCGGACTTTGTGCACCTCGTCGGCATCCGTCCCGCAGAAAAAAGGCGGAGGTGGCCTACGCTTTTCGGGACGAGGCGCCCTCCCCGCCTTTTATCACAAGCCGGCGGGAGCGAGTGAAAATGCTGGGCACCGTGCACGCCATGCTGGCGGCAAAAGCGCTCATTAACGAGCCTTTTGCCATCGTGAACGCGGACGACTACTACGGCAAGGAGGCCTACCGCATGATCGCCTCCGAGCTGGAGGGCTACGATTCCATGGAACCCCTGGCCTGCATGGCGGGCTATACCCTGAAAAACACCGTTTCCGAGCACGGAGCGGTGACCCGGGGGGTGTGCGCCGTGGAAGAGGGGCGGCTCAAAAAGGTGACGGAGACTTACCGCATCCTCCTCCAAAAAGACGGAAGCATCGTGAGCCTGGACGAGGGGGCGCGGCTCGACCCGGAATCGACCGTGTCCATGAATTTCTGGGGCTTCTCCCAGGGGATGCTCCTCTTATCGGAAGAGTATTTCAGCCGCTTCTTAAAGGGGCTGCCGGACGGGGATATGAAAAGCGAATACCCCCTCCCCGTGATGGTGGACGAGATGACCCGGGAAGGGAAGCTGCGCGTGCGGGTGATTCCCTGTGACAGCGCCTGGATGGGCATGACCTACCCGGAAGACCGGATGATCGTGGCCGCGGGCATCAAAGCTCTGGTGGCCGCAGGAAAGTATCCCCTGCACATCAAATAGGAGGCGTTATGGCAAAGAGCATCGCCGTTTTTGGAAGTTTCATCGCCGACGTGACCGCCCGGGCGCCCCGCTTTCCAAAGCCGGGGGAGAACGTGATGGGCACGAGCATGGTGATCGGCCCGGGGGGCAAGGGCTCCAACCAGGCCGTGGCCGCCTTTAAGGCGGGGGCGGAAGTGCGCTTCATCGGCAAAATCGGGAAAGACGGCTTCGGCCAGGTGGCCAGGGATTATTACGCCTCCATCGGAATGGACGTTTCGGGGCTGATGGAAGACGAAGAGGCGGCCACAGGAAGCGCGCTCATTTCGGTGAACGAGGCCACGGGGGAAAATACCATCATTGTGGTGGTGGGGGCCAACCGGGCCTTTTCCCCGGAGGACATTGAACAGGCAAAAGAACGGGCGGCGGGCGCGGACATCCTTCTCATGCAGATGGAGACGCCCCTTTCCGCCAACCTAGAGATGTTGAAATTCGCTAAGGAGCGGGGCATGACCACCATTTTGAATCCCGCCCCCGCCCAGCCTCTGCCGCCGGAGGTGTACCGGTATGTGGACATCGTGACGCCAAACGAGTTTGAGGCGGCGGCGCTTACGGGCATGAAAGTGCCCGAGGGGAACGAGGAGGCGGTGAAAGCCGCGGCGGCCAAGCTGCTGGCCTTAGGCGCGCGGCAGGTGATCCTGAC
>JAXGQH010000023.1:0-24588 GCA_040766545.1 Christensenellaceae bacterium
CGGGCATCACCATGGCCGTGGCCCTGGCCTCGGCTCTTTCGGGGCAGAAAGTCTCGAAAAGCCACGCCATGACGGGGGAGATCACCCTCACGGGCCGGGTGCTGGCCGTGGGCGGCCTCCGGGAAAAGACCTTCGCGGCATACCGGGCAGGCATAGAGAACGTGATCCTTCCCAAAGCCAATATGGCCGATTTAAAAGAGCTTCCCGAAGAGATCGCCTCCAAACTCACATTTCTGCCCGTGGAGAACATCGAGCAGGTGTTTGACCTGGTGCTCCGGGGCAAAAGACAGGAGAAAGCATGATCATTAAACAGTCCGAATTTAAAATCAGCCTGACCAGGGGCTTTGAAGCCTTCAACAGCACAGTGCCCGAGATCGCCCTTGTGGGAAAATCCAACGTGGGCAAGTCCTCTCTTGTGAACATGCTCACGAATAATTCCAAGCTGGCCAAAGTGTCCAAAACTCCGGGGAAAACCCGGCTGGTGAACTACTTTCTGCTGAACGGGTCATTCTACCTGGTGGACCTCCCGGGTTACGGCTACGCCAGCGTGGCAAAGGACGAAAAGTCCGGCTGGGAGGAGATGATGACGGCTTATTTCCGGGATTCCGCCTGCCTGAAAGCCATCTTCATCCTCATAGACATACGGCGGGAGCCTTCTCCCGAAGACCGCATCATGATCGAACTGGCGGAATACTACAACGTTCCCTATGTGATTTTAGCCACAAAGGCGGACAAGGTGGCCAAGTCCAAGCGCAAAAACGAAACCGCCCGGATCAGGCGCGCCATTGCCCGGACCACCTGCGAACTGGTGCTCCCCGTCTCCTCTCTCGATAAGGGAGGGCGGGAAGAGCTTTTAAGCGTGATGGCGTCCCACCTGCCGGAAGAGGGGGAGGCATGAGGGTTTTCGCCGTTTCAGACCTTCACCTGGCCTCCACGCTCCATAAATCCATGGATGTGTTCGGCGAGAGCTGGCAGAACCACTGGGAGATCATCCGGGAAGACTGGAAAAAGAAGGTCTCTCCCGAAGACGCGGTGATCGTGGCGGGAGATATCAGCTGGGGCATCAACTATGAAGAGGCCCAAGAGGACCTCCGGGAAGTGTGCCGGATGCCCGGAAAAAAGATACTCTTAAAGGGCAACCACGACTACTGGTACGCCTCCTTGCAAAGACCAAAAGCCCTTCTTTTCAACGAAACTTACTTCATCCAGAACAATGCGGTCGAGGCGGGGGACCAGCTCGCCGGCTCCCGGGGCTGGAAGCAGCCGGGAGAAGAGGATTTCCCGCTCCCGAAGACGAGACGCTTTACAAGCGGGAGCTTGCTCGCCTGCGGTTGTTGTTCTCGGAGGCGGCGAAAAAAACGGGGAAAATGATCATCGGCGTTTCCCACTTCCCGCCCTTTCTCCCGACCAGGAAAAAAAGCGAATTCACCGATCTGTATTCGGAATACGGCGTGAAGACGGTGGTCTACGGGCACCTTCACGGCTCCACCTCCGAAGGGTCTGGGGTTTGACGAGATCGTGGTGGACAACACCCGCTAAGCATCCTCACTTCCTGCGATCATCTGCGCTTTCAGCTGCTGGAAATCACCCCTTTTGTCCTTGATTGACTTTTAAAAACGCGAACGATATAATAAAAAGCATAATGACGCACCCGGAGGTTTGCCTTGAAGATCTTTAACTCGCTCACCAGAAAAAAGGAAGAATTCGTGCCGCTGGAAGAGGGCAAGGTGGGCATATATGCCTGCGGACCCACAGTTTATAATTATTTTCACATCGGAAACGCGCGGCCTTTCATCGTGTTCGACACCCTTCGCCGCTATCTGGAATACCGGGGCTACCAGGTGACGTTTGTGCAGAACTTCACCGACATCGACGATAAAATGATCAAAAGCCGCAAATGAGCAGGGCATCACCGTGAAAGAGCTGGGGGAAAGGTTCATTGCGGCGTATTATGAAGACGCCAAAGGCCTCAACATCCGCCCGGCCAGCGCGCACCCCAAGGCCACCGAGCACATCGGCGAAATCCTCCATGATCACCACCTCATTAAAAAGGGTCACGCTTACTTAAGCCCCAACGGGACGTTTATTACGACACCGCCAGCTTTGAAGGCTACGGCCGGCTTTCCGGGCAGATCCGGAAGACCTGGACGCGGGAGCCGGTGGATAGAAATCAACGAAGAGAAGAAAAACCCCATGGACTCTGTTCTCTGGAAGGCGAAGAAGGAAGGGGAGCTCTCTGGCCCAGCCCTTTGGAGACGGTTGGCCGGGTTGGCACACATCGAGTGCAGCGCCATGAGCCGCAAGTATCCCTCGGGGACAGTTTCGACATCCACGGCGGCGGGCAGACGGAATTTCCCCACCATGACAACGAAATCGCCCAGAGCGAAGCCACGGCTGCACGGGCAAAAAATTTGCCCGGTACTGGATGCACAACGGCTATCTGAACATCGACAACAAAAAGATGAGCAAGTCCCTCACAATTTTTTTACCGTGCGGACATTTCAAAGGAATTCGACCTGCTGGCCGTGCGGCTGTTCATGCTTTCCGCCCAGTACCGGAACCCCATCAACTTTTCCGCCGAGCTGATCTCTCAGGCGGAGACGGCCTTAAAGCGCATCGAAACCTGCCTTGAAAACCTGAGATATATTTCCCGCCAGGGCGGGAGCGGGCAATCCCCATCCGTTTGACACGGAAACTTTGAAAGCCCGGTTTATCGAAGCCATGGAAGACGATTTGAACACGGCTGACGCCATCGGCGTGCTGTTCGACCTCATGTGAAAGAGGCGAACATCTTCTTTGAAGAATATCCCGACGCCCGCGAAGCGGCCCGGGTGCTTTCGGAGATGACCGAACTCCTGGGCAATCCTCGGCCTCATACGGGCGGAGAAGGAAGAAGAAATCCCTGAAGAAGTGCTGCGTCTCTTAGAAAAGCGGGCGGAGGCGCGGAAGAATAAGAACTGGACCCTGGCCGACGAGCTGCGGGAAGAGATCAAAAAGCTGGGCTATGTGGTAAAAGACGGCGCGGAAGGCGCTAAAATAGAGAAAGCATAAGAGGAAAACCATGGGAGAATTCCTACGATATACTGCTGCTCATGAATCCGGCGTTTGGCGCATACCGCTCCGTGGGCGGCATCACCAAAAAGGGGGGGCTGTATAAGAACGACTACCCCAAGGAAATACAGGAGGGCGTCAAAGCCAGCATGTCCGTGCTGCATACCGGCGGGATCCTCCTCATCGCAAGCAGCCTGCTGGAGATTTTTCAGATATTCCCCCAAAATCTGGTGGTCTATGTGTCCTGGGGGCTCTGTATGGTGCTGGTGGTGGCCTACGCCATCCATTTCAAGAGGCGCTTCGGAAAGTACCCTGAAGTAATGCCCTGCGCTTAAAGCCGCGGTTTTTCCGCAGGCTTTAAAATATAACATCGAGGAATCATTCATGTATAAAATAGTGCTTGACGCTGATGGGCGGCGACAACGTGGCCCCGCCGTCGTTACTGGCGCCGTTGCCGCGCTGTTGGAAGTGCCCGATCTGGAAGTGACGCTGGTGGGAAAAGAAGAGGCGATCTTAAGCCGCCTTGAAGGCTTTCACGATAAGGACAGGCTTTTTGTAGTGAACGCCCGGGAAGAGATCGAAATGGCAGAATTCCGTGAAGCGGTGCGCACCAAGACGGACCTGTCCATGGTGGTGGGCATGCGCCTGGTGGCGGAAGGGAAGGAGACGCCTTTCAGACCGCCGGCAGCACGGGCGCCACCGTAGCCGGAGGAACGCCCATTGTGCGCCGGGCCAAAAACGTACTGCGTCCCGCCTCGCTCCCGTGCTCCTCGGCCACGGGAAGCGTGCTGCTGGTGGACTGCGGCGCGAATGTGGACTGTAAACCTCAGTTCCTGGTGCCAGTTTGGCATCATGGGCAGTATTTATATGCAGACCGTCATGGGCGTTGAAAACCCCGGGTCGCCCTCATCAACAACGGCGTGGAGGAGGAAAAGGGGGATTCCTCACAAAGGAGGCTTACCAGCTCCTGAAAAAGGCGCCCATCAACTTTGTGGGCAACGTGGAGGGGCGGGTTATCCTGCTCGGCGACTACGACGTGGTGGTGTGTGACGGATTTGCGGGCAACGTGCTCATGAAGTTCGCGGAAGGCTGCGCCAAATTCCTCATGGGCATGCTGAAAAAAGAGCTGATGAGTTCTTTCCGCACCCAGATGGGCGCGCTCCTTTCCAAGCCCGCATACAAACGGCTCATAAAGAATCTCGACTACACGGAATACGGCGGCGCGCTCCTGCTCGGAACCAACGCGGGCGTCATCAAAACCCATGGCAGCTCGGACGCCAACGCCATCAAAAATACGGTTTTGCAGGCGTACCGCTTTACAAAGAGCGATGTGGCGGGAAAAATCAGAGAGAAACTGTCGGAGCTGGAGATGGAACAAATCGATGAATAAAAAGCTGAGCAAAGTCATTTTTTCGGGAATCATGGCGCCTTCGAACTGGTGATCACTTATTTTGTGAGTATTCCGCTACCCTATGCCACGGGCGCGTATGTAAACGCGGGCGACGCGATCCCTTACGCGGCACATTCTGCCTTCCCGGCCTCCTCTCGGCTCTGGCGGCGGGCATCGGGAGCTCCCTTGCGGACATTCTCCTCGGCGCCTCGGTTTACGCTCTGCCCACGTTTTTCATCAAGTTCTCCATGTCTTTTGTGTTCACAATAATATTCAGGCGCAAAAATACCGGCGCACGCTATCTTCTGGCCTCCCTTGCGGGCGGCCTCGTGATGGTGAGCGGATACTTCCTGTTTGAAGCGGCGGCGTTCGGCGCGGTGGCGGCTCTCGCTTCCCTGCCCGCCAACCTGGCGCAATGCGCCTTTGGGGTGATCGTTTCCTTCCCCCTGTACGCTGCGCTTAAAAAGACGGCATTTGCCTACAAGTTCAAAGAGCAAGAGGAATGACGCCCGAGACGCAAAAGAAAAAACTGTTCAACAGCCGCCCGCTTTTCTTTTCCTGCCTGCCCCTCACGGCCGGGATCATACTGGGGACGGAGCTATCCCTGCCGATGTCTTATTACCTGATCGCGGCAGGGGTATTTTTATTTCTCTATTTCTTTCTAAACGGCAAAACGTTGAAGCGGGTTATGGCGGCTTTTCTCGTGCTCATCGCCGGCATGGGCATGTCCGGCGCTTCTCTCATCAAAGAGTATCCGGAAGCGGATCTTCGGGAATACCATTTCATCCGGGGACGGATTGCGGAAAAAGCCCAAAAAGAAGGGTATACCGTTCACAACCTTTCGGACGTGACCCTCGACGGCGAGGAAATCGCCTACCGCGTGATCCTCTCTTCCAAAAACGGCGAGTATGTGATCGGCGACTTTATCATTGCCCACGGCCTTCTGAGCCTGCCAAAGAGGGCTGCTTACCCCGGTGGCTATGACGATTATCTCTATTGCTGCTCAAAAAACGCGGCCTATCGGTTCTCAGTTCCTATTGGGACACCTATACCCACCACGCAAAGGACGCGGCTTCCAAAACAAGCGCCCTCCGGCGGAACCTGGGCGAAAAATCTCGTTGCTCTTTCGGAAGATCCCGCTCTTTGCAAAAGCCTTGTCATAGGAGACGAGACGGAGCTCGATCCAGAGTGACCAAGGGATCTGTTCAGCCTGTCCGGCCTGGCGCACATCGTGTCCATCTCCGGCTCCAATATCTTCATGTTCTTTGCGGTGTTCGGCTGGGCGATGGATCGGTTCAACATTCCTTACCGGCCCGGCCTCCTTTTGCAAAAACATCTTCCTCTTGACGTACGCCGCCTTCATCGGCTTTCGCGTGTCCATCCTGCGTGCTGCCGTCATGTGCCAGGCTTGAGCTGCTCATACGCTTTCTCTTTTTTTTTTTTTTTTTTTTTTTTTTTTTTTAAGAAGAGGGACGGCCTCACCTCCATGGCGGCGGCCTATTGGGTTCTGCTCATACTGAACCCCCTTCAGCGGTACGATCTGGGTTTTCAGCTCACCTTCGCCGCCATATACGGCCTGAACGTGCTGCAGGATTCAGCGGGAGAGGGCTCTCTATTTTCCCGGGAACAAACTGAAAACAGGCTGAAAAGATATGGGCGCGCCCCCTCTCGCCGCCAACGCCGCGCTCTTTCCCGTGACCGTCAACGCCTCCAACTATTTTTGGTGCCGCCCGGACTGCCGGTGAACACCGTCGCGAGCCGTTACTCCGCCCCCTGCTCATACCGGTTCTGACGGTTCTCACGCTCCCTCTATCTGATCTTTGGGAACATGTCCTGTTTTTAGGCGCGATCGGAGACCTGCTCATCGGCGGCTCAGGCTTTTGGCAAGCTCCTATGAGATTTTGGGCGGCATTGGCTTTTATCCGCGGGACTTTCTGCCCATACTGGCCGCGGCGTGGTACGCAGGCATATTCCTTTGTGTCCGGCCGCGTTCTTTAAAGCCCAGGGTAAAGGCGGCGATCGCCTCGCCACGGCGGCGGTCTGCCTTCTCTTCTGTGCGCTTCCCCTCTGGAGGCTCAACACCGCCATACGCATACAAAACAGCGCCTCTTCCCACGCCCTCATACTCTATACCGAGGAGGGGGAGGCTTTTCTCCCCTGGGAGCCGACCGGGCGGCGGGAGTTTCCCGCTACGCTCTCGATCAGGCGTGGGTGTTTCAGGAGGCGTATCTCTATGAAAAGGAGAGCGGCGTTTTAAAGAGGCGGCCGAGCTTTACAGCCACCGTCGGGTGAAGACGTTTTACGCCGGCGAAAGCGTGCAGAGGGTACTCGTGAATAACAGCGGGATCCCCGCCGAGCGGGCGGGGGGAGGGGCGCATACGGGTGAGCGGCGGTGCGAGATCATGCTTTTAAAAGCAACCCCTCAGCTTCCCGGGGACTTCATCGGCGCGTGCCTGTTCATAGACGGCCTGCCCGCCGCGCTTTTATTGGAGCGAGACTCCTGAAGGCTTGCCGGATGAGTGCCGGGATGTTAAAAATATTTTACTATGGGGAAGGCGTGTCCCAAACGTTTCTGTCCGGCTTTTCCTGCAGAACCGTCTTCTTAAACGGGGCGGACGAAGCGGGCATGACGGTCTACGAGCCGGAAAAAGACCTGTGGGAAGGCAGTAAAATGATATGAAAGCCGCGGAATTCTTAAAAACTATTAAACAGAATATGAAATACGGAGCTTACTATCTGTTCGGAAGCGAGGAGTATTTTTACGGCGTCTGCCAGACTGCCTCTTCTTGAAGCGCTGTCCATTCCTTTCCCAGAGCTCAATATTTCCTGTCTCAGCCTGGAAGAAAGACACGCCGGACGCTACTTTATACCGCCTGTGTGCAGGCGCCTCTTCAGGCGGCAAACAGGGCGGTCTTTTTGGACGCCCGTGTGCCCCGGCCCGACTATAAAGTGCTGGAGCGTGCCCTTGACATCCTCCCGAGGCAAAATAAGCTCATCATCACGGGCGGGGAGCAGCCGATAAGCGCACGGGTTTTTTCAAAAGCCGCAAAGCGCTCGGTCTCCTCATAGAAGTGCTCTATCAGTAAAAATGAGATGGCGCAGTGGGCGGTGCAGCTTTTCAAGCACCAGGCATCGCCACGGCAAAAAACACGGCCAACCTCATCGTGGAATCCACGGGGGAAGATATGTAACTTTTTGAAAACGAGGCCGGAAAGATGGCCTTATCCGAAGACAAGTCGGAAGAGGGAGTGTTAAAGGCCCTTTCCACAGTCTGTCTTACGACGTCTTCCAATTCCACGAAAGCATGATGGGAAACAGGACTTCGAAACCGCCTTGACATATTCTTTAGCGGCCAGGAACCGCGAGGAGCTCACCCGGTTTGTGGGGGCTGCCGGTGTCCAAATTTTCCCATGCTGGTGGCCAAACAGGGGGATGGGGGCGGGGTGGAACCAGGCCCGCACGGCGGTGGAGATCGCAGAGCGGCTGAAGATGCGTCCTCGTATCCTGCCGAGCTGGCGGTGCGGGACTCCTCCGGTTTTCCGAAGAACAGCTGAAAAAACGCCGTCCGCAAGCTGGGAGAACTGACGAAAACATCAAGACCTTTGTCTATACCAAAGCCTTCCTGGGGTGCGGAGGCTTTTCCTTGAAATTTACGCCTGCCTGTAAAGAACTTTGCAACATAAACAAAGAGCTTCCACCCGTATGGGCGGTAAGATCATGATTGCCCGGCGCAAAATAGAAATAATATAGTTAAGTATCAAAAAGCGAGCATTCTGAAAGGTAAAGGCAAATGCATTTTTTAGCTTATCTGATCATTCCGGTCGTGTTGAGTGTGATATTCGCCGGCGCTTGTAAACAATCTTTCAGGGCTGAAGAAAATATGCAGGAGAATAACTTCATTGTTCGCCTGCCGAAAACTTTTGTCTTTATTGGAATAATAGGCGCTCTGTTTTTTGGAGCGCTCATTATATAGATGACCGTCTCTCCAAAGGATACCGCCATACGGTGGCTTTACATGGTCGTGTTTGTCTTTTTCTTCTTCCTGGGAATTTTTATGACGATGCACTGCCTTTACTGGGAGCTGAAAGTAACCGAAAGGAAGATTTTCTATAAGCGTTTTATTCAAGCGTCCCAGAATATTTGAATTGATACGATCACAAGAGTTAAATGGAGCGCAATCTGCAAGCGCCATGAACAAATGATTCCCCTTTTTTTATTCAGGCGACAAAAAGCTTTTTGGCGCTGGAGTCTTATTGTGGGATATCGTGTATTCGCTGCTTATTTAGAAAAAGAACAAATAAAAATTTGAGTAGAACTCTCTTTGCAAACATAAATAAAAGAGCTTCCGCCCGTATGGGGGAAGCTCTACTTTTTTTGATATGCCGTTATTTTACCAGGGAAGACATCTTCTTGGCAAGCTGAGCCTTTGTATGGGCAGCCTTGTTCTTGTGGATGACGCCCTTGGCCGCCACCATATCGACCTTGGATACGGTTTCGTTATATAAAGTATCAAGGCCTTCGGCATTTTTGGAATTGACGGCGGCGTCAAACTTCTTAAGCTGCGTCTTAAGGGAGGATTTCTGAACCCTGTTTTCCGCCGTTTTCTTCTCGATGACCTTAATGCGCTTCTTGGCCGACTTAATATTTGCCACTCAAATTTCACCTCTTACACGTATTTTAGATTAACAGTGGTATCTTATCATAACCGGGCGTATATTGCAAGGAATTTTTCGCATATTTTAGGCATACTAACAGTAAAAATGAGGAGATGCGAAAGATGAATTTGCGAACCGATTTAGCGATAGAAGCCCGTGGGCTCCATCCGAACGACATGCCGGGCGTCACGTCCGAAGAAAAAATGCTGGACGAGCGCCATCAATACACCAAAATCGCCATCACGGACAAAGAGGCCAGCGAAGAGCTGAAAAAACCTATCGGAAAGTATTTTACAATAGATACGGACGACCTGTCAAAGAAAACCGTGTCCGAACTCCATACCACCGCCTCTCATGTGGCGACGGCCATCAAGGAGATGCTGGCGGACACCAAATTCCAGTCCGTGCTTATCATCGGCCTTGGGAACAAAGACATCACCCCCGACGCCCTCGGCCCAAAAGTCTGCGACAAAGTCTTTGTGACCAACCATCTCTTCAGTCTGCTGCCCGACCTGGAAAAGGAAGGGTATTCCAAAGTCTTTTCCATTGCGCCCGGCGTTCTCGGCACCACGGGTATGCTCACGGAAGAGGTGGCCAAGGCGCTGTGCGAACACGAGAAGCCGGACGTGGTGATTGCCGTGGACGCCCTGGCTTCGAGAAAGACCGACCGCATCTGCGCCAGCCTCCAGATTTCCGACACGGGCATCCTTCCCGGCTCGGGTCTCGGCAACAAGACAAAGGGCCTAACGGAGGAGTATTTGGGCGTCAAGGTCATCTCCATCGGCGTCCCCATGGTCACTTACGCGTCGGTGGTGGCCATCGACCTGCTGGAACTGGTGTTTGGAGGCAACATGTCCGAAGAGGAGGGTGGGAAGCTCTTCTCCGCCATCTCCTCCAGGAAGGAAGCCGAACTCATCGTCACCCCCAAAAATGTGGACGTCATGCTGGTGAGCGCCTCCCAGACGATCGCCATGGCCATCAATATGGCCGTACATCGGAACTTCGACCCCCAGCTGGCGGCGGAATTCTCAGGCGTATAAAAAAGATTAATATAGAATATACTTCCGTTTTTTTGAATATGATTCCGAGGAGGCTGATCAGATGAAAAACGGCTCAAGAAAATTCTTCTCCTGTATTTCTCGCAATCCTGTCCATCTGCCTGGTGCAGGGGGTCATCAACTGCTTTGCGGACGGAAGTTCCGGGAACATACTTTCCTCCCCTGTCCGGACACGAAAGCCCCGGCGTCCGCGCCCATCTCTTCTTCCCTGCTGCCCGACGGCAAAACGGTGGATACGCTTTCTAACGCCCACATGATGGACTGGCTGCTCCCCGGCTTTGTGGAGCCGGAGGTGGACCTTGCTTCCATTCAGCCGAGGACCTATGAGATATCCGCCAGCAAGGCGTGAAGTACTCATTTATCACACACACGCCACCGAAAGCTATCGCATGACGGCCGAAGGGGAGTATGTGGAGACCACCAGCTACCGGAGCAACGACCAGTCCCACAACATCATCAAAGTGGGGGAAGCGCTGAAAGCCGAGCTGGAGGCCTGCGGCTTCCACGTGGTGCACGACACGGCCAACTATGAACCCCCCAAGCTCTCCACCGCCTATGACCGATCCCTGGCCGGCATGCAGAACTATCAAAAGCTCTATCCCGAAATCGATATCTACATCGACGTTCACCGGGATGCCGCCGGGGATTTTGAAAAAGGCAAAGAGGACGTGGTGGTGGTGGACGGCAAACGCTGCGCCCGGGTCATGTTCGTGGTGGGCCGGGGGAAAAATTACAGCGTCAAAGCCAACCTGGAAGAGAACTATACGCTGGCCAAATCCATCACTGCCGAGCTGGAAGCCATCTGCAAGAACTTCACCCGGCCCATCCGGGTAAAAGACGGGCGGTATAACCAGCAAGTGGGGGACATGTGCATGCTGATCGAGGTGGGGCATAACGCCAACACCCTGGAGGAAGCGCTCAATACCGTACCCTATATCGCAAAGAGCATTTCCAAAGTGATATCCGTGGTTGAATAATTTCTTCCGTGTGCGTATAATGGAGGAGAACACACACAGGAGAATGATGCGGATGGATCAGAAAACAAGCCCCCATTGGTTTTTCGACTCGGGCATCGGCGGCCTTTCCGTTCTGCGGCTGGCGAGAAAAGAACTGCCCTGCGAAAACTTTATCTTTTTGGGGTAAAGAATGTGCCCTACGGGGAAAAAGGCGCCCGAAGAGATCCTGCGCCTCACCATGGCCTGCTGCGACCGGCTTTTTCAGAAAGGCTGCAGCTGATCCTGGTAGCCTGCAACACCGCCACCAGCGCCGCCATCAACGACATGCGGGATCGGTATCAAATCCCCGTGGTGAGCATGGAGCCGGCCGTGAAGCCGCCTATGCGGCTTCCAAAGGCGGCAAAATACTGGTGATGGCCACGCCTTCCGCCATTAAAAGCGCGGCACGCCCGGCTGGTTGAGCGGGTGGGCTGCCGGGAGCAGCTCATCAACATTCCTTGCCACGGCCTGGCGGACATGCTGGAGGCGGGGGGATTTTGAAGATAAACGCTACGATGAATATTTATACAATCTGTTCAAACCCACGGAAAAGAAGAGGTGGAGTCCGTGGTGGTGGCTGCACCCACTACTCCTTTATCACGGAAAATAAAGAAGTGCGCCCGGAGGTCTTCGGTCATGACTGCGCCATCTACGACGGCATGTACGGCACCGTGCAGCACATGAAGGATATTCTGGAAAAATCGGGATACTGCCTCAACCCTGCCACGGCAAAGGGCAGGTGGAGATCATCACCACGGGCGGTGACGAGGCCGCCCGGCGGATCAAAAAAATTCTGGAAGCGTAAAAACTCATATTATAAGTTTTTTTGGTATTGCATTCTTTGGAATTCTATTGTATCATAGATAACACAACATATTGTGTTATCTATGATTTTTAGTTTCAAGCAGTTGTGTAATTTATACGGAAGAATGCGGTCATGGATTTGGGAGGATGGATGGATGCTTACACAGAATGCCGTTAAAGTGCTGGAAAGACGTTATCTGAAAAAGGATGCGGACGGAAAGGTTTTGGAGACGCCCGAGGATATGTTCAGGCGTGTGTCCCGGGTGATCGCGGAAGGGGACGAGCTCTTTTTGGAAGGCGGCAGCGTTTCAAAAAGCGAGACGGAGTTTTATGAAGTCATCTCTTCTTTGAAGTTCATGCCCAACTCTCCCACGCTCATGAACGCCGGGAGGCCGCTTGGTCAGCTTTCCGCCTGTTTTGTGCTGCCCGTGGGAGACAGCATGGAGGAGATATTCGACGCCGTAAAAAACGCGGCCCTCATACACAAGAGCGGCGGCGGCACGGGCTTCAGCTTTTCCAGGCTCCGGCCTGCGGGCGCTTCCGTAAATTCCACCGGCGGCGTGGCCAGCGGTCCCATCAGCTTTATGAAGGTGTTCAACTCCGCCACCGAGGCGGTGAAGCAGGGGGGCACCCGGCGGGGAGCCAATATGGGCATCCTTCGTGTGGACCATCCGGATATACAGGACTTTATCAGGTGCAAGGAAGATTCCCATGAAATCACCAACTTTAACATCAGCGTGGGCGTCACGGAAGCCTTCATGCGGGCGGTGATCAACCACGAAAAATACGATCTGATCGAGCCCCACAGCAAGGAAGTCACCGCTTCCCTCGATGCGAAGAGCGTGTTCGACCTTATCGTCATGATGTCCCACAAAAACGGGGAGCCGGGGATCATCTTTTTAGACAGGCTCAACCGGGACAACGTGATCCCGGACATCGCCGAAATCGAGAGCACCAACCCCTGCGGCGAGCAGCCCCTTCTTCCCTATGAGAGCTGCAACCTGGGCTCCGTCAACCTTTATCAGCTCTTTACGGAGGACGGCGCTTTTGACTTTGAGGAGCTGAAGCGGGTCTGCGAAATCGCCGTGCATTTTCTCGACAACGTCATTGCCGTAAACAAATATCCCCTGGAAGAAATCGAGCAGATGACCCTCGGCACGAGAAAGATCCGGTCTTGGCGTCATGGGCTTTGCGGACGTGTTGTACAAGCTGGGCATCCCCTATAATTCAGAAGAAGCCATCGGGTTTGCTCGAAAAGTGATGAGACCATCCAAATTTCCGCCAAAAAAAGCCTCCGCCCGGCTGGCCAAGACCCGGGGGTCTTTCCCGCTGTTCGGCAAAAGCACGCTGAAAGACGGGGAACCCATGCGGAACGCCACTGTGACCACCATCGCCCCCACGGGCACCATTTCCATCATCTGCGGCACGTCGAGCGGCATCGAGCCGGTATTCGCCCTGGTGTATGTGCGAAACGTCATGGACAACGACAAGCTGGTGGAAGTGCATCCCTATTTTGAGCAGGTGGCCAAAGAACGGGGCTTTTATTCAAAAGAACTCATGGAAGAGGTGGCGGAAAAAGGTTCGCTTCACGACATTGCGGGCATCCCCGAGGATGTGAAAAAAGTCTTCGTCACCGCCCACGACATCGAGCCTGAATACCACATCCGCATGCAGGCCGCTTTTCAGGAGTACACGGATAACGCCGTGTCCAAGACGGTGAACTTCTCCCACACCGCCACCATACGGGACGTGGAGGAAGTCTACATGCTGGCCTATGAGCTGGGCTGCAAGGGCGTGACCATTTACCGGGACGGCAGCCGGGATTCCCAGGTGCTGAACATCGGAAAAGGAAGCGGAAAAGAAGAACCCGCGCCTCTTCAGGGAAAAATACTTCCCCGAGAGCGGCCGGAGATCACCCAGGGCGTCACGCAAAAGATCAAGATCGGCTGCGGCAACCTGTATGTGACCGTGAATTACGACGACAAGGGCATCTGCGAAGTATTTGCCAACCTGGGCCGGGCGGGAGGCTGCCCCTCCCAGTCCGAAGCCGCCAGCCGGCTCATTTCCACGGCGCTGCGTTCAGGCATGGACATCGACTCCATCATCGAGCAGCTTCGGGGCATCCGGTGCCACTCCACCTTAAGGCGGCAGGGCGTGAGTGTGCTCTCCTGTCCGGACGCCATCGGCCGTGCGCTGGAGCAGGTGAAAAACATGATGGACGGCAAAGGTCTGAAAGCCGTGAACGAACTGAAAATTTCAAGAAAGCCCATGCTGCCCATCCGCCCGGAAAATGTGGACAGCCTTTGCCCCGAATGCGGCTCCGTGCTGGAAGCGGAGGGCGGCTGCAATATCTGCAAAAATTGCGGATATTCCCATTGCGGCTGAGGGAACTTTTTCAGAACGGATTTCGTCTAAAACAGCGAATAAACAAAAGTAGGTCTGATTTAGATGAAATGCAGATTTGACATTAAAAAAATCTATCAATATTTCGACGGGGAGCTGCCCGAAAAGGAAAGCGCTGAGCTGATGGAGCACATATCCGTGTGCCCGGATTGCGATGCGCTTTTTCACGAAGTCAAGGATATGATTGACGATGTGCGGCTCTTGTCGAGAAATATGCCCGACACAACCCTCGCCCTGGCCTTCAAAAAGGTGAGGAGTGAAAAGAAGCGGACGCAGGTAAAGAAGCTCTCCTTTGCCCTGGCTGCCGCAGCCTGCCTCGTGATGGCGGTCACGTTTTTACTGCGGACTGTGAATCCGGGCGGGGCTTTCTTGTATAACGCCAAGGGTATTCAGGAGTCCTGCCTTGAAGAAGCGGGGGAGGACAGCCTGGGATACGGCGAAACCTTTGGAACGGAATGTACCCTTCCTCCCGCGGCGGGCGCTCCGGATGACGGCCGAAACGAAGACAGGTCTGCCGAAAAAGCGCTGGCGCCCGAAGAAGAGAGAAGCTGCGGCATTTATCTCACCCAAGAGGAATACGCTTCCTTTAAAGAACTCCTGTCTCTTCGCATGGGGGCGGAAAATGCGGCGAACGCTGTGACTGCATCCGAAAACGGCTCTTTTATACTCCCTCTGGACGGGGCGCGGGAAAGCGTGAAAACCGTGCTGGAAGAGATGTTTGGCGGGGATTACTCGGGCATTTCCGATTACTCCATATTGCATATCTATATCGTATCATAACCCATACTTTATTTTTCACCCCGACTGTTATGTTGCATATAATATAATATGTCGAGGTGATGATATGCCCGTTAGAGGTGAAATATATTTTGCTGATCTGGACCCGGTTCAGGGGTCGGAACAGGGGGGAGTCCGCCCTGTTTTAATCGTGCAGAACGATATCGGTAACAAATACAGTCCAACGGTGATCGTGGCGGCCATCACGTCCAGCATAAAAAAAGATACGCTCCCGACACATATACTTCTTGAAAATATACAAGGCATGTGCGAAAAAAGCTATGTGCTGCTGGAGCAGCTTCGGACAATCGATAAATCAAGGCTCAAAAATAAAGTGGCCGCACTCACCGAAGAGGCCCAGCAAAAAGTGAACGAGGCCCTGATGATCAGCGTGGGATGTATTTAAAAATTATAAAGAGCATAAAATCATTTTATGCTCTTTTCTTTTGCATTAAGTTGAAATAATCGGAAAGTCATTGTAAAATAATAGGTATTATCCGGCGACGAAAGGATTTGAATGGTTTCTTTGATCAGCGACTCCGAAGACAAGACGTTTCGGGCGGGACAGACCGCGGCAAAATACTTAAAACCCGGCGACGTGGTGGCCCTGTCCGGCCGGCTGGGAGCGGGCAAAACGGTGTTTGCCAAGGGGCTCGCCAAAGGGCTCGGGGTAACGGCCGAAGTGAGCAGCCCCACCTTTAACATCGTCCGGGAATACGAGGGCGACCGCCCGCTCTATCACTTTGATTTTTACCGGCTTAACAATATGGACGAGCTTTTGGACATAGGTTTTGAAGACTATCTGTATGGAAAGGGCGTGTGCGTGGTGGAATGGGCAGACCTTTTCCCGGAAGCCATACCCCATACGGCTCTCTTTGTGAATATCGAGTATCAGGACGGCGGGCTCCGAAAAATCACCATGAAAAAAAGAGGCGTCATTTGAAACTTTTATTGATCGATACCTCGGGCGCGCTGTGTTCGGCGGCTGTGGCCGAAGGGGAAACCATCTTATCCGAGTGCTGCACGAACAACGGCCTCACCCACTCCGCCACGCTCATGGAGCGCATCGACGGCGTGTTAAAAGCGGCTTCCGCCACTCTCACGGATATGGACGCTTTTGCCGTAACCGCAGGCCCCGGCTCCTTTACCGGTCTTCGGATCGGCCTCAGCACGGCAAAGGCCTTCTCCCAGGTCACGGGCAAACCCGTCCTCGCCCTCAGTACGCTGTCTCTTCTGGCGGAAAACTTCCTCGGTTTGTACGACGCCGTCTGTCCCGTGATGGACGCGCGGGCGGGCAGGGTGTATACCGCCCTCTTCCGGCGGGGGACGCGGGTCGAGCCGGACGGCGTGATGGAGCTTGCTGACCTCTCCTCCTTCATCGGAGCGGAGGAACGGGTGCTTTTTACGGGAGACGGAGTGGATCAATACGCCCCCGCCTTAAAAATCCTGTTTCCAAACGCGGTCTTCGCGCCGGGGAATATGCGGTATCAGAAGGCTTCTTTTGGCGCCGGACTGGCGCTCCGGGACTATGAAAAGGGATTGGTCTATGACGCCAAGTCCCTCCGGGTCAACTATCTGGTAAAATCCCAGGCTGAGCGAAATGATGAAAAAAACAGAAGCGGCAACGCTTAAAATCAGAATAGCGGAGATCGGCGACCTCCCGGACATCGCGCGCCTGGAAGAGATGGGTTTTTTCTTAAGCTGGAGCCCCGAAATGCTCCTTTACGACATACTTTCCGGGTATTCCCGCGTCGCCCTGCTGGACGGGGCAGCCGTGGGGTACGCCAGCATGCAGCTCATATACGACGAAGCGCATATCCGAAAGATCTGCGTGGACCCGGCGTACCGGCGGGCGGGCATCGGAACGCTCCTTTTAAATCATATCATAGAAGAGGCGGCGGCTCTGGGCGCGGAAGGGGTCACGCTGGAAGTAAGGGAGAAAAACGCTTCGGCCATCGGGTTTTACCAAGCCAACGGCTTTAAAGGCGAAGGCGTCCGGAAGAACTATTACCCCGACGACGGGGACAACGCTCTGATCATGTGGAAGCGCGGGATAGGCAAATGAATGTAACCATACGGGGAGTAAACATCCATTATATCGACGAAGGGGCGGGCGAACCGCTCCTGTTTCTCCACGGCTGGGGCTGCCGGATCGAGACTTTTATGCCCATCATCGATGGGATGCGCCCCTTCCGGCGGGTGATCGCTCTGGATTTCCCCGGCTTCGGCCAAAGCGACGCGCCCGGCTGGGCGTATACCATACACGACTACGCCGATCTGACGGCTGAGTTCATGCGGGCGCTGGGACTCAAAAACTGCGACATCGTCTGCCACTCCTTTGGCGGACGGGTCTCCATCCTGCTGGCGGCCAAATACCCCGAGCTCACAGGCCGGATCGTGTTTACCGACGCGGCTGGTATCCGGCCCCGGCGGACGCTCAAATACCGCCTGAAAGTGGGCTGGTTTAAGCTCTGCAAACGGGCGGTGGGATCGGCGTTTGGAAGAAAACTGTTTAAGCTGTTGGGCGTGGACGTGGAAAAAAAGGTGAAAAACGCCGGGTCCAGCGATTACCGCCAGCTTTCCGGCACCATGCGGGAGATATTTGTGAAGGTGGTAAACGAAGACCTCACGGCCTATCTTTCCTCCATCCGCTCTTCCTCCCTTCTGATCTATGGGGAAAACGATCTGGACACCCCCGTGCGCTTTGGAAAGATCATGGAGAAAAAAATCCCCGACGCAGGGCTGGTGGTGCTGAAAAACGCGGGGCATTATTCCTACCTCGACCAATACCAACGGTATATGTCGATCATCAAAGTATTTTTAGGGGTGCACTCATGATTTTATCGTATATACTGCTGGCGCTGGCCGCGCTCTTCTGCTTTTTTTCTTCCCTCGGATTCTGCCACATGTTCCAGTTGGAAGGGTATAAATCCCGGCGTTACTTCGCATGGCTGGGGGAATTCGCCTCCGAAAAAATCGCGTATATCACGCTTCTGACCTTTTTATACGGCGCGGCCTCGGCGCTTTTCGTGGCCGGGCGGACGCTGCTCACTGATCTTTTGGGCGGCGGCTTCGGGCTTTCCTTCTTGTTTTTCGGACTTTACTATTTTTATAAATTCAGGCAGAGAAACATAAAAAAGCCCCTGGACTACACCTGGCGGGTGAGGCGCATGCTTTTCACCCTCGCTCTTCTTATCCTGGCTTTTTCCCTTGGCGCGGTATCCGCCGGCCTGGCCATTTACGCGCTCTTCATACTGCTCACGCCCCTCCTCATCCTCATAGCCAACCTCATCAACGCGCCCGTTGAATTCGCCGCCCGGCGGCACTATTTAAAGGACGCCGAAAAGAAGCTGGCGGCGCGGCCCGACCTCATCAGAATCGGTATCACAGGGAGCTATGGAAAAACCAGCACCAAATTCATCCTCGGAACCATCCTTTCGGAGAAATACAGCGTGCTGGTGCCTCAGGGGAGCTACAATACGCCCATGGGCGTGACCCGGGTCATCCGGGAGAGCTTAAAAGATACCCATCAGGTGTTTATCGCCGAGATGGGAGCGAAAAACGTGGGAGACATCGCCGAGCTGGTGGAGCTGGTGCGCCCCCAATACGGCATCCTCACCTCCGTGGGCCCTCAGCATTTGGAGAGCTTTAAAACCATTGAAAACGTGGCCAGTACAAAATACGAGCTCATCGAAGGCCTGCCCGAAAACGGAGCCGCCTTCTTCTGCGACGACGGGGGCATCGTAAAGGAACTGTACGATCAAACAACAATCGAAAAGCGCCTGTACGCCCTTTCCGAAGAAGGATATGCGGGAGAGGCGGACGTGACGGCGGACGAGATCACTTCGGGAAAAGAAGGGAGCGCCTTCCGGGTGACGCATCCGGGCGGCAGCTTTTACGCCAAAACAAAGCTTCTCGGCAAGCACAACGTGCTGAACATAGCGGGTGCGGTGTCCGTGGCGTTCCGGCTGGGCTTGAGCCAGGAGGAGATCGTCCGAGGCATCGGTAAAATCGAGCCGGTGGAGCACAGGCTCCAGATCATCCCCACCAGCAACGGCATCATGGTCATCGACGACGCTTTCAACTCCAATCCCGAGGGGGCGAGAGTGGCCATGGAAGTGCTCTCGGGCTTCGAAGGAAGAAAGTTCGTGGTGACGCCGGGCATGGTGGAGCTGGGGGAGAGGGAGGAGCAGGAAAACAGGGCCTTTGGACATCACATCGGGGAGACGGCGGATTACGCCTTTCTCGTGGGCAAACGCCGCACCCGGCCCATCTACGAGGGAATACAGGAAAGCGGCTTTGACATGGAAAAAGTCTACGTGACCGACTCCCTTGTGAACGCTTCGGAAGTCATGGGAAAAATGCTGAAACCGGGAGACGTCGTGCTCTTTGAAAACGACCTGCCCGATAATTATAACGAATAGAGGTGCGTCAGAATTATGATCAATCTTGGGGTTTTTTTTGGGGAAGAAGTTCGGAACACGACGTGTCCATCATCACGGGCACCCAGCTCATTGAAAATGTGGATCGGCAGAAATACCGGGTGATTCCCGTCTATATTTCCAGGGAAGGGGAGTGGTTCACGGGCGAGAAACTGGCCGGGGCCGCTTTCTATCGGAAACCGGATTTGACGCCAAAGGCGTGGAAAAAGTGTTTCTGAGCCCTGTCACGGGAAGCCGGGAACTGCTGAAAAAGACGGCCTTCGGCCTCAAAAGCCTCTGTGTGCTGGATGCGGCCGTCATCGCCATGCACGGCCTCCACGGGGAAGACGGAACCCTTCAGGGCCTCTTTGAACTGGCCGACCTTCCCTACACCAGCGCGGGCGTGACGGGCAGCGCCGTGGGCATCGATAAAATCGTCATGAAAGCCGCTTTCAAGGGGCTCGGCATCCCCGTGCTCGACTGCGTGTATTTCGACCGGGCCGAATACCGGGAAAGAAAAGATGAGATCGTGAAAAGGGCGGAGGAGAAGTTCAGCTATCCGCTGATTGTGAAACCCGCAAACCTGGGCTCCAGCATCGGCATCACAAAGGCTCATAACCGGGAAGAGCTGGAATATGGTATTGAAGTGGCCGTCACATACGACCGGCGGGTGCTGGTCGAACCGGCCATCGACCAGTTAAAAGAAATCAACTGCGCCGTGCTGAGGGAAGGCTACGCCGCGGTGACGGGCGCGCTGGAACAGCCTCTCACCTCCAAAGAGATTTTGGGATTCAAAGAAAAGTATCTGGAAGGCGGTGGAGCCAGCAAAGGAATGAAGAGCCTGGGGCGGATTCTTCCGGCCGTGCTCCCCAAAGAAAGGGAAGAAGAGATTAAAAAATACGCCCTGGAAATATTCAAGGGTCTTGATTTAAAGGGCGTCGTCCGGATCGACTTCATGATCGACGAAGCCTCGGGCAAGCTCTATGCCAACGAAGTGAACACCATTCTCGGCTCCATGGCCTTTACCTCTTTGAACCCGTGGGGATTCCCTATAAAGCCATGATCGACAGGCTGGTGGAGGGAGCGCTCAAGCGCCACAAGGAAAAGGCCGGGAGCACCTATGTGTTTGAGTCCTCCATTCTTGAAAAGGCGGGCACAGGCGGGAAAATCGGATCGAAAGGATCAAAAGCCCGATGGCAAACGAATTGTTGCTGGAAATCTCCAGGTTTGCCCAGCAGGGGCGGGTGAAAACGTGACCGAGAAGGTCGCGGAAGCCCTCGCGGGGGCATGCCGCCGGGAGACATCATCGAAGGCGCGCTCATCGCGGCCATGAACGAAATCGGCGCAAAGTTTTCGGCCAACAAGGTGTTCGTGCCCGAAGTGCTGCTGGCCGCCCGAGCCATGAAGGAAGGCATGAAGGTGCTGGAACCCGCTTTGAAGTCGGGGGATTTTAAGGTGCGGGGAAAAGCCGTGCTGGGTACGGTCAGAGGGGATCAGCACGACATTGGCAAGAACCTGGTGAAAGTCATGTTCGAAGGGAAAGGCATCGAGGTGATCGACCTGGGCGTAAACGTCTCCCCCGAGAGTTTTGTGGAGGCGGCCGTGAAAAATGGGGCGGCCATCATCGGCGCGTCGGCTCTTCTCACTACCACCATGCCCGTGATGGGGGAAATCGTGAAGCTCCTGGAAAAAGAGGGGCTTCGGGAGCGGATCAAGCTCATGATCGGCGGCGCGCCCGTGTCTCAGCAGTTTTGCGACGAAATCGGCGCCGATTGCTACACAAAAAACGCCTCTCTTGCCAGCGAGGCGGCCCTCAAGATATTGGGTTTTTGACCGGTTGGCTGAGCGTTTGACTTTTAATCAAAAGGCCTTTATGCGCCGTTTAAATATAATCCTCCCGGGCGACGGCCCTCCCCGGGGGTACGCGGGAAACATGCGGGCCTGCCGTTTCGCCCGCGGCCAGGCATTTTAAGAGGGATAAGTCCATAAAAAGGCTGCGGTATGTAAAGCCCAGATACGCCGCGGCCTTTTTTGTGTGCCGGATATAGCGGCGGTTCTCCTTTGGGGAAGAGAAGGGGTTTTGAAGGTAGACGCAGGCGATGTAGTTTTTCAGTACGGTGTTTTGGTCGGATAAAAACTCTGCCGCTTCCTTCCCGTAGAGCTTGGCGTTTTTTCGATGGCGCTTTGAAATGCTCTTTTTGGAAGGGGTATAGGCAAAGTCGATCCAGGAAGGAGTGTAGTAAAAGCTCCCCGGATTATTTTTTCGGAAATCACGGAATTCCTGGCTGCAGGCCATGAGAAGATCCATACAGTCATGGGCTTTTGGGAGGATGAGGGGAACCTTTTTTGAAACAAGGCCGAGAGCCGCGCCCCCGCAGAGGGGATAGCAGAGGCAAATGATCTCGAGGCCGGGGCTTTCTTCCAGCCGGTCGATGGCGCTTTGGAGCGCGCTGTGCAGTTTTTCCGGATCGTCGTGGTAAATCTGAGGGAGATAAAGCGCGTTTTCCGGAGAAAAGGGTTCCAGCTCGCGGCGGAATCCCTCGCAGGCAATCAGGGCTGTTTTCATGGAAAAATTATATCATCTTCCGGGCAAAAATGTTATACTGGAAAAGACAATAATGATGGTTGGGTGAAATATGAAGAATATTCAGTTTGATTTCAGCAACATGCTGGCCGCCCCCGGCGGCCTCACCTGCGAAGACATACGCCGCGAGACAGGAAAACTGGCCCGGGTGCACGAAGCCCTGTGCGCCGGAGAAGCCGATATGGCCTGGCGGGCGCTCCCCCTTTCCCAGCTTGCCGGAATACAGGATATGACGAATACCGCGAAGGCGATCAACGAAAAGTTTGAAGCCTTTGTGGTTCTCGGCATCGGCGGCTCCGCCCTCGGCCCCAAAATGCTCTTCAACGCCTTAAAGCACCTGCGCCACAACGAGCTTCCCCGGGAAAAGCGGGGAGGCGTCAGATACTATGTGGCGGAGAATGTGGACCCGGATGGCCTCCGCGCCCTTTTCGACGTGATCGAACCCGAAAAAACCTGCTTTAACGTGATCACCAAATCGGGCAACACGGTGGAAACGCTGGCGCAGTTTTTGACGGTGCTGGCCCTGCTGGAAAAAAAGCTGGGCAAAAACTTTGCCGACCATATGATCATCACCACCGACGCCGGCTCGGCCATGCTCCGGAAAATTGCCGCCGATGGGGGATTTAAGACTTTCACCGTGCCCGAAGGGGTGGGGGGGCGGTATTCCGTGCTCTCTCCCGTGGGGCTTTTAAGCGCGGCTGTGCTGGGAATCGATTTGGCCGAGCTTTTAAAGGGCGCGGAAGAAATGCACCAGGCCTGCAAACTGCCCGACCTGTATGAGAACCCCGCCTATCTCTACGCCCTCTTACTCTGCGCCTCTTTGCAAAAGGGAAAGAACATACAGGTGCTGATGCCTTATTCCGACTCCCTCTTATATTTTGCCGACTGGTATCTGCAGCTTTGGGCGGAGTCCCTCGGCAAGCGGTACGACCGGACGGGCAGAGAAATCTTGCCGGGCAGACGTGCGGGCGCTGGGCGTGACCGATCAACATTCTCAAACACAGCTTTACGCGGAAGGGCCTTTGACAAGGTTATCACCTTTCTGGAGGCGGCCAGTTTTAAAACGACGCTTCCCATCGGCTCCCCCTCCATGGAGGTCTATGAGGCCGGGTATCTGGCCGCTCAGACCTTCAATAAACTCATCGCCTCCGAACTTCGGGCCACGGAATACGCCGTGACCAAAGCCGGGCGGCCCCAATATGCGGGGATCACGCTCGACGAGGTGAACCCCTATACCATGGGCGCTCTCGTCATGTTCTTGAAAACGGCGGCGGCGGCCATGGGGGAATTCCTCCAGATCAACGCCTTTGACCAGCCGGGGGTGGAAGCGGGCAAGCGAGCCACTTTCGCCCTCATGGGAAAAGAGGGGTATGGGGCGCTGGCCGATGAATTAAACGCGTGCCCGGACAAGGACGAGCGGCTCCTCATATCCTTTTCGGGAATTGAGAAATAAAATAAAGACAAGCAAATATACTAATACCATAGCCATGCATTTGGGAGGTCATTATGGCAGACGTATATTTGTCTCCGTCAGCGGAGTATCTGAACATAGGCGCGGGCGCATACGGCCGGGAATGTGAACGCATGAACCAGATTGCCGATGTGGTGGGGTATGAACTGAACAGGCACCGCGTCACCACCCGTCGGAGCGGGGCGGGTATGTCCCCGAAAGAGGTCGCGGCAGATTCCAACGCAGCCCGCCCAAAGCTTCATCTGGCTCTCTCCTCCAATTTCTATAACGGACTGGTGCGGGGGGCGGGGGCCTATGTGCACCGGCGCGAAGGCGCGGCCGGGCGGTTCGCCCGGCGGATCTACCGGTGTCTTGCCGGCCTCACCCAGGCGGAGGGTCTGGGCGTCCGGGAAAGCTATTACCTCTATGACGGACAGGGGCTGTACGAGCTGAAACACACGGCTTCTCCCGCCGTGCTCCTGAAAATCGCCTTTCACGATAATCTGGAGGACGCGGATTTTATCATACATCACATATACGAGATCGGCCGCGCCATATCCAAAGGCGTGCTGGAACAGCTGGGTGTGCCCTATGTTTCAGACGCGGAGGAAAGTGCCGCATGGCTTCACAAACGGTATGACGGCATCAAATTTTATTAACGCGAGCGTACAAATGAAAAAAAGACTTGCCCTGGTGGCGATTTTATTGCTAAGTGCATACATAATAGGCGGCTGCGTAAAGGGCGCCGACCAGCAGAGACCGCCCGCCGAGCCTGTGATGGCCACGTCCGTGTCGGAAAACGAGCCTAAAACGGAGCCCGTGCTCTGGCCCAGCTGGAAGCTCCCCGATGAAATCACTGAATTCACCGAAGGCAGGCTGGAGAGCGTTTTTTCCGGCGAGCGGTATGCGCTCCTCACATTTTCAGGGGTGTCGCCCGAGGAATTCAAAGCCTTCGAAGCCGATCTTTCGGGCGTGAGCTTTTACTTTGAAGAGGAAGAAG
>JAXGQH010000024.1:0-21939 GCA_040766545.1 Christensenellaceae bacterium
TGCTCTTTTTATCACGGCCATTATTATGTCTATCCGCCAAACACGGAAAGACCGGGATTTTGAAGCGGAATCTATCTTTGCTGCGGGACAACGGGTAAAGGGAAAAGAAAAGGTCGGAACGAATGGTGAAGAAAAATATGTGTATTACAAGGTTATTGAACGTGAAAAAATTTTTGATGACCCGCAATACTATGTTGTGGAGCCAGAAAAAGAACAGCCGGAACTTGATCAGTACGAAAAGTATCGTGCGTTAAGGGATGGGAAGCGTTCCAGAAGTTCCAATGATATTGAATCATTGTATAAAGGAGACGATGATGAACATGATCATGAAGAATTGCCTGAAATGAAAAAAGGAAACGAATAAATATACTGGAATGCCCCAAAAAAGAGTATCATCATTCATTTTAATTGAATTTTTTATGGTGGTATTGTATTTAACCGCAGCCCAACCAATACAAGCAGGGCAGCGCTCTCGTCGCCGCCGGATGGCGATAAGAGCTTTGGGCGGAAGCCCCGGGAAAAAAGAAAAACACCGAAAACCCTTTGTTTTCAGTGTTTTTCAATGGTCTGGGTGAGAGGATTTGAACCTCCGGCCTCTTGAACCCCATTCAAGCACGCTACCAAACTGCGCCACACCCAGATATTCATTGATGTTTACTACGCGCATTCACCAATCACGCGCAAAATGTATTATACCGAAGAGAAGGGGAAAATGCAAGACCTTTTGGAGAAATAATAACGCCGCTTTTCGGGTGACTGGCATCCTGATCGCGGCGTTTGCGGTTGTACACTTTCTTGCTGGCCACTTTTTTCACAAATGGTTTTATGCCTTCCCAGCTTTTGCGGTTCTTCTTGTCGAGCTCTCTCTTCTTTGCTTTTGAGAGGCGCTCCTTTGGTATGAATTTTTCCATACGCTCCTCCTTCGTCATAGACTGCTTTCAGTATACGATACTTTATGCGGAAGGTAAAGCGTTGTGCCACGGTTATTTTTGGAACATAGCCAGGTAGTCTCCGTGGGCTTTGATCAGCTCGTCGCACATGGCTACAATATCGTCGATAGAAAGCTCGGCGGCGGTGTGAGGCTCGAGCATGGCCGCCTGATAGACTTTGTCCCGATCTCCCGTGCGGGCGGCTTCGATGGTCAAAAGCTGGGCGTTGATGTTGGTCATATTGAGGGCGGCCAGCTGGAGGGGGAGAGAGCCCACCCGGCAGGGGTGGACGCCCCTGTTATCTACAAGGCAGGGCACCTCCACGCAGGCTTCATTTGGCAGATTGGAAATGAGGCCGCTGTTCAGAACGTTCCCGCCGATTTGATAGGGTTTGTTCTCCATAACCGCTTCCATGATATAGGAAGCATATTCCTTTGTGCGGGTGTGCGCGGCCTTCTTCCCGTCGAGTATTTCTTTTTTGTCCCTTTCCCATTCGGCGATCTGGCGGACGCACCGCCTCGGGTATTCGTCGAGAGGAATGTTAAACCGCTCGATCAGTTCGGGATACCGGGATTTGATGAAGAAGGGGGTGTACTCCGCACTGTGCTCGCTGGACTCGGAGCAGTAATACCCGAGACGGCGGATATACTCATAGCGCACCATGTCGGCGTGTTTACCCGCGGCGTTTTTCTCCGCCGCCCGGCGCTTGATCTCGGGGTACAGATCGTTGTTCTCCCTGTCCCGTATTTCCAGGAGCCAGCACATGTGATTGATGCCCGCCATAAGCTCTTTTCGGCTGTCTAATTTATCCTCCATGCAGAGATCCTTGAGCAGGTGTTCGGAGCAGACCTGGACGCTGTGGCACAGCCCCACCGTCCGGATGCCCGAATACCGCTGGACATACCCCGTAACCATGGCCATGGGGTTGGTGTAGTTTAGGAAAAGCGCGTCTTTTGCCACTTCTTCCATATCCCGGGCGAAGTCCATCATAACGGGGATGGTGCGAAGGGCCCGCATAATGCCCCCGATGCCCATGGTGTCGCCGATGGTCTGGCGGAGGCCGTACTTCTTTGGGATTTCAAAGTCGAGGACGGTACATGGCTCGTAGCCGCCCACCTGGATGGCGTTGACCACGAAATCCGCCTTCAAAAGAGCGGCTTTCCGCTCCCGTTCACCAAGATAGGTCTTGATCCGCGCCCGGTTTTGATTGATGTTCTCGTTGAGCGCCCGTATGAGGAGTTCCGACTCTTTTAACCGCAGGGGATCGATGTCATAAAGGGCGATCTCCGCGTCCTGAAGAGCAGGGGTGCACATGCAGTCTCCCAGCACGTTTTTGGCGAAAACGGTGCTTCCGGCGCCCATAAATGTGATTTTAGGCATGGGCGTATTCCTCCATGATCAGCTTGAACAGCTCTTCTTCCGGGGCGAGGCGGGAGAGGCGGATGAGCGCGTCCCGGGCTTCGGGCGCAGTTTGGACGCCCATGTAATCAAGGGCGGCTTTAGCTGTTTTAACCAGCACCCGTGGATTTCCGCCCTGCTCCAGTATCAGCTTTGCCGGGGCAATGATGCGCTCGGCGGGGCCCAGCTTGCGCTCGGGACTGGCGGCGTTTCGCTCCACGCTGTCTTCAATTTCAAAGGACTGGAATTTTATCCTGGAGGCCTCGGAAAACTTTTGCTGTTCTTCCGGGTCTACGCCGAACCTGGCGGAGATGGCCCGGTTTATTTCCGGGTAATATTCATTGAGCGCCGCCTCGATCCCGGGGTGGGTGGCCGCTTCCGCAAAGACCCGGATGCCCTTTTTGGCGCCCAGGTAGGAGATGATGGCGGCCGCGGCGTTATAGGTGTAGATTTTCCGGAGCATCAGCAGGGGAAAATCGGATTCCGGCTTTATGCCGGGGAGTTCCGCCAGCTCTTTTGGCAGCCCGTGGGCGTCCACGTGCAAAGCGGGATAGTCTTCGCTTTTTATATTCAGGGAGCCGTTTTCCACGGTGGTGCAGAAGACGGCCGCCGAGAGGGAACGGTCTTTCAATACCCCCATGAGGTTTGAGGGGAGGGTGGCGTTTTCGCAGACGACGAGGCGGGTGGCGGGGGTAATCTTGTCTTTAAGCCAGTCCGCGGCGGCGGGCGTATTCTCTCCCCGCACGCTCACAAAAACGGCAAAGCATTCTTTTAAAGCCCGGCGTACCCCTTCCTCCTCCGTGTGAAAACAGGAGTAGCCCGAGATGACGACAGACTCCCGGTCTGAGAAAAAACCGATCTCATAAGACCCGGCGGCCTTTAGTTTTTCCGTCAGCGCTTTGTTCTTGTCGATGAAGGTGATGTCCGCGTTCCCAAGAAGGCGGGGGAGAAAGCCGCGGCCGGTTTTCCCGGCGCCCAGTATCACGATGTTCATGGTATCCCTCTCAAAATGGAGTATTGATAGCCTCATCATACTATAACGCCCGCCCCGATACAATAAAAAACGCTCCCGCGAGGGGAGCGTTTTTGTAACGGACAATTATTTGATTATGGTGATCTTTCCAATGAGCGGGAGCTGCTTCATTTTCCCGCCGGTGGCGTTGACGATGCCCATGATGGCAAGAACGAGCACACCGATCCCAACGACCGCGTTCAGGATGGAGGTGATGACAAGGGTCGCGCCGGTATGATAGGAGATACCGTAGTAAGAGGGCATGATAATCGCGCTGATGATCGCCGTCAGTATCAAAGCCACGGCTTCGAGTATCAGAAGAACGAGGCCCTGATTTGCATGGAAGCGGCAATATTTCGACTGGGGACGGGCCACAAGGGGAATGAAGAAGAGAAAGCCGAGATAAGCCAGCCATGCGATTCCTTTGTTTTCCTGAATATCCTGTTCAGGGGTAGCATACTGAGGCTGCTGAGGCGGCTGCTGATATTGCTGGTACTGCTGCTGGGGCGGCTGCTGATACTGCTGATAATCCTGCTGAGGCTGCTGGGCAGACTGGAGCTGATTGCCGCACTGAGGGCAGAAAGCGACGCCATCCTGAACTTGTGCACCACACTTTGAACAAAATGCCATAATGAACTCCTTTTTTGCGATATATTTGTTATCATCATCATACCTTATTTTCGGGTATGATTCAAACATTTTTCACAGATTTTTGATCAGTAAATGACTGCTCCGCCGAATATGCTCTGCATGATGGCCGACAGGTCTGCGGTGCCGAAAATCGCCTGGAGCCATCCCACGATGAGGTTGCTGAAGACGAAGTAAACAAGGGCGCTCACGGCCAGGGAGATGAACATAAAAATGAGCATGGCGCGCGCCAGATTCCGCTTGTTGTATTTCCTGCATCCGCCGCAGGCCCATACGATCATGAATATGAAGCCGATCACGGGGACCATGAGCAAAAGGAATATGCCCACATACCCCCATGTGGAGATGGGCTCGTAGGGGCTGTCGTGAGGCGGCCGCACGGAAGGTACGGAAGCGGGCGGGACGGCGCCGTACGCCGGAGGCGCCTGATAAGGCTGAACGGGAGGCCGCGGAGGAGCCGGTTCCCGGCCGGGCTGGGGCCCGGGGATACTCGCGCCGGCAGCCGCAAAAGAAGGGGCGGACGACAGATGTTTTGCGCCCGGAGCGGAAACGGGTTCGCCGCAGGCAATGCAGAACTTGACGCCCTCTTTTAAGGGCGCGCCGCACTTCGCGCAGGTTTTTTCAACGCCGGCCGCGGGGGCGGGCGCTTCTTCCTCCATTTTTGCTCCGCAGGTCATGCAGAACTTCATGCCCGGAGCAACTTCGGCTTTGCAGTTCGGACAAATTGTATTTTGCATCAAATGCCTCCTTCAAAACAGACCGAATTTCTGCTGCTGTTTTCAAGCACAGTATAGCATCAGGAAGGTAAATTGTATATAAAAAATGTATTTTTAGTAAATATTTTTTATGTGCTTTCCTGTCATTCTTTCCCATGAGACAAGCGAAATGATTGTATTGGAGGAGGGATTGTTGTATAATGATGAATAATAAAAAGTGGAGCGGGAGTATGTCGCAAAAGAAGAAAAAAGCGCCTTCCACCGCAAGAAGGCAGGCGGCGGAACAGGACAGGATATCGCTTAAGATCAGGCGGGAAGTGGCGGGCGTGCTGCTCATTGCCCTGGGCGTCATACTTGGCATATTCATTTATTTTTCCTATCAGGCCCCCTTCGCCGGGCTGGTGAAGGTGGCTTTCTTTGGTTTGTTCGGCGTGTGCGGCTATGCCGTGCCCCTGGTGGCGGCGGGCATGGGCGTTTTTCTGATCATCCCGGGCGGACGGAAGCCGGAACCTCAAAAACCGCCTGCTGGTCACGGCGGAAATACTGCTGCTCCTCTCCTTTGTGGAAGTGTGTTTCTCAAAATCCGAAGGAGCCTCGGGGTATTTTTCTTATCTCGGAAAGTGCTTTGAAAACGGCAAGCTGTTTTCGGGAGGCTGACTTCTTAGGGGACTTCTCGCTTACCCCCCTCCGCGCCCTGTTCGGCAAAGTGGGGGCCATCGTGCTCTTTTCTGCCCTGCTCATTTCAGGGGCCATGCTCATCACCCATTTTTCCATCAAGGAAGCGGCCCGGCGCATCGGGCAGGCTCTGAAGGAGAACAGGGAAAACAGAGCCGAAATTTCTGTTATCCCCCCTGAGGAAGAGAGCCGGGAACCGGAGCCTTTTTTAAAGGAATCCGCCCGCACTCTTAAAAAAGCCTACGACAAGAGCTTTGATTACGAACGCCAGCCGCCCTCGGAAGAGAGAGCTGTTTGTGCAGACGGTGGAAGAGGAGAAGCGGGGCAAAAAGACGTGTCTTTCCTGCAGGACGAATACGACCGCTTTCCCACCTCGGGCATCAATATTGAAGATAAAAATTTAAAGGTTTTCCCCGATCCGGGCAGCGATATTGAGCGCGGCCGAAAAGAGGAAACGCGGCCCGAGCGGGAGAGCCGGCCGGGGACGGGGCAGACGCCTTCCTTCTCCATGAGGCAATCCCGACCCGCCCAGGACGGGAACGAGGAAGAGCCGGGGGAATACACGCTTCCCTACCACCTGGAGTTTTTAAACGCGCCCAAGGCCGCCATGAGCACAAGAGGCGAGGCGGAGCAGAGGCGCAATATAGCGAGCACGCTGGAAGCCACGCTCCAAAGTTTTAATATCGACGCGGAGGTGGTGAACATCGTCACCGAGCCCACCGTGACCCGCTACGAAGTCAGCCCGCCCCGGGCGTGAAAGTAGGCCGGATCGCCGCCCTTTCCAACGACATCGCCTTAAGCCTCGCGGCCACCAGCATACGGATCGAAGCCCCGATACCCGGCAAAGCCGCCGTGGGCATCGAAGTGCCCAACCCCGAAGTGGCCACCGTGGTCATACGGGAGCTTTTGGAGTCGAGCGAATTCAGGCTCCGGAAAATAAACTGATTTTGCTCTGGAAAAGGATATTACCGGGAAGAATATATACGAGAACCTGTGGCCATGCCCCACCTCCTTATCGCGGGCACCACGGGAGCGGGCAAGAGCATCTGCGTCAACAGCATCATCATGAGCCTGCTCTACCGCTTTTCTCCCGAACAGCTCCAGCTTTTGATGGTGGACCCCAAGGTGGTGGAGATGCAGAAGTTCAACGGCATCCCCCATATGAAGACCGCCGTGGTGACCGACCCCAAAAAAGCGCCCGGCATGCTCAACTGGGTGGTGAGCAGAATGCTCATCCGCTACAAGAGCTTTGCCGACGCGGGCGTGCGGGAAGTGGACAGCTATAACGAATTCAGAAAAGCGCGTGGCGAAAAGGTGATGCCCAAGCTCGTGATCATCATAGACGAGCTGGCCGATCTGATGGCCAGTGCCCACGAGGTGGAAGACGCCATCTGCCGCATCGCCCAGCTGGGCCGGGCCAGCGGCATCCATATGGTCATCGCCACCCAGACGCCCCGGTCGGACGTGATCACGGGCATGATCAAGGCCAACATCCCCTCCAAAATCGCCCTCACCGTTTCGACGGCCCTCGACTCCCGGATCATCCTGGACATGGGGGTGCGGAAAAGCTGCTGGGCAGGGGGGACATGCTCTATCTGCCCGTGGGCAGGAATAAGCAATGCGGCTTCAGGGCTGCTACATTTCCGACGAGGAGAACGAGCGGGTGGTCGGCTATCTGAAAGGCAACGTGGAAACCACGAATTTTGACGAAAAAGAGCTGACCATGAAAATAGAAAACGGCGTCAACCCCTCGGAAAACGGGGAAAGCGAGAGCGGTCTGGAAGACGAGCTTTCCCAAAGAAGCCAGCTGGAATACGCTTTGGAGATTGAACAGATATCCACCTCCCTTTTGCGGCGCAAAAGATGAAGATCGGCTACAACAGGGCGGCCAGGATTGTGGACGAGCTGGAAGAAAGGGCTTTATCTCCCGGCCGACGGAAACAAACCCCGTCAGGTGCTCATCACCTGGCGGGAATACCCGGGGAGATGTTCGGCGGGGAGGACGTGACGGATGACTGGCGTTAAGATCGGAGTGGTGTCCCTCGGCTGCTCGAAAAACCGGGTGGACACCGAGCTGATGCTGGGGGAGCTTCATAAGGAAGGCTGCGTGTTCACCCCCTGGCCGAAGACGCGGACGTGATCCTCGTGAACACCTGCGGCTTTATCGAAAGCGCCAAGCGGGAGTCCATCGACGCCATACTGGAAATGGCCGGAATATAAGAAGACGGGCTGCTTTAAAAGCCCTCATCGTGGCGGGCTGCCTGTCTGAACGGTACGAGGGAGGAGCTGCAAAAGAGCTTCCGGGTGGACGCGTTTTTGGGCGTCACCGCCCACGGTAAAATCCACTCAGGCGGTGAGGGAGGGTCCTGGAAGGGAAGCGGGCGTTCCCTTCGGCGCTCCCCAGGTGGCGGGAGACTACGGAAACCGTATGCTCACCACGCCTTCTTCCTACGCCTATGTGAAGATCGCCGAAGGTGCAGCAACCGGGGTGCTCCTACTGCGCCATCCCCTCTATACGGGGAATCTGGTGAGCAGGAGCGTGGAGGATATTAAAGAAGAGGTTTCGGCCCTTCTCTCCCGTGGTATTCATGAAGTGGTGCTGGTGGCGCAGGACACCAGCAAATGCGCGGACTTATACGGCGCGCCCCGGATATGCGAGCTTCTGGACGAGCTGGCGCCTCTTTCCGGCCTCAAATGCCTGCGGCTTTTATACTGCTATCCGGACGGCGTGACGGACAGGCTTTACAGGTATGCTCCGCCACGACAACGTGGCCAAGTATCTGGACATTCCCATCCAGCATGTGGACGACGCCATATTAAAAAGCATGCGCCGGCGGGACACCCGCTCTTCCATCTATGAGGCGGTGAGGAAGATACGGGCGGCTTCGGGAGAGTTTATCCTGCGCACCACCCTCATCACCGGTTATCCGGGGGAGACGGAAGAGCAGTTTGAAACCCTAAAGCAGGGCGTGGCCGACTTGCAGTTCGACCGGCTGGGTGTGTTCGCCTATTCCCGGGAAGAGGGGACGCCCGCCTATTCTCTGCCAAACCAGGTGCCGGAGCGGGTGAAAGAAAAGCGGAGAGACGAGATCATGCTGCTTCAGCAGGGCATTTCCCTCGCCAGAAACAAAACCCGGGTGGGCAGTGTCTATTCGGTTGTGATCGAGGAAAAAGGGGAGAAAGAACACCTCTATTTTGGCCGATCTTACGGGGAAGCCCCCGAAATAGACGGTAGAATCGGCGTGTATTCGGAAAAAGAGCTCACCCGATACGGGTATTACGACGTTCAAATAACAGACGCGGATATATATGAGCTCAGGGGGAGGACAATAGAGAAATGAATTTGCCAAATTGGCTGACCGTTTTAAGAATGGCCATGGTGCCTTTTATGCTCGCCTGCTACTACCTGGGGTTTGACGGCTGGAATTACTGGGCGGGTGCGATTTTTATCGCGGCCTCCCTCACGGACTTGTTCGACGGCATGATCGCCCGCAAACGCAACCTGATCACCAACTTTGGAAAGCTCATGGACCCCATTGCGGACAAAGTGCTGTTCATGTCGGCGCTGCTTATGCTGGTGGAGTGGGGCAAAGTGCAGTCATACCTTGCCGTTGTGCTCCTGGCGCGGGAATTCCTCATCTCGGGGGTGCGGCTGGTGGCGGCTGCGGAAGGCGTGGTGGTGGCGGCGGGCATGGTGGGCAAGCTCAAAACCGTGTCTCAGCTGGTGGGCGTGAGCCTTATCTTTCTCGGAAACCCCATATTCAACATCTGGAAGATACCGATGGGAGAGATACTGATCTATGTGAGCGTGGTGCTCTCCGTCTGGTCGTGCATCGAATATATTTATCAAAACAGGAGTCTTTTAAGGGAAAAGGAGTAAGAATGGAAAACGAAAAGAGAGAAAAAGCCTTGGCAAACGCCCTTGCCCAGATTGAAAAGCAATACGGAAAGGGTGCGATCATGCGGCTTGGGGACAGCCCCTCCAACCTGGAGATTTCCGTCATCCCCACGGGCTGCCTGGAAGTGGATATGGCTCTTGGAATATTCGGTTTGCCCCGGGGCAGGATCATCGAGATATTCGGGCCCGAATCTTCGGGTAAAACCACGCTGGCGCTCCATGTGATCGCCGAAGCCCAGCGGCAGGGGGGCGCGGCGGCTTTCATAGACGTGGAGCACGCCCTCGACCCGCTGTACGCCAAAAACATCGGCGTGGATACGGACAACCTGTATGTGGCCCAGCCGGACGCCGGCGAGCAGGCCCTTGAAATGATGGAAACCCTCATTCGGAGCGGCGCCATCGACGTGGTGGTGCTGGACTCTGTGGCCGCCCTCGTGCCCAAGTCGGAAATAGACGGTTCCATGGGCGAGTCTCACATGGCCGCCCAGGCGCGGCTCATGTCTCAGGCGCTTAGGAAGCTCACCGCGGCCATTTCCAAGTCCAACACCGCGGCCATCTTCATCAACCAGCTCCGGGAAAAAGTGGGGATCATGTTTGGCAACCCCGAAGTCACCCCGGGCGGACGTGCGCTTAAATTTTACTCCTCCGTGCGGATCGACATCCGGAAGGGGGAAACGCTCAAAACGGGAGACACGATCACAGGCAACAAAGTGAAGGTGAAGATCGTGAAAAACAAAGTGGCGCCTCCCTTCCGGGCGGCGGAGTGCGAAATGCAGTTTGGAAAGGGCATTTCCAAATCCGCGGGCATCCTGAACCTGGGCGTGCAGTTTGGCATCATCAATAAGTCGGGCGCCTGGTTTTCTTATAACGACGTGCGGATCGGTCAGGGCCGGGAAAACGCCAAAAAATACATTGAGGACAATCCGGAGGCGGCCGAGGAAATGAAGGCCAGGATCCTCGCCAACGTGAGCAGCCTTCCCATGATGATCGCGGAGGACGAAGGCGAAAGCGCGGCGCAGGAATGACGGGAAAAAGGTTATTCCCTTCGGATAGCCTTTGGTGAATCTATGGAAAAAGAAAGACTCGACGTACTGCTGGTGAAAAAGGGCCTTTGCGCTTCCAGGGAGCGGGCAAAGGCCCTCATCATGGCCGGCGCGGTGAGCGTGAACGGGCTTGTCGCAGACAAGCCGGGTTCGGCTTACCCGGAGGAGGCCGAGATTACCCTGAAAGATTCCGACTGCCCCGACGTGGGCCGGGGCGGGCTCAAGCTGGAAAAGGCCGTCCATGAGTTCGGCCTGTCCCTCGCGGGCAAGGTGTGCATGGACGTGGGCGCGTCCACCGGCGGCTTCACGGATTGCATGCTTTCTTTCGGCGCGAAAAAGGTGTACGCCGTGGACGTGGGCTACGGTCAGCTGGCCTGGAAGCTCCGGATAGACGAACGGGTCAGCGTGATGGAGCGGGTGAACGCCCGCTACCTTACAAAAGCCGATTTTCAAGAAGAGATCGACTTTGCCAGCGTGGACGTCTCTTTCATCTCCCTCCGGCTCATCTTCCCCGCATTAAAAGAGGTGGGCGTGAAAGAGGTCGCCGCCCTCATCAAGCCCCAATTCCGGGGCGGGCAGGGACAAAGTGGGTAAAAAGGGCATTGTCCGGGAAAAATCCATCCATGAGGAAGTGCTCCCTTTTTACTCCCTGCTGCCCGCGCTGGAGGATCTGGGCTACGGCTTAAAGGGCTCACCTTTTCGCCCATCACAGGGCAGGACGGCAACATCGAGTTTTTGGGGTATTTTGTCCTCGGGGAAGAGGCGGCCCCCTTCAATCCGGAAGAAGTGGTGGAAAAGGCCCATAATTGCTTAAAAAATTAAGAATGATTATTGTATAAGTAAAAAGTATAAATGTATAATCAAGTCATAGAACACTTGAGAAAAGCGATATTAAAGATGCTGCGTTTTGGGATTTATACAAATGTGAAAAAAGACCCCGGGCTTGCGGCCCACCCGGTCCGTCATGGCCATACTGGAGCGGCACGGTCTTTCCCTGTGCCTTGACGAGGAGCTGGCAAGTCGGCTCCCGGCTGCTGCGTGTGCAGCGGGAGCAACACGGACGTGCTCATTGTGCTCGGGAGACGGCACCATGCTGGCCGCCTCGCGGAAATACGCCTCTTCGGGGGCGCTGCTCTTGGGCGTGAACATCGGGCGGCTGGGCTTTCTTTTAGACGGCGACGCGGACAGTTTTGAGGCGACCCTTGAACGGATTTTAAGGGGCGAATACGCCGTGCATGAACGGATCATGTTAAAAGCCTCGGTTATATCCAAAATCGGCGAAGAGATCTTTTCGGGATACGCCTTAAACGAAGCGGTGGTGTCCCAGAAAAATATGATGCGTATCATCAATCTGGAAGTGCTGGTGAACGAGGAGTCCGCCGGCAACTACCGGTCGGACGGCGTCATAGTTTCCACCCCCTCCGGCTCCACGGCCTATTCCCTTTCGGCGGGCGGGCCGGTCATCGCTCCCACTGTGGACGTCTTTCTCATCACCCCCATGTACCCCCACTCCCTTCAGTCCTGCAGCTTTGTCATATCCGGTGAAGATGAGGTGAAGATCAACATACAGTCCGAACTGGACAATGCGGCCCTGACGCTCGACGGGCAGATTTACTTCGACATCCCCGCCTCGGCTCATGTGGTCGTCCGAAAAACGGACTTCCGGGCGAATTTTTTGCGTACGGCGGAAAAGAGCTTTTATACTTTGCTGAAGGAAAAGCTGGCAGAGTGGAAATAAAATGAGGAGAAGGGGCAGGGATTATGAAGGCTAAACGGCAGGGCGCCATACTCGACATAATCACGTCGCAAAACGTGGAAACCCAGGAGCAGCTGAGCGAAATACTCTCCGAGCACGGTTTTAACGTGACCCAGGCGACCATATCGCGGGACGTCAAGGAGCTCCACCTGATCAAAGTGCAGGCGGAAAAGGGCGTGTACAAATACGCCGCCAACGAATCCAGCGCCGTTTTAAACGCGGAACGGATGCTCCGCATCTTTAAAGAGACGGTCACCAGCGTGAAGGGCACGGGTGACATTGTGGTCATCACCACCCTGTCGGGGAGCGCCAACGCGGCGGCCGAAGCCATCGACACCATGGAGATGGAAGGCATCGTGGGCTCTCTTGCGGGGGACAATACGATCTTTCTCGCCGTGGAGCACGCGAAAGTGGACGCGGTCATACACAGGCTGAGGGAGCTTTCCAGATAGCTCTTCACGAGGAGCGGGCATGATACAGGAACTGTTCATCAAAAATATCGCGCTCATCGATGAGCTGAGGATCGGTTTCAAAGAAGGGCTGAACGTGCTCTCCGGGGAGACAGGGGCGGGAAAATCCATCATTGTGGATGCGGTGAACCTGATACTCGGAAGCCGAGCGGACAAGGAGCTCATCAAAGCGGGGGAACAAAGCGCCTACGCGGAGGCGCTTATTTCGCTTGACGAATACGAGGCGCTGCCCGATGCGCTTGTTGAGCTGGGCTATACTGAACGGGAGCTTCTTTTTTCAAGGGAGCTTTCGGAAAACGGGCGGAATGTATGCCGCATCAACGGACGGATGGTGAGCCTGTCGGTGCTCCGCCAGGCGGCCTCGGCTACCATCGACATCTACGGCCAGAATCAGAACCAAAAGCTCCTGGAAGACCAGTATCAGCTCTTTTTGATCGACGCATTTGGAGGTAAGGAGCTGGCCGAAATCAAACAGACCGTGGCCAAGACCTACGGCGCGTATACGGTCGTGGAAAGGGAACTGGAGGGGCTTACCAAAAGCGCGGCGGAAAAAAACCGCATGCTGGGACTTCTGGAATATCAGATCGGTGAAATTGAACGGGCGGGACTGAAAAAGGGAGAAGAGGAAGAGCTTTTAGCCGAGCGGACAAAGCAGCTGAACGCGGAAAAAATCGCCCTGGGGTTGGAGACGGCTAAAAACGCCCTTACGGGAGAGGGCGGCGCGGTCAAAAACCTGTATGTGGCCATACACGCGCTGGAACCCGTTTCGGGCATACACCCGGCTTACGAGAAGATATACAGCGCGTTAAACGACGCGTATTACGCCGTGGAAGACGCGGGCTACGAGCTCTCGGGGGAAGCGGAAGACATGGTGTATGACGAGGAGCGCCTGAATAAAATTGAAGACAGGCTGTCGGTCATCCACTCTTTAAAACGCAAATACGGAAACGGCATAGATGAAATACTCGGCTTTTTGCAAAAGAGCAAAGAGGAATACGAAGCTCTTTCAAACAGCGAAATCAAAATAAGCGAGCTCCAGAAGGAAGCGGGTCTCCGCCTCGGGGAGCTTCGGGAAGCCTCCGCCCGGCTGACGGCGGCCCGGAAGAAGTATGCGGCGGCCTTTGTGTCTAAGCTGAAAGAGGAGATGGAAGACCTCGGCATGAAAGACGCGGCGCTGGAAGCCGAGTTTTTGTCCGGGTCTTTGAGCGCCGGCGGGGCAGACGAGTTTTACCTGCTCATATCCGTGAACAAGGGCGTGGAACCCCGGCGGCTTTCCAAAATCGCCTCGGGGGGTGAAATTTCCCGGATCATGCTGGCCATTAAAAACGTCTCGGCGGAAAAAGAGGGTGTGGCCACCATGATCTTTGACGAGGTGGACACGGGCATCAGCGGCAAGACGGCCCAGGTGGTGGCCAAAAAGATGGCCAACATCTCAAGGGAGCGGCAGGTTATCTGCGTGACGCATCTGGCTCAGATCGCCGCCATGGGAGACGCGAATTTTTACATCGAGAAGCGGGAGCAGGGCGGGACGACCCGCACTTTCGTCTCCAAACTGAACGAGGAAGCGCTGGGCCGGGAAGTGGCGCGGCTGTCGGGAGGCATTGAATCGAAGGCGGCCATGGAGCACGCCCGGGAGCTTATTGAAAACGCCCGCATGATCAAAGCTGCCATTTTATAGAACGCTGAATAAAAAACACCTGCAAAAAGGATAATATCTTTTGAAAAGATGTTACGTTGAAGGGTGTTTTTTTATGTTTAGAAGAAAAGGTATTTCCGGTTTACTGTTTGCCGCTTTCCTGCTGTGCCTCATTGCCTTTGCCATTTACGCGGGCGCGGGGGCGGCTTCCATACCCGACGAGATATATTTGATAGGCGACAGCGAGCGGACCATCGACATATCCTTTCCGTTCACGCTGGAGGCGGCAAAGAGCGAAGAGGCGGCGGTCAGTGCCCTGAAGCTGAACGGCGAGTCCCTCACCGATCATGAGGCGGGGGGTTATACCGAGACCGTCACCATTTCCAGCGACGGGGAATGTACCAATGATTTTAAGGTAAAGCTCTTTGGGTTCATCACGGTGAAGACCGTGAAAGTCACGGCCATGGAAGACGTGATGCTGGTGCCCGGCGGCCAGAACATCGGCGTGGTGCTCCACACCGAAGGGGCGCTGGTGGTGGGCTGCATGAAGTTCACCGCGGAAAACGGCGCAAGCTGCAACCCGGCGGAAGACGCGGGATTGCAGCCGGGGGACGTGATTGAAAAATACAACGGCACGGTGGTGGAAAACGCCTCCCACCTTTCCGAACTGGTGAACGAGTTCGGCGGGATGGCGGGCATCGTCACCATCATACGGGACGAGGAGAAGCTGAGCCTGGAAGTGACCCCCATGCGGGATATTTCCGACGGCATGCTGAAGCTCGGGGTCTGGGTGCGGGATAGCACGCTCGGCGTAGGGACGCTCACATTCTTTGAGCCCATCAGCGAGAAATTCGCGGGGCTTGGCCACGCCATCACGGACATCGACACGGGGGAGCTGCTCACGGTCAAGAGCGGCACGATTGTGGAAGCCAAGGTGATCGAAGTGGTGAAGGGTCAGGCGGGGGCGCCCGGGGAGATCAGGGGTTATTTTGACTCGGGCTACAATGTGGTTGGCGATATCTATTCCAACACGGAATACGGTATATATGGCAAGACCGAAACCCTTCTGCAAAACAAGGTATATAAGCTGCTGGAAGCGGCGGACAGGAGCCAGGTCGAGGTGGGTCCGGCCACCATCCTGTGTACGCTGGACAAAGAGGGCATCAAAGAGTACAGCTGCAGAATCGTGAAGCTCAACAAGCAGAATTCTCCCGGCGAGAAGAGCTTTGTGATCGAGATCGACGACCCCGCCCTCATTGAAAAAACGGGAGGCATCATACAGGGTATGAGCGGCAGCCCCATTATACAGAACGGCAAACTCATCGGCGCGGTGACTCATGTTTTTGTGGATAATCCACAAAAAGGGTACGGCATTTACATCGACTGGATGCTGGCCGAGATGTATCATACAAAATGATTTTCCTATGTTTCTCTAAATAAGTTCTTGTTGCGCGGCTGTAATTGTGCTATAATCCTATCGTGCTATATGTTCTGTGACAGATATGATTCAATCATTTTTACAGCCGCGACGTCGGCTTTTGTATCCGTGTTTGCGGCAAGCATCGTACTGAAAAACATAAAAACTTGGAGAACGGGAATGGAACGAACTTCTGATGGCTTGAGGCTGATGGTAGCTTGTGGTGAAGAGAAGCATACCCGAGAAATTGAGCAATATGCCAAAGATATGGGCATATTCAGCGAAATTATCTCTTCAGATAACGGCGAGGAAGCTCTGAGCTTATTCTTTGAAAACGAACCGGATGTCTTTGTCGTCGATATCATCCTGCCGGCGATCGACGGAATCGGTATATTGGAAAAGCTGCATCAGGAGAACAAAAAGGGTAAGGCCAAAGTGCTCATCATGTCAAACATCGGCGCGGATTTTTTTGTGAAGAAGTCCTTCAGTCTGGGCGCCGATTATTTCTTTGTCAAACCCGTGTATTACGAGATGTTCAAAAACCGGGTGATCGATCTTTTAAGAAGCGGCGCCAAACCCGCCGACTTTGTGGTGAAGAGGAATACGCTGAAACTGGTGGTTTCGGAGATCATCCAGAAGCTGGGTCTGCCCGTGGGCTCCAAAGGATATGCTTGCGCCCGGTTCGGCATTTTAAGCATCATACGGGACCCCTCCTTGATGGAAAATATCACCATCCGACTATATCCGTTGATTGCCGAGGAGTTTAGCACCACGCCTCAGCGGGTGGAGCGGAACATCCGTCACGCCATTGAAGTGGCCTGGGGCAAGGGAGACATCAGATACATTGAAAAGCTGTTTGGCTACACGGTGGACGAAGACAAGGGAAAGCCCACCAATTCGGCTTTTCTTGCAACCATTGCCGATTATGTCATGCTGAATTATACCGACCTGTACTAAACAACGACCTTTTGCGCATATGCTTTTAACGGCGGTGCGCATACATGCTCAGTATCTGGACTCGTTTAAAACTTAAAAAACATCTTTCAGGAAAAAATCTTCCCGCCTGCCTGGTGGGACTTTTTATACTCCTTTCGGCCGGCCTTGCAGGCATGTTCGCGGCCAAAGCCTTTCAGGAGGCGGACCTCCATAAGCTCATGGGGGCGGTGTGCGGCGTCAGCCTGAAGAGCTATTTTTGGTGCGCCCTTGGCATGATTCTCAGGCAGAACCTGTGCCTTGCCGCCTTTGCGGCCTCCTCCTGTTATCCCGTCCTGCTGCCCCTGGGGTTCTTTCTGCTCATCTGCCTGCCTTTTCAGACGGGCTTTTTATATATGTGCGCCTCCCTGCTCTTATCCGGCTTTGCCCGGGCGCCGCTTTTTTTATCCTTTCTCATATTGTCCCTTGCGAGCTTTGTCAACTGGGTGGCGGCCATGCTCAAAACCTTTGGCAATGTGAAACGGGTTTTTCTGGAGCGGAACGTGCCCAAGACGGGGCGGGACGTGATACGGGAATGCGCCGCCTTTTTATCCAAATGCGGGGCGTGCATGGCCGTGCAGACGGCCTGCGCCATACTGGAAGCCGCCTGTATCTTTCTTCTTCTGTCATAAGAGGGCAAAGGAGAGGATATATAATAATATAGGATTTTATGTCGGAGGGATATTATGGCGAAGAGATGCCTTGCGATGGCGGCGGCGCTGTTGACGCTGCTGCTTTTCATCCCAAAAGCGAATGCCGAAACCGCCGGCACGGCCAAGGGCTACGTGCTGGTGGAGGTCAATACGGGGGAAGTGATATCCGAGGCCAATTCGGGCGTCCGGGTACACGCGGCGGGCGTGACCAAGCTCATGTCCCATCTGATTTTCTTTGAAGCCCTGAAAACAGGCACGGTGACTCTCGGAGACGAGGTGCGCGTCTCTTCCGAGGCGGCGGGAAAAGGGGGCACCAGCGCGTTTTTAGACGCCGGGGAGACCCAGAGCTTCGAGGCGCTTCTGCAGGCCGCCATTGTGTGCTCGGCAAACGACGCCACCGTCGCCCTGGCCGAACACGTGGCGGGAAGCGAAGCGGCTTTTGTGGAAAAGATGAACACGAGGGCGGCGCAGCTGGGGGTGGAGGCCGTGTTCGCGGACGCAACGGGGCTTTCTTCCGAAACCAAGCTCACGGCGCTGGAGATTTCAAAGATTGCCGCCGAACTCTCCAAATACAGCGGATTTTTTAAATACAGCTCCATCTGGATGTACACCCTGGTGCACAACAGCGGCCGGGAGACCACGATCACCAACGCCAACGTCCTGGTGAACGACGGGAGCGGCGTGGACGGCATGAGCACGGGCTCCACCGGCGAAGCGGGGTACAGCCTGGCAGCCACGGTCAAGAGCGGCCCCGCCCGGTTCATCTGCGTGGTGCTGGGGGATGTGAACTCCAAGAGCCGGTTTTCTTTTGCAAAGGAAATGCTTTTGACGGCAGCCGCCACATACGGCGTGAAAGAAGTGGCGAGAAAGGGAGAAAAGTATAAAGCGGAGAGCGTCGAGGGAGGCGTTGAGAGCGAAGTGGATCTATATGCGAAGGAAGATCTTTGTGTGCTCTATAAAAAGGGCGAGGAATCCAGCGTTGAAATCATAACGGAAATTGAAAAATTGGTGGCGCCCATTGAAAAAGGCCGTATAGTCGGCAAGGTGATCGTCAATACTCCTCTTGGGCGGATGAGCGTGGCTCTGGCGGTGGGGGACGACGTGCGCAAACAGTCTTTTTCCACAGACCTTTCCAGAATACTTGAAATCTGGCTGTTTGGAAAATAAAAGCCTTGCAATGGGAAAACGGTCGTGATATAATACTCTCGTTACTTATATGGGAGGGTCGTGCAATGGAAGTCATTTCCTTGATTATCAAGATCGTGCTCTGCGTATTTTCGTTGTTTTTAGTAATCGTCGTGCTGCTCCAGTCGGATGAATCCGGCTCTGTGGGCGCGGGAACCGCTAAAAAGGCGAGAGGGCTGGACGCGCTCCTTGTAAAGCTCACCAAATTTGCCGCAGTGGCGTTTATGCTGTTGGCGGTCACGCTGGTGGTTTTGCAAAGATTTTTCTAAGATAAAGGAAGGTAAACGCCCTTTTTCAAGGGCGTTTTTTTGTGTGGTGACATGGTAAAGAGAATAGACAGACCAAAATATGAAAAATATGAGAAAGCCAAAAGGCCGGATGTGAAAAAGTCCCAGCTGATCCGGGGCAAATTCCAGCTCAAAAAAGAGGGCTTTGGCTTTGTGCGGGCGGAGGGCGGAGACATTTTCATTCCGCCGGGCAGCACCATGGGCGCTTTTGACGGGGAGGAAGTCCTCTGCGCCGTGACGGACAAAACCCTGAGGGGCCGGGAGGGGCGCATTGAAAAAGTGCTGTCCAGACTGCCTTACCGGGTGGTGGGTGAGTATGTGTCTTCCAGGCTGGGAGACTATGTGCTGTCCGATGCGTTAAAGGGCGTGCACTTTGTGATAAAAGAGGGGCGCGAACGGCCCGAGGCGGCGGGCAAGCTGGTGGTGTTCGCCGTGGAGGCGCGGGGAGAGGGCATGAAGCCCCCCGAAGGCTTTGTGGAAGAAGTGCTGGGCGAAGCGGACGCGCCGGGAGTGGACATATTAAGCGTGGCCAGGGAATACGGGCTCTACGCCGCTTTTCCGGATAAAGTGCTGGAAGAAGTGCGGGACATATCGGGCGCCGTGGGCAAAGAAGAGCTGTTTGACCGGGAAATACTCTTTGGGAAAAAGATATTCACCATCGACGGCCTGGACGCCAAGGATTTGGACGACGCCGTGTCCATTGAAAAGAAGAAAAACGGGGATTATATACTGGGCGTGCACATTGCCGATGTTTCCCATTATGTGAAGGCCGGCTCGGCCCTCGACAAGGAGGCGTATCATCGGGGCACCAGCGTCTACCTGGTGGACGAAGTGATCCCCATGCTCCCAAAAGAGCTTTCAAACGGAATCTGCTCCTTAAACGAAGGGGAAATTCGCCTCACGCTTTCCTGCTTTATGCGCATCGACAAAGGGGGCAGGGTGCTGTCTCACAATGTGTCGAAAAGCGCCATCAAGTCTCTGCACAGGATGAACTACGCCGAGCTCAACGCCCTTTTTGAGGAAGGGGACAGGAGCGTGCTGGAAAGATACGCCGATGTGGAGCAGGAGCTTTTTCGATATGCGGGAGTTGGCGGCATGCGCCGAAAGCTCAGAAGCGAAATGGGGGTATCGACTTCGATATACGGGAGTCTAAAATAGAGGTGGACGAAAACAGGAGGGCCGTCGCCGTCTATCCGAGAGAACAGCGGACGGCAGAAAACCTGATCGAGGAGTTCATGATCCTCTGCAACAACACCGTCGCCCAGGACTTTTTCGATGAAGGCACGCCTTCCATTTACCGGGTGCACGAAAAGCCGGACGCCTCCCGCATGAAGGAGCTGCAGCTCTTTTTAACCAACTTCGGTTACAAGCGCATCGGCTTCAAGAACACGGATATACAAAAGATCCTGGAAGAAAGCAAGGGTACGCCCGAGGAAAACATCATCCGCACGGTGGTGCTCCGCACCATGAAAAAAGCCGTGTACAGCACAAAAAACGTCGGGCATTACGGCCTGGCTTCGGAGGCGTATACCCACTTCACCTCGCCCATCCGGCGGTATCCCGATCTGATGGTGCACCGGCTGGTGAAGGGGCGGATGGGGGAGGGGAGAGAGGCTTTTATGCTGGAAAAGGCGGCGGAGCATTGCAGCCTTACCGAGCGGCAGGCCATCGAAGCGGGAACGGGCCATCGAAGACATCAAAAAGGCCGAGTATATGGAGAACAGGATCGGCGAAGAGCACCTGGGAATCGTGTCCGGGGTCACGGCGGCGGCGCTGTTCGTTACACTGCCCAACACGGTGGAAGGGGCGGTGCCCGTTCTGGAGATCAGGGGCGACAAGTACACCTTCTATAAGGAGCTGTACTGCCTCATCGGCTCCCGCACCAGAAAGAAAATCAGCCTTGGGGATATGCTCCATGTGCGGGTGAAAAAAGTGGACGTGCGGGAAGCCCGGATCGAATTTGAAATCAGGGATGTGGAACAAGGCGGCTGAGTATGATATAATAGAAACGGAGGGAACGGACGTGGCCGATGGGATCAAGATCATTGCGAATAACAAAAAAGCCTTCCATGATTTTTTCATTGAAGAGCGTTATGAGGCGGGCATCTCCCTGGTGGGCACGGAAGTGAAATCCATCCGCCTTGGAAAGGTGAACCTGCGGGACGCCTATGCCCAGTCCAGGAATGGCGAGATGTTTGTGCACAATATGCATATCAGCCCCTATGAAAAGGGGGACATATTCAACAAAGACCCCCTCCGCCCGCGCAAGCTGCTTCTCCACAAGCGGGAAATCAATAAGCTCTTCGGGCTGACGATGCAAAAAGGGTATTCCATCGTGCCCTTGAGCGTCTATTTGAAAAACGGCCGGGTCAAGCTGGAAATTGGGCTGGCAAAGGGGAAGAAGCTCTACGATAAGCGTCAGACGTTAAAGGAGCAGGCCGTCAAAAGGGACAGGGAGGTGAGCGAGAAAGTCAGGATGTAGCGTTTTCAGAATATGGGGGCGTATTTGGTTTCGACGGGGATCGTTTGTAACGTATAAGCAAGCCGCAGTGCCCGAAGCTGCGTTAAAAAATTGGGATTAAAGATAAACGCTAACAACAATTACGAATTAGCTGTCGCCTAATGCGGCATGTCCGCTCCGGAGCTCTCACCCGGCCGGAGTCGGGCATAATTTAGGGTGGGGAACAGCTTTGCCGCCGCCTTTGCGGTAAGGATGGATTTTATAGGCTACCTGAGGGCCTCCAGCGCGGAGGGTGCGCCCAAAGGGAAATAATATGCTTCGCGCTAAGCTTGTAGAAAGTGCGTTGTGAAGGTTTTCGGACGGGGGTTCGACTCCCCCCGCCTCCACCAGAAACGGTTTACAGTTGACTTTTTAACGAAAGAACTGCGGGTAAATAACGGCGAAGTACCCCAATATTATGTGGAAAATTCGCACGAAGCCATCATCGCCCCGGAGGAATTTGAAACGGTGCAAGAAGAAATGGCGCGGCGCAAGGAACTGGGCAGAGCTTACAGCGATAAGGCTTTTCACAGTAAAATCATCTGCGGAGACTGTGGCGGTTTTTACGGCCGAAAGGTCTGGCATTCCACGGATGAATATAGAAGCGTGATATTTCAGTGCAATCAGAAGTTCAAAAATGAGAACAGATGCCAAACTCCGACACTCACCGAGGACGAAATTAAACAACGTTTCCTTACTGCCTATAATGACTTGATGGGCAATCGCTCCACAGTGCTTGCTGAC
>JAXGQH010000025.1:0-21552 GCA_040766545.1 Christensenellaceae bacterium
CTCCCGGTGGAGGGATAAGAAAGACCGCCCGTGGCGATGATCACCCGGTCAAAGGCGTGTTCCCGGCCCTCAAAAAACAGCCCGTAAACGGCTCCGTCCTCCATGATGAGTCCCGTTACTCTGGTGTTGAGCCGGATCAGCACGCCCGCTTCTTTTAACAGCTTTTGCAGTGCGGCGATGACGTCGCTCGAATGGTCGGAAAGGGGAAACACCCGCCCCCCTCTCTCCTCTTTGGTTTTAAGACCCGCCTGATTTAAGAGGGCCACGATGTCCTCGTTGGAAAAACGGGCGAAGGCGCTGTACAGGAATTTGGGGTTTGTGAGGATATTAGGAAAAAATTCCTCCCGGGGACAGGAGTTGGTGATGTTGCAGCGCCCTTTCCCGGTTAAAAACAGCTTCTTGCCCAGTTTTTCATTCTGTTCGATTAAAGTGACCTGTTCTCCGCCCTTTGCCGCAAAATAAGCGGCCAGCATGCCGGCCGGTCCTCCGCCCACCACCGCCGTATTCAACAAGTTTCAGCCTCCCAGTTTTTCATCTTCCTGCTCATTGACGGCGTAAGTCTTCTTCTCGCTCCAAATCTGCTCCAGCACGCTGAAATTGGCGATCAGATCGTCTTTGCGGGCCACGCCCAACATGATGATGAGCGCGTTGATCATGCTTAACGGGGCGACCAGGGAGTCCACAAAGGAGTTGATGTTGCTCTTTGTGAGGATGCAGCTGTCCGCCAGGGCGTACAGCGGGGAAAGCCGGTTGTCCGTGATGGACACGATGGTGGCGCCCCGACCTTTGGCGAATTTCAGCGCTTCCACCGTCTGGGCGGAATAGCGGGGAAAACCCATGCCGATGACCACGTCCCCTTTGCCGGCGGGAGCCAGCTGGGAATAGATGTCCACCGAGCCCAGCGTCACCAGCTGGGGGTTTTCAAATATAAAATGGAGGTAATACACCAAAAATTGAGCCAGAGGAGCGCAGCTCCGAAACCCGATCACAAAGAGCCGGTTGGCCTTCACGATGGAATTCAACACATCGTTGATCACCTCCACGTCCAGCATCTGGCGGGTGGTCTTCAAGTTGTTGATCTCCATTTTGAGGACGGTGTCGATGATCGCCTCCGGGGAGAGGTCTTCCATCAGGCTCAAGCGCTGCACGTTGGTGAGCTTGTTCTTGATGATCTCCTGAAGGTGCTTTTGAAGCTGGGGATATCCCTTATACCCCAGAGCGTAAGCGCAGCGCACCACGGTGGATTAGCTCACGCCCACTTCTTTTCCAAGGGTGCCCGCCGTCATAAAGGCGGCTTTGTCATAATTCTGGGAAATATACAGCGCAATGGCCTTTTGGCCTTTGCTGTACGACGCGTACTCGCTATTGATGCGCTCGAGCAAATTCAGCTTGTCCATCCTTTCACCACCTCTATGTACTCATTCCGGCGGGTTTCCGCCCGCCTGTCACAACAATCCCCTTAATTTTTCTGCCCTGCCCCAGTGAGCGCGGGCAGGGCAGAAGATAGAGCGGGGCTTTTTAAATTTCCATATCGCCTAAGAAGCCGATTTTTTCCAGTGTGGGGAGGTCCGTATACTCATACCAGAGGGGCGTGATGGAGATGTTGCCCTGCCGGATCTCGTAGGTATCGTCCCCCGGGCCGTCATCCGCCTGATAGTCGCCCTTCACCCGGTATTCGGTGGTGTTTTCGTCCACCTCCCGGATCACATTATAACCGCCAAACCAGTTGGTCCGGCTCATTTTGGTGAGCACGACCTTTTTGGGCGTCACTTCGTTCAGGTTGGGGAAGTTGACATTCAGCACGGTTCCCAGGGGGAAGTCGTACTGATCGACCATATTTGCCATTCTCTCCGCAAACTGGGCCGCATAGACAAAGCCCTCGGGCTCCTCGGTGAAGCACACATGGCTGAACGCCAGCGCCCGCACGCCGTGAAGCGTGGCCTGGACGGCGGCGGATATGGTGCCCGACCAGAGAATGTTCACGCCGAGATTCGGCCCTCTGTTGATGCCGGACAGCACGATGTCGGGCTTATTGTCCTTCAAAATCACCTTCATGGCGATCCGCGCGCAGTCCGCAGGCGTACCGTCCACATAATAGGCGGGGATGTCCTCATAGCCGGGGATAAGGGTTTTGGTCACCGCAATCGCCCTGTTGAAAACCAGAGAGTGCGATCCTCCGCTGCACTCCACCTTTGGGGCAACCACGGTCAGCTCATACTTCCCGTACAGCTGCTTCACCAAAGCAAGTAGCCCGACGCCATGAATGCCGTCGTCATTTACCAGCAATACCTTCATTCATTCCTCCTAATTTCAAGCCGCAGCTTTTTTATCCCGTTCGTGATCAAGCGATGTTTTGTGTGGCGTTGCAAAACCGGCGTCCGCCGGCGTAATCCTTCATAGAATGGGCGCAAAAAATGATGCGCGCAGCCGCCCGCGAACGGACAGCTGCGCTTATTATAACATATTCCTATACGGGATGCACGAGATTTTTGCCGTCCAGCTTGGAGGGGTCCACGCCGTAAAGGGCCGCGCGCCTGTATTCAAAGAACTGGGGGGCGATCTGGGGGAACATGGCGTAGGAGAGGATGTCTTCCTCCTGCTCGATCACGTCTTTCAGCTCCTCCCGGTATTTATCGAGTTCGGGCGGTATATCGTCCGCCGGGCGGCCGGTGATGACTTTCGCGTCTCCGATGCACTTTTTACGCACATCCGGATCCACTTCTCCCGGCAGTTTGCCATACTCGCCTCTTAAAAGGGCCTTGGATTCGTTGGAAACCAGCTTATACCGCTCGCCGCTTAATACGTTCATCACGGCCTGGGTGCCCACGATCTGGCTGGTGGGCGTCACGAGAGGCGGATAGCCGAATTCCGCGCGCACCTTTGGCACTTCTTCCAACACCGCGCCCAGCTTGTCAGACGCGTTGGCGTTTTTCAGCTGGCTGATGAGGTTGGAGAGCATGCCCCCCGGCACCTGATACAGCAGCGTGTTGATGTCCACGCCCAGCACCTTGGGCACCAGGAAACCGTCCGCCATCAGCCGGTCTGCCGCCGGCCTTAACAGCCGCGCCGCTTCGGTCAGAACGGCCAGGTCCATGCCCGTGTCGTAAGGCGTGCCCATGAGCGTGGCCACAAGGGCCTCGGTGCAGGGCTGGGAAGTGCCGTTGGCCAGAGGGGAAAGAGCGCAGTCCACGATTTCCGCTCCCGCTTCAATGGCTTTTAAATAGACCATATCCCCCGTACCGCTGGTGTTGTGGGTGTGCATATGGATGGGCACGGATACTTTCTCTTTGATGGCCTTCACCAGTTCGTAGGTCTCATAGGGCAGAAGCAGGTTGGCCATGTCCTTGATGCAGATGGAGTCGGCCCCCATCTTTTCCAGCGTAGACGCCATATCCGCAAAATACTGGCGGTTATGGACGGGGCTGGTGGTGTAGCAGATGGCGGCTTCTGTCCAGGCGCCGTACTTCTTGGAAGCGGACATAGCCGCCTCGATGTTTCTCACGTCGTTTAAAGCGTCGAATATCCGGATGATGTCGATGCCGTTCTCCACGGCTTTTTTCACAAAAAAGTCCACCACATCGTCCGCGTAGTGCTTATACCCGAGCAGGTTCTGGCCTCTTAAAAGCATCTGCGTCCGGGTGTTTGGCATGGCCGCCTTCAACATTCTCAGGCGTTCCCAGGGGTCTTCGTTTAAAAATCTCATGCAGGTATCAAAGGTGGCGCCGCCCCAACATTCCAGCGACCAATAACCCGCTTTGTCAAGCACCGATACCGCGCGTAACATCTCGTCCGTTCTCATGCGTGTTGCAGCCTGAGACTGATGCGCGTCGCGCAGAATGGTGTCCATGATATTTACTTTTGCCATTTCAGCCTCCTGTTTTCAAAATTTGCGCTTCAGGAAATCATCGCCAGCAGCTCGCCGGTGTTCACCGTCGTGCCCTTTGCGGTATTGATGGACGCCACTTTGCCCGCGCAGGGGGCAAGAAGCTCGTTTTCCAGTTTCATTGCTTCGAGAATAAAGAGCACATCCCCTTCTTTCACCTGATCGCCCACCGAAACCTTCACCTGAACGATCTGCCCCGGCATGGGCGCTTCCACTTTTGTGCCCTCGGCAGGCGCGGAAGCGGCGGCGGGAGCCGCGGCTTTTATGGGCGCGGCCTCGGGCGCTTTGGGAGCAGGAGCTGCCGCGGGTGCGGCCATTACGGGCGCACCCTCTTCCGCTTCCTGCACAGCCACGTCATAGGATTTTCCGTTTACATTTATAATAAATCTACGCATATTGACCTCCGTTTGTTAATAGGGTTTTGTAAATTGAGACAGACGGCCCGCCTGCGCCCAGGCGGAGCGCCGGGAAGCGGCTTTCGCGCTCGTATCCACTCTGGAAAAAGACGCGATTTTCACGTTTCTCGGCTCAGTGCCCATCATCATGGCGGCCGCCGCCGTGAGCACGGCCACCAGCTCCCCCTCGTCTTCCGACGGGGCGGGAGTGACCAACGCGGGAAGAGGCTCCTCGCCCTTCTCCCGGTGCTTTCCGGCTTCAAGGGCGGACAGCCTTCTCATTACGATGAGAAAGAAGAGCGCCATGACAAGAAGCAGGAGCACCTGCGCGTAAGAAATATCCAGTCCAAGTATCTTAAGCATCGGTATCCCCCTTACAGCGGCATGACGCCGTGCTTCTTCTGGAGCTTGCTCTCCCGCTTGTTCACGGCGCTGTTGAGCGCGGAAGAGAGCACGCGCCGGATGTCTTCCCGGGCGACGATATCGTCCACCACGCCCAGCCGGGCGGCGGAGGCGGCGCTTAAAAACTGTTCCTTATATTCGGCGGCCCTGTTCTTGTTGCCTTCGAACAGGACGATGCTGCCCCCCTCGGCGGACATGCAGCCGATCTCCGCGTCTTCGAGGGCATAGGCCAGGTCGGCCCCGTTGCCCTTGTTGGACATGAGGGCATACCCTTCGCCAATGGCTTTGCCCACGAGCACGCTGATCATGGGCGCGCCGGCGTTGGCGTAGGCGTAAGGGAGCTTGGCCAGGTCTTTTAATATGTTCTGCTCTTTTTGGACTTTCACGCCTTCGTTGTCCACGAAGGTCAGGATGGGGATGTCAAAGGCGTCCAGGAATTCCACAAACCGGGCGGCCTTTTTGCAGCCTTCGGGGGTGATATGCTGGCCCTTTTGATTGGCCACCACGCCCACCGTCATGCCGTCCACGGCGGCAAAACCGATTCGCATCTCTTTTGCATAGCCGCTTTGTATCTCAAAGAAGGTCTGGCCGTCGAACGCCCCGGGAAGAATGTCTCCGCTTACTTTTCTGTCTATGGGGTCTTCGGGAGTGACGAGGGGCGAAACCTCCAGGTTATTGGAAGGAAGATAAGAAAGAAGCGTCTTGAGCGCGGCATAGGCGGCCTCTTCGTCCGGGCAGACGAAATCCGCGTTGCCCGCGGCCTCCTGCACTTTCGCGCCGATGAGCTTTTCCTGGTCGGCATCCACGCCGAAGGAGGAAGCGATGACTGTGGGGGGCTTCAGGCTCAATGCCGACAGCTTCTCAATGGCGACGGTAAAATTCGTGAGGGGCGAGAGAAGAGCGGAAGAGCCCAGCATATCCCCGCCCACCACCGATACGGTGGGCACCACGCCCGAAACATCCACCAGCTTCTTCATGAGAAGGGAATAGGCGTTCAGCGCGGCCAAACCTTCCTGCACCCGTACGCCGGCGGAATCCCACACAAAAATAGCGGGCATCCCGTTCTTTGCCGCCATGTCGATGACTTTGATGATTTTTGCGGCCTGCGCCACGCCAAAGGAAGCGTGCAATACGTCAAAATCCTGCGCGGCCAGATAAACGGCCCGTCCGTCTATGCTGCCCCATCCCGTCACGACGCCTTCGCCGGGAGCGGTCACATCCGGATAGCCAAGGACGGCGTTGGAGCATTCGAGGAATTTATCGAACTCCACAAAGCTGCCTGCGTCCAGCAATTTCTCGATTCGCTCCCGTGCTTTGAGTTTGGAAGCGCCTTGAGCATTACCACTCATTCAGTTTTATCCTCCTCTTTTGCCATAAATGCGCATACAAAAACGGATGCGCAGAAATATAAGAAAGCATACCCGACGCCTTATTGAATAGACTTCAGGTATGCAATTTCATCTTCGTTCAAAAGCCTGTATTCGCCTTTTTTCAAATCGCCTAGATTCAGATCGCCCACGCTGATACGCTTTAAAAAAACCACCTTCTTGCCCATGGTCTCCAGCATACGCCGCACCTGCCGGTTCCGCCCCTCGTGTATGGTGACGGTGAACTCGGTGCGCTCGGGGGAAGCCTTCATCACTTTCACCCGGGCGGGAGCGGTTTTTCCGCCTTCGATGTGCACGCCCCTTTGCAGAGCGTTGGTCTCTTCGGGAGAAAGATAACTGTCCACCACCACGTAATAGCGTTTGGTGACCTCGTGGGAAGGATGAGTGAGCTTATTGGCCAGCTCGCCGTCGTTTGTGAGCAGGAGAAGCCCTTCGGTGATGAAATCCAGCCGCCCGATGGGATAAATCCGCTGGTCGATGCCTTTTATATAGTCGAGCACCGTCCGCCGTCCCTTATCGTCCGAACAGGTGGACACGCAGCCCATGGGCTTGTTGAGCAGGAGATAAATCTTTTCGCTGGGCAGGGAGATCTTCCTGCCGGATACGTAAACCTGGTCTTTCTCCGGGTTTACCAATGTGGCGGGCTGATAGACGAACTTGCCGTTCATCTTCACCCTGCCCTTTTTAATGAGTTCTTCCGAAGCCCTCCGGGACGCAACGCCCGCGGCGGCCATATATTTTGCTATACGCATTTATCCTCCGAATATCACGCCGCATTGATAAAGTCCCGCAAAATCTTATGGAGGTTCCATTCATAAGTATTTTCCAAAACACCGCCGCCGGTCACCACTTCAGCCGTGGCGTAATGAACCCCGTTCAGCCATATTTCCAGGCTCCCGACCACCGTGTTTTCCTCAAACGGCGCGATCACATTCTCAATAACGCAAATTTTCCTCAATATCATATTATACTCTTCTTGCGATAAAGGCAAGAAGATATCTGAAGATAATTTTAAATTTACTGTGTCCTCAACCCCCTGGGACACCTCAAGGCTGCCCATGGGGTCTCCCTTGCTCGCCAGCTTCGCCATGTCGTATTCCGCGAATCCGTAGTCCATCAGCTCCTTGCAGTCTTCAAACATATCCTGATCGTTTAAAACCACGGCGATGAGCTGCATATCCTCCCGAAAAGCGGCGGATACGAGGCATCTGCCCGCGGCTTTGGTATACCCGGTTTTCACTCCGTTTCCTCCCTCGTATTCGTAGAGAATCCGGTTTTTGCTCCGAAGATACCGGGCGGGGGAATCATCGTCCGCCGGCAGGTCTTTTTTGGAGGAACTCACGATTTCCCGAAAGGTGGGGTTTTTCATGCCGTAGGCGGTGATGAGGGCCAGATCGTAGGCGGTGGTATAGTGATTGTCATCGGGTAGGCCGTTGGGGGTGACAAAGTTGGTCGCGAGTGCGCCGATGCTCTTTGCCTTTTCATTCATCATTTGGGCAAACCCCTCCACGCTCCCGCCGATGTGCACGGCGATGGCCACGGCGGCGTCGTTCCCCGAAGAGAGCATAAGCCCGTAGATCAGGTCCGAGAGGGTGAGCGTCTCGCCGTGCTGAAGGTACATGGAGGAGCCCTCCACCCCCACGGCGCTTTCGTCCACCGACACCATCTCATTTAAATTGCCGCACTCTATGGCCAGGATGCAGGTCATGACCTTGGTGGTACTGGCCATGGGGAGCTTGCTGTCCGGATTAACGCAAAGAAGCACCCGTCCCGAGGATGCTTCCATTAAAACATATGCGCCGGCTGTGATGTCCGGGGCCGCCTGGGCAGTCTGTCCTCCAAATATACCGAGGATAAACAGCAGGACGGCTCCGAACACGAGTATCTTGTCAGTCGCTCTTCTCCTGTTGGTCATCATTTTTCCCCCTGCCTCTTATAAATTCCCCTATTTCCTTTAAAGCGCCGGGTATCTGTTCCAGAAGTTTATCCACCAGCTCCCGCTCCGCGATGGGCAGTATCCGCAGGCTCCCGTTTCCCGATACGAGAAATGCCATGGGCGTGATGCTGATGCCCGAACCGCTGCCGGCCGCAAAAGGATATTTGCTTTCGTCCGCGGCGTCACACTTTTTGGGGATCTGCCCCTCGTATTCGCCGCCGCCTGTCACAAAACCAAACCCGACTTTGGAGATGGGTATGATCGTCTCCCCTTCGGGCGTTACAAATGGGGTGCCCACGATCGTGTTCACATCCACCATCTGTTTCAATTCCTGCATTGTAATGTTAAGTATGTTTTCTATCGGATGCATGCTTCTCCCTCTTTTCAAAGAAATATCTGGATATAATATTGGCAATGGAGAGGGATATTATGCAGTCGATGCCCCATTTAAAAAAATAACCTTTAAAAACGGGAATGACCTGGATCCGCGCCTTGTCCTTGAGCGTCACCTTTAACGCGATGTCCCCGAAAGTTCTGAGGGAGCTTACCAGGATTGCCGTCGCGGGAGCATCACCTGTTCCTAATTCTATGCGGAGCGCCAGACTTTTTATATCCCCCTTCCGAAGAAGCCGGAAGGGTTTTTGCGGTTTTTCGCGGGGAAGCAAGGAAAAAAGCTCCTTTTCTTTTTTCTTTTTTATTTTATACAGTTTGAGATTGACCAGGTTTTCCAGAGTCACCCGCATATGCAAAAAGGGAAGGTACACGCCAAAGAGCACCAGCCCCGCCGTGACCCTCTCCTGCCTCTCCCCGTCGTTTTTTATTCGCAGCGTATAGGGAAAGAATATGATCAAGATCAAACTGAACAGTATAAATAAAAAAACACCCATTATACTGGGTATTTTTCCCTGCCGCTCCTAATCTTATTCCTCTTCCGCCTCTTCCTTTTCTCCCTCGCCTATTTCGGGGAGCTCTTTTGTGGACGCAATCCCAAAATGCCTTAAAAACCCTTCCGTCGTGCCGTAGAGAATGGGCCTCCCGAGAGATTCCTTTCGCCCGCATTCACAGACGAGTCCTTTTTCCAGAAGGACGTTTAAGGTATAGCTGGTGTTCACGCCCCGTATCTCCTCGATTTCCAGCCGGGTGACGGGCTGTTTGTAGGCGACGATTGAGAGCGTTTCCAGCATGGCTTTTGAAAGCTCCTCTTCATTTCTCACCCCGAACATGGAGCTCAGCAAAAAGGCGTATTCCGACCGGGTGAACATCTGTATGCTCCCCTCAAACCGCTTGATGAGAAGCCCGCTTGAATGTTTTCTCCGCTCGATCTCCTCGTCGATCAGGCTTTCCAGCTCGGCCTGGTCCACGCCGATGTTCTCCGCGATGACGGGAATGGATACCGCGTCCCCCGCGGTAAAAAGGATGTTTTCAATGAGGCCGATCATTTTTTCTTTATCCATAGTTAAATCAACGCATGCTTTCTGTATACTTCGATGTTTCCAAAGAGCTGCCTCTGCCGGACGCCCACTTTATTTTGCGCCAGCAGCTCCAAAAGCGCCGCAAACGTCACCACAATCTCCAGCTTGCCCGCTTCGTTTGAAAAGAGCTCAGAAAAGTCGAGCCTGTCCCGTATGGAGAGCCGGGCGATGATCACCTGAAGCTGCGTCTGCACGTTATACCGGTCCGCCCCGATCTGAAGGGAAACGGGACGGTTTTTCTCCTCTTCCCGGCGCGCCTGGCGCATCAGGCTTAAAAAGGCGGCGTACAGACCCTCCACGTCGGCGTTTAATATTGCCCGCTCGGCGTTTTGGGGCAGGAGTTCCTCCGGATATTTGGCGAATTCGCCCTTCACGCTCTCCTCCAGCTCTCTTAAGCGCTCGGCCGATTCTTTGTGCGTCTTATACTCGTAGAGCCGCTCCAAAAGTCTTTCCTCGGGGGAGTCCTCCTCGTCTTCCGGACGCAGATACGGGAGCACCGACCTGGACTTGATGTACACCAGCGTGGCCGCCATCTGCAAAAACTCGCTCATGGTATTCAGGTCCATGGATTCGCAGCTTTCCAGGTAAGTCAGGTACTGATCGGTGATCTCGGAGACGAATATGTCCTTGATCTCGATTTTGGCCTGGGAGATCAAATGGAGGAGCAGATCGAGAGGGCCCTCAAAAGCCGAGAGTACAAAATGATAATTCATATGAACAGTCCGAAGAACTGGCTGTACAGCCACAAAATGCCCGAAGAAGCGTAGCCCATCACCGTTGGGATCACATCGCTGATGATCAGCACCGCCAAAATGATCATGCCGTAACGCTGCAAAAATTCTACCACGGCATACCTTTTTCACAAAAAGGCTGGTGATCACGTGGAATCCGTCAAGAGGCGGGATGGGGAGCATGTTAAAAATGGCAAAGCTGATGTTCAGGCTTATGAGGATGCCGAGCAGCTGGGAAAACCAAACGTTGAAAGCCAGAGCCGGCCAAATCAGAAGGACGGCAAAATAAATCCCGTAAAAAATAAAGGATAAAATTAAATTGGTAAAAGGCCCCGCAAGGGAGATGAGCACATCGTCTCTTCTGAAGTGTTTTAAATTTTTGGAATTCACCATCACCGGCTTTGCCCAGCCGATGCCGCAAAACAAAAACAAAAGCACGCCGACCCAGTCCAGGTGCCGCAGCGGATCAAGGGACATTCTTCCCATGTTTTTAGCCGTGGGGTCGCCCAGCTTATAAGCCACATAGGCGTGGGCGCACTCGTGAAAAGAGCTGGCCACGCACATGGCAAGAAACATGGAGAGCAGGTATATGGCCGCCGAAGCGGGGTCTGAAAGGAACATGTTGATCAGATACATAACGGATAACCTCCGGAGAAAAACTAAATTCAGTCCATGATGCCCATATCGGGAAGAAGGGGCGCAAACAGGTTCAGGTTTTCCCCCGCGATGCCCGCGTATTCGCCGTCCACGCAGAACTGCACGGCCCGCGCCCGCCCGATGCCCATACAGAGCGTATTGATCAAGGAGTAGACGACGCTCCGCTGCTCGCTTTCCGTCAAGCAATCCAGATACCGGTAAAAATCGGCTTTGAAATCCAGTATTGCATATTCCCCGGCAATTTTCAAGGATAACAGAAAATCCTCTTTCAGCCCCGCGGGAAAAATGTGGTATCCGCTTCCCGCCCCTGAAGAAAAAAGCTCCATCAGAATTTCAGCCGGCGTTTCGGCCCGCATGGCGCTGCCGGCGGAGACGACGCGCGTGTATTCGGTGAGCATGATCAGGTCTTCATCGGGGAAATAGACGGTGACTTTGCACCCGAGAAATTGCCCCGCGTTTTCCCGCGTCACCAGATAAGCGTTTTCATCAAACACAAACTGTATTTCCCGCAGGTTTTGAAAAACGGAGGCAAAGGTGTAATAAAGGCAGGCCAAGGAAGCGTCCATATGCCCCGGATCATTTAAAAAGAGGCCGGCGTTTTGAAACAGGAGCTTCTCCCCTTCCATGCTCAGGGCGGGGAAGAGGGTCTGTATCGTCTCCCCGGTATCCTCGTCTTCCAGCGTCAGCTGGGGAGAGAAACTGTCTTTAATGGGCGAGCGGCTGTGTTCATCCGTCTCGGGGCCGATGTAAAGCTGGTAAATGAGGTCGGCCGCCATGCGCTCCGTGTCTGTTCCGTCCCCGAAGCTCACGCTTCTCACCTCGGGCAGGGCCATGTTCCCTCCGTCCGAAATGTAATACAGGGGCAAGTCCACCGTGAACGCCCGGCTGATATTTTCTTCAAAGGTATATGCGGACTTCAGCGCGTCATAGACGCTCAGTATGTCCAAATCCGACTTTAAGAAGAGGCCGCAGGGAAGACCCTGTATGGACATGGCGGAGCTGTTGATGAACACGTTCGCATAGGCCACCCCCAGGTTGTCGACGGCTGTGTTGGCCGCCGCCGCCGTGATGACGAGGCGCTGCCTGTCCGACAGGAGCGTGGGGGAGGAAAAATAAACGTTTACGATGTTGTTCGTGAGTTCCGCGCCGAGAAAAGTCAGCTGACCCCCGTTTTGCCGAGACCCACGTCCATCCCCTCGCCTAAAAACGCCTGGAAAAGCAGGCGCGCCCGCTCCGCAAAGGAGCCCACCTCGATTTCCCGCGCTTCCGAAACGAGCATGCCCGTGGCGTCGTCGTACCGATAGATGTTCACCCGCCAGGGCTGACCCTCCGGGGGAAGCTCTTCGTGGATCAGCTGCAGGATGGGAAGGTCGGAAAGATCGTTCTTCTCTTTAAAAGGCGAGCAGGCGCACAGGATCAGAAGGCACGCCGCCGCCACCGCCAATAATCTGCGCATGGTTCACTCCAACAGGCTCTCTAAGGAGGAATATTCCACCTTCCAGCAGCCGTTCACCCGTATGAGCGTCAGGGGAAAGTTCTCATAGGTTTTTCTTCCGCCCGACTGGGAACTTAAGGAATAATTGATCATGAAGAGGCGGGCGCCCAGGTTGGTCGGGTCTACCATCTCCACAATGGAAAAATCCTCCACGGAATAGTTCTTTTCCTGTATCCAGGAGATGAATACGCCTTCTTCGGGGCGGGCGTCCCCCTCCCGGTCGGCCTCGGCCACATATTTATAGAGCTTCTTATAATCTTTGGCGGACAGGGCTTCCAATACGAGCTTCAGCACTTTTCCCGGCGTCTGCACCACGGCCGCGTTCCGCCCGAGAGGCTCCAGGATGCCGCTTTCGCCCATGCCCACTTCTTCCAGCTTGATCCGCTGCCCCGTGCGGCTGCCCTCCCGGTCCACCAGCAGGTGCACTTTGGAATACCCGCCCACTTCAATGAGCGTATTCACGATGGAATAGACGGCCAGGCGCTTGATGGAGGCGAGTCCGTCGGCAACGGGTGAGGAGGTGATGAAGCTCCAGTCTAAAAACTCATCGCTCAATATGACGGACAGCACCCCCGACTGGGCGAAAATCTTGATGATCTGCGTATCCGGATTGATCACCTGCATAAAGTTCGCCTTGTTCTTCACCGGGCCGGCGATGAGCTCTTCAAGGACGGTGTATTCCTCCTTTTTGCTCACGGGAACGCTGATCTCCCGCACTTCGGGGAGGAGCATGCTGTATTCCGGGTCGGAAAAGTAAAGGGAGACGTTGAGGCTCTGCTCGGCGGCGGCGTCTTCGTTGGGATTGAGCTCGGGGGCGATTTCCCCCGTCTCCCCCTCGCTCTTGCAGCCATACAGCGCCGGGCAAAACAACGAAACCATGGTGAACATGAGTAAAAACAGGCTGATGGATTTTTTTGCGCTATTCTTCATTTTAAAGGCAATATAAAAGTAAAGGTGGAACCCACGCCCTTATGACTCTTTACTTCTATTTCTCCTCCATGCATAGTGGCGATCATTTTTGCGATATACAGTCCCAGACCCGTTCCCCCCGTCTCCCGGGAGCGGGCTTTATCCACCCGGTAAAAACGTTCGAATATATTCTCCTGCTCCGCTTCTTCGATCCCTTCCCCCGTGTCGCTCACCTGTATTTTGGCGAACATGCCTTCGGCAAAGTGCGCACCCGCACGACGCCGCCCTCCTGGGTGTATTTGATGGCGTTGTCCACCAGGTTGGTCACCAGCTGCCTGAGCTGGGTGGGATAGCACTTCACCAGCCTGCCGATGTCCGCGTCGTAGCTGAGGGCGATGTCCTTGTCCGCCGCCAGGGATTCCAGCGACCCCACCACCTCCCCCACCAAGAGGTCGATGTCTACCGCCATCTTTTTCAGGTCGCCTTCGGAGCTCTGAAGTTTTGTCATGGTTAGAAGGTCGTTGATGAGCACGGTCAGCCGGTCGATCTCCCGGTTGATATCCCCGAGGAACTCCTTATACACGCTTTCGGGCAGGTTATCCTGGTAGAGCACGGATTCCGTGAGTATTTTCATGGAAGAGAGAGGCGTTTTGAGCTCGTGGGAAGCGTTTGAGACAAATTCGTTCCTCTGCCTGTCCACGTTTTCCAGGCGCGCCGCCATGGTGTTGAAGGCAAAGCTCAGGCTGGCCAGCTCGTCTTTCCCCTTTACTTCCACCCGCTTGGAGAAATCCCCCGTGGACAGGATCATCGCCCCGTTCCGCAGGTCTTCGAGCGGGCTTGAAATGTAGTTGGTGAAAAAATACACCAGCACGATGACCACGGCCGAAGCCGCGAGATACACGAGTATGTACTGGTTTCGTATGGCGCCCGTTTCGTCCACCACGTCCTGTATGCTCTGGGAAAACACCACCGCCCCGATGGTCCGGGAGTTTTCGATGATGGCCGAGGTGTAATACCCCACCCATTCCCCGCTGCCGTCCGAGGTCATTTTATGAAAACCGTAAGAGGCGTCTTTTGTGCCCGTGAGCACCTCCACCACTTCCCGGTATGTGAGCTGCACGCCCGTGAGACGGGAAAAACTGTCCACCTGCACGATGCCGTACTGGTTTAAGATCAGCACCCGTCCAGAAATATCCGTTCCCTTATTGACGGACAGCTTATATAAACTGTCCGCGTCGCTCGTCAAAAGATCGTAAGCGATGGAGACGGAAAAATCATTCACGCTCTGCACGCAGTCGCTCACTCTTCTTTGCATCAGGTTGTTTGAAATGATGTTGGAGGTGATCACCGTCACCAGCCCGAAAGCGAATATGAGCACGATCAGGTAGATGGCGATGAACTTCCACTTCAACGTCGATTTGAACTTACTTGTCTGTAAAATAGTACCCCACTCCCCATTTGGTGAGTATATACTTTGGTTTGGCAGGGTTTTCCTCTATCTTCTCCCTGAGCCTCCTGATATGCACGTCCACCGTCCTTAAGTCGCCCTTCTGGCGCCAGATCGAGTTTAAAAGCGTTTCCCGGCTGAAAACAGTGCCCCTGTTGGTGATAAAAAGCTGGAGTATGTCAAATTCCCGGGTGGTGAGCAGGATTTCCACACCCGATATCTCCACCGTACGGGTTAAAAAGTTTACCGACAGCTCATCCACCGTGATGGTGCTCACCCCGGCGTCAGCCTTTGTGTTGTCGATGCGGCGGAAGAGATTTTTGATGCGCGCTTTAAGCTCCAGCATGTTGAAGGGCTTGGTCATATAATCATCCGCCCCGTATTCCAGCCCCATGATCTTATCCATGTCGTCGCCCTTGGCGGTGAGCATGATGATGGGCACGTTGGATGTGCCGCGTATCCGCTGGCAGACCTCCATGCCGTCTATTTTGGGCAGCATGAGATCGAGCAGAATCAGGTCGTATTTATTTGTATCAAACAGCGAAAGGGCGTTTTCACCGTCATATGCGGCGTCGATCTCATAGCCCTCCTGCTGCTCCAGATTGAACCGCAGGCCTTTGATTACGTTCGGTTCATCGTCCACAATCAATATCCTCTTTGACACGGTTCCTACCTCCCTATACAGCCTACATCGCTTTCAGTATACCACAATTCCGGTCCAAATCCAAACCGGCTTACTTTGGGAGGATGAATCCATCCGGATCATCCGCCGTGCGCACGCCCGTGTTCAGGGAGCGCATAAAGGCCATATCCGCCTCCGAAAGCTCAAAGTCAAAAACATCCATATTCTCCGCCATGCGCTCCGGCTTGACGGACTTGGGCACCACGCATAACCCCGACTGGATCAAAAACCGGAGACACATCTGAGCCGCCGTCTTACCGTAGCGAGCCGCCCGGGCAGCGATTTCGGGGTTCTCCAGCATCTTTCCCGTGCGCATCAGAGGCCGCCATGCCTGCACGCATATGCCCTTTTCCAGACAGTAACCGATGGTATCCCAGTCCATAAAATAGGCGTGGGCTTCCAGCTGGTCGATCATGGGTTTTACCCGGCAGCCCGCGAGGAGGGTTTCCAAATGGTGGCGCTTGAAGTTGGATACGCCGATGGCTTTCACCCGGCCTTCCAGATAGATGTCTTCCAGCGCCCGCCACCGTTCCATATACTCCGCCGCCGGCCAGTGGAGCATGTAGATATCCACCCGCCCCAGCTTTTTTTCGCTCTCCTCAAAGGCTTTGCGGACATTTTCGTAGCCATTCACATCGTTCCACACCTTGGAGGTGAGAAGGACATGGCGAAACAGGCCGAGCTCTTTCAAAGCCCGGCCGATCAGTTCTTCATTGTTATAATAGGATGCGGAGTCGTACCCCCGGTATCCCGCGGCATAGGCGTTTTGGATCACTTCGTCCACGGGGTTGTTGTCCTTGATCCGGTAGGTGCCAAAAAAGACGCGGGGAATCACAAGGCCGTTGTGCAGAGTAATGGTGTCTGTGATCATTTTCTCTTCTTAAACTCCTTGATGATTGTGGAAACAAAGGGCATATCGTCCCATTCGCACCAAATTTTAAGCCTGTACCCGTCCACGGTGCCCGCGGAGGTGAATATACCAAACCGCCCGCTCTTTTCCACGGCCAGGGAGATGAGTTTCCGAAGGGCTTCCCCCTCCTCCTGGCTGCAGTCGATGGTAAACTCCATTTTTTCGTTCACCAGCGAGCCGTTGATGGTGGAATACTTTGTGGCGGAGGCCGAATCCTCGTCCTCTTCGCTTCCCCCGGCTCCCTCTTCCGCTTTCGGCGCCTCGGGTTCTTCCGGCTTGGCGGGCTCTTCGGGCGTTTCTTCCCGGTCGGGCTCTTCGCTTAATATCTCTTCAGGCGCCTCCTCCCCGGCTTCCGCAAGGGGTTCCGCGGCGGAAAGCTCGGGCGCATCGGCCTCGGGAAGAACTGGTTCGAAAACAATCGGGGACTCGCTCATCTCTTCCGGCTGCTCCGCCAATGTGCTCGTTTCTTCCGCCTCTGTATCTGCCAAAACGGCCTCCGCCGGCTCCCGCACCTCCAGGCGCAAGGCAGGCTCGTACACCTTTTTATCTGAAAGGGCTTCCTCAATGGCCGCCTGAGGAACGGGCTCCGCTTCCGCCCCTTTCGCGGAAAGGGGCTCGATTCGAACATCCTCTTCGGGCGGAGATTCTTTTGGCTCCTCCCCGGTCAGGAGGACTTTTCCATTTCCCGGGACGTTTGCCTCCTCCTCTTCCTGCAAAAGGGGCGGAAGCTCAATGATCCCCTCTGCTTCCCCTTCTTCCTCTTCTTCCGCGCTTGCGGAAGAAAGCGCCGCGCTCCGCCTCCCCGGGAGGCCTTTCTCCGAATATTTCAAAGTAAACTGCTCGATTTCATCCGAAGCGTTCTCCAGGGCGAGCAGCATGCGCTTTTCTTCTTTCTGGCTGAAATAGCTGCCGAACAGCAATATGATGATGGATATGAACAAGATGGACAGGGCGATGCTTAAAATGAGGCCGTACTTCCCTTCCACCACGGCGAGCACGGATGCCGAGGCTGCCTATGCTGTATCGGGCCGCACCCTTTATGTCCCCGACGTTCACGCTTGAGACCGATTCGGAGCCCTCTTTGTGCTGAGCTCCACAATATCGCCCTCTTTGTCCGTGACTTTTCCGGTGAACACTTTTCTGTCGTAAGCCGAGGCGGCGTCATAGTAGACAAGCACGTCCCCTTCCTGTATCTCCTCCGGACTCACCCTTTGAATGAGCACCAGATCGTTCTTGTTGGTGTAGTCGCTCACGCCGTCAGACGAGCAGAGACCCCATCCGAAGAAGAAGGGTATCTCCCCTTTGTTAAAATCCTTGACCGACACGACTATGAAAAACACCGAGATGAGCAATATGATGCTGCATAGCACAATGCCGATGACCGTAAAGACGGTTCTTCTGCCGCTTATTTGATAAGGCGCCTCATAATGGTTTGTCCGCATAATCGCATCCTGTTAAAAAATATTTGTGTATATTATAGTACATTTTTCGAGCAAAATCTACATCGGAAAAAAAGTGTCACACACTTTTCATGTTTCACGTTGTAGCTTGCCCAAAAAAGTGCTATGATGGGGTCGAAATCATAAATTTTCCTGAAAGGATTCTTTTTTATGGACAGAAGAGAACAAGCGCTTTTACAGCATGAAAAATGGAAGGGTAAAAATTGAGGTAATCACACGGGCTCCCATCACCAATTTCGAGGAGCTCTCCCTTGCCTACACCCCCGGTGTGGCCGAGCCCTGCCTGGAAATCCAAAAGGATGCCGATCTCTCGTATAAATATACAAGAAGGGGCAACCTGGTGGCCGTGGTGACGGACGGCACCGCCGTCTTAGGGCTGGGAGACATCGGCCCCGAAGCGGGTATGCCTGTGATGGAGGGAAAATGCGCCCTCTAAGCACTTCGGAGACGTGGATGCCATCCCCCTCTGCATCCGGAGCAAAGATGTGGAGGAGATCGTGAACACCGTACGCCTCTTTGGCCGGAAGTTTTGGCGGCGTGAACCTGGAAGACATCTCCGCCCCCCGGTGCTTTGAAATCGAACGCAGACTCAAGGAATGCTGCGACATCCCCATTTTCCACGACGACCAGCACGGCACGGCGGTGGTGGCTCTCGCCGCCATGATCAACGCTCTGAAGCTGGTGAAGAAAGACATCCGGGAGATCAAGGTGGTCACTTCGGGCGCGGGCGCGGCGGGCATCGCCGTCATCAAGCTGCTTTACAAGATGGGTCTTCACACCATCGTGATGTGCGACCGCACGGGCGCCATCTATGAAGGCAGGGACGGTCTCAACGAGGAAAAGCGGGAGATCGCCCGCATGACCAATCGAAGACAAGGAAAAAGGCGGCATGGCGGACGTGATCAAAGGCGCGGATGTGTTCATCGGCGTTTCCGCTCCGGGCGTGCTTACAAAAGAGATGATTGGAACCATGGCCAAAGACCCCGTTATCTTCGCCATGGCCAACCCCCTGCCCGAAATCATGCCCGAAGACGCTTTTGCGGCGGGTGCCCGCATCGTGGGCACCGGGAGAAGTGACTTCCCGAACCAGATCAACAACGTGCTGGCTTTCCCGGGTATATTCAGGGGCGCGCTCGACGTCCGAGCCAGCGACATCAACGACGAGATGAAGATCGCCGCGGCCTATGCCATCGCCTCCCTCATATCCGAGGAAGAGCTGAAAGAGGAATACATCATCCCCTCCGTCTTCGACCCCCGGGTGGCCAAGACGGTGGCCAAAGCCGTTTCGGAAGCGGCCGTCAAGACGGGCGTGAACAGGATATAGGCGCTGCTTTTGCAGGCCGGGTATGGCTGTTTGGTTTATTCATTGCTCCATCCCTTCCCGGGCTGAGGCAGAGCCGCCCGCCGAAGGAAAATCAAAGACAATATGAAACTGCCGCTCGATTCGCAGGCAGTATTTTTTTACCGCACCTGTCCCTGTTCTTTTCGCTTATTGCGGCTTTTTTATAAGGCAACTCCTTTGTTTGATGGCGATATGCACCTGCTCTATAGACAGGTGATCGAGTTAGAGTATACTAACCTAAACCATGAGGTTTTAATAGCAGATTTCCCCTGCGCCGCATACCATAATATATCAATTAAAGAAAGGAGAAAAATATGAACCGGAGAACTACATACCGTCACATGGGCAGGCGCCCTGAGCCGGAGAGAACGGATTACGGTCCCGAACCCTTTGTGGTCAACATCCATAATGCCGCCTTGCGGAACCAAAACTTCCGAAGAGCCCTATGGACCGGGACCCATCTGCAGCTCACGCTCATGAGTATTCCCGTGGGGGGAGAGATCGGCCTTGAGGTGCATCCCCATCTCGACCAGTTTTTACGCATCGAAAGCGGACGCGGGCTTGTGAAAATGGGGAGCAGCAGGGATGACCTGCGTTACCAGCGAAACGTGGGCGACGGTTTTGCCATTTTTATTCCCGCCGGCACATGGCATAACCTCATTAATACGGGCAGCCGCCCCATCAAGCTCTACTCCATTTACGCCCCGCCCCAGCACCCCCGCGGCACTGTGCATCCAACCAAAGCGATTGCCGACGCAGCTGAACATCAGCACAATTAATTCTTTCCGCACTTTAAAACCGCATTTTCACCCCGCAACTCGCTGGGAGCGCACGAAAGAAATAAAAAGGCGGGTCTTACGCTTCTTTGAAACATAAGGCCCGCTTTTCTGCTTTGCTTTTTACTTTTCGGCAAAATGCGCCCCTGGTTCTTAATAAAAATACGTTTCCTTAAAAGCCCGCCCGCCAAGAACGGCCTTTTTTCGTCGCCCGGCATACCTCAATTTCTATTAGATGATGTCCGGTTCCCCTGCCCGAAGAGCCGCCGAATTCCTAAGAAATCTTCACTTCCAGCCCCCGCGCCTTAAACGCTTCCGCCAGTTCCCCGAGGCGCTCCCCGGAAGGCGGAGCAAACTTCTGAAAAGGGATCCCGAGAGCCTCGCATTTGGAGCGCCCCAGGTCGTGGTAAGATAAAAGCTCCACGGCTTTGATGTTTTCCCCCAGACCCGAAAGATAGGCGGCCGCCTGTTCCGCCATGCCGGGATCGTCGTTTACGCCCCCCACGATGGGGATACGGATGATAATGGGTTTATAGGCGGCCAGCAGCTCCAGGTTGCGCCGGATAAGGGCGTTGTCCAGCCCGGTGTACTCCTGATGAAGCGTGCCATCCCAGAGTTTGAAATCCGCGAGAAAAAGGTCGGCGTGTTCGGCCGCTTTCCTCACTGCGGAAACCGGAACATTGAGCGCCGTATCCACGGCCACGTGGATGCCCTCCTCTTTCAGCGCTTTCACCGCCTCGGCCACAAAATCGCTCTGTAAAAGAGGCTCGCCCCCGGAAAAGGTGACGCCGCCCCCGGTGGAAGCGTATAAATCCCGATCCCGCAGAACTTCCCGCACAACTTCCTCCATGCGCATGGATTTTCCGCACAGTTCCAGCGCCTTGGCGTTGCAAACTTGGGTGCAGGCTCCGCAGAGGACGCACTTGCTCCTGTGAAAGCCGTGCCGCCCCTCTTCGTCAATCGTATGGGCTCCCGCAGGACAGACTGCCGCGCACCGTCCGCAGGAGATGCAGAGGTTCGGAAAATACAGCAGCTCCTCCCGGGGCGAAATGGACTCGGGATTATGGCACCAGGCGCAGCGGAGCGTGCAGCCCTTCAAAAACACGGTGGTGCGGATTCCCGGCCCGTCATGGAGGGAGAAGTGCTGGATATTGAAGATAAAACCCTCCATATCAGCGGGCCACCCGGGCGATGATCTCGTCCTGCATGTCTTTTCCCAATGAGTGGAAGAGCGCGCTGTATCCGCAGACCCGCACCACGATGTTCCGGTACGTCTCCGGGTGCTTCTGGGCTTCCAGAAGCTTTTTCTTGTCCACCACGTTGAAGTCCATGATGTTGCCCCCCGTCTTTATAAACTGGCGCAGCACGCCTGTGAACACTCCTTCTTCGGTCTCCGTCTTGGCCACGGGCAGCTCCATATAAAGAATTGCGCCGCCCGGGTAATCCGTGTAGTCCAGGTTGTTCTGGGAATAGAGGAGCGTGGCCGCGTCCACATTTTTGGTGGTTTCGCCGGGGTTGACGCCTCTTGAGAGGATCATGCCCTTTTTCCGGCCGTCGGCCGTGGCCCGGCTGTCCTTGAACCAATCGAAGGCATAGAAGGTGAAGAGAGACGCTTCATAGTACCCCCCTCTGGCGTTGGGAATGCCGGAGGAATGGCGCGCAATATC
>JAXGQH010000026.1:0-18965 GCA_040766545.1 Christensenellaceae bacterium
GCCCTGTTCGCCATGGTCATGAGGGAATACATGGACGGCCCGCTTGACATGGAGAAGGTTTTGAAGCTGGCCGCCGTCCACGACCTGGCGGAGATTTACGCGGGGGACGTGTTCGCCTACGACACATCCGCCGACCGGGCGGAAAAGGCGAAAAACGAGCGTCTGGCCGCGGAAAAGCTCTTTTCCCTGCTGCCGGACGGGCAGAAGGAAGAGTTCCTGGCGCTGTTTTTGGAGTTCGACGCCTGCCTGACCCCCGAGGCGCGTTACGCCAACGCCCTCGATCGAATGCAGCCTTTTTTGAACAACGTCTTGACCGACGGGCACACCTGGCGGGAGGGAGACGTTTCAAAAAGTCAGGTGGAGGAGCGGATGCGACCCATTTTGGAGAACCTGCCCCGCGCCTACCAGGCGTTCATTGCGCCCGAAATCAAAAAAGCCATTGAGAAAGGACAATTAAGAGATGAATAGCATTGTTTTTGAATCCCCCGTGGGGGAAATCTATATAAGTTCAGACGGCAAGGCGTTAAAAGAGCTGTACATCAACGCCAAAAAGAAAGCCGGGGAACCGGACGCACTCCTTCTGGAGGCCAAAAAGCAGCTGATGGAATACTTCGCCGGGGCGCGGAAGGCTTTTGACCTGCCCCTCGACCCGGAGGGCACCCCCTTTCAAAAGCGGGACTGGGCGGCGCTTTTGGAAATCCCCTATGGAGAGACCGTCACCTACAAGGCCATTGCGGAAAAAATCAATTGCCCCAAGGGCTACCGGGCGGTGGGGCTGGCCAACAACAAAAACAAAATCTCCATCGTCATCCCCTGCCACCGGGTGGTGGGGAGCGACGGGAGTTTGACGGGCTACGCCGGGGGGTTATCCATAAAAGAGTTCCTGTTGGAGCTGGAAAAGAGGCACGCATGAATATCCGAACGCTGTTCGACAAGAAAAAGACGGTCTTTTCCCTGGAGATTTTCCCGCCTAAAAAGACGGCGGGGCTTCGGAGCATTTACTACGCCCTCGAAGCCATCCGCCACATCACCCCCGACTACATCAGCGTCACCTACGGGGCGGGGGGCAGCGTGGCGGACGTGGCCACCCGCACCCTCGCCATGGACATTAAAAACGTCTACGGCATCGAGCCGCTGGTGCATTTAACCTGCATCAACAGCACAAAAGAAGAGGTGGAAAACCAGCTCGTCCATTTGGAGCGGCTGCGGCTGTTAAACGTGCTCGCCCTTCGGGGAGACAGGCAGGAAGGCGCCGAACCCAGGACGGACTTCAAATACGCCAGCGAACTCGTGACCTTCATCAAAGAGCGGGGGGCCTTCAACGTGGTGGGAGCCTGCTATCCCGAAGGGCATGTGGAGGCGGAGAGCGCGGAGGCGGACATCCTCCATTTGAAAAAGAAGGTGGACGCGGGAGTGACCCACTTAAACAGTCAGCTCTTCTTTGACAACGCCTATTTCTACCGTTTTTTGGAACGGGCGGAGAAGGCGGGCATTGCCGTGCCCATTCAGGCGGGCATCATGCCCGTGACCAACAAGCGGCAGATCGAGCGGATGGCTTCCCTTTCGGGGGCCACGCTCCCGAGAAAGTTTACGGACATGATGCGCCGCTACGAGAAGAGCGACAGCGCCATGTTTGACGCGGGGCTGGCCTACGCCACCGACCAGATCGTGGATTTAATCGCCAACGGCTGCCGGGGCATCCACCTCTACACCATGAACAACCCCACGGTGGCGCTCAAGATTTACGGGAACATCAAGAATATATTGGCGTACGCGAACGAAACGGAAGACTGAAAACCCAAGCGGTATGGGAGCGCTTTGAAAGCGGCGAAGGCGAAGAAACCGGGAGGAAAAGGACCGCGCTTGTACGGCGGGAAATGGATCGGCAGCGGCCAAGCATACTCGGCGGCAGCGGAATATGTGTAAGAAACGAGATTTATATAAGGAAACAAACGTGGAAATATCACGCGAGCACCAAAAACGGGCCAATATGTGAAGACGCTTCGGGCGCTCGAAATGGCCAAATACCGCAAAGAATCGGGGTTGTTTTTGGCCGAGAAAAGTGCGCCCGGGAAGCGCTGTTAAGCGGCCGGGCGGAGGCTCTTTTGGCCACGGAAAAGTATCTCCCCCTGCTGACCGAGGCGAAGGCGGCGGGCGTGCGGGCGGTGGTCGTAAGCGCCGCCGTGATCGAAGCCCTCTCCGAGGTCAAGACCCCCGAAGGGGCGGTGGCCGTGGCGGCGCGGCGGGAAGAGCGGACGCCGGACAAGGGGTTGCTGGTGTGTCTCGAAAACCTCTCCGACCCGGCCAACGTGGGCGCGGTCATCCGCACGGCGGACGCCGCCGGGGCGGCCGGGGTGCTTCTCTCCCCCACTTCCGCAGACTACACCTCTTCCCGGGCGGTGCGGGCGTCTATGGGCAGCCTGTTCCACCTCCCCGTCGAATGTCCGGAGGATTTTTACGGGCGGCTTTCTTCCTTAAAGAGCAGGGCTTTCTCATTGCCGGGGGGCATTTAAGGGAGAGTCCCGGTTTTCGCGTCAGGAGGATATGGCGCTTTTAATCGGAAACGAAGCCGGGGGCTCACGGGCGAGCGGCGGCTCTTTGCGGCCAGTTGGTAAAGATCAATATGTACGGCAAGGCTGAAAGCCTGAACGCCGCCGTGGCCGCGGGCATCCTCATCTACCGGGCAAAAGAGGGGTTTTAGGGGCCCCGTGAAAGTGGTAGGAAGGCAAGCAGCGTAGAAAGCCCGCGCTTGCAAGGGCTTCGCTGCTCCTTCCGCGCTTTCAGGGGGAAAAGGAGCGGTGAAAAAGGTCGTCAGTCGATGACGCGGAGGGGACGGCTTTCCGCAAAAAGTCTTTGCGAAAGGGTATCAGTCGACAGCGCGGTAGAAACGGCCGACTTTATTTTTTAGCCGAAAAAGAGCGGCGCGTAAAGCTCGGCGCTGGCCGGGCGAAAATATGAAAAGACAGATTGAGCGTTCTTTCGGATACTCCCGAAGAGGGCTGAAAAACAAAAGGGCGCAAAGCGCCCTTTTTGATTTTATCATTTCCCTCCGCCGCCCCCCTCTCACTCGCTGAAGCGTATGGAAGCGGAGATGCTCTTTTTCCACAGGTTATGGGTGAAGTATAAAGACGCCAGCAGGCAGACGACAAAAGCCACCGCCGCAAAAATACCCGACCGGGCGAGAGCGGTGCGGAACACATAGGGGAAGCCCTCAAAAGGCTTGGGCCAATAGCTGTATGGGAAGATGGGGAAATAGACCGTCTGGATCAGGAGCACCACCAAAAAGCAGACGGCCGCAAGCTCCAGAAGGTAAATCATAAACTCCTGGAAGACGGTGCCGAAGAACCATTTTTTCCTGCAGCCCACCGAGCGGAGTATGCCAAAGCTCTGGCGGTACTGGGCGAAGGAATCGTGGAGCACCAGGAACAGGGCATACAGCAGGAAGAGGGATAACAGCACCGCCAGGAAGTTTTGGATCATGAGCACGGGCGCAACCGTTTCCGCCTCATAGACCAGGGCTTCCTCCGATTCTTCGATCTTCATGGAAAACGCGTCTCCCGCCAGCTCTTCCAGCCGGGTTTTGCAGGCGGCATACGCCTCTTTTGTCACCCCCGCGCTCATGGTTACGGACACTCGGCTCACATAGCCGCACAGCCCGCTCTCGGCTGCGGTCTCTTCCGAAATGACCACGATCACGTCGTCCCAGGCCATGCCCGCGTCGGCCAGGTCCTCGGCCAGCTTGTTACCCCAGTATCCCTCCTCCGTGATCACCTCCGTGATTTGAAAGCTCGCTTCATGATAATCAACGAGGGTTGGGTCGGCCACCGCGTCCATGAGTTCGCCCTCCGTGCTGAGCCAGCCAAAGGTGATTTCGTCCCCCTCGGCGTATGCGTCGTTGGAAACCGTCTGCCGGCGGCCTGTGAATATGGGCAGGCAGAACACCACCGCCTCCCCCTTCTCAAAATCATGGAGCGAACTCACTTTTGGGAACAGCTCTTCCAATATATAGATCTGCTTTTGGCTCATCACATAGATGCTGAAATGCCCCATATCCACCGTGGTCGCCCACTCGACGGGAAGGGCGGGGGCGGTTAAAAAGCGGGTTTCGGCTCCGTCCTGCCGGTGGAGGGCCTGGGAATACAGGCTCTTTTCCGGATCTTTCAATATGAGGCTCGGATAGGCGCCCATGTATTCCACTTTGGCGGATTTCACGCCGGGCATATCCACAAGCGCCTGCACCTCTTCCCTTGAAATCCCGGCGGGCTCCCGGGTGAGGCGGAAATCGCCGAAAGTCTGCATGTCCGCGCCCGTTCGGACGGGTTCCAGGGAGGCGGAGAAGGTATACACCCCTTTATGGAACGTAAGCCCCAGCCGGCTGTTCACGTCTTCGTTCACGCAGAGGAAAAGGGCGAATATGACGGCCATGGACAAATAGAGTATCCGAAGCGCTCCCTTCCCTTTCTCCGCCCGCCCCGCCGCGAAGGAAAGCTGAAGGCTGCTTTTGATGCGGATCGCCTTTTTGGCCACCGTATCGTTCTGCCGGGAGAGGGATGCGTCGCTCAAGGGTTCGATCTGCCGCCGATGGTAGAGAAGGAGCGTGCGGGCAAGGGCGATGATGACCAGGATCGCCACCGGCAGGTAGTTTGCAAGGGGGATGCTGATGTCGAGGATGGCCTTCATGACGGCGGAAAAAACCAGGTGGAGCAAGACGCCTATGAGAAGGGAGGCGACCGTTAAAAGCCCGATCCACAGGTATAAGAGCCACAGCGTGTATCGCTCCGAAGCGCCTGAAAGATAGAGTTTTCGGGCCACGTCCCGATAGTTTTGCAGGTAGAACACCAGGGCGATGTAGGACACCGTGGCCACGCCCGCCAGTATCACAAATGTAAAGGCGGCCTGGAACACCCGGTTTTCAAAGGACATGCGGCCGTAAACCAGTTTGTTATAGGTGCGCTCATACCTTTTTTCCATGCGCAGGGTTTGACACAGCTGCACAAAGTGGGCGGACGCGTCCTCCCGCTCGGTCATGCGGGCCATATACACAAGAGCGTCGGTCTCCACAGTGAGGAGCGAGGGCGCGCCCTCCTTCGTCACGAAGACGACGGGCAGCTCCTTCACCTGGAGCTTGGCTTCCGCCCCCTGCACCCAGTAGCGTATATAGTCCTCCACAAACCCGCAGATGGTATAGGTTTTGCGCCCCGTGGGCGTGACCAGCGTGATGTTTGACCCCACCCCCGCCCCGGCGGGAAGCTCGGTTTTCAGGCTCTCCGAAAGCGCCGCTTCGCCTTTATTCTCGGGGAAGCGGCCTTCCACCGTCTCCAGGCGGCCGATGTCGAGAGCCGTCTCATCAAACGTCCCCACCGAAACTTGGCTCTCCGTTCCCTCGAAGGAAAAGAGGCCGTAGCGGCGCACCAGCCCCAGCCGGCCCACGTCCTGGCTTTTTTGAAGAATACCCAGCTTAATCTCCGACAGGTTGAAAAAGATGCCGTCAAAAACGCCCCGTATCTTCGACTCGTTTTCAAACCAGAGGCGGTCCCGCTCGGAAAAAAGCGCGGGCACGCTTCCCAGTAAAAAGAACACAAAAGCCAGGAGCAGCGCAAGAAGCGCGCCGCTTTTTTTGCGGTAAGTAAGTAAGGACAGTGCTTGTTTAAACATGTAACCCTCCTGTCTGATGGGGACGAGACCTTCTTTCCAAGCGTCCGACCTTTGCGTTTTTTAGTCCGCCATTCAAAATCTCCCCGTCACTCGCTGAAGCGGATGGCGGAAGAGATGCTCTTTTTCCCAAGGCTCCGGGTCAGAACCGCCGCCGCCAGCAGGCAGAGGACAAAGGTCGCCGCCCCGAAGATTCCCGCCTGCGCCGTGGCCGTGCGGAAAATGTAGTGGACCCCATACAGGGTACCAGTAATCATAGACAAACCGGGGAAAATAGATGGATTCGATCCAAGGATGGCTCCATAACAGATGAGGCAAAGCTGCGCCAGTAAAGGGAAAATTCCAGCAGGATCGTGCCAAAAAGCGCCCGCCTGGAATACCCTACCGCCTGCAATATGCCAAAGGTCTGCCGGTATTGGGAGAAGGAACTGTACAGCACAATGAATATGGCGTACAGCATGAAGGCCACCAGCAGCACCGTCACCACCGTCTGCACCAGCTGCACCGTCTCTACCACTTCTTCGTCATACTCCATGTAATCCTTCTTCTCATCCATCACCATGCCGGGGTGTTCCACCGTGAATGTCAGAAGCTTATCCTGGATCGCGTTGTAGTGCTTTTCCGAGACGCTCATGTCCACGTTCACCACCAGGCGGCTGGCCAGGCTGAACAGCCCGCTCTTTTGCGCTGTTTCCTCCGAAACGAGCAGCACCACCGATCCCCAGGGAATGTGATAGGATGGAGGAGATTCCTCGGCCTGCCGACTCTCTCCTTCTGCGTTTTCTTCTGTTTTTCCCAGTTCTTCCTCAATAAGACTGGAAATAGTGAAACTCTCCTCCATATATTCGATGAGAAAGGATCTTTCAAGGCCGCCTCATAGCCCGCTCCGGTTCAAGCCAGCCGAATGTGATCTTCCCGCCTTCCTGGAACAGGTCGTTTTCCACCTGCTTGCCCGCCCCCGTCGTAACCGGCCGGCAATAGAGGATTGCCCCTCCTTCCGCCAGAGCCGCTTTTACGTCTACTTCCGGATAATCCATCTGGAATGTCTTTAAATCCTCTTTCCAGAGCACCTGAACATTAAAGCCGCCGTAATCCATAGAAACCGCCCGGATACCCTTTGAGCACCGCCGGCACCAGTCCCTCCCCATAACTCCCGGAATCCTACTCATGAAGCTAAAGCCCTTGCTCTGAAAGCTCTGCCCGGTCTTGTAGTTCATCTCTTCCCGCACGCAAAGGAGCAACGCCAGTATAACGGCTACGGACACATATACCCCAAAAAGGCGTTTTCTCCCATTCCGCGCCCGGGCGGCGCGAAAGAACGGCTCATGCTCTTTTTCAGCTCAATCCGCCGGGAATAAATCTCTTCTGTTTTCTCCGAAAGAGAGCGCCCGTACAGCGGCTCAATTTTCTTCTTATGAAACCAAAAGGTAAGACCCAGCAGCCCGGCCAGGATCAGGCCGATGGTAAAAACCGAGCTTTGCAGGGAGACGCTGATTTGAAGGTGCTTTTTGACCGCCAGAAAGAATATCCCGTGGAAACCCAGGCTTCAGAAGAAGGGCCGTTCCCGCCAGGAGCGCCGCCCAGGTCAGCAGAAGATGAAGGGTATCTTTCGTTCCTGCTCCCGTCAGATAGAGCTTGCGGGCCACGTCCCGATAACTTCCACATACAGGGACAACGTAATATAGACGACCGTCGCCGCCCCGGCCAGCATGGCCAGGGAAAAGACGCTTTGAAATTTCTGATAGCTCTCCGGAATACGATTGTAAAGCAGCTCATTAAAGTACTCTTGTTCCCAGGAGAGTTCCAGATACTTGGCTTCATTGCCAAACTGCTGTTGCGCCACTTCCATTTCCCGCAGCCGGGGCATATACACAAGCGCGTCTGTCCGTGTGACCTCTCCCGGCGGGCTGCCTGCAAACACCAGCACAGGGGGAGGTCGAACACATACGGCCTGACGTTCAGGCCTTCCGACCATTGGGATGTATAATTCTCGATATATCCTGAAAGGATATATGTTTTCTCCTTCCCCTGTTCGGTTAAAAGGGTGATCGTATCTCCGATTTTTACGCCCTTCATCCGCCCCTTATAGCTCTCTGTCAATGCGATCTCACCCTCCGCTCAGGGAGGCGGCCCTCCACCGCGTCAATCCGTCCCAGCTCAAAAGCCGTCGTATCAAAACTTCCCGCAGGAACGCTTATCCCTGCCTCCAGCACCTCGCATTCGCCGTAATAGGTGATCCACCCGACTTTTGTGAGCGCATCACCCAGCAGCTTTTGCCTCTGTTCCTCCGAAAGGTTGAGGTAGATGCCATCGAAAACGCCCCGGATGTCCGCCTCCGCCCGGAACCAGGCATTGTCCCTTGCCGTAAACAATGCGGGCACGCTCCCCAACAGAAAAAAGACAAAGGCAATCAGAACGACCATCAGGATCGTGCTTTTTTTGCGGTCTGTGAGTAAAAAGAGGGCTTGCTTCAGCATGAATACCTCCGGATGAACACGCCATGGAGCCGAAAAAAGGCGGATGTTCTGCCCCGCGGGGGACGGGCGCTTTCTTATAAGAAAATCGGGCGTTTCAGGCAAAACAGGGGTCTCCCCCGCCTTCCGCCCGGAGAGAAGCGCCGCCGGAAAAGGCCGGACCCGGAAAATACAAAAACAAGCCCGGGAAGGGCGTTCTTCCTTTCCCGGGGCTTGTTTTATTCGGCTGGCCGGGCGGGCGCTTCGTCCTCCCCCGCTCCGTTTTGCTTATAGAGGTTGCCGTTTCGCATCTGGTAGGTATACTCGGCGTAGCGGAGAAGCTCCAGGTCGTGGGTGACCATGATGAGGGTGGCGTCGTACTTCTTGCAGAGCTTCATCAAAAGCTCCAGCACCACCGTGCTATTCTCCTCGTCCAGGTTGCCCGTGGGCTCGTCGGCAAAGATGATTTTGGGATGGTTCACCAGCGCCCGGGCGATGGCCACCCGCTGCTGCTCCCCGCCCGAGAGGTGCATGGGGCGGTAAGGGAGCTTATCCTCGATGCCCAGGTCATGGACGATCTCTTTAAACCCTTCCCTGTCCTTGTTCCCGTCAAAACGAAGGGGGAGGATGATATTGTCCTCCACCGTGAACTCCTGACTCAGGTTATATGCCTGAAAGACAAAGCCGAAGTCGTGGCAGTGGATTTTTGGAAGGTCCACGTCCTCGTACAGGGACTGGTTGTCGTAAAAGACTTTTCCCGAACTGGGCTCTTCCAGGCCGGCCATCATGTGCAGGAGCGTGCTCTTGCCCGAACCGCTTTTGCCGAATATGAAGTGGATGCCCTGGTTAAAGGCGACGGTGGTGGGCCGGACCGCCTCCACCCGCCTGCTGCCCTGCGTAAATACTTTCCCGCAATTTCTCAGCCGAATCAAACTCATGTTGTTCTCCTTCCAATTCATTCCATTTTAATTTTAGCCTTAATATTTCATAAATGCAAGGGTTCTCTTTTCCCCGCCGCCCCGCGCCTCTTATTCGCTGGATCGAATCAGGGGGGCGATCCTCTTTTTCCACAGGCTGTGGGTGAAGAGCACCGCGGCTAGAATACAGAGCAGGAGCGCCCCCGTCCCGAACACCGCCGTCTGGGCGGCCGCCGTACGGAGCACATAGGGGAAGCCTTCCAGGGCGCTCGGCCAGTATTCATAGGGGAAGTTCGGGAAGTAAACCATCTCAATCAAAAACACCACGCCAAAGGAGATCAGGCAGAGCTCAAGCCAGTAGAACAAAAATTCCAGCAGGATGGTGCCGAACAGCGCCTTTTTTCGATACCCCGTCGCCCGAAGGATGCCGAAGCTCCGCCGGTGCCGGGCAAACGCGCCGTGGAGCACGGTGAACATGGCGTAGAGCATGAACGCGGACAGCACGCCCATGAGGAAGTTCTGCACCAGCCCCACGGTTTCCAGCACGCTCGTGTCGTATTCGGCAGTCTTGGGCACGCTCTGCATGACGCCGAAACTCTCCTCCTTCATCTCCCGAAACCGGGTTTTCACCGCATTGTACTGCTTTTCCGTGACGCTCACGTTCATCGTCACTTTCACGGAGCTGGCCCAGTCGCACAGCCCCGTGCTCTTTGCCGTCTCTTCCGAAATGATCACGATGACGTTTGCCGCCCGCATGCCCATCGCCCATTTGGTGGGCGTGTCCCCCGCCTCCTCGATCACCTCGCTGATGGTGAAGTCCACCTGCTCATAGCCGATGAGGGAGGGGTCGGCCACTGCCTCTTCAAAACCCGCTTCCGTGTCGAGCCAGCCAAAGGAGATTTTCCCGCCTTCCCGGAACAGCCGGTTCTGATAGGTAGCGCGTTCATCCTCGGGCTTGACGGGGGCGGTGATGATGACCGCCTTGCCAAGCGTCAGATCGTCGGCCAGCACGTCGGGGTAATAATTTTCCATGGAGTAGATTTGCCTCTGGTTCAGCACGTAGAGGCGGAAGTTGCCCATATCCCAAGTGGTCGCCCATATTCCTTCGGGCAGGGCGGGGCAAAGGCCGTCCGCTCTTCCTTGGCGTCTTTCTGGTAGAGGGTCCGGGCATAGACGCTGCTCATGTCTTTAATGAGGAGGCTCGGGGAAGCGCCGTAATACTCCACGCTGACGGATTTCACCCCGGGCATGTTTTTAAGCTCTTCCACCTACTCCCTGGAAAAGCCCACGGACCGCCTTGTCAGCCGGAAATCCCCGAAGGTGGCCACATCTTTCTCCCGGAGCTTGGCGGCATAGACGGAAAAGCTGAAAACCCCCTTGTGGAAGTTCTTCCCCAGCCGGTTGTTCACGTCCTCCCGGACGCAGAGGAAGAGCCCCAGGATCATCCCGATGGACAGGCACACCAAAAGCAGGCTCTTTGCTCCCTGGATCGCCCGGCTCAGAGCAAAGGAAAGGTTGATCTTCTTTTTGAGATAAATGGCCGGGAGGGCGATTTCTTCGCTCTGGTCGGAGAGGGAGACCACATAGAGGGATTCGATTTTCCACCGGTGGTACAGCGCCACCAGCCGGAAGAGGCCCACGACGCAGAACAAGAGGGTGAAAAGCGACTGGGAGACGGGGCTTCCCGTCCCGAGCGTGTTTTGCATGAGGGGCGCGAAAATCCCGTGGAGCAGGAAGTTCAGGAGCAGGGCGGGGGCGACGATGAGCCCCATAAAGATATATAAGAGCTTTAGGCGTATTCGTCCGTCCCGCCCACCATGTACATCTTCACCGCCACCGCCTGATGGTTTTTCAGGTACATGGACAGTGGGAGACGTAGACGACCGTGACGGTCGCGGCCAGGATGGCGAAGGTGTAACACTGCCTGGAACAGGTAGTTTTCGGGGGGCGTGCCGTAATACAGCGCGGTGTTATAGGCGCCCCGAACGGAGCTTGTCACGATCTCCCCCCGCCCATCGGTCTGTCTTTCCGGGCTCTTCCTGCACCTCCTTGAACTGGTTGATCGCCGACTCCATCGCCCGCATCCGGGGGAGATAGACGAGCGCGTCCGTCTGAACCGCCTCCCCGGCGCGCCTTCCAGAGTTACCAGAGAGCGGCGGGGAGTTTTCTCACCAACAGTGGGATCATCCTCGTCCACCCAGAGCTGGTGTAGTTCTCCAGAAAGCCGGAGACGATATAGTCCCGCTCTCCCGTTTCCGTCAGGAGCGTGAGGGTGTCCCCCACCTCCACGCCTTCCAGCCGGGCTTTCCAGGATTCCTGGAGGACGATCTCGTCCGCCGCCTCGGGGAAACGCCCCTCCACCGTATTCAGCCGTCCCAGTTCCAAAGCCGTCTCATCGGTTTCCACGGAGATGGACGCATCCATCCCTACGACTTGAAGGTCGCCGCATACCAAAGCACAAATCCCCGCCCGGTCGACCCAGCCTTTGCCGATGAGCTCTATAAGCCTTTCGCCGGAGCTTAGACAGGTCGAGGTAGAGGCCGTCGTAAATCCCCCCTGAACTGCGTCTGCTCCTGAACCAGACGTCGTCCCGCTGGGCGAAGAGGGCGGGCACGCTTCCGAGAAGGAAAAGACAAGGGCGAGGAGCACAATCATAAAGGCTGTGCCCGCCTTTTTATGGGTCCATAGCAACAGTGCTCGTTTGAACATATCCGTCTTCCTGTTTTTATTCGCTGTATCGGATGGCCGAGGAAATGCTCTTTACTGAGGCTCCAGGTTAAAGCAAGCGCCGCCGCCAGCAAATACCGCCGTCCAGGCAAAGAGGACGGGCACGCTTCCCATCAGGAAAAAACAAAGCCCAGAAGAAGGATCATGAGCGCGGTGCTTTTTTTGCGGTATGTGAGAAGGGACAGGGCTTGTCTGAACATGGGTATACCTCCGGGCGCAGTTGAGCTTTCATGTATGCCTTAAATAGTAAGACACCGGAGAAGGCAGAAATGTGACACATATTCTCAAATAATTTTACCTTAATATCCCACCGGTTGCAAACGCAAAAAAGAGCCGCGGGTTTTCCCTGCGGCTTCAGCTGTTTTGATTCGTGGTTTTGAGGGCTGCCTTTCTTCTGTGGCTTTCGGGCTGCTCATCATAGGGAGTATTTCCCTCTGCGGCTTCCGGCTGCTCACGATGCGGAATATTTTCCCTGCGGTTCTCGTGTTTTTTGTTTTTCGCCTCTGTTTCCGCGTTTTGAGCTCTTCGTTTTTTCAATTCCCAAAAGCCTTGCGCCCCGCCATTCCGAGTATTTTCCCCTGCGGCTTCAGTTGTTTTGATTTGCGGCCTTGAGGGCTTCTCCTCTGCGGCTTCCGGCTCCTCATGATCTCGGGCGTTCTTCTCCGCGGCTTCCGGCTCTACGCCTCCGGGAAAGCCGGAGCATGGCCACCACCTCGTCGCCGCACACAGTTCCCCGGTTTCCACAGTCCCGGAAAGCGGCAGCCTTTTGCCGCCTCGTTCTCCCTTTTCTGCTAAAGAGAGCCAGCAGCAGTCCGCCCGGCCGCAGGGGCGGGTCTTCAGATAGTCGATCGCCTGCCGGAGCGCGGCCTTGCCATAGCCCCTCCCCTGAAAGCGCCCATCGATCATAAAGCGCCAGAGGCAGTAGTGTTTCCTGCCGCCACAGACGGCTCCTCTTCCTCCCCGTGGCGCCGTAGCCGAACATGAGAAACCCCACGGGCGCGCCGTCGGCATAGATGGCGAAGGGAAGGGCGACATGCCCTTCCGAAAGCGCCACATAGGCCTGCATGAGGCTTCGGGCGTTGGTGGCGACAAAGGTCTGCCGGGTCGTCCCGGACGGACAGAGCCGCCACTTCCCGAGATTGCCGTTGTTTATTTTTTTCAGCTCAACCATTTTTCTCAAAAAAGACCGCCGCACTTCTGCGGGTCTTTGATCTGCTTGTTTACGCCAGCTTTTCCCGGCCATGTCCACCAGCCGAGAAGGAATTGGCGTCGTTCACGGCGGAGATCCGCCGTGAGCTTTCGTTCACTTCCCACGTTCGCGAGCGCAGGCCGGAAACGAACTTGGAATAGCTGAGGCCGTTCTTGCGTGCGGCGGCGTTGATCCTTGCGATCCAAAGCTGCCGGAACTCCCTCTTTCTCACCCTGCGGCCGAAGTACGCCCTTCTCTGGGCGCGCATGACCGCCAGCTTGGCGCTCCTGTACTGGCGGGAACGGGAAGCGTAGAACCCCTTTGCCAGCTTTAACGCTTTTCTTCTTTTCTTATGGCCGTTTACGGCTCTTTTAATTCTTGCCATCTATGTTATCCTCCAAAAAAGTAGTAAATTCCGGTTCAGCTATAAGGAAGAAGTTTTCTTAAGTTCTTCTCGGTGGTGCCTTCCGCGTAAGCCGTTTTCCTGAGGTCCCGCTTTCTTCTGGAACCCTTTTCCGTCAGTTTATGCCGCCTGTTGACGGCCGCTCTTTTAAGCGCGCCGCTCTTTGTGGCTTTGAACCGCTTGGCCGCGCCTTTATGCGTTTTGATCTTTGGCATGTGTGTGCCCTCCTGTATCTCTAATTTTTGGGGGCAAGCACCATGAACATGCTCCGCCCTTCCATATTCGCTGATTTTTCCACGCTCACGTCCGTGAGCATGTCGATGAACTTCTTCATCACTTCCAGACCCTGGCTCGTATGAGCCATCTGCCTGCCCCGAAAGCGGATGGAGATTTTCACTTTGTTGCCGTCGGCCAGGAATTTTTGGACGTTTTTAGCCTTGACCTGCATATCGTGCAAATCGATGGTGGAAGAAAGCCGCATCTCCTTGATCTCCACGATCTTCTGGTTTTTCCGCGCTTCCTTCAGCTTCTTTTCCTGCTCGAAGCGGAACTTCCCGTAGTCCATGATTTTGCATACGGGGGGAACCGCCTTGGGGGAAATGTTCACCAGGTCGAGCTCGGCCTCGTCGGCCAGCGCCTGCGCCCGGTCGAAACTCATGACGCCCATCTGGCTTCCGTCCGCCCCGATGAGCCTCACTTCTTTTTCCCTTATCTGTCCGTTAATCTGCAGATCCTTTGCTATTTGTAACGCCTCCTTCTATAAAGCCTGTGCAATAAAAAATTGCGGACAAGAAACGCCCGCAATTTAAAAAATCACTTTTTTAACCGTGCCTGGAACGCATCCGGCAGGTGAGAAACGGGTGTTTCTTCTTTGAACGTTAAGAGTGTATCACAGGAGAAGCGCTCCTGTCAAGTTCTTTTTGAAGAAAAGGCGAGGTGCGGAGCAAAACCGCGGCGCCGAAAATCCGCCGCGGACGCAAAGACCAAACCCGCGAGGGAGAACCCCGCCCCCTCAATAGCCCGGGTCCTGTTCCCCGCCGTCCTCCTCTTCCCGCTCTTTTCCCGGCTCTTCCTCCGCCGGCTCCTCCCCCGCTTCCAGCTCTTCGGGATCGGGGAGTTCAGACAGGCGGAGGTACAGCGCGGAAGCCTTTTCGTAGTTCTGCTCGATTTCGGCCACGATGCCTGGAAAAGCCCCCCGGAGCTTCCCGTCCGGGGAGCGGAAGACCGCTTCCCCCAGCTTTTGGTACAAGAGGGCGTTTTCCTTCTGAAGCTCCCTGATTTTTGAGCGCATCCGCCTGTTTTCCAGAACCTCCGAGTGCTCCATCATGCTTTTCGCGCCGCTCTTCAGCTTTCCGAAGAATTTGTTCGCCATATCAGTTTCCGAGATAGCGCTCGATGGGCGAAAGATCGAGGGGATGCGCCTTTAAAAGCTCATAGAGGGTCTGGGCGATTTTCCGCACGCCCCCCTCCTCGTCGCTCTCCACGTTCACGGGGAGAAGCGGGTCGTGGAGGGACAGCCGCACCAGGAACCAGCCGTTCCCCTCTTCTTTTCCAAGGGAGACCCGGATGCCCTCGTAATTGACGGGGGCGGGGGCAAGGCGGGGATCGGCGGCGGCTTTGTTCTGAATGTCTTCGATCACCCGCACGCCCGCGGCCTTGAAATCTTCCGCCTGGATTTTCAGGCGGAACTCCGCCGCCTCGGCGGGCTCTTCCAGGGTGTCCATGAGGGAGAAGAGATCTTTTCCCTCCTTCTTCATGTTGGCCATGGTGATGAGGATTTTAGTGATGAGATAGGCTCCGTCGTCCAGGAAGTAGTTTTCCTTCAGGGCGGCGTGACCTGAGGTTTCGATGGCCAGCGGGCAGTCGATCCCCTCTTTGTTCAGCCGGATGCCTTCGTTGATCACGTTCTTATAGCCCCGCTTAAAGCGGTGGTGCACCCCGCCCGCCGCCTCGATGAATTTGGCCAGGCCGGTGGAGGTGGTGGAGTCGGTGACGATGGTGGCGCCGGGGGAGTTCCAGCAGCAGTATTTTCGAGATGAGGGCGATGAGCCGGTTCCGGTTGATGACCCGGCCTTTGCCGTCCACAGCGCCCGCCCGGTCCACGTCCGTGTCGAAGATGATGCCGAGCTCGGCCTTATGCTTTAAAACGGCGGCGGAGATGGACTCTCCCGCCTCTTCGTCTTCGGGGTTGGGCACATGGTTTGGGAAGGTGCCGTCCGGCTCCAAAAACTGGCTGCCCGTGGTGTCCGCCCCCAGGGGAGCGAGCACTTTATCCACGAAAAAGCCGCCGGCGCCGTTGCCCGCGTCCACCAGGATGCGGCTCCCCTTCAGGGGTTTTTCCCCGCCCGTCTTCTCCCGGATGTTGTTCACCAAAATGCCCGCATACACGCTCATAAAGTCGATCTGGTGATAAGAGTGGCCCGGCCGCTCCTGAAAATTCCCCGCTTCGGCCAGCTTGATGATTTCCTTGATGTCCGCGGATTCCAGGCCCCCTTCTTTCACGAAGAACTTCAGACCGTTCCGGTTAAAGGGCAGGTGGCTGGCGGTGATCATGACGGAACCGTCGAACAAAAAGCCGGGGGTGACGGTGCTCATAAACATGGCCGGGGTGGAGGCGAGACCGGTGTCGTAAATGGCTACGCCCGATGACTTGGCGGCTTTTACCAGGGCGGCGAGAATCCGGGGCCCGGAGATGCGGGAGTCCCGCCCCACGCCCACTTTCAGCTCCTCTTTGCCCGTCCGCCGGCGAAGCCATTCAAAATAGCCCGAGGCCAGGAGAAACACGGCTTCGTCCGTCAGGTTCACTTCCTGCCCGGCCACGCCTTCGCTGGCGACGCCCCGTATGTCGCTCTCGTTTTTCAGTTTCATCAGTTCCATATCGCTTGCTCCTTCAATGTTTTCGTCTCGTATAGATTTATCATACAACGTTCGGGAAAAAATGAAAAGGGGTTTATCGCCTCAATCCCCTGTCCCCCGCCATATAGGCAGACAGATCCTCTTCATAAAAGTATACCCCATACTTCCCGTTCTCCCAGACCCCGTCCGGCTCTCCGGCCAGAGCTTTGAAACGCTCAAATTCATCGGTGTAGAAAAGCTCGGCCACATAGAAATGCATGCCCGTCTCTTCCGCCCAGTCCGTCCTCACCAAATTGGGATGAAGCGCCAGCCCATTCTCCTCCGCGGACACCGGATAAATCGACTTTTCAAAATCCGAGCGGGCGGAAAGCAGGGAGGCGCTCCAGAACTGGCCGTAGCCCCGGTCATACCCTCGCTCTGTCAGAGCGGCAAGCAGCTCCTCCTCCGGCCGGGCGGAAAGGCGGGGGGCGGACAAAATGCCCTGCAGCTTGCATACGCCGAGGATCAGGCAGAGGGCGAGGCAAAGCGCCGCCAGCGCCCGCGCGCCTCCCCGCGCCGCTTTTTTGGGGAAAGAGGGGGCGCGGTTATAGAGCGACCAGACCGTGCGCAGCGTGAGCGTGAGCGCGCATAAAAAAGCGGGCACGATATAGCGCAGATGCACGTCGATGCCTGTGCACAGGCAGGCGGCGATATTCAGCACGGCCACGATATAAAGGGCCTGATCCTTTTTGCTCATGCGGGCATACCGGAAGGTATGATAGAGCATCACGAAAAAGCAGAGGAGGAACAGGCCGTGGGCGGCAAAGGAGCTCAGAGTAAAGAGCGCCCCCTCCGTCCGCCCCAGCAGCGCCAGCAGGCTCTCATAAAAGCCCGCCGCCCGCCCCGGCCACGTTCCCGGCCAGCTCATGCCCAGGGGAAGCCCCTGCGTCACCACGCCGCCCAGACCCTCTATGGCCATGCCTGTGAGTTTTCCCAGAAGAAAGCTCAGGACGGCGGCCGCGCCCAGCCACAGATAGGTTTTTTTATTTTGTTTTTCCCGGAAAAAAGACAGCAGGGACACGAGCCCCGCCGGGGCGTAAAGCGTCAGGAGGGCGAGAGAATCGGAATAATAAGAAAGCGCGGAGAGCAGGGTAAACGCGGCGAGAGCGCCTTTGCTCCCCGTCCGCACAAACCGGAAAGCGAAAAACGCGGAAACCAGCGCGAACACATACAGTCCGTTATGGGAATTGATGTTTAAAAGCGTATAGGCCGCCGGGTTTGTGAGCGCAACCACCGCAACCAGCGCGCCGAAGCAAAGAAGGCCGCCCGCCCGGGAAAAGCGCCCCTCCCCCGTTTCCGCTAAAAACAGGCGGTACAGCAACAGGACGACGCCCGCCCAGGCCGCCGCGGGCAAAAGGTGGAGCGCCTCAAAATAGGGCGCACCCAAAAGGCGGAGGAGAGCCAGAAAGACCGTACTGGTGAAGTAAAAATTATTGGTGCCCATCACCCATCCGGATAGGAACAGGTTGCCCGACAGCATGTCTTCCGCCATGGGAAGCGTGGTGGTCTGGTCGGAAGAGATGGGCACAAGGGCTTTATGATAGGCGTAATAGCCGATCAAAAGCGCCCCGAAGGCGAGGGCGTAACAGAGCCTTCCCTTGTTCCGTTTGAGAAAGTCCCTCATGTCTCGTCCCTTTCCTCCGTCAGGAGGCGGTGCATGTGTATTTGCTGGAGGCGGAATTCAAACTCCTGCCTGTCCTTTTCCACGAGAGTCGCCAATATGAGCCCGGCAAAAAAGGAGAGGATGCCCGCCAGAGCCACGAACCCGCTCACGATGAGGGTGGGGAAGTTGGGCACCAGGTGAGTTTTGAAGTAAATGACGAGTATGGGGATGAACAGCCCGAGGGCGACCGCCAGCAGCAGGAGCGCCAGCGCGCCGAAAAAGGCCAGAGGCCGATAGTTCTTATACAGGCGGAGGATGGTTTTAATGACCTTGAAGCCGTCGGAATAGGTGTTGAGCTTGGAGACGCTCCCCTCCGGCCTGTCCCGGTAGTCGATCACCACGGTTTCCACCTGGAGGTTCTTGTCCACGGCGTGGATGGTCATCTCCGTTTCGATTTCAAAGCCCTGGGACAGCACGGGGAAGGTCTTCACAAATCGGTAGCTGAACGCGCGGCAGCCCGTCATCACGTCGCTGATGGTCGTGCCGAACAGCCGGTTGATGGTCTTTTTAACCAGACTGTTGCCCGCGTTATGGAACCGCCGCTTGTTTTCCGTGTAGTAGGTGGAGGAAAGACGGTCGCCCACCACCATGTCCGCGTTGTGGTTCAGCACTTTGTCCGCCATTTCCCGGGCGCAGGAGGCGGGATAGGTGTCGTCCCCGTCCACCATGATGAAGCAGCGGGCCTCCACCTCCAAAAACATCCGGCGGATCACGTTGCCTTTGCCCTGCTTATATTCAGGGCGAACCACCGCCCCCGCTTCTCTTGCCAGGGCGGCGGTCTCGTCGGCGGAGTTATTGTCGTACACATAGATCACGGCCTCGGGGAGCGCGGCTTTCCAGTCGCTCACCACTTTAAAAATCGTCTTTTCCTCATTGTAGCAAGGAATCAAAACCGCAATCTTGTCCACGTCCGTTCCCCTTTTCATCCTCTGTTTGATATGCATTGTAGCACAGACCGGACGGAAACGTCCAGACAAACGTTCCATTTTCTTCCGGTTTCCGGAAGGCGCGGAGCGGGCAAAAGGGCGGAGGAAAAAAACGGGCGGGCGCAGGGCGAATGGATGAA
>JAXGQH010000027.1:0-15230 GCA_040766545.1 Christensenellaceae bacterium
CGAAAATCAAATAAGCACATACTGCCCCCTTGGGGCGCGGGCCTTCCGGCAGCGGAGGGCCTTTTTTTGTGTGGGGCGGAAAGGGCGAAACCACAGGGCAAGGATTTGAAAAGCGCATGAGAAGGCGGGTACGGAAAGGGCGCGGAGGGAAAAGGCAGCAGGGCAGGGGTTTGTAAAATGTCCGGGAAGCCGGGGTGGGAGAAGCGAGAAAAACTCCCGAGCGGGGAAGGCGGGAAGCGAAGACCGGGGGTTTGCCGGAGGAGCGGCGGGGCTTTGGAAGGAAGAGGAGAGAAGAAAAAGGTTTCCCCGGCGGAGGCGAGCAATCATTCTCCCGCCAAAATGACGGAGACAGGCCGGAGAAAATAAATTACATGGGTTCCAATATCTGATAAAAATATTTGGTTTTCAACGTGCGAATGTAACAGCACTGTTTTCACGGGGCTAAGAGGATTATAATACGGCGCTTTCCCGCGTTTCTCCCCGGTTATGGCCGGGGCTTTTTTATGTCCCTCAAAAAAGGGGAGAGGCATGGGGTTTTTGCTTCCCGCGCCTGTCAAAAAATATTTTTGCCCCTTGAAAAGCCCCTTGGGAAGCGGGTTTTAAAGCCTCCTCCGGCAGAAGAGGGGAGAAATAAAAAGCGCTTTGCCGTATGGTTTTATTACAGTATTTGAGGGGAAAGGGGAGGGGCAGCGGGCTTGTTCCGTGCCCATAGGATATGACCAGGATTCATCTTGAAACATACGAGAACAGCTTCTTTTTGGAGGTGACGGGACACGCGGATTCGGGGCCGCTGGGGGCGGATATGGTGTGCGCAGCCGTCTCCAGTCTCTGTTACACGCTGGAAGCGGCTTTGCGGCGGATGGGCTGCCTGCGGTTTGCGGAGTTCCTGAGCGGCGGAGTCATCCTGGAGGGGGAGGCGAGCGGGAGCGGGGCGGCCATGTGGGAAGCCCTTGCTACGGTGACGGGCGGCTTGCGGCTGCTGTGCGAGGAGTATCCCATGAACGTTAAGATGACGGAGGATGGTTGAGGGAACAAAACTGGATAGGCGGTAGGAATTATATGGGCAAATGAAGCGGTGAAAGCGGCAAAAGCCCGGCGGGTTTTAAAGGGGCCCCCGAAAAGGCAAGCCTTTTTGGGGAAGAGGAGCAGTGACAAAATGGCGGAAGGTCTCATGGCGAATAGGCAGGAGACCGTGGCCATGAAAGTCCACTGCGACGACCGGCCAGCGAAGCGAAGCCGGAACTGCGCTGTGTGGGAGAAAAAAGTGTGCTGGGCAAAGAGGGTTTGAGAGCGGCAAAAGCCCGGCACGGCAGAGACAAAAACCCGGCCAGCGGAGCGAAGCCGGAAGAAAAAGAACGAGACAGGCGCAGGGGCGGGGATGTGAGATAAGCGAAAAGCCCGGCGCGAAGAAAGCAAAAAGCCCGGACGGCAAGGGAAAGCCCGGCGCAAACAAAGGGCGCGCCGGGAAAGGGAAATATTTTGAACATGGACGGGAAGGTGGATAGGGCATCAAAAAGGGAGAGAGAGCGGCCATGAGCGGGAGGGCGAGAGGGCGCGAACAAATAAAAGGGACGGGTGAAACAGGCGCAGGCGCTAAGGAAGCAAGATAAGCGAGAAGCCCGGCGTGAAGAAGAGCAAAAAGCCGGACGGCAAGGAAAGCCGGCGCAGACAAAGGAGCGCGCCGGGAAAAGGAAATATTTAGAACATGGACAGGAAGGTGGATAGGGAGCATCAAAAAGGGAGAGAGCGGCCATGAGCGGGAAGACGAGAGGGCGCGAACAAATAAAAGGGACGGGTGAAACGGGCGCAGGCACTAAGGAAGCAAGATAAGCGAGAAGCCCGGCGTGAAGAAGCAAAAAAGCCCGGACAGCAAGGGAAAGCCGGCGCAAACAAAGGGCGCGCCGGTGAAGGAAATAATACTGAAGAAGAGGCAGAAATCCTGCAGGAGCTGGGTGAAACTATGCAAAAACTAAAATCCGCCGCGGCAGGGATAAGAACCCGGCGGCAAGTGGCCCGGAAGGAAAAGAAGTGAAATCGGCGCAGGGGCTAAGGAAGCAAGATAAGCGAGAAGCTCGGCGTGAAGAAAGCAAAAAAGCCCGGACGGCGAGGAATTACCCGGCGCAAACAAAGGGCGCGCCGGTGAAGGAAAAATAGATAGAAGCATGAAGGTGTCGGGTGGGGAGCGGAAGAGAAGCGCAAACCTTCGGCAGGGGCAGGAATACCAAAGCAGCCAACGGAGGAGAGACATCGGAAGAACGGAGAAAGGCGGCGGGGCACAGGCGTGGGTGTGAAACAGGTGAGAACATGAGTTTGAGCGAGAAGAGCTGAGCGGAACCACACTGTGCGGAGAAACAAAATGGGATGGGCAAATAAAACGTTGCGGGCGGCGAATGCTTGGAACGAAGCAGATATGAAAGCAGGGGAGTGAAGCACGGAGGAGAGCGTTGGAAGAGCAACGAGAGCATGGGCGTGGACGAAAGTTGAACGGAGCGGCGGTAAAATGTTGCAGGTGGAAGCCCGTGCTTAGGGGTAGAGACGTTCAGCCAGATAAAGCAGCCGAAAGAAAAAGGTGCAAACGAGTGCGGAGTGCGGGTATGGGCAGAATTGCAGGCGGCGAGGGTAAATGGATGAGAACATGGGCGTGAACGAAGAAGTTGAACGGGCGGCGGATGAAACAGGTGAGAACATGAGTTTGAGCGAGCTGGATGGAGCGCGGATCATAGCGGAAGAAGAAAAAAGCGAAAGCGGGGCGCGGGTCATCTGGCGGCCCCAGGGAGCCGGCAGGCTATTCCAATCGCGGGGCGAATACGAGGCGCTTTACGGGGGCGCGGCGGGGGGCGGCAAGAGCGACGCGTTTGCAGCCGAGCGCTCCAGCAGTCCATCCCCCACTACCGGGGCATTTATTTAGAAAGACGGTGCCCGAGCTGTCCGCCCTCATCGACCGGAGCCGGGGAGCTTTACCGGGGCCTTTCCGAAGCGGACTACCAATCGGGGGCGGGTGTGGCGCTTTCCTTCGGGGGCGAAGCTCTATTTTGGCAACATGCAGCATAGAGGCGACCGTCAAGGCTACCACCGGGGACGGAGCTACGGCTTCATCGCCTTTGACGAGTTGACCCACTTCACCTGGGGGGTACGGCTACATGTTTTCCCGGAACCGCCCCAGCGGCCCGGGGACGCGGGTGTACGTCCGCTCGGCCACCAACCCAACGGCATCGGCCACAACTGGGTGAAGGAGCGGTTGTCGTCCCCGCGCCTCCCATGACGCCCATCCGGGAGGACATCCGCATCCACACCCCGAGGGCGGGGGTGTGAAGCGGCGGGCCAGATTTTATCCCCTCCACGGTGTTCGACCAATAAAATATTGCTGGAGAACGACCCGGCTTATCTGGCCAGCCTGGCCGCTGCCCCGAGGCCGAGAGGCGGCGCTTCTCTACGGGAGCTGGGACAGTTTTGACGGGCAGGTCTTCACCGAGTGGAAAAACGACCCGGCGCGCCGGGGACGGGAAGTTCACCCACGTGATCAAACCTTTCCGGGTGCCGGCCCTGCGGATCTACCGGAGCTTCGATTTTGGCTATGCCAAGCCTTTTCCGGTGGGCTGGTTCGCGGCGGACAGCGACGGGCGGCTGTACCACATCAAAGAATATTATGGGGCGGAAGGCCCCAACCGGGGGCTGCGGATGAACCCGGCGGAGATCCCTTAGCCAAAATCAAAGAGATCGAGGAGACGGACGAGAACCTCCGGGGGCGGCAGATCGCGGAAGGCAACGGACCCGTCCATCTTTGACGAGAGCAGGGGGAGAGCATCGCCCGGATGATGACCAGAAGCCCCAACTTCATTTATTTTTCCCAGGGGACAACACGCGCCTGAGGCGGCAAGATGCAGGTGCACTACCGGCCTGGCCTTTTCCTCCGAAGGGAGCCTATGCTTTACGTGTTTGACACCTGCCGGCATTTTATCCGGACGGTGCCCGCGCTGTGCTACGAGGGGCGAGGCGGAGGACGTGGACACCGGGGAGGATCACGCCTACGACATGCTCCGGTATTTGTTGATGGAGAACCCCATCGCGCCGCCCCAGTCGGCGGAGCAGAGGGAGGGTGTGGGAGGATCCGCTGAACTTATATTAAAGGCGAGAACAAAAAATAAGATGGGCAAATAGAGCTTGGCAAGCGGCAGAGCCCGAACAGTAAAAATAAATTCCCGGCCAGACGGAGTGGCCGGGAGAAAAAGAACGAAACGGACGTAAGGGCGGGGAATATGAAATAGGCGAGATGCGGCGTGGCGAGGGATAAGAACCCGGTCGGACGGGTAGCCGGAAGAAAAAGAACGAGACAGGCGTAGGGGCTAAGGGAGCAAGACAAGCGGGAAACCCGGCGCGGCAGGAGGAATAGAAGCCCCGCAAGCGGAGCAAGCCGAAAGAGAAGGTATAGGGCTGGGTAGGCGGCAGAGATGGTATGGGCAGATAGGGAAAATTTTTCAGACCACAGGACAAAGGAGAAGGATAGAAATGGGAAACCTGAACGTCATCGGAAGAGAAGAAATTCTGGCGGCGGCGGAGACGCTGCGCCAGTACAAGCAGGACAAAACGGCGCTGGAGCAACGGATCATCGCGGGGGAGGAGTGGTTCCGCATGCGCCACGGGCGCGCGGGGGTGAGACGACCCACGTCCCGCCTCGGCCTGGCTGGTCAACGCTGTCGCAGACAAGCACGCCGACGCCATGGACAACTTCCCCGAAGCGGCGGTGCCCCGGGAGGAGGGGGACGTAGGCGCGGCGGAGGCGATTGAGGCCATTCACCCGGCCATGCTGGAAAATAACGGCTACGAAGTCTCTACTCGGACAAAATGGTGGAAGAAGTTAAAGCACGGCACGGGGGTGGAAGGGGTGTTCTGGAACCCGGACAAGGGGGCATGGGGGACATCGAAATCAAGAACGTGGACATCTTGAACCTCTACTGGGAGCCGGTGCGGGACATCGAGGATTCCAAAAATCTCTTTTCGTGGAGCTGATGGAAGACGGGCTGCTGCACAAGCCTGCGGAGATGGAAGGGAAGACGGGCGGGAAGCTTTTGAGAACGCCCGCTACGCTTACGGGGCAAGCGGGACGGAGGGGAAGACGGCGGTCATCGACTGGTACTACAGAAGGCGGGGCGGCTCCACTACTGCCGCTTTCTTCGGACGTGGTGCTGTACGCCAGCGAGAACGACCCGGACTACGCCGAGGAGGGTTTACCGTCACGGCTCGTATCCCTTTGTTTTCGACCCGCAACCTGAGACGAGGCGGCACCGGCAGGCTTTCCCTGAGTGGACGTGTTAAAAGACGCCCAGGGAGTATGTGGACAGGCTGTCGGGGGCGGTCTTAAAGTCCGCCCCTCATGGCCTCCAAAAGCAGTTTTCATCCGCACGGACGGGAGCGTGAACGAGGCGGAGTTTGCCGACTGGGACAAGGATTTCATCCGTGTTTGGGGGGACGCTCGGGGAAGACAGCATCCGGGAGATCCGGGTGAACCGCCCTCTGAAATCCTATCTGTCCATGCTGGACCGGAAAATCGAGGAGATGAAGGAGACGTCAGACGGCCGGGACTTTTCCACAGGGGGCACCACGGGCGGGGTGACGGCGGCTTCGGCCATCGCGGCGCTCCGGGAGGCGGGGAGCAAAATGTCCCGGGATGTGATCAGGGGTCGTACCGGGCGTTTTCCCGGGTGTGCCGGCTCATCATCGAGCTGATGCGCAGTTTTACGACATGCCCCGGTGCTTCCGGGTGCTGGGCGGGGGATTCCGCCTGGTTTGACGGCGAGGAGCTGTTCAGGAGGACAGCCGGGTACTGGGGTGGCGGTCGAGGAAAGCGCGCCTATTTTCGACATTTCGGTGAAGCCCGGAAGCAAAGCCCCTATTAAAGGATTTCCCAGAACGAGCTGGCGCAGGAGTTTTACCAGCTGGGCTTTTCAGGCAGGAGAACGCGGAAGCAGCGCTTTTATGCATGAGCATGATGGATTTTGACGGCAAGACCCGGATTATGAGCGAGATCGAACGGAACGCCTACCTCCCCGAGGATGCAGAATGCTGGCGCGGATAGAGGGACGAAATATCAGCGGAGGGTATTAGGAAAATGAAACTACCAAAATTATACGAAACCAGGCAGTCGGAGGACATGCTGGAGCGGTTTTAGGTTACAACGCTCTATGACCCTTCCGAAGCGGAGTTTTTTTTCCCACATGGGGAAAACATGAGTTCCGGGCGTTCCAGCGCTGGCGCCCGGAAAAGGCAGAGGGAGGCGCTCTCTCTCACACGAATGGGCTGTTCGGGGGCAGGCAGCTCCCTCTGCGCGGACGGGGAGGGGCTTTACTACAACAACATCTACGTGGGGCGGAGTCGCTCCAGGAAAAAGCGCTTTGCCCGCATGGGGAGCCACATTTTCATCCTGCCGGACAAGCTGGTGTTCAGTATGGTCAACCTGTCTTTAAAAAGTGTTGACAATAGTTTTACAGGCACGGGCGCGGCCTTTTCCCTGGCGGACGAGGCCAGCCGAAGACTCGCAGGCTACGCCGTACCAGACACCGCGCCCCCGACCCGGAAGACGGGACGCTCTGGCTGGCCACGGCGAGCTGCCCCACACGCTCCGGCGATATTACGCTTCGGCGGCTATGTGGATGGACGTGACGGCGACCTACATCAAGATTGCCGCCCCGGGCATCGGCGCGGGCTTTATGGAGGGACGGGGTGGAATTAAAGGGGAGCGTCCTCCCCGGGTTTTACATCATCGAGAAAAAGGGCGAGGATTACCTCATTCTGCCCGGGCTGCTGGACGAAGCTTACATCGAGGCGGAGGAAATCACCCTGTCCCGCAGGATGCCCGAGGTGACGCTCCTGTGCGAGAAGGACAACCGGCTGTTTGCCTGTGCGCCGGATGGGCGGGAGATTTACGCCAGCAAGCTGGGCGACCCTTTCAACTGGAACTATTTTTCGGGCACGGCGGCGGACAGCTATGCGGCCAGCGTGGGCACGGGCGGCCCCTTCACGGGGGTGGCGGAGTTTTCGGGGGGCGTGGTGTTTTTCAAGGAGGACGTGTGCCACAAGCTTTTCGGCAGCCGTCCCGCCAACTTTGAGCTGTTGAAAGCGGAGGTGGCGGGGGTGGAGCAGGGGAGCGAGGATTCGCTGGTGTCCCTCTCGGGCGTACTCTACTACAAGGGCCGGGCGGGGGTCTACGCCTATTCGGGCGGGCTGGCCCGGCTCATCGGGGCAAAGCTCCCGGCGGCGTCAAACGCGCGGGGCGGGACGGAGGGGCGGAAGTATTACCTCTCCATGGGCGGGAGCCTGTATGTCTACGACCCGGAGAAGGCGCTCTGGCACCGGGAGGACTGGACGGACGCGTCCTACTTTGCCCTAAAGGACGGGGAGCTTTATTGCCTGGCGGGCAGCCGGCTTCTTTGCCTCACGGGCGGCGAGGGGGAGGCGGAAGAGGACTTTTTCTGGCAGGCGGATACGGGGGAGATGGGCTTATCCCTTCCGGGCGGCAAGTATTACTCCGCGCTCACGGTGCGGGCGGAGGTGGGAGAGGGTGAGCATTTCAGCATCTGGCTTTCTTACGACAAGGGAGAGTTTTTTGAGGCATATGCCACCTTCGCCCCCGTCCGCCGGTTCATCCGGGTGCCGCTCCTGCCCCGGCGCGCCGAGACGCTCCGGCTCCGGTTCCAGGGGGACGGAGAGGGGACAAGGGTGTATTCGGTGGCCAAGAGGACGGAGAGAAGTGGGGAGTGAGAGAGGCGGGTAAAAAAACGCCGCCGCAAAATAATTCTTTTCCTAAAAACCCCCATGACACCGGGCTTTTTCCGGGGTCGCGCGCAGAAGCGGGGAGAAATAAAAAAAGGTTTCTTATAGCATGAAACTACGGGCGGTCTGGCCGTCCGGGAAAGAGGTGCTGATTGGAACAGCAGACTTTAACAGCCGCGCCCGACGCCGGGACGCGGGAAGCCATGGGGGAAGCCGCGAAAAGCGCGAAGAGCGCCGCCAAAACAGGCGGGAACAGCGCAAAAAGCGGGGCTCCGGGCGGCGAGGAGGCTTTTGAAAAGCTCATCACGGGCGCGTACAAAGACATCTATCAGGCAAAAATTCAAAAAATCATAGACAGGCGCTTCAAAGAAGCGAGGGAGCTGGAAACGGCGCATAAGAACCTGGCGCCCGTCCTCCGTTATTTAGGGGAAAAGACGGGAGGGGACACGCCCGACCAGATGCTCCTGGCGCTTTTGATGGCCGAGGAGCGGGGCGCGTTCGACGGTTTTGGGCAAGGCTTGACAACAGAGGAAGCGCAGGCGGCTGAAAGCGGCGGACAAAGAGAAGAAGCCGGCAAAAAGGCGGGAGAGACGGGGAGCGCGGACACTGCGGGCGAGGCGGCGGAGGAAAAGGACGCGCCGCCTCACAACGAAAGCACGGCAATAACCGCCCCCGCCCAAGAGCAGACCCGATACGGGGAGACGGGGGAAGGAGCGCGGGCCGGCACGCTTCGACAACATTCCCCCCGCCTCACCCAGGCGGCCAAAACCTACGGGGGCTTTATGGCAGAGGCGGCGGAGCTTCAGGCGTCCGACCCGGCCTTTGACCTCTCGGCCCTCAGAAAAAACGGCCGGTTCCTCGCCCTTTTAAAAGCGGGCTTTTCCATGAAGGAAGCCGACCGGGCGGAAAATCAGGAAGCGTTCTTATACGAAGCCATGCGCTTTGCGGCGGCGGAGACGGAAAAGCGGATCGCCGCTTCTCTCGCGGGCAGAAAGAGCCGTCCCCCCGAAGGGGCGCTTGCCGCCCGGCGCGCGGCGGTGTTCAAATCTTCCCCCGGGGACATGAGCAAAAAAGAGCGGGAAGAGATCGCCAAAAGGGTCATGAAGGGCGAGCGGATCCGGTTTTGAACCGAGCTTGCGGAGCTGTAGAAACAGCATAGGCCAATAAAACGGAGGAAGGCAGCGAAAACCCGCCGCGGACAGATCGGCGGCGGCCAGCGGAGCGAGCCGGAAGGAAAAGAACTGAAACAAGCGCAGGGGCGGCGCGGGTAAGGCGAGCGCTGCCCCCGGCCAAGCGGCATAGGCAAATGAGCTTGGCAAATGGCGAAAACCCGCCGCGAAGCATCAAAGGAGAACCATGCCAGAGGGAGCAGGAAATCATCATCTCTTTGGGGCATGAGAACGCAATCAAAAGCAATAACAGGAGAAATGAAATGAAACTGAATTTACAGTTATTCGGCACCACCACGCAGACCACGGGCCTGGAAGCCCTGTCTGACGAAATGAAAACCTATTACGAGAAGCGGCTCATCGACAATGCCGAGCCCAACCTGGTGCACGACCAGTTTGGCGACAAGTATTCCATTCCGGCAAACGGCGGCAAGACCATCGAGTTCCGCCGGTACAGCCCGCTTCCCAAGGCCACCACGGCCATCACCGAGGGCGTTACGCCCGATGGGAGTAACCTGACGGTTTCCGCCGTCACCCAGACGGTCGCCCAGTACGGCAACTGGATTCAGCTGTCGGACATGCTGGAGCTGACGGCTGTCGATAAAAACGTGGAGCAGGCCACCAAGCTCCTGGGCTCCCAGGCGGGACGGACGCTCGACACCATCGTCCGGGAGGAGTTGAACGGGGGCACCAGCGTCATTTACGCGCTCAAGGTTTCGGGGGGCAGCACCACCGAGGTGCTCCACCGCGCCGACATCGACAAGGACTGCGCTTTATCGGTGGACGTCTTCTTCAAGGCCGCGGCGCAGCTTGAGAGCATGAACGCCAGCCCGGTGGACGACAGCTTTGTGGCCGTCATTCATCCTTACAGCGCCTACGATTTGATGCGGAGCGCAGAGTGGCTGGACGTGCACAAATACGCCGCGCCCGAAAACATCTATAACGGCGAGATCGGCAAGCTCGGCAATATCCGCTTTGTGAAGTCCACGGAGGCCAAGATTTGGGCGCCCGGGGACATCGTGAAGGGTGTGAACCGGATGACGCTCAACACCGCCCTTGATTCCACGGGGAGCGTGAACATCCTGGTGGACGAGACCATCACGGCGGCGGAGGCGGCGGCTTTCCCCTCTGAGGGTATGGACGTGTACGTGGGCGGCGAAGAGGCGCACATCGTCTCGATCGCGGCCGGGAGCGGCGGCACGGCCAAGCTGGTGGCGGACACGGCGGTGAAGAGCAAGGCCAAGGGCGCCATGGTCTGCGGCAAGGGCGCGGGCAAGGACGGGAGCGCGGTCTTTTCCACGCTGGTGCTGGGGGCGAATGCCTACGGCACCACCGAGCTGGAAAACGGCGGCCTCGCTCACATCGTGAAGCAGCTGGGCTACGGGGACGACCCCTTAAATCAGAGAAGCTCGGTCGGCTGGAAGGCCACCAAGGCCGCCAAGCGGCTGGTGGAGGCCTATATGGTGCGCATCGAGGCGGGGAACAGCTATTCGCTGAAGGCGCAGTCTAATTAGGACCAGGTGCTTCAGAAGGATCAAACGATACGACCCTCCTCTCACTTTTTTGGGGGGGAGGGTTACAAAGAGGGAGATTCATATGCCAAAATCCAAAGAGAAGAAGACCGTGACCATCAAGCTGTTTAAGGACAACAAGGAGTATAGGGACCCGGTGTTCGTGTCGGTGAACGGGGAGAACTACCTGATACAGCGGGGTGTGGAGGTGGAAGTCACCCCGGCGGTGGCGGAAGTGCTGCAAAACTCCCAGCATCAGGAGGACCGGACCATCGAGCTCATCCGAAAGACGGAGGAGGATTACCGGGGGAAGAGCAAATGAGGGTGGGGGAAGCCATCGCGCTGCTTAACGAACTGAAGCCAAACGCGTTTCCGGAGAGCCATAAGCTCCGCTGGCTTTCGGAGCTGGACGGCATCGCGGCGGAGGAGATTTTCTCGCTCTACGGAGGCGCCCCGGATTTTTCGGGTTACGGAGCGGAGACGGCGGCCTCCGCCGAGCTCCTGATTCCCCCGCCTTACGACGAGGCGTATGTGAACTACCTCTTCGCCCAGGTGGACTTTTTAAACGGGGACTTTGCCCGGTACAACAACGCCATGGCGCTCTTCAACGCCGGCTACGCCGCCTTTGCCGACCATATGGCCAGAAAGCACAGCCCGGCGGGGCGCAAGGTGACGCTGCCCTGAGGGGAACCGCGCTTTATGGGGGAACGCAAATAGGATAGGCAAATAAAACTTTGCGGGCGGTAAATGCCCGGTGCGGCAAAAATAAATTCCCGGCCAGCGAAGCGAGCCGGAAGAAATGGAACGAAACGGGCAAAGCGCGGGGGATTCTCGTCCGAGCCAGGCGAAGGGGCGGGGCAAGGCTGGCACGGGTGCGCGCGGACAGCCGCCTTCTTGGAAAAGCGCGGGGGATTTTGTGGAAATCCTGTCTTGCCCTTTTCAGATCAGAAAAATCAAAAACGCGGGCGCTGCCCGCCACGGAGGTGCGCCCATGTTACGGCTGGAAGCGCCCCCCCTTTCGGGGGCGGATTATAAAGAGCGGCTCACGGACTACCTGATTTCCTTAAACGAGAAGCTCACCTATCTGTTAAACAACCTGTCGGAGGAGAACTTTTCGGCGGCCACCGCCAAAGTCTTTGCCGAAACCCGTTCGGCCGCGGCCGAAGCGGCCAAAAAGACGGCGGCTCTGCAATCCTCCGCCGCCGAAAGCCGGGAGACGCTTCGAAACGAGATCATCAAGACGGCGCAAGACGTGCGCCGGGACTATTCCGCCTCCCTCGACACCGCAAAGGGGAGCATCATGGCGACCGTGGCCGAGGAGTACACGGCCAAATCGGGCGCGGCCGAGCTTAAAAGCCTGCTTCAAAGCATGATCGAGCAGACGAGCCGGGACGTGACCTTAAAATTCAGCGAGGCCAACAGCTACGCGGTGCAGGTGGAGGGCGCGCTTCAAAGCTACATGGACGAAGTCCGCTCCTACATCCGCTTTTCTTCCGAAGGGATCGAGCTGGGAAACGCGGACAGCCCCTTTCTGGCGCGGCTTGGGAGCAGCCGCCTTTCCTTTTTGCAGGACGGGCGGGAGGTGGCCTACATTTCCAACAACCGGCTGTATATCACGGACGCGGAAGCGGGCAGCCTCGGCATCAGCGGCCTGTTCGGCTTTAAGACCGAGGCCAACGGCAGCCTTTCGCTTTTTAAGAGGGGGTAAACAATGGGCGTGATACAGGGCGCGGTCACCACGGGGAGCTTTAAGGAATACTATTCCTTTTATATCGAGTATACGAGCGTGCAGAATGTGAGCGCAAACACCTCGACCCTCACCATGAACACCATGATGGTGAAGAACAAGGCTTCCCAGACGGCTTACGGCAACAACAAATCCGCCTCCCAGACGGTTTTGGGGGACACCCGGACGAAGACCTTCTCTTACGATTTCCGAAGCGGCCAGCCCATGAGCATGGTGGTGGAGAGCGAGACTTACACCGTCGCCCACGAGGCGGACGGCACCAGGAGCGTCTCGGTCTCGGCGGCGGCCAACTTCGGCACCAGCCTGTTAGGCCAGGCGGCGGCCAGCGGCACGATTATACTCCCCGCCATTCCAAGGGCCAGCAACTTTTCCCTCTCGGAGAGCGTCAACGCGGGGGCAAGCGGGCACGTGAGCCTTTCGCCCCTCCTTTCCGGGGCGACCCACCGGGCGGACGTGAGCTTTTTTAATAGCTCCCTCTCCTTCAACCTGGCGGCGGGGGAGAACGAAAAGGATTTTGGTATCCCGCTTAACTGGCTTCAGAACATTCCGAGCGCTGCCTCGGGCACGGCGTCGCTCACGCTCTATACTTACCAGGGCGGAAGCCTCATCGGGAGCAAGTCGGCGGTTTCATCATCGGAGCGGGAGAGGAAGTGGTGCCCGCTCAGGCGGGCTTTCCCTCCACCCCGGATGAACGGGGCGTGCCCTCTTCCTGGGGCGTGTATGTGGCGGGCAGGAGCAAAGCCGGGCGGAGCTTTTGGGCGCGGCGGAGGCGGAGGGGAGCGCCATCACGGGCTACGCCGACCGAGGCGGGAGCTTTTCCTCTTCGGTCAACCCCCTTGTGACCGGCTTTTTAAGCGCCGGGAACCTGAGCTTCTGCCGCTCGGGCGACGGACAGCCGGAACAGGCAGAGCGGGGGAAGCCACCGCTTGCATTCTGGTGCTCCCATACGCGGCGCCCGCCTTTTCCTCCGCCACGGCCGACCGGTGCGACGCGGCGGGCACGCCAAACCGGAGGAGCGGTATTTCAAATGCAAAGCCGTCTTCTCCCATTCGGACTGCGGGGGCAACAACCCAACCTTCTTTCGGCCTATGTGAAGTACCGGGCGAAGGGAGGAAGCTACGGGAGCGCCGCGCCCATTTCCAGCGGAACGGCGGTCGTGATCGGCGGGGACGCGCTCATCACCTCGGCGTACGAAGTGTCCTTTGACATAGCGGATCAGTTTTCGGCCGTGGGCTATGTGGCCGAGGTGCCCGCCGCCCAGCGGATTCTGAACGTCCGCCCGGACGGCTCGGGGCTGGCCATCGGCAAGATGAGCGAGCGGGCGGGCTTCGAGGTGGGGATGGACAGCTACGTGAAGACGCCCTCCGGCCTGAAGGAGCTGTTTTTGGCGATTTATCCGTGGGAAGCGTCTATGTGAGCACCGCCGCCGCCAACCCCGGGGGGCCTGTTCGGGGGCACGTGGGAGGCCTTTGGGGCGGGGCGGGTGCGCACGGGTGGGCTATTCGGCGGGAGACGGGGACTTTGGCACGGCGGGGGCCACGGGGGCGCGAAAACCCATACCCTTTCCTCGGGGGAAATCCCGAGCCGCACCTCCACGTTTTTCAGCTGCCCGACATCAACTACGGCGGGAGCGCCATCAGCCCAGGCTCCTAAAATCAACAGCGGCTCCTCCAGCTCACCCCCGTCTTTTACACCAACACGGGCACAGGCCACACGGGCCACTCGGGAAGAACACGGGGAACACAGGGGGCGGCGGGGCGCACAACAACCTTCAGCCCTATGTGGTGTGTTACATGTGGAAGCGGACGGCGTAAAAAAGGCGTCATATATAGAGGAGAGAAAAATGGGTTATACAGGCGTTTCGATCGTGGATTATTTAAAGAGCGTGAACAGGGATTCCTCCTTTTCCGCCCGGAAAAAGCTGGCGGCGGAATACGGCATCGGGGGCTATACGGGCACGGCATCTGAGAACAATACCTTGCTGAAACTGCTCCGGGAAGGAACGGCGGCGGCTCCCGCTCCGCCCGAGCCGGAGGAATATGAAAAAATCGAGGGGAGCCGCCCCTCCTATACCGCTTCCGAAGCGGCGAAGGCCGCCGAAGCCCTCTTAAAGGAATATGAGGGGAAGAAGCCGGGGGAATACATAAGCCCCTACGAGGAGGAGCTGAAAAAGATCCTGGAACAGGCGGGAAATACTTCCTTCTCCTACGAGGCGGCGAGCGACCCCCTCTACCAGGCGTATAAGGAACAGTACACCCGGGGCGGCAAAAAGGCCATGGAGGACACGGCGGCCAAAATGAGCGCGCTCACAGGGGGCTACGGCAATTCCTACGCCGCCACCGCCGCTTCGGAGGCCTATCAGGACTATTTGTCCGAGCTCAACTACGTCATCCCCGAGCTGTACGACGCGGCCTATTCCCGCTACCAGGGCGAGAAGAGCGGGCTGTACGAGCGGGCGTCCACCCTGGCCAGTCTCGGTCAGGCGGACTACCAAACCTACCGGGGAAGCGTGGAAGACTATTATAACGATTTAAGTTACTATTATCAGAAATACGGCGACCTGTCGGAAACGGAATACGCCAAATATTTAAAAGACCTGGATCAGTGGGAGAAAGACCGGAGCTACTACTACGAAAAGCACCTGGACGAGCTGGAGCAGCAGAGCAAGGAGGCGCAGCTGGCGCTGTCTCAGGCAAAGAAGGCCTCCTCCTCTTCCCGCACCTCCTCCTCTTCCTCGGCCAAAAAGACGGCGGCGGAGACCAAGACGGCGGGAACGGGCAAAGCGAGCGGCGGGAATATGTCGGCCTACGAGCTGGTGGAGTGGGGCGTTCAAAACTTGCAGACGCCCCGCCTCATCGCGCTCTACATCGAAAACGCCGTTGCCGGCGGGCGCATCACAAAGGCCGAGGGCAAGCGTCTTTTGGCCGCCCGCATGGCCGACCTTTCTTAAGGAGGAAGCATGGAAATCATTCGACACTACACGACAAAAAACGACTCCTACCGGCTGTACAGCCCCCTCAAGGTGAAGGGGCTCAT
>JAXGQH010000028.1:0-14112 GCA_040766545.1 Christensenellaceae bacterium
CGGCAGCGCCAAGGCGGTGAACTTCGGCATCGTGTACGGCATCAGCGACTTTGGGCTGTCCCGGAACCTGGGCATCCCCCGGTATAAAGCGGAAGAGTATATCAACCGGTATCTCGACGAGTTTACCGGCGTGCGGAAGTATATGAGAGACATCGTGGCCTTGGCGGAAAAAGAGGGATATGTGAAGACGCTCTACGGCCGGGTCCGCTACATCGGCGAACTCAAATCCTCCAATTTCAACTCCCGCTCCTTCGGCCAGCGGGTGGCGCTCAACACGCCCATCCAGGGCACGGCGGCGGACATCATTAAAATCGCCATGATCCGGGTGTACGAGGAGTTAAAAAAGCGGGGTCTTGGCGCACGCCTCATTTCCCAGGTACACGACGAGCTCATTGTGAACGCGCCTCCGGAGGAAGTGGGGGAAGTTACAGAAATTTTAAAAAATGTCATGGAAAATGTGGTAAAATTGTCTGTACCGCTGAAGGCCAACGTGTCCTGCGGGAAGAACTGGGCGGAGGCGAAATGATGGGTTATGTGATCGGACTCACGGGTGCCATCGCCAGCGGCAAAAGCTCCGTTTCGGAGATTCTGGCCGAAAGCGGCCTCAATATTGTGGACGCGGACAAAATCGCCCGCGCCTGCACCAAAAAGGGCGGCGGGGCGTACGAAGCCGTGAGAGACCATTTTGGAGAGAGCTTTTTGCTGGAAAACGGCGAGCTAGACCGGAAAAAGCTGGGAAGGTATGTGTTCGGCTGCCCTTCCGAGCTTCAAAAATTAAACGAGCTCACCCATCCCGCCATCATACGCGAGATTAAAACCGCGCTTTGCCGAGGGGAGGGCATGGCCGTTTTGGACGCGCCCCTTCTTCTGGAAGCCGGCCTTGCCTCTTTGTGCGATGAGGTGTGGATCGTCACAGCCGACCCGGCTCTTCGCCTTTCCCGCCTGATGGAGCGGGACGCCCTTTCAAAAGAAGAGGCGGAAGCGCGCATGGCCGCTCAGGGGGAAAAGACGAGTCCATTGAAAGAGACGGTGTTCATCGACAATTCCTTTGGCCGGGAGGAGCTTCAAAAGCAGGTTCTTCAACACTTGAACAAAGCGAGAGATGTCTAAAAAAGCAAAAAACCTGATCACTTGTAGTCATCGCATTGTTTATTTTTGCGGGCAGTTTTGGGGTGTATCAGTTTCTTCGAATGCTTATCAGTACCCTCTGATGCGAGGAGATGATTCTGGAATACGCCGGGGAATTCGCTCTCGAACCCAGCTTTGTGGCCGCCGTCATGGGCCGGAAAGCCGGTTTAAGTCAAACTGCTCATGCGGGGGCCCGTGGGTCTCATGCAGCTTCTTCCGGACACGGGGAGCTGGATCGCCAGGCAAAATCGGGCAGAGGGTTTTGAAAGCGAGATGCTGTACGCGCCCGAGACCAACATACAGCTGGGCTGCTGGTATCATCAGCATCTGAACAAAAAAATTTGAAGGAGACATGGTGAAGACGCTCGCGGGGTATAACGCCGGACAGGGCGGGTCTCGGAGTGGGAAAAGGATTGGCCGGAGGCCATACTCGGGTGGAAGACATACCTTATGAGGAAACGCGAAACTATATACGAAACATTGAACAGGCAAAGAAGATATACGAACTTCTCTATTTTTAAACGGGCGCTCCTGCTGCTCACCACTTTCTGGCGCTCCTTGTTTCAGGCTGCGGCAAAAGGAAGAGAGCCGGTGGACGTGTTCGCTCCGGAGAGCCTCAACAACGCAAACAGGCTGCCCCTTCCTTCAAGTGCCCGGAAAGAAATTAAGGCTCACCATCAGCATCACCCGCTTCTCCCGGAACGTATCATCACTTGAGCGGCACGGACGAGAATATGTGCAATCTCTTTTCCCTCGTCACCGAGCCGGCGCTCCCTTACGGGGGAGCGGGGAGTTTTGAAGCATCCGTCATTGAGAGCTACGAGGTGAGCGAAGACGGACTCACCTACGTTTTTATATCCGGAAAGGTCAAGTTCCACGAGGAATACGGGAAGTCACAGCCGAAGGCCATCGTCTATTGCGTCGACAGGATATGCAAGGCCGACGTGTCCGGCTGCGTCTGCGCCAGGTATTCGGACGCCGTCAGCTCCCTATAAAGCCCTGGACGAATACCAGGTGCAGGTGACGGCTGCGGAAAGACCCGGGATATCCTCACCGCCATGACCGCCCCGTGGTGCCGAAGGGTATTATCAGCAGAAGAGTGGAGCACAAAGAAGGTGCACGTGGGCCTGGGCCCTATAAAGCCGTCTCTTATTCGGAGAAAAACGGGTATGTGCTCTGAAAAACGAGAGCTGGTGGAAAACGGCGCCCCTTTACGACGTGATTTATGCCCTGCCTTTTGACATCAAAAACATTGCTCTCGGCACGGACCTGTTCGATCAGGTGACGGTGGTGGACGCACATGTCCGGCGGGGAGGCCCTGGTCTCTTCCGACAAGAACAAGCTCACAGAGTGGTGACCCCCTATATGGACACCATACTGCCAAACATGGGAAGAAGCGCCCTGAAAAGACGCGGGTGCGGCAGGCCCTTCCTTGCCATCAACAGGAGCAGTCTGATTGCCACGGGCATGATGCACGGTGTAGGAGAAGCCGCCTCCACCCCCATCAACCCCAATTTCTTCGCCGTATCACTTTTCGGAGGGGGAGCTCTATAACCCCGCGGCCGCGGCGCCGCGCTGGACGAGCTTTCTGCATGGTGGAAAAGGATACGGGCTATCGGTATCGCTATGCGTGCCGCCGACGGCACAAAGCATATTTGAAGTTCAAGCTCATCTATGGAAAACGTGAAGCCTGGAAGTGCAGAACGCCTTGATCAACGCCTGATCAAAGCGGTTGGAAAAGATGGGCATACAGCTGGAAGTTGAAAAGCTGGAGCAGAAGGCGTATACGGACCGCCTTGAAAGCGGAGATTTCGACCTGGCTTTCTGCAGCTTCTCCACATACCTCAGCAACGATCTGACCGTTTTGTTCCGGGATAAAAACTACGGCCATTATAGCGCCGCCGAGATGCAAAAGCTGATCGACAAATGCAGAGCCGCCCTCAGTAAAGAGGAGATGGCGAGCGCCTATGCCGCTCTGAACGAAAAGCTCCTGGGGGATATGCCCGTCATCACCCTGTACTTCAAGGAACACGCCATGATCGTGGCAAAAGACGTGACCGTGAGCACAAAAGGCTGTTTCAAAAGTATTTATTTCGGAATCAACGAATGGCATTGATGGCATTTATTTCTGAATAGCACGTGAGACATTGAGCCACAATAACCTTGATCTTTTTAAGGAGGTTAAAGTGTTATGCAAGAAAACAAATCGCCTAACTACAGCATCAGGTGCAACGTAACCTCGTGCGGTAATCATTGCATGTCTGACAACTATTGCGCACTGGATTGCATATGCGTAGGCACTCATGAAAGCGATCCCACTGTGGACCAGTGCACGGATTGCCAGTCCTTCATCAAGAATAGCCGGTAAGGCCGGAACTGTTTGGGCTTTTAAACGATAGGAAAGCCGGCTATGAAAAGGGGAACCGCCTTTTTGGGCAAGCCGCGGCAAAAGCCGCGCGTTTCTCCCCAGGTATAACAGTTTAGGGCTCTAAAAAAAGAAAACGGCGAAGCGGGAGGTTTCCCGCTTCGCTGTTTTTTATGGCGTTTAATGGATCAATATGATTTTGCGAAATACATGAGCTTGGCGGCGGGCTTTTTGCAGTGCACGCACACCTGGCCTTTTTTCGGCTCCCCGTGGAAAGGCATGCACCGGGTGGTGGCGCCCGTCTCGGCCTTGATGTCCAGCTCACACCCCGTTTCGCCGCACCAGGGGGCGCTCACGAACTTGCCCGCGTCGACCGCCGCCCGGAAGGCCTCAAAATCCTCCGCGAACACGGTGTTCTCCTCCCGGAAAGCCCGGGCGGATTCCAGCATGTTCTTGTGAATGTCTTCCAGAAGATTCTTGACATGGTCTTCTATGCCCTCGAGACTTACGGAGACTTTTTCAAAAGTGTCCCGCCGCACCAGCACGGCCTTGTTTTCTTCCATGTCCCGGGGCCCGATTTCAAGGCGCAGGGGGATGCCCTTTAGCTCGCAGTCGTTGAACTTGAAGCCGGCGCTCTGCTCCCGCAGGTCGATCTCCGAACGGACGCCCGCGCTCTTTAAGCGGGCGAGAAGGGCTTCCGCCGCTTCCGTGACGCCGCTCTTGTGGGCGGCGACGGGGATGATCATGCACTGTACGGGCGCCACTTTCGGAGGCAGTTTCAGCCCCCGGTCGTCCCCGTGCACCATGATGAGCCCGCCGATCATGCGGGTGGAAGTGCCCCAGGAGGTCTGCCACACGTATTCCAGCTTGCCTTCCCGGCTCAAATACTTGATGTCGAAGCTCCTGGCGAAGTTCTGCCCCAGGAAGTGGGAGGTGCCCAGCTGAAGGGCTTTGCCGTCTTTCATCATGGCCTCCATGGTGTAGGTGGCCACCGCGCCGGCAAATTTCTCTTTTTCGCTCTTGCGGCCTGAGATCACCGGGATAGCCAGCACGTTTTCGGCCACGTCCACATAGACCCCCAGCATGCGCTGGGTCTCGGCCTCAGCCTCTTCCTGGGTTTCATGGGCGGTGTGACCTTCCTGCCAGAGGAACTCGGAGGTGCGGAGGAAAGGACGGGTGGTCTTTTCCCACCGGAGCACATTGCACCACTGGTTGAGGAGCAGGGGGAGGTCCCGGTAAGACTGCACCCACCTCGAATACATGGAGCAGATGATGGTCTCGGAAGTGGGGCGGATGGCCAGCCGCTCCTGGAGCTTCTCGTCGCCGCCATGGGTGACCCAGGCCACTTCGGGGGCGAAGCCCTCCACGTGCTCGGCCTCCTTTTTTAAGAGAGATTCGGGAATGAGCAGGGGAAAATAGGCGTTTTTATGCCCGGTCGCCTTGAAACGGGCGTCCATTTCCTGCTGGATGAGTTCCCAGATGCCGTATCCGTAGGGCTTGATGACCATGCAGCCCTTCACGTCGGAATAGTCCACCATGCCGGCGTTCATGATGACGTCCGTATACCAGCGGGAAAAATCCTCGCTCTGGGACGTGATATGCTGAACGAATTCTTTCTCTTGCTTTGCCAATGAAAACACCTCCTGAATAAAAAAAGGTTTTTCGCTCCTAAGGGCGAAAAACCGCGGTACCACCTTAATTTCCGGCCGAAACCGGACACTCTTGTTCGCATTAACGCTGCGTCACGGCAAGGTTTGCTTGCGGCTCGCGGGGTGGGTTTTGCCTTTAAAGAGCTCGCACCAACCGCTCTTCTCTCTGAAACAGGCTTTTTCCCCGTTACAAACGCTTTTATTTCATTTACTATATCATAGCAAAAAAGGCTTTGCAAGTGTCAATTTAATTCGTCCAGCGTGAGAAAATAACTGGGGAGGAAGTTGTCCATAAAATAGGAGACGGATGGGAGCCTGTTTTCCCTGAGCTCCTCCTCGATCCGGAGCTTGGCCTTTTCAAATTCCGTGTTTCCCCCTTTGAGCTCCTCCACGCACTTGATATAGGCCGCGAGCTTGTCCGCCGCCTTCACAAAGCGGTATTCGGTCTTTCCCTCGTGACGGATGTGGGGGGCGTATTTTATTTTCAGCTCTTCCGGCAGCATGGAGAGTATTTTTTCAAGGGCGATGTCTTCCACCTCCCCGTAAGCCTCCCGTATTTTGGGGCTGAAATTCTTGATGGGGGTGGGGAGGTCGCCCGTGATGATCTCGCCCGCCTCGTGGAACAGCGCGGCCAGGCAGACGGAGGCTTCGTCGATCTTCCCGCCGACGTATTCGTTCTCAATAGAGGCAAGGGCGTGGGCGATCACGGCCACATCAAAGGAATGTTCCTTGATGTTTTCCGTCTCGATATTGCGCATAAGCCCCCCAGCGCTTGATGTGTTTCATTTTGACAGATAGGCGAAGAAATGATGCATACCGGTTTCTCCTGTGCTTCTAATAATATCATTTTATCATATGCAGTAGAAAAAAGGGAGAGATTTTTATGCAGGGAGAAAATAAAAGGGGCATGGCGATCCTTTCTTTAATGACGGGGATATTATTCCTGGCCTCTTCTTTTCTGCTGTTCTTATCCATGTCGTCAAAAGAAGAAGAAAAGCCCGTGCTGAACTCCTCGGCCAGCGCCGCCATATCCCCCCTGCTCTTGGACGGGGAGACCAACCGTCCCCTGGAAAACGCCGTGGTGGTCATCCCCGAAACGGGCAAGAGCTATAAGACGGACGCCTCGGGGCGGGCGGCGGACATCAAAGTGCCCGTGGTGCCCGACAGCCGCTTTGACGCGGTGTATAAAAAGACCTGGGGGGAGATCACCATCATCGCCTATAAGGAAGGGTATAAACCCTATTTGCTCCTGTACACAAACGTGTTTTCGGGGGAGAAGAGGGAAGGACCCACGCTTTATATGTACCGGGAAGACAGTTCCGCCGAACCCTTCGCCATCATCGAAAGCCCCAGCCGGTTTTGGATGCAATCCCTGATTGAGAAATATAACCCTTATTGACCTTACGCCCCATAGCGGATAAAATGAGAATATGATTGGAAAACTTTTCAGACTGGCTTCGGGGTGTCTGTGCGCGGTTGCGGCCTTTTTTATCTACCGGCTGGCCTTCAAATACCCCGAACTTACGGAAAATATCTATTCGAGAAGGATTTACCCGGCCATCTCGGATTTTCTTGGCAGGCTCACGGCGAACTTCTCCTTCAGCTTGGCCGAGGTGCTTTTATATGTGGCGGCGCTGGCCATGCTGGCCCTTCTGGTTTTTGCTTTTATGGCCTTTATCATGCCAAAAGGCATCCGGCTTTATCACTTTTTAAAGCGGATCATCTCCCTTCTCATCACCTGCTCGGTTTTATACAGCATGTTCGTCTTTTTCTGGGGGCTGAACTATGCCCGCCAGCCCCTGTCGCAGTCCATGGGCCTGGAAATCACGGCCTATTCCAAGGAAGACCTGGCGGACGTGTGCGAGCAGCTCATTCAAAAGACCAATTCCCTCAGGCGGCAGGCTATGGAAGACGAAGAAGGGGTGTTTATGCTTTCCGCCCCCAAGGAACAGCTTTTTTCTTCCATGAGTCGGGTGTACGACGAGTACGCCCCCGACTATATGAACCTGGGGGTGAAGTCGAGAGTGAAGGGCGTGTTCGCCAGCGGCCTTTTATCCGCCACGCTCACCACGGGCATCTATTCTCCCTTCACATTTGAAGCCAACGTGAACACCGCCCAGCCCGAATACTCCCTTCCCTTTGTGGCCGCCCACGAATACGCCCATTTAAAAGGCTTTGCCCGGGAAGACGAAGCCAACTTCATCGCCTGGTATGTGCTCCGAAACGCGGAAGACGCGGATCTTTCCTATTCGGCCAACGCTGCCGCCTTGTCTTACGCGTTAAACGCCCTTTATAAAGTTTCCCCCGAAGACTACGAAAGGCTCTATCGGAAAGTGGACGAGGGAGTGAAGCGGGACTATGCCGCCGACCGGGAATACTGGAAAAAATACCGCACGGAGTTTGCCAAAAAATCCAACGAACTGTACGAGGATTATCTCAAATCCAACGGGGTGGAAGACGGGCTCCAAAGCTATGGACGCATGCTCGACCTCATGATCGCCCTTCATAAGAAAAGCGGGCTTTACACGTAGCTTTTATTTATGTTATAGTGTTTTGTGTGGCTCTTTGTCATCTCTTGGAAAGGCTTAAATGATATGGGGAAAAAAGTCGGATACAGGGAAAATTCGGGGATCATGGGCACCGCCGTGAAGTTCGCTTCCATGCAGGGGCTGTTCTGGATGGCCATTGCCGTCGGAGGCTTCCAGACGGTGTTTATGCAGGCCAAGGGTCTGAACGCCTCTTCGGCGGGCATCGTGAACGCCGCGGCTTCGGCCGTGAGCATATTTGCCACGCCTTTCTGGGCGATGCTCTGCGACAAAACCCGTTCCATTAAAAAGATCATCTTGCCGCTGTTTGTCATAGGCGCGCTCCTCTATGTGCTCATGCCCTTAAGCGGGGGCGTATACCTCTTCGGCGTGCTGGGCGTGATGATCCTCATCCCCCTCATGAGCTTTTTTCGCATGCCTTTCTTCTCCATGTTGGACAACTGGCTGGTGCAGGAGTCCCATCTGAAAGGGCTGAATTACGGCCCCATCCGTTCCTTCGGCTCCATCTGCTATGCCATCGGCGGCATCATCACCAGCGCGCTCATCCCAAGCATCGGCCTCAACACGGTGTTTTACGTGAGCTCGGCGCTGTTCATTCCCTTGATCCTGGTAAGCTCCCGGGTGGAGGACGTGCGACCCGCCCAGGAGAAAAAGCTCTCCTTTAAGGAGCTCCACGTTGGGCAGCTGTTTAAGAATTACAACTATGTGATTTTTATATGCTATTCCTTCTTCATTTCCCTGGCCTTCACCTGCGACAATAACTTTCTTCCCTATATGGTGGAGTCCCTTGGGAGCAGCGGCAGCAATTTCGGGTTGTGTGTCGGGCATCCGGTCCTTTCTGGAAATTCCCGTGCTCCTGCTCTTAAAGCCTCTGCGCAAGCGCCTCTCCTTTATAAGATGACGCTTTTAAGCGCCACTTTCTTTTGGTTTGAGCGCCGTGCTTTCGGGGCTTTACGCCCGAAACCTTATTACGCTCATAATTGTTCTCGGGGCTGAATGGCCTTGGCACGGGCTTTATGCTGGGTTCCTCCTCCAACTATATTTACAGCATGGCGCCCGACCATTTAAAAGCCACTTCCCAGAGCATTTCGGCGGCGGTCTCCTCCGTCGCCGGCATTGCGGGCAACCTGGTGGGCGGCATACTCATAGACGCCCTCGGCGTGAGCCGGTTCTACACAATGGTGGGCCTCATGATCTTTATGGCCATTGCCGCCTACTCCCTTCTCTACGGCATCCCCCGGCAGAGGGAGAAGAAGGCCGCCAAGCTGGAAGCGGGGGTCTGACCCCTTTTGGAAAGAGCAGAAATTTCCGGCGGGAACGCTTGTCCGGAAAGAGTTTTTACTGATATTTGTGGACTTTTGCTGAAAACTATGATATGATAACAAATAATAAAACATATACTAACAGCAGACCGCATGAAAAAGACCGGGGTGCCAAAGCTCTGGAAACCCCGGAATACTTTTTTCGACTTTGAAATTTTTCATCGCTAGAATATAAAGTGTTTCATCTGTAAAGGCTCTTGACCGACTTACGAAGAATGAGATTTGCACTATGCGCAAAAATATAAGGCACGGTAGAATGCCCGATTAACACTGGAGGATCATTATGAAAAGTCTAAAGAGGGTTTGGAAAAGGCAAAGACCAGGAAGGGCGTGGATGCGCTGATTGGTATTGCGTTCATCATTTCGCTGATTATCGTTTTCTCTGTTCATCGCTTACTTCACCGGCGGTCTGATTGGCAAGAACGGCAGAGTGTTTTAAATCTTTGCCCGAGCCCAGCACATGGCGCTGCCGTGTCCGCTCTGAAAAAAGTTTAATGAAGTGTGTGAAAAGCCGCACGTCTATGGAGATAGACGCGCGGCTTTTCGTGTGGAAAGATTTGGACGGGAGCGAAATAAAAAAGGCGCTATTTTTTGCGCCCTGCTTGCCGCCAAAAAAAGTTTTGGCAGGATCAGAAGGCACTCTTCTTCAGCACGCCCGGGATGCTGCTCCGGCCGGTGGTTGAGAGCAAAATCGTTCAGGTTCAGATGCTCGCCGAAAGCTCCGATTTTGGCTCGGAGGCCCCCGGAAAAGACCCGGTCCATGCGAGCGTTCACGATCGCCCCCCGCACATGGGGCAGGGCTCCAGGGTCACAGGCGGCAACGCAGCCCGAAAGACGCCATCTCGCCCAGCTTGCGGGCGGCTTTTTTAATGGCGATGAGTTCTGCGTAGCGCGAGGAGACCGTCTCGTTTCCCGAGGTTGTGGCCCCGGGCAATGATTTTGCCGCCCTTCACGACGACTGCCCCCACGGGCATCTCGTCTTTTGCGGCTTTTTCTGGCTCTTGGCCGGGCGGCCGCCCGCATAAAAATACTCGGGAGAATTCGTCATTTTTTCAGTTCATCCAATATATTCTGTACACTGTCGAAAATATAGTCGGCTCTGATATCCGAAGAGAGGAGTTCTTCTCCAAAGCCGTTTTCCCGAAAGCACGGCGATGCCTGTGAGCCTGCCGAGGGCTGTGCGGGTGGCGATGTCCGTGGCTACAGCCGACGCTCCATGAGGGCGCATTTTCGGGGGACGTGCCCGCCGTGCGGAGTATGTACACCACCGTCTCCATAAAAGGCTTGCCCACAAACTTGGGAGGCACGCCCGTGGCGTGTTCCAGCATGGCGCAGATGGAGCCGCAGTCGGGAGGGTATAGCCCGCCTCCAGCGCGGGCAGACCCGGTCGATGTTGGTGGCCAGTGAAAGGGACGCCCTTGAAATGAACTGGCAGGCCAGGGTGGTTTTCAAAATTGTAGGTGGTGTCAAACCCCACCACCACCGCGTCGGCCTCTTTTTCCCTTGTGATCAGTCGGATGCCTGCTCTTAAAAACTGCGCCTTTCCAGAGCCGGCGTGCCGATCAGGCATACCTGGAGAAGCTGCTTTCCTTTTAAGTAATCAAGCATCACGTCTCCCGAGGTCATGATGTGCCGCCGGGTGATGTTTTGAAAGCCAAAGCCGGCAAGGCGCGCCACATACTCGGAAGGGGAGCGGGAGGAGTTGTTGGTGAAAAAATAAAAGTCCGTGCCCCTTTCCTGAAGGCAGGAGATGAGCCCGGCCGCGCCCGAAGGAGCGTGCTTCTCAGATACAGCGTGCCGTCCATATCAAATATAAAGCATCTCAGTTCTTTAATGGGTGTTTTCATGGCCGCCTCAATAGATGGACTCAAAAGTCAGGTCATTCACCGTCACGCCCGGGTAGAGGATCTCCACTTCGTAGAGGGAACAGAGCTCCAGGAGGTTTCCCTGTATCAGCTCTTCGAGACGGGTGGGGTCGGTGATGGTCTGGTATACGTCCGTCAGGTCGCCAATGAGGTTTTCCGTGTTGTAGGCTTTGATGGAATAGTCGATGTACCAGTCCTTATACGCCTCTTCGCCAGCCCGAGGGCTTTCCCGGAGAGCGGTTAAAAACTCCAGCTCTTCGCGCCTGTACACTTCCGTGTCCTCGATCTCCTCCAGATGGAAGTCGTACTCTTCAGACAGCTCGTCCCGGTTGTAAGCCAGGCCGAAACTTTCGCAAAAATAGGAGAGCAGGTAGTATTCGGCGCAGATAAACGAAATAATCCCGCTCCTTCATGGGCGCGGTGTCCTTCACTTTTTCAGACAGCTCCTGCATCAGGAGGAGCTCCCTGGAAAATCCCCCGCGGTCATGATCACCTGTCTCCCGCCTTGATGAGCGGTTCTTCGGGGGAGAGAGAGGAGACGTCCGCGTTCTTGGCGCAACCTTGCGAGAAAAAGGAACAGGGCGGCTAAAAAAATCATTGGTTTATAAAGTTTCCGCATAATACTTATCATTATACATGAGGCTTTTCAGAAGTAAAGCCGGAAAGCGTAAAAAAACAGGCCGTGCGCGGCCTGTTTTGGCGTACTTTCTAGCCTATTCCTTCGGTTCGTCTCGTGAACTGTTCGGAGGGAACGGGGTCTGCCGGAGCAGGGTCTTTGCCACCCGGAAGGCTCTTCGGAAGGCTCTTCCAGCTCTTCTTGGCTCCTCCACCTTTCGGGAAGAGACCTTCCACGGGGCCACGGCGCCTTTTAATATTTCAAGCTGCACTTTGCCCGGCCGCACTCGATCATCACCGTTTCGTCCGTCACCAACACGATGGTGCCGAGAAAGCTTCTCGGCCGTGCGCACTTTCATGCCCGCCTTCAAACTATCCCGTATTTCCTGGAGCTGCTTCGGCGTTTGCGCTGGGAATGATGGTGATGAGAAAAAAGGCGACAAGCACGATACCTAAATATACATATTCCATTTGGAAATCCTCGCTTACTTTAGTAATATATGGAAGTATACCATCTTTAATAAAAAGTCACTTGTTCGGCGGGGATTTTACAGAATCATCGTATATCTGTCCTTTTCCGCCGCATTTGCGGGAAGGAGAAAAATATGGTAATCTGAGAGTAATATTTTTGGGAGGGCGCTATGATACTTGTCACCGGCGGAGCGATACATCGGCAGCCACACCTCTGTTTTCTTCTGAGGCGGGTTTTGACGTGCTGGTATACGATAACTTTTCCAACAGCGATCCGGGCGCGCTTCAAAAAATCAGGGAGATCACGGGGAAAGACTGCCCGGCGGTTCAGGAGACATGCGGGACAAGGAGAAGCTGGAAGAGGTCTCTCGGGCGGAAAAATCGAGGCGGTCATCCACTTTGCCGGGCTGAAAGCGGGCGGGGAAAGCCGGTGGCTAAGCTCTGGCTTACTATGAAAACAACGTGGTCGGCACCCACAACCTCCTTTCGGTCATGGAGAAATACGGCGTTAAAAAGCTCATTTTCAGCTCCTCGGCCACGGTGTACCGGCAGGACAATATCGTGCCTTTTACCGAAGACGCGGCTCTTGGCTGCACCAATCCTTACGGCTGGAGCAAGTTCATGTGCGAACGGATGATCATGGACCTGGCCGCCGCGGACGGCGAGTTTTCCGCCGCGCTTCTGCGGTATTTCAACCCCATCGGCGCCCACGAGAGCGGGCTCATAGGGGAGAAACCCAGCGGCGTGCCCAACAACCTTCTCCCTTACGTTTCGGGGGTGGCCTCGGGCAGGCTCAAGGCGCTCAAGGTGTACGGAAACGACTACGACACGCCGGACGGCACGGGGGTGCGGGATTATATACACGTCTGCGACCTGGCGGAAGGGCATATAAAGGCCCTTGAATACATCAGGACCCACAAGGGGGCGGAGGCTTTCAACCTGGGCACGGGCAGGGGATACAGCGTGCTTCAGGTGGTGGCGGCTTTTGAAAAAGCCTCGGGAAAGAAGATCCCCTATGCGGTGGAGGAACGGCGGCCGGGAGACATCGCCGTGAGCTGCGCCGACTGCGAAAAGGCGCGGCGGGAACTCCATTGGTCGGCCAGATATGATATGGGAAAAATGTGCGAAGACGCCTGGGCATTTGAACGGAGGAGCGGGGAACATTGAGAAAGTATAGCGCCAAAAATTTCAGGAAAGCCATATTGGTTTTGGAAAAACTTCTGATGGTTGCGTTCTTGGTGTTGGCGTATATGTTTACGCTCTTTGAATGTTACCCGGAAGTCGTCTTTTTTTATAAAGGCAACTATATCGTGGCTCTTGCCTATCTCCTTACGCTCCTGGCCTTTTTCAGCGCTTACGGCTGTTTTCGGGTGGGCGTGCTCCGGTTAAAGGAGCTGCTCTTTTCTTTCCTGCTGGCCCTTCTCATTACAAACGCCATTTCTTACCTGACCCTTGCCCTCATCGCCCGGCATGTCCTTTCCTTCCTCCCCATCGCGGTCATGACCGGCGTGCAGTATCTGGTGGAAATGCTGTTTTACATCATCGCCAACAAGACCTATTTCCTGTTGAACCCCGCCCGGGACACGGTGGTGATCTGCGCGGGCACCAGGAGGGACGAGGAGGTCATTCAAAAATTCGAGGCCATCTCCGATCGTTATAACGTGGGGCTCATCCTCTACGAGGCGGACAGCGTGGAGAACATCAAAGTGGGTATTCTCTCCTTTAACACGGTGGTGCTCTGCGAAGTGAGCAACGCCCTCCGGGAGGAGCTCATTAAGTTCTGCTTTGAGCACGACAAGCGGCTGTTCATCATGCCCACCGTGCAGGACATCACCCTCAACAGCGCCGAGGCGACCCAGATCGCCGACTCCCTGGCGTTTCTCTGCAAGAACAGGACGCTCACGCTGGAGCAGTACCTCTTAAAGCGGGCGCTCGACCTGTGCTTTTCCACCCTCGCCCTCCTTTTGACCGCGCCCATCATGCTCGCGGTGGCTCTTCTCATCAAGCTGTGGGACGGAGGGCCGGTGTTCTATAATCAGGTGCGGCTCACGAGGAACAACGAGCCTTTCATGCTCTTTAAATTCAGGAGCATGGTGGAAGACGCGGAAAAAGACGGCGCCCAGATGGCCGTGAAAGGCGATCGGAGGATCA
>JAXGQH010000029.1:0-13150 GCA_040766545.1 Christensenellaceae bacterium
GGGATCACGACCGTCGTCTCTTCGGTTTTCTCCGCCACCTCATAGCCGATTTTCCGAACGGCTTCCTTAATGGCGTCGAGGGAAAGGACGGCCTCGTCGTATTCCACAAACAGTTTTTCGCTGGCCAGGTTCACGCTCGCCCGCCGGACGCCCGGGAGCTTTCGGATGCCCTTTTCGATTCTCTGGGCGCAGGCCGCGCAGGTCATGCCTCTGATGCTTAAAATCTGGTTCTCCATATGCGTTCTCCTTGTATACTGATGATTCAGGGGCAAGTTTTTTATACGCGCTTCCCCACGGCTTATTCTCTGCAAATACAGGCCGGGGATTGCATGTTCATTTTTATCCTTCCCCTCGGCTTTGGCCGACGGGGCGGAAGGGGCGCTTACGCCTCTTCTTTCATGAGGCTCATCACCAGCCGCACGCAGGCTTCCAGTTCCTCCAGCCGGCTGTATTCCTCCGTGCTGTGCACCCGGTGCATGGAGCAGGCGATCACCAAGCCTTCAATGCCCGCCCGGGCGAAGTTGTTGTTGTCGCTCCCGCCCAAGGTGGCGTGTATGCGGCAGGGTACGCCCGCTTCCTGGCAGGCCCGGCGGAACCGCGCCGCAACGGGAGCGTCAAGAGGCGTCTCATAGGCTGTGATCCGAAGGCGCATCTCCGCTTTCACCGTCGCCCCGGCGGCTTTTGCTTCCTCTTCAAACGCCGCCTTCACCCTTTCCCAGCAGGCCAGAGCTTTTTCATGGGAAAGGCTCCGGATCTCCCCTGTTATAACGGCGAGGGCGGGAACGATGTTGTCCGCCTCCCCGCCTTTCATGGTGCCCACGTTGCAGGTGAGGCCGGGTTCCGCTTCTCCCAAGGGCAGGCGGGCGACTGCTTTTGCGGCGGCGGCCAGAGCGTGCACGCCTTCTTTTGGCGCAAAACCCGCGTGGGCCGCTTTGCCTTTAACCGTCACTTCAAAGGAGAGAAGCGTGGGGGCGGCGTTGGCCGCCTCGCCGATCTCCCCTTCCAGGTCGAGTACATACGCCTCCTTGGAGTGGAGGCGGCTGTAATCCGCCGCCGCCGAGCCGAGGCCATACTTCTCTTCGGCCACGGGAAAGAGGAGTTCGATGGGGCGGTGCGGTATTCCCTCTTCTTTCAAACGGGCAAGGGCTTCGAGTATCACGGCCATGCCCGCTCCGTCGTCCGCGCCCAGGATGGTGTCCCCTTCCGGCCGGATGAAGCCGTCTTTTCCAAGCACGGCTTTTTTGCCCCGGGCGGGCTCCACCGTGTCCATATGGGCGCTGAAAAGAAGGGGCGCTCCCCCGCCCGGGAGGAAGCCATACAGGTTTCCGCAGTTCCCGCCGATTTGTTCACCGGCGCCGTCTTCATAAACGGAGACGCCCAGTTCCAACAGCCGGGTTTTCAAAAAGTCGCACAGCGCCCGTTCCCCGAATGTGGGGCTATCAATATCTATCAGCGCCTGAAAGGTCTGCCACAAACGATTTTTTTCCATGGTCTTCTCCTCACAGGTAATACATATACCCTTCCGCCTCCGTCCGGCGAGCCGCGTCTTCCGCCAGCTGGATCAGAGACACGCTTTTCAGCACCTCCGCGAAAGCCGTGCCCGCAGGCATAAACAGCAGCTCCCGCATGGCCTCTTCCACGCCCGGCGCGGCGTCTTTTACCGTGTTTTCCGGTTCTTCAAAGAGGGAAGTTTCGGTGGCGGAAAGAACATCGTAAGCGGTGATTTCCGCAGCCGGCCGAGCCAGCTGGTAGCCCCCCTGCGCCCCCTTCATGGAGGTGACGAGTCCGCTCCGACGCAGCAGGGAAAAGACCTGCTCCAGATAGATTTTCGATAGACTGAGCCGCTGGGACAGGCTGCTGACGGTGACGGACGCGCCCTTTTCGGCGGTCTTTGCCATGGTGATCATGGAAGCCAGGGCATACCTGCCCTTGGAGGAAATTTTCATACCCACTCTCCTGTCTCTTTTAATCCGTCGTGTCCGCTTTGGGCTCAGGCGGGAAGCGGGCGGCTGTCCCCAGCCTTTTCCCGCTCTTCACGCAACTCTTGACGCCCCGGATAAGCCCTTTGCCCCGGACAAAAATGCATATCTAACATATATGCATGATAGACGAGGGCGGGCCGGATTGTCAACAGATTTTGCCAGCCGGAAAAAACCGGCTTGACCGCCTGCCGAACCACCCGGAAGCCCGGTGCAGGCAATCCATACTATTTTTGAAAAGGTTTGGCGAGGCAAAAACTTTTTAAAGCCTCGGAAGCACTCGCCCCGGTTCGTCGCGGCATGAAAAAAGCGGCAATGGGCTTGCCGCTTAAAGACAGTCCTTATAAAGAATGGCGCAAAAGACTGAACCGTGTTTCAAAAAAAGTCCGGCAAAGAAATCGTTCAAGAGGCCCCGCTGATGGCGCGGCCGCCCGCCCGGCCTTCTTATGCCGTGAGGAAGGAGATGCCCACCACCTGGAGCCCCAGATGGATGCCGAGAACCGGGCCGCCTTTTTGCAGCTTCAGCTCGGCTGCCGGAAAAGCCTCCCGCACCAGGTTGTACAGGCTGATGGCCATGCGCTCGTTGCCGATGTAGTTGATGATGATCTCTTTGGCCTTCCCGTCCACCTTTTGGAACAGCTTTTTGAGCATTTCCATGCCGCCCCGGGCGATCTCGTCCGCCACCACCACGCCCTCCTTGCACAGGAGGATGGGCTTTCTGTTCAAAATAGTGCCCACAGACATCCGCACAAAGCCGATCCGCCCGCTGTTTCGCAGAGGCGTCATATCGTCGACGGAAAAAGCGATGGTGATTTTATCCCGGATGGCCGGCAGCATATTCACCAGCTCGGGGAGGGAGACCCCCTCGTCCGCCAGCTTCCGCGCTTCCTTTACCAGTATGTGCAGTCCACCCGCCGTCAGCTGGCTGTCGAACATCTGGATGTTTTTGGATTCGGTCTGCCGCGCCGCCATATAGGCCGTGCTGTACGTTCCGCTCAAACGGGAGGAGATGGTGATGCACAGCACTTCGTTCCCCAGGCGCAGCTCCTCTTCAAAGCAGCTCAAAAAGGAGGAGAAGTTGGGATGGGACGTGCTGAACTTGCCGCTGTCCGACAGCAGGCTTTCAAAATCCCCGTTCAGGTCGCTGTACGTTTCGAAGTAGTTGCGGCCGTTCACCGAATAGCTCATGGGAACGATGCGCACTCCCGCTTTTTTCGCCTCTTCTTTTTTAAAGTAAGCGCTGGAATCAGTAATAATGGTGATCATGTGCATCCCCTTATCTTCCTGAATTTTTGATACCGTTCTTGAACCAGTTGCTCCGCAGGTAATTTCATTTTTGCCTTGATGGTCTTTTTTAATTCCGATTTCAAATCGGCGAACAGCGTCTCCCCTTCGGGTATGATCCGCTCGATGACCTGATAGCGCAAGAGATCTTCGGCGGTCATTTTGAGACATTCGCTGGCCTCGGCCACTTTGGAAGCGTCTTTCCAGAGGATGGAGGCGCACCCTTCGGGGGAAATCACGGAGTATACGGCGTTTTCCGTCATCCACACTTCGTCCGCCACGGCGAGAGCCAGCGCGCCGCCGCTTCCCCCCTCGCCGATGAGCACGGAGATGACGGGGGTTTTCAGGGCGGACAGTTCCATCAGATTTTCCGCGATGGCCTGACCCTGCCCCCGCTCCTCCGCGCCGATGCCGCAGTAAGCGCCCGAGGTGTCCACAAAGCAGACGACCGGCCGACGGAACTTTTCCGCCAGCTTCATCTGGCGGAGCGCCTTCCGATACCCTTCCGGGTGGGCGGAGCCGAAGTTGCGCCGGGACTTTTCCTCGATGCTGTGACCCTTTTCAATGCCGATCACCGTCACGGGCATTTCGTCCAGATACGCGAGACCGGCCACCACCGCCTGATCGTCCGAAAAGCGCCGGTCTCCGTGCATCTCGATAAAGTCGGCAAAGATGGCCGATATGAAATCGACGGAGGTGGGCCGCTTGTTGGAGCGGACCAGATTCACTTTTTCATAGGATGTCAGCGTTTTTCCCATCACTCCCGACCCTCCTCTTTACAGTGCATTTTCAGTATTTGGGCAATGAGGTTTTTCTGCGTCTTTCTGTCCGCCACCCCGTCAACAAAGCCCGTTTCCAATAAAACTGCGCGCTGAGCCCTCGAGCTTTTTTCGATGGGTCTGCTCAATCCCGCAGGGTCCGGCAAAGCCGATGAGCGCCCGGGGTTCGGCCAGGATGATGTCCTGGCCTCCATGGCAGGAGGCTGTGACCGCCGGTGGTGGGGTCGGTTAAAACGCATAAAAACAAAGTTGCGCTTTGTCGCTGCGGACTTTTACGGCGGCGGAAGTTTTGGCCATCTGCCGAGGGATAAAATACCCTCCTGCATCCGGCGCGCCCCGCCGCTCACGGTGTAGCCGAGAACAGGCGAGGCGGTTTTTCCGTGGCGTATTCAAACCAGCCGGGTGATCTTCTCCCCCACCACGCTTCCCATGCTCCCCATCATATAAAAGGGGTCCATGACGAAGACGGCAGTCGACGTCTACCGCGGCCGTGCCGCAGACGACTTCGCTTTTCCCCGCTTTCCGCGCGGGCTTTTTGAAGCTTCTGGTCGTATTCGGGAAAGAGAAAGCACATTTTCCGACTGTAAATCCCCGTCCCGCTCGGAAAAGCTGTCCGGATCGCAGATGATGGCCAGCCTCTGCCCGGGCGTCATGCGGAAATGGTGCCTGCAATAGGGGCAGACCCGGTTTTCTTTCACCAGGTCTTCCTCCGAAGTCTCTTTTTTGCATACGGGGCAGGCCGTGAACTGGAAGGTGGTCTGCTTGATTTCATGGGCTTCCCCGGTATACCCTTCCAGGGCGTTTTTCGGCTTTTTAAATCTCATGGACGCCCCTCCTTTTTATGATTTTGTTCTTTAAAAGAATGAATGATTGCCGTGTGCGCTTAACTGTTGAGCGCGCTTAAATAGTCGGTGGTATAGGTTCCGGCTTCAAAGTCCGGGTGGGAAAGAAGCTCTCCCTGGTATTCCCCGTTGTGCTCCACCCCTTCTATGATAAGCTCGCAGAGCGCCGCTTTCATTTTGCGGATGGCTTCGTCCCGGCTCTTGGCATGCACGATGAGCTTGCCGATCATGGAGTCGTAATAGGGCGGGATGGTGTACCCCTGATAAATGGCGGTGTCGAACCGCACCCAGGGTCCTCCCGGAATGTGGAGTATCTCGATTTTGCCGCAGGAGGGCCGGAAGTTCTGATAGGGGTTTTCCGCGTTGATGCGGCACTCGATGGCGTGACCCTTGATCTCCACATCTTTTTGCGAAAAGACCATGGAAAGCCCCGCCGCGATCCGGATCTGCCACTTCACGATGTCCACCCAGGTCACCATCTCGGTCACGGGATGCTCCACCTGAAGGCGGGTGTTCATCTCCATGAAGTAGAAATTCCCCTCCCGGTCGAAGAGATACTCGATGGTCCCCACTCCCCTGTATCCCGCCGCTTTGGCGGCTTTCACGGAAGCGTCGATCATCTGTTCCCGCACGATCGGGGTGATGAAGCTCGAAGGGGCTTCCTCAATGAGCTTCTGGTTTTTCCGCTGGGTGGAGCAGTCCCGTTCCCCGAGGCAGACCACGTTTCCCAGATCGTCCGCCAGTATCTGCATTTCAATGTGCTTCACCTTTGTGAGGTACTTTTCCATATACAGCGCCCCGTCTCCAAAGGCGCTTTCGGCTTCGGCTTTAGCCGAATAGAAAGCGGGTTTCAACTCCTCCTCCTGATGCACCAGCCGGATGCCCCTGCCGCCCCCGCCCGCACGGGCTTTTAACAGAAGGGGGTAACCCACCCGGGCGGCTTCCGCCTGGGCGTGGTCGAAATCGCTTAAAAGGTCGCAGCCGGGGATGACGGGCACGCCCGCCTCTTTCATCGTCTTTCTCGCCATATCCTTGTCGCCCATTTTTTCGATCACTTCGGGCGGCGGGCCGATGAACACGATGCCCTGCTCCCGGCACAGGCGGCAAAAAGCCGCGTTTTCGGATAAAAACCCGTACCCCGGGTGGATGGCTTCCGCCCCCGTGGTCAGCGCCGCGGACAGGATGGCGGACATATTTAAATAGCTCTGTCTTGAAGGAGCGGGGCCGATGCAGTAGCCCTCGTCCGCCAGGTTTACATGGAGCGCCTCCCGGTCGGCCTCGGAAAAGACGGCCACGGTTTTGATGCCCATTTCCTTGCAGGCGCGGATGACCCGAACGGCGATCTCCCCCCTGTTGGCGATGAGAATTTTAGAAAACATTCTATTCCCCTCTCACGACGGCAAAGGACATCTCGCCGCTCAGGCAGAGCTTATCCTTCACATAGCCTTCGCCTTTGATAAAGTAGAAGTTTCCTTTGACTTTTGTGATCTCGCTTTGGAACTCTACGGTGTCCCCGGGAAGGACTTTGCTTTTAAATTTCACGTTGTTCATCCCTGTAAAATAAGGCGTAAAGCCGCCCGGCTGACCGATTAAAAGGCAGGCCGACTGCCCCATCATCTCGCACAGGATCACGCCCGGAACCACCGGATTGCCCGGAAAATGCCCGTTTAAAAAGAATTCGTCCCCCCGCACCGTATACTTTCCGCGGGCCACCTGCCCCTCAAGGCTCGTCTCGTCCACAAGAAGCATGGGTTCCCGGTGAGGCAGGATGGTTTTGATCTCTTCTCTTGTCATAGTACCCTCCTCCTTTAAAACATTTTAAACAGCACCTGGCCGTATTCGGCGATGTCGCCGTTTTTGATGCAGATGTCCACGATCTCCCCGTCGCAGTCGGCGGTGACTTCGTTCATCAGCTTCATGGTTTCAAGGATGCATAAAACGTCTCCCTTTTTCACTTTGCTCCCGATGGACACAAAAGGCACGGACTCGGGGGAAGCGGCGGAATAGAACACGCCCACCAGGGGCGACTTCACTTCGATGAGTCGGTTGAAATCCACCTCGTCCGCCGCGGGATTCAGGGACGCCGCCTGGGGGACGGAAGCGGGCGCGGCGGGAACCGCGCCGATTTTGGGGGCGGGGCAATCCTTGCCGATTTTGATCCGGACGCCCTCTTCTTCTACTTCAATGAGAGTCAGATCGTGCTCGCTCAAAAGCGCGCACAATTCCTTGATGTTTTTGAGATTCATATTGCGCTACTCCTCGATTTTATTAAAGAGCACCCCTGCGTTGTGCCCGCCAAAGCCAAGAGACAGGGACAATGCCATATTGAGCTCGGCCTTCCGCGCGGAGCCGGGCACATAGTCGAGATCGCACTCGGGGTCGGGCTCGGCATAGCCCACCGTCGGGGGGATGATCCCTGTTTCCAAAGCCTTGATGGAGGCGATGGCCTCGATGGCTCCCGCCGCGCCCAGCATGTGCCCCGTCATGGACTTGGTGGAGCTCACGGGAATCTTGTAAGCCAGTTCGCCCAGAACCTCTTTGATGGCCATGGTCTCCGCTTTGTCGTTTAAGGGAGTGGAAGTGCCATGGGGGTTGATGTATAAATGTTCGTCCGGAACGCGCTCTGAATCTTTAAAAATATTTTTTATCATTGCGATGGAACCGATTGCTTCCGGATGCGGCGCCGTCATGTGGTATGCGTCGCAGGTGTTGGAATACCCCGAGATTTCACAGTAGATCTTCGCCCCTCTTTTAACCGCGTGCTCATACTCCTCGAGCACCAGCGCGGCTGCCCCTTCTCCCATCACGAAGCCGCTCCGCCGCCTGTCAAAGGGCGTGCAGCAGGTATCGGGATCGTTGCTCTTGGAAAGGGCCATGCAGTTGGCAAAGCCGGCCACGGCCAGCTCGTTGATGGCCGCCTCCGCCCCGCCCGCGATGATGGCGTCCGCATATCCGTGCTGTATGGCGCGGAAGGCTTCGCCCACCGAATGGGTGGACGTGGCGCAGGCCGTCACAATGGGCAGCACCGGGCCCCGGGCGCAAAACCGGATGGCGACGAGCGCCGAAGCCATGTTGGCGATCATCATGGGAATAAAGAAGGGAGAAACCCGGCTCGGGCCTTTTTCCAGCATCTTTTCCGTTTCGGTAATCAGCGTGTTGATGCCCCCGATGCCCGAACTCATATATACGCCAAACCGATCGGGCTCCACCGCTCCCCCAATGCCGCTTTCCTCCACGGCCTGGCTGGCGGCGGCGATGGCGTACTGAGAAAACAGGTCTGCCTTTCTGATCTCCGTCTTTTCCATGTAGCGTTCGGGCGCAAAATCCTTCACTTCCGCCGCCACCTTCACTTTCAGCTGAGACGTGTCAAACTTTGTAATCGGGCCGAAACCGTGCCGGCCGTCTGTCAGGCTCTGCCAAAAGGTGGGCACGTCGTTTCCCACGGGGGAAATGCACCCGAGACCCGTTACAACCACTCTTTTCTTCATAATTTAGCTAACACCCCGTTTCTCCGGCGAAAAAATCCCTTGCAGACGTCCGTCGCCGAGCGGACAAAGCGCAAACGCCTCCATCTCAGATGCACATTCCCCCGTCCACCCGGATGACTTCCCCCGTGATGTAGGAAGCCAGGGGAGAAGCGAGAAACAAGACCAGATCGGCCACTTCGGCGGCTTCGCCCATTCGTTTTAAGGGAATGGCCTCGTGCATGAGCTCCAGCACGCTCCCGGGAAGAGAGGCGGTCATGTCCGTTTGGATGAGGCCGGGGGCCACCGCGTTCACGGTGACGTTCCGGGAAGAAAACTCCCGGGCCACCGTTTTGGTGAGGCCGATCACGCCCGCCTTGGCGGCGGCGTAATTGGCCTGCCCGGCGTTGCCCATCAGCCCGGACACACTTGAGATGTTGATGATCCTGCCCGCGCCCGACTTCAAAAGGGGGCGGGACAGGTGCTTTATGAAATTAAATACCCCTTTTAAATTGACGGCAATCACTTCGTCAAAATCTTTTTCGCTCATGCGCATGATGAGGTTGTCTCTCGTGATGCCCGCGTTGTTCACCAGGATGTCCACGCCGCCGAAGTCCTCGGCGATCTGGGCGCACACGGCTTTGGACTCTTCAAAATTCCCCACGTTGCAGGCATACGCCCGGGCTTTTACGCCGTAGAACTTCCGGCCAGCCGCTCGCAGAGGGATTCGGCGGGTTCTTTGCTGGCGGCGTATACCAGGGCCACGTTCGCCCCCGCTCCCGCCAGCTTTTCCGCGCAGGCCCGGCCGATGCCCCGGGAGCCTCCCGTGATCACCGCCGTTTTATTTTTTAAATCAAACATGCTTCAATTCCTCCACCGTCTGCAAGAGGGACTTTTGATCCGAAACGGCGTAGACGGCCGCCTGGGGACAAATCTTTTTAATGAGCCCCGAGAGCACCGTGCCCGCGCCCGTTTCAATAAATGTGTCGAACCCGTCCATGTCATGTTTTCAATGGTCTCCTGCCAGCGGACGGGAGAAGCCGCCTGGGCTTTTAAAAGCGCGGGCACCTCTCCTTCCCGTAAGGACGGCCGGTCACGTTGGAATAGACGGGAATGTCCGGACGGCAAAGGGTCATACCCGAAAGATAGTCGAATATCTCTCCCGCCGGCGCATAAAGGGCGAGTGGAAAGCGCCGCTCACGGCCAGCCGCACCATTCTTCCGTTTGCTTCCAGCACCCGGCCGGCCAGGGGGGAGGCGCTTTCTTTGGAGACCGCCACCACCAGCTGTCCGGGGCAGTTATAATTGGCCGGGAAAGCCGCGGGGAGGGTTTTGCAAATCTCCTCCACCTGATTTTTATCCAGGCGGAGCACCGCGTACATCTCTCCCGGATTCTCCCCCGCCGCCCTGTCCATGGCTTCCGCCCGGGCTTTCACAAATAAAAAACCCTCTTCGGGATAAAACACATGGGAAAAGGCAAGGGCGGGGATTTCCCCGAGGGAAAAACCCGCCGCCCCGGCGGGAACGACGCCCAGCTCTTTTAAGGCAAGGGCGCAGGCCAGGTCCACGGCGTACAGAGCCGGCTGAGCGTTTTTCGTGCTCCTCAGCTCTTCTTCCGCGCCGTGAAAGCACAGGTCCTTCACACCGCTTCCAAGAGCGTCGAACAGTTCCCGGGCGGCATTTGAATGAATGTATAAGTCCTCTCCCATGCCGGGATACTGGGCGCCCTGGTCCGGAAATACGAACGCTATTTTAGCCATTTCTGAACCCCGCAGAGTAGGGCTTCCGCTTCGGAAAATATCTCTTCGATGATCTCTTTGGCCGGCTGTTCCTTATGAACCATGCCCGCGATCTGCCCGGCCATGAAGCAGCCGTTCACATCGTCCCCGTCCACCACGGCGCAGCGAAGCGCCCCGCCGCCCAGCTGTTCCAGCTGCTCGTTGGTGATGGAGGGATCGTATTCATAAGAGAAGAATTTGCGGGAGAAGGCGGACTTTAAGGAGCGCACCGGATGACCCAGCCGCTTGCCCGTGACGATGGTGTCGATGTCTTTGGCCTTCAGCACTTTTTCCTTATAGTGGGGGTGGATGTTGCACTCTTTGGCCACCAGGAACCGGGTGCCCAGCTGCACGCCCAGCGCTCCCAGCATGAGAGCCGCCGCCACGCCCCGCCCGTCTCCGATGCCGCCCGCCGCAATAACGGGAATATGGACGGCGTCCACCACCTGGGGAACGAGGGTCATGGTGGTGCTGTCGCCCACATGGCCGCCGCTCTCGCCGCCTTCGGCCACCACGGCGTCCGCCCCGCTCCGCTCCACCATCTTGGCGATGCCCGTGGAGGGCACGACGGGGATGACCTTGATGCCCGCTTCTTTCCAGCCTTTGATGTACTTCGAGGGGTTGCCCGCGCCCGTCGTCACCACCGCCACCTTTTCTTCGGCGACGACCCGGGCGATCTCTTCGGCGCAGGGGCTCATGAGCATGATGTTCACCCCAAAGGGTTTATTGGTGCGGGCTTTGGCTTTTCTGATTTCCCCCCGCACATACTCGGCGGGGGCATTGCCCGCGGCAATGATCCCCAGCCCGCCCGCTTCGGATACCGCCACCGCCAGGTCGGCGTCGGCCACCCAGGCCATGCCTCCCTGAAAAATAGGATATTCTATCCCGAGCATTTCGCAAAGTGAGGTTTTAATCATGATAACCCCTTATTTGGCCTGTTCGATGGCCGTTATCAGGTCGCCCACGGAGCGGATGCCCTCGTTCATCTCGATGGTGACGCCGAATTCCTCTTCCAGATTCATGATGAGCTCCACCGTGTCGAGAGAGTCGAGTTCGATCTCGGAAAAGGTGGTGTCCTCCGTGATGGTGAGCTCCTCATTTGCCTTGTATTCCCGTAAGATCTCCTGAATTTTTTCCAGCATTGTTCTTTCCTCCATGATTGTTGTTGATGTTTATTGTCTCAAAACAGCGAAAAATCATTCCCAAACCAATATCGCCGTGGCCCAGGTCATGCCCGCGCCAAAAGCGTTCAGAAGGAGCTTCATGCCCGGCCTGATTTTCCCCTGCTCCAAAAGCTGATGGAGCAGAACGGGTATGGAGGCGGCGGACATGTTGCCGCACTGATCTATATTGACCGGGAATTTGCTTTCCGGCTGTTTTTGCCTTGTCTGGGCGGAAGCGATGATCCGCTTGTTCGCCTGATGGAGTATGTAATAATCGATGTCGTCGCTTGTCATATTGAGCTCTTCAAGCGCCCTTTCCGTCTCGGCGTTGACGGTGGAGACGGCGAACTTGAAGACTTCCTGCCCGTCCATTTTGAGATAGCCCTGGGGTTTGTGGGGCGTGAAGGGGCTGTTGCCCGTGGACGCCGGAACAGACAGAACTTTGGCGTTGCCCGCCGAAGAAACCCGGATGTACTTAAGCGATTCCCCTCCGTCGCCACCGCCGCGCCCGCCCGTCTCCAAAGAGCACGCAGGTGGAGCAGTCGGTCCAGTCCGCATACCGAGTCATCATTTCGGCGCTTACAATCAGCACGTTTTTCGCTTTTTTGGCGGCAATGTAGGTATCCGCCGCGTCAAGGGCATATAAAAAACCCGAACAGGCCGCATTGATATCAAACGCGGGCAGGCTTACGTTAAACCGTTCGGCCACGGTGCAGGCGAGGGAAGGCGAGACATACTCTCCCCCGAGGGTGGAACAGAGGATCATGTCCACTTCCCTGATATCCATATGGGCGTTTAAAAGCGCCTCTCTTGCCGCCTGTTCGGCCAAATCCGTAATCGTCTCTGTTGTGCAGACATGCCTGCTTTTAATACCTGTTCGGGATGTGATCCATTCGTCCGAGGTGTCTAAAAAACCAGCCAGTTCCTGGTTGTCAATCGTCTTCTGCGGGAGCGCCGCACCGGTGCCAATGATTTTTATGCTCATAATACGCTATACGCTCGCTTTTTATGGTTTTGCCGCTTAAAGGGCGGTGTCTTCGACTTCAGCTTTCTGCGCAAAAAACGCGTTCAGCTTATGGATGGCATTGAGGAGGATCTCTTTTTCCTCGGGCTTAAAGTCCTGGGAAATGTTTTTCACCATCTTTCGGTGAAAGACGCTGTGAGCCCGGTCGATCCGCTCGCCCATTTCCGTGAGGCTGATGTTTGAGCGCCGGCCGTCGTCCTTGCAGACAGCCCTGGTGACGAGCCCTTTCCGCTCCAGCTTCTGCACCGCCACGGTAACGGTGGACACGGCTACGCGGAGCCGGGAAGCGATTTCGCTCACCGACACTTTTTTCCCCTCTTTTCCCACCACTTCAATGATGTGGGCTTCCCTTATGGTAATCCCCGAATTGGAGATGCTCTGCAAAGACCGTTCCTCATATTCGAGAATGTGATTGAAGGTGTTGACCAGCACGTCGTTCAGGCTCCGTTCAAATTCATCCATACAGCAACCTTCTGAAATTTATTTCATCCCGTTTCATCTATTTAGTTACACTAACTAAATATATCCTCAAAGGATTAAACTGTCAATGTTTTTTGGGATGTGCCGGAAGAAATTTTGGGGCCTGGAGGAATTTGTCTTTTTGGGACTTGCACAAAAGGGAGCGCCAAAAGAGAGCCGGGCAACTGCCCGGCTCTCTTTTCTTTTTATCCCACTCCTCCGGCTTTCCCGGAAGGCTTTCATATACCTTATGTTCCCGGGAAAGCCGGATGCGGGCGGACAGGCCGCCTTTTAGAATATGCTGTAAATCGTGATGCCCGCCGATTGGGCGGCAAAGCCCGACGAGAGGAAGAGGTCTCCTCCCTTGTTCACAACAGAG